>NZ_JBPJZT010000049.1:0-3801 GCF_051216375.1 Variovorax glacialis | reverse complement strand
TTCCGCGAACGCCCGTTCGGCCGGGCGGGAACTGGTGGGTTCGACGTTCATGGGCGCGCTGATGGCGGCGCTGCTTTGGTTCGGCCTCACGCTGCGGCCGAACCTGTGGATGCTGATTCTTTGGATGGCGGCCGCCGCGCTCTGGGCCGGCGCCAGGCTGTTCGGGGTCAAGGCTACGTCGTTTGCACCGACGTTCTGGAGCAATGCCCTGGTGACCATGCTGATCCTGCTGGGCCCGGCCATCGAGGACAGCGCCAACGGCAAGGACGTCTACACCGCTTCGGCCATCCGGGTCGGCCTGTTCGTCGGGGTGGCGCTGTACGCGTGGGCGACCGTGTGGGTGCTCGAGCGCTGGCGTGCATCAGAAGCCAGTGGGTCCCGATCGTTCTGAGAATCTGCTGGTCGGCAGCCGCCTCGCAGATCCAAATCCGTCATCCTTTGGCTTGTTCGATAGGTCGCTCAGCGGCCATCGAAACTTCAACTCTTGTTTCTTGCTTCGCCCCAGGGCACCACATCTCCAGGGAGTCGGCCCTTATTCCCCCGCGGGTTCGGCGTTCGCAAGCTGAGCGATGTAATCCCGCGCCTGCAGGAATTCCATCCCCTTGTCGAAGCACGCTAGGGCGCCTTCATCGATATAGGTCTTGCGCGCGGAGGGCCAGCCGAACTGGCAAAACATGACCACCTTGATTTCCGGATGGCGCTGGGTGACGTAACGCAGCACGTCGATTCCTCGGTCGTCTCCACGCAACTTAGCGTCCAGGACGATGAGCTTCGGAGGATTCGAGGCGATGGTTGCAAGCGCGCTCGCCACGTCCTCTGCATAGCTGATGACAATGCCTCCTGCCGCTGCCTGAAGCAGTGTGCCGAAGCTCTTCTGTATGGCCACGGAGTCGTCGACTAGCAGCACTTTCACCGTGTCTCGCCCCTTGTCCTTGTGATGTGCAGTGATGTTGCCTGGCATAGCGACGCGTGAGTTGGAATTTCTCATTGGATCGCAGAAAAATTGGGATTCTCGGACATTGTGTGGATGGCACCACATGTCCTGGATACGAGAGGCAATTCACCGTTCAGCGTGGTCCCTCGAAAGGGTAATCGTAGCCCCCGCGCGAATGGTGTTGTGAACTTCCGCCACCGCATCTGTTTGCCGCACCAGGTCCGCGATGTCCTCAGGCGTCGCAGGTGAAGACACCTTGACTTCGTATTGAATGCCGGTGGCCGCCAGGCCGATGCCAGGAAAATCCGCTGTCGCCTCGACCACGACCCCTTCGACGGGGACATTTAAGCGTTCTGCCTCGCGGTAAAGGTCATTGCAGTAGCAGGTCGCCAGCGCGAGCATGAGGAACTCGCCACCATTGACCGCGGAGCCTTTGCCAGAAGGCTTGGAGGGCACGACAAGAGACTGTGTGCCTTCGCCCGTGCGCACAGAGACTTCGTGCCGGTCCTGGGAGTTTCTGACAGTGGCGGAGATCAGCACGGTGCACTCCGATTGGACGATGTGGCTCCAGTCGAAATTCTGCCACCCGCTGGAACCGGAGGGAGATTCCGGCCGAACGCCTGTCCGCCTGTCCGCCTTGAAACCGGCAATTTGCCGTACAATGCCTTCAGCCTAGGAGGAAGCACCGCCATGACATCCGCCGCTACTGCCCGTCTAGAAGCAAGGATCAGCACCGAGCTGCATGCGATGCTCAAGCGCGCGTCCGAGTTGCAGGGGCGCACCATGACCGACTTCGTAGTTGCGGCGGTGCAGGACGCCGCGCAGAACGCCATCACCCAAGCCGAAGTGATCCGTCTTTCGCTGGCTGACCAGGAATGCTTCGCCCAGGCGATGCTGTCTCCTCCTAAGGCCACCCCGGCTCTGAAACGTGCATTCACCCGTCATCGCAAGCTGCTACGCGCTGAATGAGCAAGGCTGCGCCGTTTCGTGTTGCACCGCTTGACGCATCGCATGACCGCGCCAGCTTCGACAGCAATTCGGCAGCGCTGAACCGCTACCTACAGCAGCAGGCCACCGAAGACGTTCGCCGCCGCATCACCGCCTGCTTCGTGGCGGTGCCTGCTGACAAGGTTCAGCACATCGCGGGCTACTACACCCTGGCATCCTCCAGCGTGCTTCTGCATGACCTGCCAGCGGTCACTGGAAAGAAGCTGCCGCGATATCCTTCCGTGCCTGTGGTTCGCATGGGCAGGCTGGCCGTCGCGAAGGCCTTCAATGGAGTGGGCCTGGGTGCCGCCCTGCTGGCTGACGCGTTGGGCCGGGCGGCACGTGCGGAGATCGCCGCCTATGCCCTTGTCGTGGATGCCAAGGATGACGCCGCAGCATCCTTTTATCGGCAGCATGGATTTATTGCAATGCCGAGCACACCGTTGACGCTGTTCCTTCCGCTGGCGAAGGTCAAGGAACTGGCATAAACGCCAACCAGGCGATCTTTGGGCCGCCTGATCGGGCGCGACATCCTGTCGAGGAGCAGCGGCTGATCGTGTGCCTCGCCGGGACTGGCGATTTCCGGTCCAGCATGTCGACGACTCCTCAAGGCTGCGGTGGCAGCCGGACAGTTGGTGTGCCTCACTTGGACGACTTTCCAGCGCGCGCGGAGCGCGCTGCTTTGTTGCCCTCCGCCTGAGCCTCGATCCGGCGCAGCGCAGCGGCTGTCGCAGCCTGGCTCTCGCGCAACTGCGCAATCTCCCGCTCGGCCCGCTCTTGCTGGCGTTGCAACTGGGCGGCAAGGTCGGTCGCGCGGCGCTCTGCCCCAGCTGCCTTTTCTCGAAAGGTCACAAGTTCAATCTGGGCCTGCTGCTGCTGGCGGGACCAGGTGGTGGCCGCATCGCGGTGCGCGGCCTTCTCGGCCCGTAGCGCCTGCGTGGCTGCTTCGCGTGACTCGCGTGCAGCGTCCAGATCTACAGCGCGGGCCTTCTGCTCCTTTGCAAGGTCTGATGCAGCTTGGCGCGCCGCCACGCGCTCGCGATCGACGTCGGCAAGGAGTCGGCGTTCGTGGGCGACATGGCGCTGCTCGGCTTCCTTGGCGTCGCGGTGCGCCGCTTCCAGTTCTATCGCGGACTTCTCGCGCAGGGCTTCCTTGCTGGCCAGAGCCTCTTCGAGGGCCTTGCGAAGGCGCCGAACCTCGGCTTCCGAGTCGCTGAGCAGGCGAGCGGATTCCTGCTGCTGCGTGTGCATCTGGGCCTCCATGGCCGTGACTGCCTGGCGGGAGGATGCCAGCGCTTCATCCAGCGCGATGCGGGCCTGCTCGAACGAGGCCTGGCGCTGCTGAAGGTCTGCTTCTCTTTCGGTCAGGGCGCCGCGCTCGAGCTCAAGTTCTCGGCGGGCGGCCTCGGTCCGCTGGACCTGCACCTGGTCAGCTTCCCGACGGGCGACTTCCCAGAACCGGTGGGCGGCCTGCACGATCGCCAGGGGAAGCTTTTCCCCCTCGCCTTCGACGACGATGCCGCTGCGTCCCTCCAGGCGCTTGCCAAGGGTGGAGAACCACCGCTCGAGCATGGGGCTCACGGTGTTGGGCGATCCGCTGCCGATCTTCTGGCGCACGCGCTCGATGGTCGGGCGCAGGCCCTCGTGCAACAGCGTGTCCGCGGCTTCCCAGACTTGCGCCTCCTGGATCCCGCGGCCGCCGCTGCGCGGCTGAATTTCAACGCTCGAACTTCTGGAATCCATGCTCTGCTCCTCTTGCGCCTTTTACTTTCGATAATAAGAGATTATCGGAAATGATGTACGATGTACGTAAGACATCATACATGGCACATATGATAAATGACGGAAACACGTTGCTCGTCGGACGGCTTGCGTCGTCG
>NZ_JBPJZT010000048.1:0-4175 GCF_051216375.1 Variovorax glacialis | reverse complement strand
GAATGATCGAGCCCGCCGGCGCCTTCACGATCAAGATGCTGCGCTCCCTGCACTCTTCCCCTGCGACGGCGATGGGCTCGATCCTCGCGCCTTTGGAAGTCCCGGCACGCGCCAGCGAAGCCGCAGCTAAGGAGGAATGCGCGCCGGAGAAGAACGCCATGAGCGGCGTCGTCATTGCGGTGGTGACCAGCGCCATCACCAGAAGGATCGTAAACATCTCCTGTCCGATCAGGCCGGCGTCCAGACCGATCTTCATGACGATCAGTTCCATCAGACCACGCGCATTCATCAAAGCGCCGGTCGCCAGGCTGTCGCGCCACGAATAGCCCGCGATCTTGGCGCCGACAGCGCCGCCTGCGACCTTCCCAATCGTCGCCACGGCAAGCACGAGCAGCATGGCCCCGAGGCTTCCGCCCGCGAACGCGCTCGACGTCGTGCTCAAGCCCGCGAGCGCGAAGAACAACGGCATCAGCACGACGATTGAGAAGGGTTCGACGCGCTTCGCGAGCGAGTCCAGCAACCGGTCGTCACGGGGCAAAGCGGCACCGAAAAGGAAGGCCCCGAAGACTGCGTGCAAGTGAAGCCACTCGGTCACCATGGCAGATGCGAACACACCGATCATGAGCGAAGCAAGCGCGGGCAGGCTGGGTTCACCCCCTGGCGCGTGGGATCGCAAAAGCCACCCGAAAAGCGGGCGAACGACGCAAAAGAGAACACCGAGCAAAATTGCCACTCCCGCGGCGATCTTCGCCAAGCCTCCATAACCCTCGCCCGCCCCAACCAGCGCTACGACGAATGCCAGCACGATCCATGCGAAGGCATCCGCGACCGCCGCGGACGCGAGCGAGCTGACCGAAGCGGGTATTTGTGAGCCCACGGTCTTTCAGGATGCGCGCCATCACGGGGAATGCCGTGATCGACAAGGCAGCGGCGATAAACAAGGAGAACGTCCCCACTCCGATGCCGGGGGGCGCGTAACTGCGGTGCAGCGCAGGCCCGATCGCGAGGCCCAGCGCCATGGGCGCCGCGACGCTGAGCAGCCCGACCCACCCGGCTGAACGCAATTGCTCGCGAACGCCCTTGTGTGCGCGCAGTTCAACGCCGACGATAAACATGAACATCACCAGTCCGACCGTTGAAAGCGCCGATAGGCCGCCAAGGGAGTCTTTCGAGAAAAGCTGGAAGTGGATCGCTGGGAACAAGGCACCCATTACCACCGGTCCCAGCACAAGCCCGGCAGCCATTTCGCCCACGACGTTGGGCTGGCCTACAAAGCGCAGGAGCCATCCACAGACGCGGGCAGCCGCGAGGATGACGATGAGCTGCAGGAGCAGAAGCGTGGCGGACATGGCGTTTCCGAGGTCAAAACCTGAGATGTTAGCTGCCACCACTGGCATCAGCACGGCCTTCAAGGTCAACTTCTATGGGGACTCTGTTGTCAAATCTTTTTAGCATCGCGTCGATAGGAAGCCGTATTTCATGGCGGCCCCCGGGTGTTGCTGAGCGGATGAGACAGTGGCGTGGCATGGGTGATACATCCTGATCCGAGGTCGGGGTGTGGCGAGCGTTCGAGCCAGTGCTCGGACGAACTTCTATCCGTGCAGGGCGTGCAAGCCCTGCACTTCATGCTGCATGCGCGCGAAGCGCACTGGCAAACCCCGGTTACCGGCGCCCCTTCTTTCGGAACGGTCACTATGCAGTGACCCGCTGACCTTGCGGGCGCGTCGACCTTTGATCATGATGATGCGATCCTTGTGGCCCCCCATGCAAGAACAGAGCTGCTCGGGACTGCAGACAGTGGCCGGCTTGAGCAAAGCCCCGGTCGGGATCTCGCCGTGCTGCAGATAGCGCCACAGCGCGATCGCCGGTCTTCTCGCCAAGGCGATGATGCCCACGCGGCGCATGCGCTTGCCGCCAGCAGCGAAGCGTCGGTTGAACCACTGGGTCAAGCGCTGTCGGGCTGCAGGCGCAGCCAGCTCCAGGCAAGTTCCACCAACATCGCACGCGCTCGCTTGTTGCCGGCCTTGCTGATGCCCTGTTCGATCTGGCTGTCGCCGCTGGCATATGGCGTGGGTGCCAACCCCAAGCACCCACCTAGCTCGCGCCGGTTGGCAAAGCGCCGCCAGCCGAACACTTCCTTGACCAACACCCAAGCGCCCTTGGCTCCGATGGCGCGCAGCTGGGCCAGTTGCGCCACCTGTGGGTGCTTGCCATCGGCCAATTCCTCGCGCCGCTCGGCCTCCATCAGCTTCACCTGCTGCTTGACCAACGCAAGCCGTGCGCTCTCGAGCTCGATCTCGGCGCGCAACACAGGCGGAACCTGCTCGCGATTGCGTTCCCACCAGCGCGCCCAGTCGCGCCCGCCAATGATGACGCGCGGGCGCAGGTTGTGCAGCACCAGCAGCGAGCCGATGCGGTTCGTGTGTGAGGTGCGCTCCTTCGTCAGCCGAGCGAGCTCGCGGTGCCTGCGGCGTGCGTCTTCGTCCTCGGCCGTGGGCTCATGCACCACCGACCACACACGCTCGCCGCGATGATGGCGCAGCAACAACGTCAACAGCTTGTCGCCATCGATGCGGTCGGTCTTGGCCCGTCTGGCATGCCGGTTCACCTCGATGCTGGAGGAGTCGACCACGATGTTGTCGACACCCTGCTCGATCAGCCAGCGATGCAGCCACCAGCCGTCGTGGCCGGCTTCGTAGCACGAGTGCACCCGGGCCCGCGGCTCGAGCTTGCAGCGCTCTTGCGCCTGGCCGATGCAGTGCGCAACTGCGGTCGTGTCGCCGGCGTCCACGTTGTACCGGCTCGGGCCGCGGTGGCCATCGCTCGCTGTCACCTTCCAGGACTTGTCGCCGAGCTCGAGGCTCATGTACAGCTCGCCCTAAATCGCCGTATCCTCGCGTTGTGGGACTGCTTGGGTTGTCGACATTTCCATCTCCTGCCAAGAAGTTAAGGAAATCCCGTTCTAGTCAAACGGGACTCGCTCGGGTAGTCCCACATAGCATCTTTGGAGTGGGATCGAAGGTCGCTTTTGGGCGGCGGATTTGCGCGGTCGATGCCAAACATTGCGACTGCGGTTGGCAGAACGAGTGCTGCAGTTGAAACGGAGACCTCGGATCTACAAAACGGAAAGCCAGAAGGCTGTGATGTGGGAACGCTGGAGGGAGGGCGAGACCTTCTCCGTTACGTCTGACCAATGCGTACTGCGCCAGGCTCAAAGTGCCGGATCCGACTGCGTCGAGACGCGTGACCTGCACCTCTTCACGCTGGCAGAACACCAGCGGCTCGATCACGTCGATCGGCTCACGCTCCGCAGCCGGGCCGCGATCGACGGGGTAGACCTTGCGTGGCGGCGCAGCACGTAGACGGCAACGTGCATGCCGCCAGCATAGCGGCGCGGGCGCCTATTCCTTCTCCGCGTCCCGGCGCATCGTCTCGATCTCCAGTCGGGTCTTTTCCATGCTCAGTTCGGCGGCCTTCGCCTCGCGCCGTTCTTTGCGCCACGCAATCAGAAATTTTATGAGCGCGAGAGCGAGCGTGAGCGCGGAAATGATCAGGCCGATCTCAGCGGCAGAAAGTGAAAAGGGGGGCAAGGGGGGCAAGGGCACGTGCATATCGACTTCGGTATCGCCTTCGCCAGAGATTTCTATCCTGACCTCCGCCGTCACGAGCGCGATTGCCATCGTGGACAAGAAAGAGCCGACTGACGCGATCAGCCAGAAGAGCTTTTCCCACCGTGACTTCCCCTTTTCCATGCGCGAATCGTCGCGCAACACAGTTTGCCGCACAAGTGAGTAGTAGTTGCGAGCTGAATCAGAGCCCGAGCGCGGCTTCCAAGTCGGCCGTGAGCGAGTTGACCACGGCTTGCTTGCCGGTAGCCTCGCGCGGGCCGGTGGCCTCGGCCTCGGCTTCAATGTAGTGAACGTCTTCGAGGAAGGCCATACACACCGTGTCCCACAAGTCGGGCGACAAGCCCTCAAGCTCCTTCATCTGCTCTTTCGGCATGCTGTGGAAGCGCGCCTTCTGCATTCGGGCTACCCGCTCTGGCCGCCCTTCAGCCACTGAAGTTGACCCGATTTCGCGGACACCCGATCCTTATGGATGAAGGAGTCCGATATGCCTACACCGAAGCCTCCGTACCCGGCGGAGTTCCGCCGACAGATGGTCGAACTGGTCCA
>NZ_JBPJZT010000047.1:0-4330 GCF_051216375.1 Variovorax glacialis | reverse complement strand
AAACGCCTCAGCGCCGATGATAGTGCGGGTTCCCGTGTGAAAGTAGGTCATCGTCAGGCTCTTACAGCCCCTCAAAGCCCAGCCCCACAAAGGCTGGGCTTTTTGGCTTTGCGACGCTCAATTAGATTGGGCCGTTCGGTCGATTTCGAGTTTTCAAGCGTTCGGGCGTTTTCCTGAAATCGAACAAGTTTTCCAATTTTCCACGGCGGCCCGACGCAATGATGACTTTGCTCGACCGCGATTCTTCAAATCTGCGTACCCATACGCAATTGCCGACGAAAAACCTTGCCGACATTCGTCTTGGGCAGTGCAGCCCGAAACTCGATGTGTTTCGGCCGTTTGTACCCGGTCGGCTGGTCGTTGCAGTAGCGCATGACCGCGTCTTCGGTCAGTGAAGCGTTCCTCCTGACCACGAAAACCTTGATGGCTTCGCCTTGCTTTTCGTCCGGAACCCTGTATGCGTCCGGCAAACCCATCTTGACGACGGGCGCGGAGATCAATGCGTGGCGGACTCTGCCTGCCAGCGATGCGGCAGCAAGATGTTGCGATGCGTGAGCACTGCGCCCTTGGACAGGTGTTAGCGCCGATGTAAAACTGACCCACTGCGCCGAAGTAAAACTGACCCACCTGGGCGAGGATGGCAGCCATTTCGGGGCTGCTGATGTTGACCCAGGAGCAAGCAGTGGAGATCCGAGTCATGGCCCGAAGGGGCGAGAGCGTTAGAGCGATCGCGAGGCAGCTGGACTGCTCGCGCAACACGGTGCGCAGATACCTGCGTGATGAAGCGGCGAGGCGGTACGGTCCGCGCGAAGCGCGGGCCTGCAAGCTTGACGATTTCAAGAGCTATCTTCGGATGCGCGTCGAACAGGCCAAGCCGCGATGGATTCCGGCGACCGTGTTGCTGCGCGAGATCCAGGAGCGCGGCCCCGAATCGGGACCAGTGGAGCGAATTTCCTTACCCCCGAATCAGGACCAGTAAAAAAAATCCTTACCCCCGAATCGGGGGCAATGGGCTTCTGTACTACCCCCGAATCGGGACCAGTAGGAGTTCTATTACCCCCGAATCGGGACCAGTGGCTTACCCCCGAATCGGGGGAGGTATATAGACCTTCAGGTCGTATGGGGAGCCGTACTGGTGGGATTCCCCAAAAGCACCCGCACTTCGGAGCCCGACCCTGACCAGGAGGGGGCCATGACTGGCGACGCCTTCCGGTACCTGACGCTGGCGATGGCCGATGCCGGGGTCATCGAGCTGCGCCACGAGCACGACGGCAGGTGGCAGTCCGGCACCTTCAACCGTCTGGAGCTGCTGCGAACGCACATCGAGGCCCGCGCCGGGGTAGGCAACCTCTACGCGACGCTGAACAGGCCGCGTGCTGACCTGCCGGTGCCCAACGGCATGGGCGGCGATGCGCTGTGCGACGCGGACATGGCCGTGGTGGTGCGCCTGCCGTTCGACTTCGATCCGCTGCGCGACAAGGGCGTGGCCAGCAGCGACGCCGAACTGGCGCTCGCTGCCGAGGCCCGCGGTCGCCTGGTCGCAGCGCTGAGCTCGCTGGGCTGGCCCTTGCCGGCGCTCGCCACGAGCGGCAACGGCACCCATGCGCTGTACCGAGTCCACCTGCCCGCCAACGAAGCAACGCGGGAGATGCTCGATGCGGCGTATCGCGGCCTGTGGGGTGACTTCACCACCGAAGAAGTGATGTTCGACCGGCCGGTGCGCAACGCCGCGCGCATCTGGCGGCTGTATGGCACCACCAACCGCAAGGGTGGGTCACCAACGACCGAGCGACCGCACCGACTCGCGAGCGTGCGCATCCCGTCGCCCTGGCGCGGCGTCAGCCCGCGCGAAGTGGAGCGCTTGGCCGAGGGCTACGTGCGCCGGGCTTGCCAGGTGGCCAGTGTCCAGGCGGGCGGCGTCCGGGCGCTCCCGGTCGCGCGGGCTCGCCGTGCGCCGCTGCCGCGAGGCCAAGGCGCCTACGACACGCTGGACATCGTGCAGTGGTTCAAGGCCCACGACGCGTACTTCCGCGCGCTCGGCGCCGGCAAGCACGCGGTGGCTTGCCCCTGGGCGGACGAGCACAGCAGCAGGAGCGATCCGCGTTCGACTTCAACGGTCATCTGGGAATGCGACGGCAGCGGAAAGTGGCCGACGTTCCACTGCTCGCACGCGCATTGCGAGGAGCGCGAACTACGCGACGTGATGCGCGCCTGGGGCGATGCCGATGCGTGGTGCGCGCATGCATGGAGGCCTGCGCCGCAGCTTGTCGGGAGAGCTGCATCCGAGGGGACGCTGTCATGAGTGCACTGCAACTCCGACCCTACCAGGCGAGCGCCTTCGACAAGGTCATGCGCGCGTGGGAGGGGGCGCGTGCGGTCCTGCTGTACTGCCCGACGGGTGGCGGCAAGACCGAGATCGCACTGGCACTGGGTGAGCACTGTGGCAGCGGCGGGTGTCGCGTGCTGATCGTGGTGGAGCGCAAGGTGCTGTGCACCCAGTGGCGTGACCGGCTGCACCGTCACGGCATCCACGATGTCGGCCTCCTGCAGGGCGAGAACTCGGTGCGCGAGTACGCCCGCATCCTCGTCGCCACGGCGCAGACCATCCGCACGCGCGGCGTGCCCGAGGGCGTCGGGCTGGTCATCATCGACGAGAGCCACATCTGGCACCAGACGCACGACCGGGTGCTGTCGTCCCTCGGCGAGGCGCGCGTGCTGGGGTTGACCGCCACGCCGCTGCGCGAAGGGCTGGGCCTGCGGTTCCAACGGCTGGTGAGCGCAGCCACGATCGGCGAGCTCACCGAGCAAGGCTACCTCGTCCCAGCGCGCTACTACGCGCCAAAGGCCGATGCCATTGCCCAGGCGCTCGACAGCGTGCGCATCACCGCAGGCGACTACAACGCGGGCGACCTGGCCGCGGCCATGAAGGCGCATGCGCTGGTGGGCGCCCCGAACGACACCCAAACTCCCCCACCCATCGACACGTAAATTCCCCCACCCCAGCCATCGAGCTGTGAGGGTGTAGGCGGCTCCGGCCTCGGCCGGTGTCACCTGCGGGCAAGACGCTACTTTCTGCCTCCTCAGCACTGAGGGGGTGACGGAGTGAATGTCTTGAAGCCGCATTTGCAGACGACCATTTGGACCTTGTTGGCCGCCGGAGCGAGCCAACGGGAGATCGAGCGCGTCACGGGTATCGATCGCAAGACGATCCGCGGATACCAGAAGCGTTTCTGCGCTGCGGCGGCAAATTCCCCCGGGGTGTCGGCCGGCTCTGGAGGGACTGCACCTCTTGGCGGCGACGCCCGCAGTCGCACCGAGGCTTAGCGAGGCGACCAGCAGAGCGGACGCGATTCTCATGATCTTCATGTTGAGGACTACGCCGAGGTGCGACTCTTGAGGGTTACTGCTCGATCAGGGACGCGAGGCGATCAGGCCAGATCGCCTGCGCCGCAGCCTTGAATCCATACGGCACTTCCTTCAACGTCACGTATCGGCTTCCGATCGAGCCGCTGTATGGAACGCGAGCCGTCATATACGCCACGGGGATGCCTCCGGTGTTGCCACGTCCGATGGAGGTTGGCCGCATCCCAGCCGATAGCGCGAGTCGGTAGAGGGCGGCGGGCGTATAGGGGCGCACGTGTGTCGGGTCGTCCCAGAAAGAATCGAAACGATGATCCTCGACGTCATCGGAGGAACGAGTCATCGTGGAAAGCTCACTCGGCGCTTCCAAAAAGATGGTTCCGCCGGGTCGGGTGACCCGACCAAGCTCCACAATGAATTCAACCGGCTCGTACAAGTGTTCGATGACGTGCGTCGCGACGGAGAAGTCGGCGATGTCGCTCGAGACGTTCAGCCGTGCGCCCTCCATGCTGGCAAATTCCGCGGTTGTTGGCTGATTGGGTGGAGGCGAGCGATCGACACCGATGTATCGGCCCTGCACTCGTTCGCAGCACTCGGCGAATCGCCAGCCGAAGCAGCCGACGTCTACCACGGTCGGGCGGGGTCCCAGGTTTGAGATGATTTCTTGTGGCGAAGAGTGGTGCTGCGAAAGCGCAGGGGCGAGCGAGGTGGTGTGTGCAAATCGATCCATGGATTGAGTGCGTGCGAGGATGCGTTTGGCTTATGCGGAATGCACCTTTTACGCCACCCATCCTCACGGCGTCCATAAGACGAATCTCATTTTCAGATGTGCATTGGCTGTAGCGTTGTCCACTGCGTATTTCGGAAGAGCGTGACCGACCGTTTCGGCATCGTGACCGCCGAATTCGGGAACGTGACCGATGATTTCGGTGACGTGACCGACGGACCATTTGCAACTGCCTGAGGGTGG
>NZ_JBPJZT010000046.1:0-5193 GCF_051216375.1 Variovorax glacialis | reverse complement strand
CGACTGGGAGAGCGCGCGCTATCCGGAGTCGGGCAGCTACCTGACGGTCAACGATGCCCTGTTGCACGGCGGCGAAACGCTCATCGCCGGCCCCGGCCAGCGCCTGCTGCAGGCCACCAACTCCGAGCCCAACAAGACCGGCGACTTCGGCCTCGCGGCACGTTGGAGCCCCGAGTGGCTGGACGGCACCGCAGGCCTCTATGGCCGCCGCACCGCCGACATCCAGCCGCAGCTGGCCCTGATGCCCGCCGTGGCCACGGGCGTGCCCGCCGCGGCCTGCTCGCGCGCCGGCCTGCGCCCCGTCGGCCCGAGCACCTGCTACATCAATCCGGCCGCCGCCACGCTGCCGATGATCCAGGCCGGCTACGTCGGCCAGTACCAGGCCTTCTACGGCCGCGACATCGACATCTACGGCCTGAGCCTCGCGAAGAACGTCGCGGGCCTGAGCCTCGGGGCCGAACTGAGCTACCGCCGCAACATGCCGCTGCAGAGCGTGCCGGTGCAGGTGCTGCCCACGCCGCTGGTCAATCCGGCCACAGGCGCGATCTCGCTGGCGCAATTGAGCCAGCTCGGCGGCGACACGCCCGGTGCGCGCGGCGACACCATGCACGGCGTGTTCAACCTGCTGGGCACCGTCTCGAAGACGCCGCTGTTCGACAGCGCCAGCTGGAACGCCGAACTGATCTGGAGCCGGTGGCTGAGCGTCTCGCAGAACCCCGGCGCCTTCAAGGGCAGCGACGCCTACCGCGCCAACCCGGCCAACGTCGATGCGGTCAGCAAGAACTTCTTCGGCCTCGGCCTGAACTTCACGCCCACCTGGTACCAGGTGTTCCCGAGCGTGGACATCTCGCTGCCGCTGAGCTGGTCGGGCGGCCTCTCGGGCAACTCGGCGGTGCTGACCGGGGGCAACAAGAACGCCGGCACCTACGGCATCGGCATCGCTGCCGACGTGCGGGCCAAGTACAACTTCGCGCTGCGCTATGTCGGCTTCTACGGCGACTACAGCACGACACCCACCGGCGCGATGAACGTGCCCAACGGCACCTACGCCAGCCTGTCCGACCGCGGGCACGTGCTGCTCACCTTCAAGACGACCTTCTGAGTCGTCCTCACCTCAACCGAACGGAGACAAACCCATGAAGTCAACACGCCCCAAGACCGGCGCCCTGTGGGCCGGCGCGCTGCTCGCGCTCGCCGCCCATTCCGCCCTCGCTGCCGTCGCGGCCGACGAAGCGAAGAAGCTCGGCAGCACCCTCACGCAGACCGGCGCCGAGCGCGCGGGCAACGCCGACAAGACCATCCCCGAGTACACCGGCGGCCTCACCACGCCGCCCGCGGGCTACGAGAAGGGCTCCGGCATCCGCCCCGACCCCTACGCCGCCGAGAAGCCGCTCTACGCGATCACCGCGCAGAACATGGCCCAGTACGAGTCCAAGCTCACGGCAGGCACCAAGGAGCTGCTGAAGAAGTACCCGACGATGCGCGTGGACGTCTACCCGTCGCACCGCTCGGTGGCCTTCCCCAAGTACGTGATCGACAACACGGTGAAGAACGCCACCGCCGTGAAGACCACCGACGACGGCCTGGGCCTGGAAGGCACCTTCGCCGGCATCCCGTTCCCGATCCCCAAGACCGGCAACGAGGTGATGTGGAACCACCTGCTGCGCTACACCGGCCAGAGCTACTACACCCAGTACGACTCCATCAACGTCGACTCCGCGGGCAAGGCGGTGCTCGCCACCACGGGCCAGATCTACATGGACTACCCGTACTACGACCCCAAGCGCACGGGCGCCTCGGCCGACAACGACATCTACTTCCGCACCAAGATCGCCTACACCGCACCGGCACGCCGCGCGGGTGAAGCCCTGCTCGCGCAGGACTACATCAACCCGATGAAGAACGGACGGCGTGCCTGGCAGTACCTGCCCGGCCAGCGCCGCGTGAAGCTCGCACCGGACATCGCCTACGACACGCCCAACCCCGGCGCGGCAGGCGCATCGACCTACGACGACGCCTGGGTCTTCAACGGCGCGATGGACCGCTACGACTTCAAGCTCGTGGGCAAGCAGGAGATGCTGGTCCCCTACAACACCTTCAAGCTGGTCTATGCCAAGGACCCGTATGCGGTGACGACGGCCAACCACCTGAACCCGGACTACGTGCGCTGGGAACCGCACCGCGTGTGGGTGGTGGAGGCGACGCTGAAGGCGGACAAGCGCCACATCTACGCCAAGCGCACCTTCTACGTGGACGAGGACAGCTGGATCGCCGTGGCGTCGGACATGTACGACGCGCGTGGCCAGCTCTACCGCGCGGGCTTCGTCTACACGAACCCGTCCTACGAAGTGCCGGCGCCGGCGAGCATGGGGCAGTCGTTCCATGACTTCACCACCGGTGGCTACAACATGACGGGCCTGATGGGTGCGTACAGCGTCGGGCTGAAGTACACGGACCCGTTGTCGGCGACCGCCTGGTCGGCCGACGCACTGGCCGGCTCCGGCGTGCGTTGATCGGGGCTCACGTGCAACGCAGAAGCATGCTGCTGGCGGCGCTGGGCGCGCTGGCGGCTTCCGGCACCACCGTGGCAGCAGCAGCAGCGGCGGCCAGCGATGTGCTGGACCGTCCCGCCAGGATGAGTCCGCTGGCCGCCGAGCGGCTCATCACGGGCATCGCGCGGGCCGGCGACCGGCTCGTCGCCGTCGGCCAGCGCGGCCACATCGTGCATTCGGAGGACGGCGGCCGGCTCTGGGTGCAGGCCATGGTGCCCGTCAGCTCGGACCTCACGGCCGTGAGCTTCGTCGATGCGAAGGTGGGCTATGCGACCGGCCACGACGGCGTCGTGCTCGGCACACTGGATGGCGGCCATGGCTGGACGCGGCTGCTCGATGGACGGCAGGTCAACACGCTGGTCCTCGACCACATGCAACGACGCGTCGCCGCGTCCGACGCCACCGAGCAGGACCGCAAGCTCCTCGTCGAGGCCCAGCGCAACGCAGAAGCCGGCCCCGACAAGCCCTTCCTCGACCTCTGCTTCGTCAGCGCGAACGAGGGCTTCGTGGTCGGCGCCTACGGCCTGATCCTGCGCACCGCCGATGGCGGCAAGACCTGGGAGCCGTGGTTCGATCGCGCCGACAACCCGAACCTCCTGAACCTCTACGCGGTCCGCGCCCATCGCGGCGCGATCTACATCGCCGGTGAAGCCGGTCTGCTGCTCAAGCTCGATGCCGGCGCGCAGCGCTTCACCGTACTCCCTTCGCCCTACAAGGGCAGCCTGTTCGGCCTGGCGTCCACCAAGGCGGGCGTGCTGGCCTACGGCATGCGCGGCAACGCCTTCCTGAGCACCGACGAGGGCGCAGCATGGAGCCCGGTCAACACCGGCCTTGCCGCCAGCATCGTCGCGGGCGCCGTCGCGACCAACGGCACCGTGGCGCTGGTCGACCAGGCCGGCGGCATCGCGCTCAGCATCGACGGCGGGCTCAGCTTCACGCGCTCGCCCCTGCGCTCGCAGGTGCCCCTCGCCGCGGTCGCCTTCGCCAGCACCACCTCGCTCGTCGTCGGCGGGCCACGCGGCCTGCGCAGCATCGACCTGACCTCCAAGGACAAGTAATGGCCATCTCTTCCGGACTGGAGCGCATGCCGGTCGTGCGCGAGCTTGCCGATTTCCCGCGGGACTCGGGCAACTGGCTCGAACGCGCCGTTTTCAACCACCGCCTCATCGTCACGCTGGCCTGCCTCGTCGCCACCCTGGTGCTGGGCTTCTTCGCCACCCGCGTCTCGCTCAACGCCAGCTTCGAGAAGATGATCCCCGTGGGTCATCCCTACATCCAGAACTACCTGCAGAACCGCAGCGAACTGCGCGGCATGGGCAACACGCTGCGCGTGGTGGTGGAGAACGAGAACGGCGACATCTTCGATGCCCGCTACCTCGAGGCGCTCAAGCACATCAACGACGACCTGTTCCTCACGCAGGGCGTGGACCGCGCCTGGGTCAAGTCCCTGTGGACCCCGGCCACGCGCTGGACCGAGGTGACGGAAGAAGGCTTCCAGGGCGGCCCCGTCATGCCCGACAACTTCGACGGCAAGACGGCCAGCGTGGAGAAGCTGCGCACGAACGTGGCCCGCGCGGGCCTGGTCGGCAGCATCGTGGCCAACGACTTCAAGTCCAGCGCCATCGTCGCGCCGCTGCTGGACAACGGCAAGGACGGACGTCTCGACTACTGGCGGCTCTCGCGCGAGGTCGAGGCCCAGATCCGCGACAAGTACGAGCACGGCCTCGCCCCCGACGGCAAGCCCTGGGGCGTGAAGGTGCACGTGATCGGCTTCGCCAAGATCATCGGCGACCTGCTCGATGGCCTCCTGCAGGTGATGATGTACTTCGGCGCGGCCACCGTGATCGCCGGGCTGCTGCTGTACGGCTACACGCGCTGCCTGCGCAGCACGGCGATGGTGCTCGCCTGCTCGCTGGTGGCGGTGCTCTGGCAGGTGGGACTGGTCAGGCTGGTCGGGCTGGAGCTCGATCCCTACTCGATGCTGGTGCCCTTCCTGGTCTTCGCCATCGGCGTGAGCCATGGGGCGCAGAAGATGAACGGGATCATGCAGGACATCGGGCGCGGCACGCACCGGCTGGTGGCGGCGCGCTACACCTTCCGGCGGCTCTTCCTGGCCGGCGTCACGGCGCTCATGGCCGATGCGGTCGGCTTCGCGGTGCTGATGCTGATCCCGATCCCCGTCATCCGCGAGCTCGCGCTGACCGCGAGCATCGGTGTGGCGGTGCTGATCTTCACCAACCTGCTGTTGCTGCCGGTGCTGCTGTCCTATGTGGGCGTGAGTCCCGAAGCGGCCGAGCGCAGCCTGAAGGTGGAGCAGGACCAGGCGGCCGGACGGGGCGGGCGCTTCTGGAGTCTGCTCGACAACTTCGCAGCGAAGCGCAGCTGGGCGCTGGCCGCGGTGTTGGGCTCACTGGCGCTGGCCGTTGGAGGATTTGCGGTGAGCCTCAAGCTGCAGGTCGGCGATCTCGATCCCGGAGCGCCGGAGCTTCGGCCCGACTCCCGCTACAACCGCGACAACGCCTTTGTCACGAACAACTACTCGCTCTCCAGCGACCTCTTCGCGGTGATCGTGAAGACGCCCAAGGAAGGGTGCCTGAAGTACGACACCCTCGCGCACGTCGATCGCCTCGCCTGGGAACTG
>NZ_JBPJZT010000045.1:3360-5474 GCF_051216375.1 Variovorax glacialis | reverse complement strand
TTTACTTTCGATAATAAGAGATTATCGGAAATGATGTACGATGTACGTAAGACATCATACATGGCACATATGATAAATGACGGAAACACGTTGCTCGTCGGACGGCTTGCGTCGTCGATAACCGATCCAATGCCCTGGAGGTCGCTTGAAGAAACCTGCCGAGAAATCTGCCGAGAAAGTGCCGCCGTCGAAGGCGTCATCAAAGGCGTCCAAGGCGTCCGAAGCATCCAAGTCCGAGCACCACGCGCTGCTCGATCCCAGTGAACTCTCGGGCATGGCCGAGGAAGCCGCGAGCGACCTCATGGCCGAGGGCGAATCGGGGTAATCGTCCTTTCGATGGGAGTTTGATACGGTCGGGGCAAGAAACCCAATGCACGACAACGACTTACCCGTACTCATCTCTGCGCGAAAACGGGCCGGTGTAAGTCGTTGATGTTTAAAGGAAAACTTCTCGCGACCGTATCACTCCGCATGATTAGGACGACTACCCCGCTCCGAGCGAAGCTGGTCCATGGAACGAATTCCATGACTTGAGCAAACAAGGTCTTGCCGATGTGCACGCGTACTCCCCGAGGGTGTCAGACCCAGAAAAGTACGCCATTCCTCGCGATCGAAGTTCAAATCGGCACCAAACAAAATAGGCCTGCAGCCCGCGCCAGTGCTGGATTTCAGCCTCGGCGCTGATCATTTAACCGGACAGTAGTGAGGCGCGGTATTGGTAGCCATGCTTAGGTGCTGGGAAGGTCTTTGATGATGAGCCGAAACGTCGTGGGGTCAGGCATTGCTTGGCGCACTCGAACACCGCGATATTCCCCATGCGACCCCAACACATCTCTCACGCCTGCGAGGGTCTTGGGTGTTGCGCGTGCGCCCAAGATCACCGACTTCACGGTGTCGCGAGGAAAACTGAAAAGGTCGATCGGATAGGGGCTAATGTCGATCCGTCTATCTGCTTCAGCAAGAGGTCGCAGTACCCGCCACTCGTTCTCATATGCCCAGTCAGCACTCTTCACCAAGAATACGATGATGCCATTCACGTCCTTGAAATCGAAGTTTGGCCTATCTCTTCTATAGGCGACCCGTCGGAGACGATAAAACTCGTCTTCGGGATACCGCTGACTGTGGAAGTAGTCGTGATGCGCGTCGAACTCAATTGCGAAGCCTTCATGGCTTTGCGCGTAGTGGGGCCACATCAATATGTTGGTCGGTTCCTCCGTGAGGCATAGCGCACCGACAAACGAATCCATGGAGGACAGAAACCTTCGCTTCATTCCGACCCAAATGACCGAAAGTGCCGCAGCCACCTCGCCTCCCGCTCCATTGAGCGCAGCGTCGAAGAGCTGCACGAAGGTCTCATAGGGGATCGTACTTTTCGTCGCGTCATCAAGTTGATCGTAATTAGACCGGAGTGCGCTCGCTAATGATTCGGGATTCAGAGAGCTGATGACTTCGTCCGGCGGCGTCAACTGAGAGATGTCAGGACGACCTTCGAACGGATCGTTGAAAGCGCACAACGGGGTGTAGCGGAGCATCGCGTCGTCCAATGCGTTCACCCTATCCGGAGCGAAATACTTGTACAGCCGGTGGGGCACATCTTCTCGGCCAATCGCCATCGCAAAATTCCAGACGTTCAAAGGTCAGGTGGCGGCCACGAGCATGCCGAGGAATTCAGCCGCATGGAACCCCCGTGACGGAATTTTGACTGGCGTCACGAGGATGAGCAGTAACTTAGTGCATGGCGGCGTACGCTCGCTGCGCCCCACCTGCTCACGAGCGCGGTCAAGACGGTCATCTGCTTGTCCTGGTCGAAGGGTCTCACCTTGGCTACATGAGCGCGTTGATCGCGCAAGCAAAGCCCACAAGTGGGTTCTCGCGACAGTACTTGTCAGCGAACGCAGCACGGTGCCCTCGCTCAAGAGCTCTTGGACCTGACCGACCCAACCAACATCGAGGCACGGTTTTATGCCGCGGTCTTGGCGACTGAATTGGCCGAGAGGGTGCGCAAGCTGGAAACCAGAACAAGGCGCTTCGCGCCACGTACCCAGAGGTGCAGATGGCCCTGGCTGGTTCGGAGCCGGTCGCGCTCCTGGGTGGCGGCAAGGTATGAGACTTCC
>NZ_JBPJZT010000045.1:0-3260 GCF_051216375.1 Variovorax glacialis | reverse complement strand
AACTCGCTTGGCCCGGATTCTGGACGCATCGAAGCTCGCTTGAAGTCCAACGACTCGGATCGATCAGCGTTCGTTCGCGCCGTTGAATCAGGCTGGTCGGGCGGCGGCGAGCGGTCTGAGGTGACGCTGTCGGAAGTCCCCGTTGCCAGCGTGCAGCTAAGTAGGGGGAACATGGCCCGTTTTGAATGAGGAACGCCCTCTTAATCGCAACCGTTACCTCACCGATACAGGGTTGGGCCGATTGCGAGTCGCTCTGCGAATTTGACTGCAGGGGAAAATGCCGAGCGACTTTCCCAGGCGGCAACTATGTGGACAACGGCTGCTTCAATACATGCCTGTCGTCAGAGGACGTATGCCATGCACCAGCTCTCCGTCGCACTTAGTCGTGACCGCGAGGACTGGACCTGACGACGCGCCGTCGTCTGTCAAAGAACTCACTTAAAGCAGGACAGCGAGTCTCGACAATGCTTTCAGATTCCTTCGCTCTTCCACCAGGCCCCGACAGCTTGAACAGTTCGTCAGTAATGGCGTACCCGCAATCGAGCGCACGCTGAACCAAGGCTGCTGCTTGGCATTCCCTCAAGATGGCAGATGGGTCTCGACCTCTTATTGCGACGTCATAGGCCTGCGTCAAACATGAATCAACGGGTGCAAACGTCTTCGCGACCAAACGAACTCGACCATTCCTTCGAAGTTCGAATAGCTCAGAGCCCCTAAGATTTGACGAACCAAGAGCAAATTTGTCTGATGGTTCGCGTTCCAGTTGACATAGGCTTCGTCACCTTGCGCCCGGTTGATCAAACGCCGAAAATTACTGAGATCGGCAACGGAGGGTCGATGAACAAGCCGGGATTCTTGCAAGCAGGTTCAATGGTGGTTCCGCTGGCGGCAGGCTTTGTGCTTGATTTGGGCACTGATTTGCTGCTTGACGCGAACGGCACGACCGTCGATTTGCGGCCGCAAGCTTGGGCAGTTCTTCGCCATTTGGCGTTGAACCCCGGCCGCGTGGTGACCAAGGAGGAGTTGTTTGAAGCCGTCTGGCCCGGCCTGGTAGTCACCGACGACTCGCTGACGCAGGCTGTTTGTAATGTACGCGCCGCGCTCGGTGCCGCCGGGCATCAGGTCATCAAGACAGTTCCTAAGCGTGGCTATGCACTAATCGGCGGCTCAGCTGCGCGCAGTGAAGCCGTCGCCCATACGCCGACGCCGTTCGATCAGGTCCCAACAAACCTCGCAAAAGAGTTGCCACCACTGTATGGGCGCGAGAACGACCTGGACGCGCTCGAAGCGACCATCGAGGCGCATAAGCTGGTCACTATTGTTGGTGCCGGTGGCCTTGGCAAGAGCCGCATGGCCGAAGCGGCCGCGTCTTTGATCCGCCAGCGCTACCCCGATGGCGTGTGGCTGGTCGAACTGGCGCCTTTGACAGATGGCGCGTCGCTGCCGGGCGCCGTGGCGGGCGCGCTCGGCGTCGCGTTGAGCGGACGCCGGCCGCCATTGGGCGAGCTCATGACGACCCTCGAAGCGCAGCGCCTGCTGCTCGTGCTAGACAACTGCGAATATCTAATCGATGCGGTGGCTGGGTTTTCCGAAGCCCTTCTTAAGCAGGCGCCTCTAACGCACATTCTTGCAACCAGTCAACTTCCGCTCGGACTGTCGGACGAGCATCTGTTCCGGTTGGGTCCTCTGGCCTTGCCCGAGACGCTGGATGTCGGTCAAGCGATCGAGTATGGCGCCGTGCGACTGTTTTGCGAACGCGTGTCGGCGTTGGACAGGCACTTCGCACTCAATGCGCGCAATGTCGCTTGGACCGTTGGCATCTGTCGCCAGCTCGATGGGCTGCCCTTGGCGCTCGAACTCGCGGCGGCACGTGTCCCCTTGCTCGGCGTGGAGGGGGTTCACGAACGTCTCGCGCAGCGGTTGGACATTCTGACGTCTGCCCCGCGCGACCATCAAAAGCGGCACCAGACGTTGCGGTCCGTGTTGGACTGGAGCCATGGTCTACTCGACGTTGAAGAACAGGCCGTGTTTCGACGCTTGGGCGTCTTCAGTGGCGGCTGCACGGTTAAGGCCGCTCAGCACGTTGCCAGTGGCGATGGACTAAGCCAATCGCGGGTACTGGAAGTTTTGGGCAAGCTGGTCGATCGATCGCTGGTCGTGCCCGAGAGTAGTGAGCAATCCCGCTTGCGCCTACTCGAGAGCATGCGGCTCTACGCCATTGAGAAACTTGCCCAAGCAGGGGAAACGGCAACGCTGCGGCTCCTTCATGCCAAATACTTTTCCACGTACTTTCGGGCAGTCGCTGGTCTCCTCTACGGTGGCACGTGGACGGAGGATCGGTTCCTGAGTGCGCGGAAAACTGAACTCGACAACCTTCGGGAAGCTATCGACAACTCGCTCGACTCGAATGGCGATCCGTGCACCGGTCTCGAGTTGCTGGTAGCAGCTGCGCCGATGAGCCTTCTCCTGCCTTTGTCGGCGCAAAGCCCACGTTGGTGGCACACACTCGCTCAGAGCATGAATCCGGTGACGCCCGAAGGCGCAGCGAAGTTGCGGTACTGCTGGATTCATTGGGGACAAGGAGTCTGGTGGAGATCGGATACTTGGCCCGAACGCCCGGAGAGCGTAGCGGTCGAGTTGGAGGCGCTGCACGAACCGCGCATGCAGGCGCATGCACTGTGCCTAGACGCATTCAGGGCTGGCAGTCGGCGCGATTTCGTGCCAGCGTACGCGGCGCTCGACGTGGCAGCCAGTCTAGAAAAGCCCGACTGGCCGGCATGGCTGCGCAGCAGGCTCTCTTTCTTTCGCGCCATGTTTGATCGGGAGACGGGCAAACAGGGCGCCACAACGACAGCTATCAACGCGGCATTGGCTGACTTGGATGCAGCCGGCGAAGGGGGTGGCCGCTGGGCCTTCATAGTCCGCTCCAATCTTGCACTGGAACCCCTCTTGCGAGGCGAAGCCGGGGAAGCAGCGAATCGCTTGCAGGTGCTTGCAGAGCAAGGCAACTTGCAAGGTCAAGGCAGCGAAGGCCTGGGTCAAGTGCTGTCTTACCTTGTACTCGCTCTTGTGCAGCAGGGTGAGCTTGGCGCTGCTTCTGGGGCTGCGATCAATGCAGCGCAACATCTCAAGCGCTCTGCCCAGTGGCCGATCTTTGGCTCTAGCCTAGCCCTCTTGGCCGCCAAGCTGGGGAACCTGAAAGGCGCCGCGTTGATGATAGGGGCGATTGACGCTCGCATGACGCGTCATGGAACACAGCA
>NZ_JBPJZT010000044.1:0-5757 GCF_051216375.1 Variovorax glacialis | reverse complement strand
CATAATCCAAGGCTCAGCTGAAAACGACCCAGCGCTGCTGCTTCCCTGGTGGGGGTGGTGATGAGGGGGTTGGAGGAGGCGGAGAAAAAAAGTCTTCGGACTTGGCGGGATTGAAAAAATCGTGTCATAATCGAAGGCTCCGCTCAAAACGAAGCGTGCTGATGTTCCGGATTGGAATTCAGGTGCAAATCGAAGCGAGTGGTTGAAAAAAGTTTGCATGTTCTTCTAAAAACGTGGCATAATCGAAGGCTTCGCTGATCGCAGCAAAGCAAGACGCAAGACAGAAGAAGTCGAGCGTGGTTCGTTAAAAATATACAGCCGATAAGCGTGGGCGTTTGAAGGCGATTGCCAAGTTCTTCGGAACAAAGTCGAAAAGACTTTAAACGCTCATGAGAATAGAAGTGAAGTTCACTTCAATTCCGTTTTTATGAGTTGCTCGAGAGAGCGAAAAATTCAAGATCGAACTATAGAGTTTGATCCTGGCTCAGATTGAACGCTGGCGGCATGCCTTACACATGCAAGTCGAACGGCAGCGCGGGAGCAATCCTGGCGGCGAGTGGCGAACGGGTGAGTAATACATCGGAACGTGCCCAATCGTGGGGGATAACGCAGCGAAAGCTGTGCTAATACCGCATACGATCTACGGATGAAAGCAGGGGATCGCAAGACCTTGCGCGAATGGAGCGGCCGATGGCAGATTAGGTAGTTGGTGAGGTAAAGGCTCACCAAGCCTTCGATCTGTAGCTGGTCTGAGAGGACGACCAGCCACACTGGGACTGAGACACGGCCCAGACTCCTACGGGAGGCAGCAGTGGGGAATTTTGGACAATGGGCGCAAGCCTGATCCAGCCATGCCGCGTGCAGGATGAAGGCCTTCGGGTTGTAAACTGCTTTTGTACGGAACGAAACGGCTCTTTCTAATAAAGAGGGCTAATGACGGTACCGTAAGAATAAGCACCGGCTAACTACGTGCCAGCAGCCGCGGTAATACGTAGGGTGCGAGCGTTAATCGGAATTACTGGGCGTAAAGCGTGCGCAGGCGGTGATGTAAGACAGTTGTGAAATCCCCGGGCTCAACCTGGGAACTGCATCTGTGACTGCATCGCTGGAGTGCGGCAGAGGGGGATGGAATTCCGCGTGTAGCAGTGAAATGCGTAGATATGCGGAGGAACACCGATGGCGAAGGCAATCCCCTGGGCCTGCACTGACGCTCATGCACGAAAGCGTGGGGAGCAAACAGGATTAGATACCCTGGTAGTCCACGCCCTAAACGATGTCAACTGGTTGTTGGGTCTTCACTGACTCAGTAACGAAGCTAACGCGTGAAGTTGACCGCCTGGGGAGTACGGCCGCAAGGTTGAAACTCAAAGGAATTGACGGGGACCCGCACAAGCGGTGGATGATGTGGTTTAATTCGATGCAACGCGAAAAACCTTACCCACCTTTGACATGTACGGAATTTGCCAGAGATGGCTTAGTGCTCGAAAGAGAACCGTAACACAGGTGCTGCATGGCTGTCGTCAGCTCGTGTCGTGAGATGTTGGGTTAAGTCCCGCAACGAGCGCAACCCTTGTCATTAGTTGCTACATTTAGTTGGGCACTCTAGTGAGACTGCCGGTGACAAACCGGAGGAAGGTGGGGATGACGTCAAGTCCTCATGGCCCTTATAGGTGGGGCTACACACGTCATACAATGGCTGGTACAAAGGGTTGCCAACCCGCGAGGGGGAGCTAATCCCATAAAACCAGTCGTAGTCCGGATCGCAGTCTGCAACTCGACTGCGTGAAGTCGGAATCGCTAGTAATCGTGGATCAGAATGTCACGGTGAATACGTTCCCGGGTCTTGTACACACCGCCCGTCACACCATGGGAGCGGGTTCTGCCAGAAGTAGTTAGCCTAACCGCAAGGAGGGCGATTACCACGGCAGGGTTCGTGACTGGGGTGAAGTCGTAACAAGGTAGCCGTATCGGAAGGTGCGGCTGGATCACCTCCTTTCTGGAAACAGCAGTTCAATTTGAACGCCCACACTTATCGGTTGTTGGATGAAGTCGATTCCGTCGACATGGGTCTGTAGCTCAGCTGGTTAGAGCACCGTCTTGATAAGGCGGGGGTCGTTGGTTCGAGCCCAACTAGACCCACCAAATTCTTCCAATGGTCACGACGCTGCAACGCGTCGGATGTGAGGACCCGGGGGATTAGCTCAGCTGGGAGAGCACCTGCTTTGCAAGCAGGGGGTCGTCGGTTCGATCCCGTCATCCTCCACCAATTCCGTGCGAAAAAATCAATACCAAAGCTGCTTCGAAAGAGGCATCTTTGTTGTTGATCAAGATCTCTTGATCGATCGGCTGTTCTTTAAAAATTCATAGAGTCGAATCAGCGTTGCTGATGGAAACCGCGCATTCGTAAAGGTTTAGTGCGGACCGTGCCATCAGCGACATGAATTTTTGATTGCGTCAAATGAACTTCAATTTCGAATTAAATCGATTTATGAAGGCGGCATAACGCGCCAGGTGAAAGACCTGGTAATTCCTTGATTAATTTTGGTTTCTGTGAAGAAACGTCAAAGTTATAGGGTCAAGTGAATAAGAGCACGTGGTGGATGCCTTGGCGATGATAGGCGACGAAGGACGTGATAGCCTGCGATAAGCTTCGGGGAGCTGGCAAATTAGCTTTGATCCGGAGATTTCCGAATGGGGAAACCCACCGAAAGGTATCGCATACTGAATTCATAGGTATGCGAGGCGAACCGGGTGAACTGAAACATCTCAGTAGCTCGAGGAAAAGACATCAACCGAGATTCCGAAAGTAGTGGCGAGCGAAATCGGAAGAGCCTGTTAGTGATAGCACAAGACTTAACGGAACAGCTTGGAAAGGCTGGCCATAGCGGGTGATAGCCCCGTACGTGAAAAGACCTGTGTGGTACTGAGCTAACGAAAAGTAGGGCGGGACACGAGAAATCCTGTCTGAATATGGGGGGACCATCCTCCAAGGCTAAATACTCATCATCGACCGATAGTGAACTAGTACCGTGAGGGAAAGGCGAAAAGAACCCCGGGAGGGGAGTGAAATAGATCCTGAAACCGCGTGCTTACAAAAAGTAGGAGCCCGCAAGGGTGACTGCGTACCTTTTGTATAATGGGTCAGCGACTTACATTCAGTGGCAAGGTTAACCGAATAGGGAAGCCGTAGAGAAATCGAGTCCGAATAGGGCGACAGTCGCTGGGTGTAGACCCGAAACCAAGTGATCTATCCATGGCCAGGATGAAGGTGCCGTAACAGGTACTGGAGGTCCGAACCGACTAGTGTTGCAAAACTAGCGGATGAGCTGTGGATAGGGGTGAAAGGCTAAACAAACTTGGAAATAGCTGGTTCTCTCCGAAAACTATTTAGGTAGTGCCTCAAGTATTACCGTCGGGGGTAGAGCACTGTTTTGGCTAGGGGGTCATGGCGACTTACCAAACCAAGGCAAACTCCGAATACCGACGAGTACAGCTTGGGAGACAGAGCACCGGGTGCTAACGTCCGGACTCAAGAGGGAAACAACCCAGACCGCCAGCTAAGGTCCCTAAAATTGGCTAAGTGGGAAACGAAGTGGGAAGGCTAAAACAGTCAGGATGTTGGCTTAGAAGCAGCCATCATTTAAAGAAAGCGTAATAGCTCACTGATCGAGTCGTCCTGCGCGGAAGATGTAACGGGGCTAAGCCAGTTACCGAAGCTGCGGATTTGCAATTTATTGCAAGTGGTAGGAGAGCGTTCTGTAAGCCTGTGAAGGTGCGTTGTAAAGCGTGCTGGAGGTATCAGAAGTGCGAATGCTGACATGAGTAGCGTTAAAGGGGGTGAAAAGCCCCCTCGCCGTAAGCGCAAGGTTTTCTACGCAACGTTCATCGGCGTAGAGTGAGTCGGCCCCTAAGGCGAGGCAGAGATGCGTAGCTGATGGGAAACAGGTCAATATTCCTGTACCGATGTGTAGTGCGATGTGGGGACGGATCTTAATAGGTCATCCGGGTGTTGGATATCCCGGTCTAGTTGGAAGTAGGCGTGCATTAGGCAAATCCGGTGCACATATACCGAGGCCAACGATCGAGCCAGCTTGCTGGTGAAGTGACTGAACGAGGTTCCAGGAAAAGCCACTAAGCTTCAGCTATACACGACCGTACCGCAAACCGACACTGGTGCGCGAGATGAGTATTCTAAGGCGCTTGAGAGAACTCAGGAGAAGGAACTCGGCAAATTGACACCGTAACTTCGGAAGAAGGTGTGCCCTATTAGTGTGAAGTGAACAACGGAGCATGAATGGGTTGCAAAAAATCGGTGGCTGCGACTGTTTATTAAAAACACAGCACTCTGCAAACACGAAAGTGGACGTATAGGGTGTGACGCCTGCCCGGTGCTGGAAGATTAAATGATGGGGTGCAAGCTCTTGATTGAAGTCCCAGTAAACGGCGGCCGTAACTATAACGGTCCTAAGGTAGCGAAATTCCTTGTCGGGTAAGTTCCGACCTGCACGAATGGCGTAACGATGGCCACACTGTCTCCTCCTGAGACTCAGCGAAGTTGAAATGTTTGTGATGATGCAATCTCCCCGCGGAAAGACGGAAAGACCCCATGAACCTTTACTGTAGCTTTGTATTGGACTTTGAACAGATCTGTGTAGGATAGGTGGGAGGCTTTGAAGCAGGGTCGCTAGATCTTGTGGAGCCAACGTTGAAATACCACCCTGGTGTGTTTGAGGTTCTAACCTAGGTCCATTATCTGGATCGGGGACAGTGCATGGTAGGCAGTTTGACTGGGGCGGTCTCCTCCCAAAGCGTAACGGAGGAGTTCGAAGGTACGCTAGTTACGGTCGGACATCGTGACGATAGTGCAATGGCATAAGCGTGCTTAACTGCGAGACTGACAAGTCGAGCAGATGCGAAAGCAGGACATAGTGATCCGGTGGTTCTGTATGGAAGGGCCATCGCTCAACGGATAAAAGGTACTCTGGGGATAACAGGCTGATACCGCCCAAGAGTTCATATCGACGGCGGTGTTTGGCACCTCGATGTCGGCTCATCTCATCCTGGGGCTGTAGCCGGTCCCAAGGGTATGGCTGTTCGCCATTTAAAGAGGTACGTGAGCTGGGTTTAAAACGTCGTGAGACAGTTTGGTCCCTATCTTCCGTGGGCGCTGCAGATTTGAGGAAGCCTGCTCCTAGTACGAGAGGACCGGAGTGGACACACCTCTGGTGTATCGGTTGTCACGCCAGTGGCATTGCCGAGTAGCTAAGTGTGGAAGAGATAACCGCTGAAAGCATCTAAGCGGGAAACTCGTTTCAAGATGAGATCTGCCGGGGCCTTGAGCCCCCTAAAGAGTCGTTCAAGACCAGGACGTTGATAGGTCAGGTGTGGAAGCGCAGTAATGCGTTAAGCTAACTGATACTAATTGCTCGTGCGGCTTGACCCTATAACTTTGATCCGGCTCCCGACGCGGAGCCACGAATACGGATCAAGGTGTTATGCCAAGTTGACGCATTCAAAATACACCAAGCTGATTCCAGACTCTATGAATTCGTCGGGCTGACACCGTCAGCTCGGCAACCCTTTATGCCTGATGACCATAGCGAGGTGGTCCCACTCCTTCCCATCCCGAACAGGACAGTGAAACGCCTCAGCGCCGATGATAGTGCGGGTTCCCGTGTGAAAGTAGGTCATCGTCAGGCTCTTACAGCCCCTCAAAGCCCAGCCCCACAAAGGCTGGGCTTTTTGGCTTTGCGACGC
>NZ_JBPJZT010000043.1:0-6571 GCF_051216375.1 Variovorax glacialis | reverse complement strand
GTCCTGACCGCGGAACTTGTAGTTCGTCGTGATCGAGACGTTGCCCGTGAGGTTCGGAGCCGGGGGCGTCGCGGCTGCGTCGGCAGTCTGCGCGCTCGCGAGCATCGGCAGGGCGGCAAGCGCGCCCACTGCCAGGACCAGAACGGATTTACGGTGCATCATCGAGTGACTCCTCGGAGTGTTTTGAAAGTGGTTTGGAAACCATGTCAAAGCAGGGAGCGTGCCAAACTGTCAAAAAGCTTGCGGAGCCAAGTAACGACCCGGGATGCACGTAGTAACAATGAAACAAGAGATGGTCGCACCATCTTGGGGATAGGGAGAAGAATGAGTCTGTCTTTGGTGCAGAGCCGCGCCTTGCTGGGCCTGGAAGCGGCCAATGTCACGGTTGAGGTGCATCTGGCGAACGGATTGCCCAGCTTCACGCTGGTCGGCCTCGCCGATGTGGAAGTCAAGGAAGCGCGCGAACGCGTGCGGTCGGCGATTCAGAACGCCGGTCTCGAATTCCCGAACAACAAGCGAATCACGGTGAATCTGGCGCCGGCGGACCTTCCCAAGGACTCCGGCCGCTTCGACCTGCCGATCGCGCTGGGCATCCTGGCGGCGAGCGGGCAGATCGAGGCAAACCGGCTCGCCGGCCACGAGTTCGCCGGTGAACTCTCGCTTTCGGGGCAACTGAGGCCCGTCCGTGGTGCGCTCGCCATGGCCCTCGCGTTGCATGCGCGCGGAATCGCCACGCGGCTCGTGTTGCCGGCGGACAGCGCGCAGGAGGCTGCCCTGGTGCCGGACGCTGAGGTCTACGGTGCGCGGCACCTGCTCGATGTCGTGCGGCAGTTCCTTCCCCCCGGGGACAACACCCTGCAGCCAGAACCTGCCGACGAGGACGGCTGGGCCAGGATCCTGCCCGCGCCGCAGGGGCCGGCCGTGCACCACGCCGACCTCGCCGACGTGAAGGGCCACGCCGGCGCCAAGCGCGCCCTGGAGATCGCGGCGGCCGGCGGTCACAGCCTGCTGATGGTCGGATCGCCCGGCTCGGGCAAGTCGATGCTGGCGCAGCGATTCGCCGGGCTGCTGCCCGCGTTGAGCGTCCAGGAAGCGCTCGAAAGCGCGGCCGTCGCCAGCCTCGGCGGCCGCTTCGCGGTCGAGCGATGGATGCGGAGGCCGACGTCGAGCCCGCATCACACGGCCAGTGCGGTGGCCATGGTGGGTGGGGGCTCACCGCCCCGGCCCGGCGAGATTTCGCTGGCGCATCATGGAGTGCTGTTTCTCGACGAGTTCCCAGAGTTCAACCGGCCGGCGCTCGAGGCATTGCGCGAACCGCTTGAAACCGGCTCGATCACGATCTCACGCGCCGCGCGGCGGGCCGAGTTCCCCGCCCGCTTCCAGCTGATCGCGGCCATGAATCCCTGCCCCTGCGGCTATCTCGGATCCACGCTCAAGGCCTGCCGCTGCACGCCCGACCAGGTCTCGCGCTACCAGGGCAAGCTCAGCGGCCCCCTGCTCGACCGCATCGACCTGCACATCGAGGTGCCGGCGATCTCGGCGCAGCAGTTGCTGGAGACGCCGGCGGGCGAAGCGACCGGCGCGATCCGCCAGCGCGTCGTCGAGGCGCGCGAACGCGCGCTCTCGCGACAGGGGCGCACCAATCATGCGCTGCAGGGTCCCGAGATCGACCGGCACGCGGCCCTCGGGCCGGATGCGTCGAAGTTCATGCACAAGGCGGCGGAGAAACTGGGCTGGTCGGCGCGCAGCACGCACCGCGCGCTGAAGGTGGCTCGCACCATCGCCGATCTGGCATCCAGCGACGGAATCGAAGCGACGCACGTGGCGGAGGCCGTGCAGTACCGACGCGTGCTGCGCGGTGCTGCCTGAAGGCCGCATGCGGTAGCCGAAGCTGCCTGCTGCTCCCTTTGCCATCTGATCTACGTCGATGGGCTTGCCGCCCAGTCCAACGTCCTGAAGTAGTTCATATGCAGCCTTTCTTGCCAATGGAATCCTGCCGCACGCACCGAACATGCGGCAGGGATCCCTCAGCCTTGGCGCTTGCGCCCAAAAATCCTTTCGAGTTCTTCTTCATGGGGATCGGGCGCATACCACTGCCACCAAGCCTGCACCGGCACGCGCTCGCGCGCTGCATCGCTCCAGACCCACACAGGGCCGAATATCTGCCCCTCGCCAAAGCCGTAGATGCGTCGCTCCATGGGTACGGAGGCGGTTAATGCGTCGTCCGCGAAGACGCCCAACCATTTGCCCCGCTTGGGCACGCGCTGGCCGGTGGTCGGCAGGTGGCCGAGCTTCTTATGGTCACGTTCGCGGATTTCTTCGGGCCTGAGGTATCTGCGGCGGATTTCCAGACTATTAAGGATGGTGGCCGTGTACGGGCTCTTGTCCGGTCCCCCTTGAGGTAACTGAGCTTGACGTGCACCGTATAAGGCGCATGCGGCGGATTGAGAATGCTGTACTCGAAGGTGGCGGGCTGGCGCACGCCGCCACCGTGCAACATGACCTCTGGGGTTTGGAGATTTCCGCCGTCTGGAATCCACCCCGGCCCGACCTTGAGTTGCAGCAGTTGTTCAAGCCGCTCACGCGGGATCGTCATTTCAGGCCTGAAGTAAATCTGGAAGTGGTATGGCTCAACCTTGCCTTGCGCATCGGTTGTGCCGAGCATGTAGATGCTGGTCCAGTCGTTCAGAAAGCGCGCATCGAATGCGTATCGGTTTCCACCTCGGTAAGCCTGGCTGTCCACTTCCTCGACGCGGGTCCGTGCGATGGGTAGCAGCCGCTTCAAGCTCTCGAATTCCGCGTCTCCTCGAATGACCTTCATCGCCGCCCCGATGAACTCGATTACCTGTTCACGCTGCGCGTCGGTGTAGCGGAAGTTGTCGTAGACCGACTGGTAAGCCCGCTTGCGGGACTGATACGCTTCCCAGGCTCTCTCTTTCTCAGTGAGCATGGTGCCCCCCTCCTGTTGAGCCTCGGACCGTGCCGGAGGCGATGTCGAAGACTCTTGTGCAGAAGCCGGGGCGAGGCAGACCAGCGCCAGCATTGCTGCTCCACAACTGTTTGACCACTTCGTCGCATACGAAGCTGTCTTCTTCCCAAGGTCGCATGCGGTAGCCGAAGCTGCCCGCTGCCCCCTTTGCCATCTGATCCACGTCGATGGGCTTGCCGCCCAGTCCAACGTCCTGAAGTAGTTCATATGCAGCCTTTCGTGCCAATGGAATTTCAGTCCTGCCGCACGCACCGAACGTGGGGCTGGGACCTCTCAGCCTTGGCGCTTGCGCCCAAAAATCCTTTCGAGTTCTTCTTCATGGGGATCGGGCGCATACCACTGCCACCACGCCTGCACCGGCACGCGCTCGCGCGCTGCATCGCTCCAGACCCACACAGGGCCGAACATCTGGCCCTCGCCAAAGCCGCAGATGCGCCGCTCCATGGGTATTGAGGCGGTTAATGCATCGTCTGCGAAGACGCCCAACCATTTGCCTCGCTCGGGTACGCGCTGGCCGGTGGTCGGCAGGTGGCCGAGCTTCTTGTGGTCACGGTCACGGATTTCTTCGGGGGTGAGGTAGTCGCGCCGGATTTCCAGCTTGTTCAGCGTGGTGGCCGTGCGCGGGTCTTTGTCCGGCCCGTTGAGGTAAGTGAACTGGACTTTGACCGTGTACGACGCGTGCGGGGGATTAAGGATTTCGTAGACGAAGACGCCGCCGTTGAATGAACCCGAATTGTGGAGTAGTGGCATTGGGGGGCGCAGATTTCCACCTTCCGAAGTCCACCCTGGCGCGACCTTGAGTTGCAGCAGTTGTTCAAGCCGCTCACGCGGGATCGTCATTTCAGGCCTGAAGTAAATCTGGAAGTGGTATGGCTCGACCTTGCCTTGCGCATCGGTTGTGCCGAGCATGTAGATGCTGGTCCAGTCGTTCAGAAAGCGCGCATCGAATGCGTATCGGCTTCCACCTCGGTAAGCCTGGCTGTCCACTTCCTCGACGCGGGTCCGTGCGATGGGTAGCAGCCGCTTCAAGCTCTCGAATTCTGCATCTCCTCGAATGACCTTCATCGCCGCACCGATGAACTCAATGACCTGCTCGCGCTGAGCGTCGGTGTAGCGGAAGTTGTCGTAGACGTACTGGTACGCAGCCATTTCGGTATCGACTGCGGACAATCTTCTTTCCCTCTCAGTGAGCATGGCGCCCCCCTCCTGCGGTACCTTGGACGGTTCCCGATGCGATGTCGAAGACTCTTGTGCAGAAACCGGGGCGAGGCAGCACAGCGCCAGCATTGCCGCTCCAAAGCTGCTTAACCACTTCGTCGCACACGAAGCTGTCTTCTTCCCAAGGCCGCATGCGGTAGCCGAAGCTGCCTGCTGCTCCCTTTGCCATCTGATCCACGTCGATGGGCTTGCCGCCCAGTCCAACGTCCTGAAGTAGTTCATATGCAGCCTTTCGTGCCAATGGAATCCTGCCGCACGCACCGAACATGCGGCAGGGATCCCTCAGCCTTGGCGCTTGCGCCCAAAAATCCTTTCGAGTTCTTCTTCATGGGGATCGGGCGCATACCACTGCCACCACGCCTGCACCGGCACGCGCTCGCGCGCTGCATCGCTCCAGACCCACACAGGGCCGAACATCTGGCCCTCGCCAAAGCCGCAGATGCGCCGCTCCATGGGTATTGAGGCGGTTAATGCATCGTCTGCGAAGACGCCCAACCATTTGCCTCGCTTGGGTACGCGCTGGCCGGTGGTCGGCAGGTGGCCGAGCTTCTTGTGGTCACGGTCACGGATTTCTTCGGGGGTGAGGTAGTCGCGCCGGATTTCCAGATGGGCCAATGTCGCGGTTGTGAGAGGGTTCTTGTCTGGCCCATTGAGGTAGCTAAGTTTGACGTGCGCTGTGTAGGGCGCATGCGGCGGATTGAGAATGCTGTACTCGAAGGTGGCGGGCTGGCGCACGCCTCCACCGTGCAGCATGACCTCGGGGGTTTGGAGATTTCCGCCATCCGGGATCCATCCCGGCCCGACCTTGAGTTGCAGCAGTTGCTCAAGCCGCTCGCGCTGGATTTCTATCGGAGGACTGAAATCCATCTGTAAGTGGTACGGCTCAATCCTGCTCCGTGCGTCGGTTGTACCGAGCATGTAAATGCTGGTCCAGTCGTTTAGGAAGTACGTGTCGAAATCGAAGCGGGTGCCTCCCCTATACGCTCGGCTGCTGACAATCGCCGGGCTTTTCTCTTCGAGCTTGAACAGTCTCTGAAGACTCTCGAATTCCGCGTCCCCGCGAATGACTTTCATCGCCGCGCCGATGAACTCGATCACCTGTTCACGCTGCGCGTCGGTGTAGCGGAAGTTGTCGTAGACGTACTGGTAAGCCGCCATTTCAGAGCGAACGGCGGACCTCCTTCTTTCCTTCTCAGTGGGCATGCGGATCTCCTCCTGTTGAGCCTTGGACCGAGCCGGAGGCGATGTCGAAGACTCGTGTGCAGAAGCCGGGGCGAGGCAGGCCAGCGCCAGCATTGCCGCTCCAAAGCTGCTTGACCACTTCGTCGCACACGAAGCTGTCTTCCTCCCAAGGCCGCATGCGGTAGCCGAAGCTGCCTGCTGCTCCCTTTGCCATCTGATCCACGTCGATGGGCTTGCCGCCCAGTCCAACGTCCTGAAGTAGTTCATATGCAGCCTTTCTTGCCAATGGAATCTCGGTGGGAAGGATGTCGGCCATATAGCCGGGTTTGTTCGGTTGCAGCTTGTTCTGGCTGTCGTAGTGGCACAGCAGCCAGTAGTACATGGCGATGCACATCCGATGCAGGCCCACGCGGGCGCTGGGTTCATCGGGCAGCGGCGTGCGCGCGGCAACCTGAAGGTACTTTTTTGGCATGAAGTCATCCCACACCTGCTGGATATGCGGCAGGTGGGCATAGTCGCCCGCGTGCTGCTGCACGAGCGCCGCTGTCCAGAAGAACTGCTGCGCGTGGCGTGCTTCGTGGTACATCGTGCTCGCGAAATCACGCACGGCGTTCGTAATGTCTTCGCCGTCTTTAGCTTCCGTGATGATCGAAATCACGCCGCCCTTGTAGCCGACAAGCAACCAATCTTTGGGGCGCATGATTCCTTTGAGATCAGGATTCCCGAAGTCGGCGAGCTTCAGGTCTTTGGCCTCTTGGTCGTTAGGAATCAGGACCGTCGGCATCGCATCTTTCGGCAGTCCGAAAGCCCCTTGACTAAGCGCCTTGGGAAGCTGCGCCTGGAATAAATCATTCAGAAACTTGTGATCGCCCTTTTCCAATGGCCAGCCGCCCCGCTTCCAATCGATGCCCATGAGCGCCGGCTTAACCGCCTCCACATAAGCCCGCGCCACCGGGTAGTCAGGCTGCCCCGAAGCCCCTGCGGGCTCATGCCTGCGCATCCCCCAGTTGTTCGGATCGCAACTCGTGTGCAGCGGCCCCTTGTCCTGACTCGTGGCCTCGTCCGCGTTCGGCTTCAATCCCTTGCCGCCCACGGTCTGCCGCTTGCGCTCGCGCTTCTCGGCCATGGGCGTGTAGGTTTTCTCCGCGGGTGTCCTCACATCGGGCTCGTAGCTGGCGAGTA
>NZ_JBPJZT010000042.1:0-6859 GCF_051216375.1 Variovorax glacialis | reverse complement strand
GCGCTAGAACGAGGCAGGCCCGCGACGAATCGATGAAGTGCTGGTAACCAATCCGCGGATATGAGTCTGATTCATCGTCGCTGCAACGTTCGTGTCGCATCACCGGAGCGATCCCGCCCACACCAGAATTCTTTGCGCTCAGGGAGATTGACAGTGGCGACCATATAAGTGTAGTGCGCCACTCAGATATGTACTTATCTTGGGGTCCGTGCCAACGCGGCCTTGGCTCGCGTGACCTTGGCCAGGATGTCGGTGGCGCTGGCCGTCCAGATGAAGGGCTTGGGGTTGGCGTTGTGGTGGGCCACGTACAGATCGATGGCCAGTTCCAGGTCGGGCACGCTGGTGAAGCTGTCGCGCCGGATGCGGTTCTCCGAGATGTCGCGGAAGAAGCGCTCGACCATGTTCAGCCACGACGCACTCGTGGGCGTGAAGTGCATGACGAAGCGCGGGTGCTTGGCAAGCCAGGCCTGCACATCGGGATACGTGTGCGTGCCGTAGTTGTCCACGATCAGGTGCAGTTGCAGGTGCCTGGGCGTCCTGCGCTGGATCAGGCGCAGGAACTGCAGCCACTCCGCGTGACGGTGTTGCTGTTGGCACATCGAGATCACGGTGCCATCCAGGGTGTTCAAGGCAGCGAACAGCGTGGTCGTGCCGTGGCGCTTGTAGTCGTGCGTGACGGTGCCGGCGCGGCCTTTCTTCATCGGCAAGCCCGGTTGAGTGCGGTTGAGCGCCTGAATCTGACTCTTTTCGTCGCAGCTGAGCACCAGGGCGCGCTCGGGCGGGTTCAGATACAGCCCCACGACGTCGAGCAGTTTTCCTCGAAGCGTGGGTCGCGCGAGAGCTTGAACGTTGCCTGCCGATGCGGCTTCAGGCCGTTGCGCTTCCACACGCGGCGGATGGTTGTCGGACCTACGCCGAGTTGCGCGGCCAGCGTGCGCGTGCTCCAGTGCGTGGCAGCGATGGGCTTTTCGTGAAGCGTTTGTCCACGATGCTCGATTCAAACTCGGCGGTAGTCACGCTCGGGGTACGCCCGGGGCGCGGCGCATCGTGCATCAGGGCCTCCACCCCGCCTTCCAGGAAGCGCTGGCGCCACAAGGCCATCTGGCGCCGATCCAGATCGACCTCGGAGGCGATGTCCTTGTTCTGCCAGCCCTGAGCGGCCAACAGCACGATCCTGGCGCGTTGCTGCACACGAGCCTCGACGCGGCCTCGCCGTGCCAATGCCGTCAACTCTCGTTCGACAACCGCATTCAGTTCGATCTTCGGGGCAATGCGCATGGCTGCGACCTCCGTCGAGGTCGGAGTGTGCCGCATCGATTAAGTTCTGCTATTTCGAGCGCACTGCACTAGGTGCGGGGGGAGGAGCGACCGGAGGCCGCAACTCGAGAGTGGCGCGGGGTCCGGGTGAAGATGAAGACGAGCGCACGCGCAGGGATGGCGCTATGCATCGGAAAGAGGGAGAACTGGGGGGCTCATCAGCCACACGTGACCAGCTGGATCGAGCGACCCCGCACGACGCCGGCGAAGGGTCGCGTGCGGCAGCGATTAGTGTCCGACGGCCGCGAGTTTTCCGGAGTTGGACGTGCAGCGCTGCAATCCGGATACGGCTACGCCGGGCATCCCAGCGATGGAGTGCCAAACGGAATTGGGAGGCGCGGCCGCTTTTTTACTCACAGGTCGCGCGTTTTTGTCGGCAGCCGCATCCAGCCGCCGGTCCAGAAATCGACGACTCGCTTCTCAAATTCGGCCTGCGTCGCTGCAGCCTGCTGCTGCATCACGCTCGCCGCCAAGCCGTGGGCCGTGCTCATCATTTGATTGGCGGTGCTGAGCCACATGCTCATCCACGGGTTGCTCGCCATCCAGGGATTGGTCATTGGAAATACTCCTGAGTTGAGATCGAATATCACAAGCTTGATCGACGGCTCCATCAGGACCGTAGGACAATCACTGCATCCTATGTCCCTTCGCACCATGGCGGTTGCCGTGCTCGCTTAGACCGATTTATCGATTTGCGTCGCCTCCAGCGAGATTCGCCTCGTTTTGCGGGTGTATGCATCGCATGCGGATCCCTTCGGCCGCCAAGGTCGATCCGCCGGCTCAGGACACGATTCCTAGGCCTACCTCGCGACGTGCTCGAGCGGCTTCCCAGCCGCCGCGACGGATCTTGCCAACCGCTGGCTCGCGCCAGCTGTTTGATCTCTGGCCGCGAGAGCATTGGTGGCATCGATACCGTCACGTCGCGCGGAATGACAAGCCGCTCACGATCCTCAGCAGCCTCCATTTCATGCGACGCTGGTTCTTGGACGATACGTTTTCGAGATCGATGCTGCACAACCGTATGCAGTCGCCATCACGCAACACCTTCGATGCTCCGCGTTGAGCGCGATCAAGCGTGGCTTTCGGGTCTTTCCCGCAATCACAAGGGTAGCGCCGGTATTCGACCCTCCGGTGAGCGGACTTGTATTGGGCGATGCTCACTGTTCAAATGGCGAAAATGGCAGAGCAAATTTTCATCGGCGATGCACCTACTACCGAGGCCGGCAAAGAAATCCGCTTTCCCAGCGGCGCAGTGTGGGTAGCCTTACACACCTGCATCACCTCACACGTATACCCCGACCTTCCCTTCCTCCCGGCTATCGCCGCAAGGGATGCGGAGGTTTTGGCAACCGCCATCAACGGTGCGCTGATTGATGGCTCCTGCACGAAACACTTTGACGATCAGGCTCTTTTGGAAGACCTGGGCACACCGAAGGAAGAAGTCCTCTCCGCTGAAAAGTACCTAGGCTGGACAAAGCGTTACGCGGCCTTCCTTCAGGGCTGCGGCGGTTGCCGGCCGGGCTGAACCTGCGGGCAGGCCCGCACGTGTCACGCGTTAAGATGGCGAAGCTCGCAAGTCGCCAATGCGGAAGATTGGCATGGTGGTCGTTCGGTTATTTTTGGTCGTCAAGCGCGCGCCGATCGGTTCCGTCGGGAACCTTTGTTCCACTCATCGCTCTGTGTGCCGCGGTCCGCTGTTACTCTGCGTTCCCCGGTCAGTTCTCGGTCGTGAACACCTTGGGTAGCGTGAGTTCGAAAACGGTCCGACCCTCTTGGCTTACGCACGTGACGCTTCCACCGTGGGCGCGAGCGATCTGATCGACAATGAACAATCCCAGCCCCAGGTTCGTTCGCCTGCTCTTGCTGTCGGTGGCATGCAATCCACGCTGAAGAGGCTCAAACAATCGGGCAATTTCCGCGGCGGGAATCTCAGGACCCGCGTTCGCAACGCTCAACAGGACGACGCTCCCAGTCTCTGTTAGTGCGACGGCGATCGGTTCATTTCTATCGCCGTAGGCAGAAGCGTTGGCCACCAGGTTGCCTAACGCCTCTCGGATCCTTGAAGCGTCGAACTCCCCCGTAAGGTCGCCCTGGCAGGTAAGGGATACGACAGAACTGGGAAGCGCTGCCTGCAGAAGCTCGACCTCTGCCGCGCATTCGATCGCGAGATCAGTCTTGTCGCGGTGAATAGGAATACCGGTCCCCAACAAGGATCTGTTGTGTTCCAGTAGCGTATCGAGGAGCGAGGCCATTCGCCGCCCGCTCCGAATCAGCAGGCCCAGTGGTGCGGAGATCTTGGGATCCTTGGCAAGCTGAGTGATCAGTTCAGAGGTGAGGAGAATTGCGTTTAGCGGTCCTCGAAGGTCGTGTCCGAGCACACCCAGGAAGATGTTTCGAAGTTGGTCCATCTCTGCGGAAAAGTGTGCGACTGATTCAGCGATCGCCTGATCGATAGCTTCGTTGAAGCGGACAACCTCCGCAATCGACGAAGTGGCGGGCTGAGAGTCAGCCCAGAGCCTCAGAACGCTGGCGCGCAGCGCACGGTACTCCGCAACCAGATGTGCGACCTGCAGCCCCCCTTGCGCGCGGAGCCTTCCGTGCGTCTCCGCAGCGGTATCCACGGCTCCAGGAGCATCGTTCTTCCCCGCGCCAAGGGATTTCGCTCGCGACTCATCTCGAGACCGCGCCTGGTCCATGTCGCGAACAACTGCTTCCAGAATCTTCGGAATATGGTCCCTCAGCATCTCCTCCGTTTGCCGAGCCAACGGGGGTAGCGTTCGCGCATAGACAACCGCCTCCTCGACGATGGCGGCGCTGTTTGCAGAGATGAATTCGGAAAGTGCCATGGCGGTTCGGGTGTCGGATTGCAAGCCAAAAATGCTTGCCGGAACAAGCATACCCCCCGCACCGTTGCTGGAGAAGGCCCGTCAAGATCTCAGGGAACACAGCGAATCGAGCGCCAAAAAACCTGCATCAAGCGCCTGCTCATAGGTCGCGAGAGGTTTCGACGACGCCGCCACACGTTCATCCGGGCCACGGCTGTTCTGCTGCCTCACGAGCGACCAAGCGAATTCATGTGGCTCCAGTTGCTCGACGACAACGATAAGCCCAATGCGCGACGTCACGAAATCGGCCCCTCTTACTGGCTCGCGTTGAACGCAAACCCGAAGTACCGTATCGCCGCGCGCCCAAGTGTTGTGAATTTGGTGACGGTGGCGCAGGCCGGATGACCTGGGGCAGCGGGCCTAAAGCGGACCCTGAGGTAGCCTGCGGCCCGCAAATCTTGAAGGCCGTCAATGTCCGCGCGCGTGAAGAATTGCATCGGTAAGCGCCCTGCACCAACTCGCTTGAGGATTTTCTGGGTCATCAGACCACCTTCCGTGCAAAGACCCAATAGGCGCCATATCGGCGTAACCGATACGTACCGCAAGAGAGACCCTCGCCGCCCCGGCTCAGGTCGCGTCCCATCCCGTGGTGTAGCTCCACAGCCCGGAGAAGGATGAGCTGCACGGTACTCAGCGAGCCACAGCGGACAGCCGAGTGGGTGCAGTGTCGCTCAGGGTCTGCAAGCCTTCCAACTGCATGTATCGCCGGTTGAGCGACCATTCGTCGTTCTGCTCGAATGGTATGGACGCCTCCCACCCCAACGGCGAGAGGCGATAACTACACACCGAGAAGCCCGAGGCTTGGCAGGGGTGGAACCCCAGGGCCAACGGCATCGAGGTGCCCAAGGTAGAAGATTGATCTTCACTGGCAAACCGGGGGTTCCAAGATGAATGCTACTGCTTCAAACGTTGTTGGGGTTGATCCGGCCAAGAACGTGTTTCAGATCTACTGGATCGAGCCCGAGACGGGCGAGATCAGGAACGTGCAGATCAAGCGCGCGAAGTTCCTTGAGCACTTCGTCAACCGTGCGCCGTGCGTGGTCGGCATGGAAGCCTGCGGCGGCGCCCAGCACTGGGCGCGCGAATTGACCCGGCTCGGGCACGAAGTCGTAATGATGCCGGCTAAGTCGGTTAAGGCATACGTCACCGGCAACAAGAGCGACGCCATTGATGCGCGGGCGATCTGGACTGCTGTGCGACATGGCGGCATAAAGCGTGTGGCCGTCAAGACCGAGTCGCAGCAAGCAACATTGGCACTGCACCGTATGCGTCAGCAACTGGTGAAGGTGCGCACGATGCAGATCAACGAGCTCCGCGGACTGCTCACTGAGTACGGAGAGATCTTCGCCAAGGGACGTACCGCGCTGAGCAAGGGCATCGCCGCTGCACTCGATCGACTCGGCACGCGACTGCCGCAGGTTGTCACCGATTCGCTGCTCGAGCAGTGGCAGCGAGTGGGCGAGCTCGACGAACAGGTGGCACAGATCGAGTCCCGACTCAAGTCGCTGCTCAAGGAGGATGCCAGCGCGCAGCGCCTCATCACGATCCCCGGCGTAGGCCTACTCACCGCCACGGCGGTCAGCGCCGCCATGGGCCACGCAGATGCGTTCAGATCCGGGCGCGAATTTGCCGCCTGGTTGGGTTTGGTTCCGGCGCACACCGGCACAGGCGGGAAGACCAAAATGCTGGGGCTGAGTAAGCGCGGCGATACCTATCTGCGCACGCTGCTCATCCACGGCGCCAGGAGCGTGCTCACCCGCGGTAATCACCCCAGCGCATGGCAACAGCAGATCATGCAGCGCCGGCCGCTAAATGTGGTGGTCGTAGCCATGGCCAACAAGATGGCACGCACGATCTGGGCGCTGCTCAAGCACGGCAGAACATATCAAACGGCTTGGGTGAGCAAGGCGCCGGCCTGAAGTTGGCCACCAATCCACGGAAGGAGAAAAGCGTTTCGTTTGCGCAAGGGCAATTAAAAGTGACGGCAAACGGGTCGAAGCCGGGACTTGTCAAACCTGCATGATGCTGCGGACATCAACAGTCCGTTGCTCGAATGAGGATCAAGCCCATCGAAATCCATCGGGGCCAGCAGGGCCAAACTCCTGCACCAAAGAAGGCCGGATATAGACCTGCAACCTCGTACCTCGCGAGCCTCACTCAACTTGTCCTTGCACATCAGGGAGGCGTCCATATAGAGCATCATGGCGCCAACCAGGCGCGTGATCGAGGCGTCGTTGGGGAAGATGCCGACGACATTCGTGCGCCGCTTGATCTCGGCATTCAGCCGCTCCAAGGGGTTCGTGCTGTAGATCTGCGTCCAGTGCGCCCGCGGAAAGGTCATGAAGGCCAGCACATCGTTCTCCGCGTCGTCCATCAGGGCGCCGAGCTTGGGGAATTTGTCTCGGAGCTGATCGGCCACCGATCGCCATTGCGTTCGAGCCGCATCGGCCGAGTCCTGTACGAAGACCGTGCCGATGGCGGCCGAGACCATGCGCCGCTGGGTCTTGCCAGCGTACGCCAGAGCGTTTCGCATAAAGTGGACTTTCTGCCGACGTCGGCAGAAAGTTCATTACGCCGACCTCCGGGTTATGCCGACATGGCGTCGCCCGCCGAGCCCGTGGGCGGAGAACCCGCACTTGAGGTCGGCATAACCGCCT
>NZ_JBPJZT010000041.1:0-7420 GCF_051216375.1 Variovorax glacialis | reverse complement strand
AGAACGCGTTGAACCGTCCATGGCCCAGATGGTTCAGCATGGCTTCTGCGAGGATGCTGCGCGCGGAATTGTGCGTGCAGAGGAACAGGACGTTGATGGGTTTGGAGTCAGGCATTGCGAGCCTCAGCAGCAGCTTCCCTGAGCCTTGACGGCGACGTTCACCGGCCGCCCAGTCGGGGCGCGGGGAGCGCAGCAAGCAGCTTGGCTATCGGGCTGCGACTCCCGGAACGTTGGGATACTGTCCAACGTCAGGAAATGCTCCCAGGCGATGCCCTGTGGGTCCGTGACCCAGTGCTTCTCGCTGCGTGCGTAGCAGCAGGTGGTGGTTCCCTCGTCACGCAAGGCGGCGTCCGCCGCGAAGGCGCGGCATTTGAGCTCGGCCAGCTCCTCCGGCGTCTGCGCCTGCAGACCGAGGTGGTCGATGCCGGGTTCGCCGCCGGTCGAGACGGCGAAGTTCACCGCCGGGTCCGTCAGCTTCCACTTGGCGTAGTCAGCTTCGACCCGGGCGGGCTCCGCCGCGAAGAGTTCGGAATAGAAGGCGATGCTCGCCGACAAGTCCTGCACCTTCAGGTGCACATGGAAACGCTTCATGGGGATGTCCTTCAACACGAACAGGGGGTCGACGAGGCATCAACGGCGCAAGACTCGCCCTGGCAGCAGTTCTCGGTGAGATAGCCCAGCAGCGCGTTCATGTGCTCGAACGAGGCGCGGTAGATAAGGTTGCGGCCCTGGCGTTCCTGCGTGACCAGGCCCGCGTTCAGCAGCTCTTTGAGATGGAACGACAGGGTATTGGCCGGAGCGCCCAAGCCCTCGGCCATCACACTGGGTGTCATGCCCCTGGGACCGGCAATGACCAGGGCACGAAACACCTGCAGGCGAGCGGCTTGTGCGAGTGCGGCCAGAGAGCGGACAACAACTTCTTCTTCCATACTTCCATTATCGTGGAACTGTTGTTCATGTCAACGCGCACCCAACCAATGTCTGCTCTACCGTCTGTTCTCGTTTGCGCGGACTTCCGGTCAGGGCCCTTAGCTCCGATTCGCGACCTGCGGGTCCGGTCGTTCGCGCACGATGTCGTGCTGATTGCTTGTTGCCACCCATGCTGGCTTCATCGACGATGTCGGCGAGGTCAGGTTCCAAAGTACACCGGCCGTTCGTCTAGAAAAAGGCCAAGGTCGGGTTTCGGCGACTGCCGTCATTCGGCAGCCATATTCGAGGGGCAGCAGACAGTCTTTCAAAGACATTCGCTCGATGGGTCTTGCAGGATTGGGCTCGGTAAGGAGCCGTTATCGCGCGCCCGCGCGCCCTGCCCTGCCGACCTGTTTGAGGCGGCTCTGGGCCGCACGTCACAGCCCTGCATGACTTCTGGGCCGGCTCGCCATGAAAAGACAAACGGCACCCGGAGGTGCCGCTTGCCTGCCTGCAAATGGGAACGCATTGTGCGGTGCAGTTCTCTCCGGTCATTGGCATGCCCGCGAGGGGCGGTGCAAACGCCCGGTCACGCCGGACGCGCAGGTCGATGATAGGCCTCGCGATCCCCGCTACCGCGATCGCAAGCACCTGAACGCCGCGCATCAACAATGACCGGGCCTAATCCATTCGCCTGTTGTGCTCGATGAGCGTCTTCATTCACATTGACTCCGTGTTCTTGCATCTCTTCGGTCGTATCCGGACCGCTATCGTTCTCGGTCTCGAGATCACGCTCATTCCGGCTCGATCCCCGCCTTCTTCACCAGCGCCGCGTACTTCGCCATTTCGCTCTTGAACGCAGCCTGCGCCTGTTCCGGCGTGCCGATGTTGATGGTGTTGCCCTGGGTGGCCATCGCCTGCTTGACGGCCGGATCGGCGAACGCGGCGACCACTGCGTCATGCGTCTTGCTGACGACGGCAGGCAACAGGCCTTTCGGCCCGATCACGGCAAACCACGCGTCCACGACAAAGTTGGGCAGCCCCTGCTCGGCAAAGGTCGGGATTTCCGGCGCTGCCGGCGTCCGTTGTGCCGTCAGCATGCCGATCGCCCGCAGCGTGCCGGCCTTGATGTATTGCTGCACGCTCGGCAGGGCGACCGTGCCGAAGTCGATCTGCCCACCGATGAGGCCGGCTACCATCGGCCCCACGCCTTTGTAGGGGATGTGCTTCGCGGTGACGCCGGCTTCCTCTAGGAACAACTGCGTCGCCAGGTGAAGGATGGTGCCGGTGCCGCCGGAGCCGAAGTTGAAGGTGTCCGGCTTGCTCTTGAGCAGCGCGATGAACTCCTTGCTGCTGGTGGCCGGCACCCTTTTCGGGTTGACCACCAGCACCATCGGCGTGGCGCCGATGACCGCGATCGGCGTGAAGTCGCCCGGCATGTTGAAGGACAGCGACTTGATCACGCTCGGAAAGATCACGACGTTGTTCGACACGATCGACAGCGTGTTGCCGTCCGGCGCAGCACGCGCGAGCTGCTGCAGCCCGACCACGCCGCCCGCGCCGGGCTGGTTGTCGATGACGACCGACGCGTTGAAGGCCTTATTGAGCGCAGGCTGGGCGGACCGCGCGATCGTGTCCACGCCGGAGCCGGGTGCATTGGGCAGGATGATCCGGATCACGCCCGACTGCGCGTGCGACGCGGTGGACCAGGGCGCGACAGCGAGGGCTGCGGAAGCAGCCAGCATCGTGCGGCGGGAAAAGAGGGTCGTGGTGTTCGTCATGTGTATTGTCTCCATCGCTTCTTGTGTTTCGACGCCGGGGCTTGGGTCGTGGTTCAGGCCACGATGCTGCGTGCCCGCAAGTCCTCGATTTCGCCATCCGTGCAGCCCATGCCCCGCAGCAGGTCGGCGGTGTGTTCGCCGATCCGAGGCGGACTCAACCGTACGCCCAATCGATGTCCTTCCAGCGTGATGGGAAAGAGCGTCGTCTTGACGGTTTCGCCCGCCTTCGGGCCATCGGGCAGTTGCATGTCGGCAAGGCCGCCCGTGGCCAGCAGGTGCTCGTCGTCATAGAGGTCTTGCGGCTTGCGGATGGGGGCGAAGGGCAGGCCGGCCTTTTCCATGGCCTGCGCGAGTTCGTTTGCGCTGCGAACGGCGATGCGCTCGGCAATGGCCTTGAGCAGTCTCGGTCGGTGCGCGACGCGCTGGTTGTTGGTGGCCAGTTCGGGTTCGGCCTTCAAGTCGGCGAATCCCAGCGCATCGCAGAACATCAGCCACTGTGCGTCGCTGACGGCCGCCAGGAAGATCTGCTCGCCATCCTTCACCGTGAACACGTCGTACACCGCCCACGGGTTGTCGCGTGCCGGCATCGGTGCCGGGTGCTTGCCGGTCATCGCGAACTGCAGCATGTGCTGGCCCATCAGGAACACGTTGTTCTCGTACAGCGCCGACTGGACCTCCATGCCGCGACCGGTGATGCCGCGCTGGATCAACGCGCCCAGCACCGCGATCGCGCCGAACAGGCCACCCATGATGTCATTGACGCTGGTGCCGGCGCGCAGCGGATCGCCCGGGCGACCGGTCATGTAGGCCAGGCCGCCCATCATCTGCACCACTTCGTCGAGCGCCGTGCGATGGTCGTAGGGGCCCGGCAGGAAGCCCTTGTGGCTGGCGTAGATGATGCGCGGGTTGACCTGGCTCAGAGACGTGTAGTCGAGGCCGTATTTCGCCATCGTGCCGGGCTTGAAATTCTCGGCGACCACGTCGGCCGTGGCGGACAGGCGGCGTGCGGTCTCCGCGCCTTCCGCGGTGTGCAAGTCGATGCCGATGCTTTTCTTGTTGCGGTTGAACATCGGGAAGAAACCGGAGCCCGCGCCGAGCAGCCGACGGCTGGGGTCGCCGGTCACCGGTTCGATCTTGATGACTTCCGCACCCAGGTCGGCCAGCACCATGCCACAGGTCGGGCCCATCACCATGTGGGTGAATTCGACGACGCGCAGGCCCTTCAAGGGCTGTGCCACTTGCGTGTTGTCGCTCATGGCAGAGCCTCCTCTTTCATCGTTCGCGGAAGCCCAGCGCGCCAGAGCGTGCCGTGCAGCGGCTCGCCTTCCAGCCAGGTCGCCAATTTCTTTCGCAGCGCGAGCAGGGCATCGAAGTCCTGCCCGGTCTCGATGCCCATGCTGGCCAGCATGTAGGCAAGGTCTTCGGTTGCCACGTTGCCGCTGGCGCCGGGCGCGTGCGGGCAGCCGCCGATGCCACCGATGCAGGCGTCGAAACGAGTCACGCCCACTTCGAGCGCCGCGTAGACATTGGCCATGCCCAGGCCGCGCGTGTCGTGGAAGTGGCCGCAGTTCAGCTTGTCGCCGGTGATGGGCAAGGCCGCCTCGAACAGCGCGCGCACCATCGCCGGATCGGCGTAGCCCACGGTGTCGGCCAGGCCGATGGCCTCGGCGCCAGCAGCGAGCACCGCCTCGACCAGACGCACCACCTCGTCCGGTTCCACGCGTCCCTGGATCGTGCAGCCGAAGGCGGTGCTGAAGCCCACCTCGATCGTCGTCTTCGAGCCGCGCGCGTCGCGTGCATCGCGAATGCGGGCGATCTCCTCAACCACCTGGTCGGGCGTCTTGCGCAAGTTGGCCAAGCTGTGCGCGTGACTTGCGGAAAGCGGCAGCAGCATGAGGTCGGCCTCGCAGTCCATGGCGCGCTCGGCACCCTTCAGGTTGGGAACCAGCACGGACGACTTGAGTCCTGGAAGGGTCTGGGCGAAAGCCAGCACCTCGGCGCTGTCGGCGAGTTGCGGCAGCAGGCGCGCCGGCACGAAGGAACCGACCTCGATTTCGCGCTGGCCTGCGTTGTAGGCGTCGCGCAGCCATTCGAGCTTGGTGGCGGTGGGCACGACGCGGGAGATGCTCTGCAGGCCATCGCGCAAGCCCACCTCGCGAATGATGGCGCGCCGCGGCAGCGGGGAAGATGAAATCAAGCGTGTCTCCTTGGTTTGTGCCGCCAGTCTAGAATTTCCGGAAGTAGATTGCTTCGCCATTTCGGAAGCAAAGAGTTCCCGATTGGAATACCTTGCGCGACCTCGATCTCACCACCTTGCGTCTCTTCGTTGCGGTCTGTGAGACGGGCAATATGGCCCGCGCGGGCGAGCAGGCCCACATCGTCGGGTCGGCCATCAGCAAGCGCCTGGCCCAGCTCGAAGACCAGTTGCGCACGCCGCTGCTGATCCGCAAGCGCCATGGCGTCGTGCCGACCGCCGCGGGGCAGACCTTGCTCGAGCACGCTCGTAGCATACTCGATGGCGCCGCGCGCATCGAGCGAGACATGGAAAGCTACGTGACCGGCGCCCGCGGGCAGGTACGGGTGCTCGCCAGCATCTCCACTATGGCGGGCTCGCTGGCCAATGACGTCGCCGCCTTCCTCCAGATGCCGGCGCATCGCACCATCCAGGTCGACCTGGAAGAACGGCTGAGCCCCGGCGTGGTGTCAGGCGTGCGCGACGGCATGGCCTCGGTGGGTGTTTGCTGGGACGCGGTCGACCTCGGACCGCTGCAATTTTTGCCGTACCGCAGCGACCACCTGTGCATCGCGGTGCCACAAGGCCATCCGCTCGCTTCCCGGAAGAGCGTGCGCTTCGAGCACACGCTGGACTACGAACACGTCAGCCTGCCGATCAACAGCGCGGTGCAGGTGATGCTGCAACAGGCGGCGGCACGGCTCGGTCGCACGTTGATTCCTCGCATCATCGTGAGCAACTTCGAGGCGGCACTCGGCGTGGTGCGCGCGGGCCTGGCCATCGGGCTGGTGTCGAAGGAAGTGGCCGAGCGACAGGCGGCCGCCGACAACCTGCGAATCATTCCGCTACTGGAGTCCTGGGCGGAGCGACGCTTCGTCGTGTGTTTTCGCGATGCGCAGCAACTGTCATCGGCTGCGCAACTGCTGGTGGAGCACCTTGTGAGGCAGGGAGATCCTCGCCCTGCGTGAGGATCATACTTTTGGCTTTGCCTGCGCATGTCTCAAGGCGGCTATCAGCGTCATGTGGATATATGCATGACGCTGCACAGCCGAAGTCTCTGCGGACAAGAAGGGATTGGGTCGGCATTGCTTTGATGCTCGATCTGACTGCGCAGTTGCAGCGGCTGCGATAGTCCGGCCAAGGCGCACTGCATGCGCCAGCGCCTCGGGCACACAGTTGGACGCCGCATGGTGATGACGCTGACCGCTCTGGGCGACCTGATTGCAGACTACCGATCCCGAGACTGCGGCTCGCTTGGCGCGCGGCTCAGGTCGTTGTTGGCCGAGACCAGGGTGCGCATCATGCGCATGAATTCGGCGCGGTCCCTCTCGTTAGCGGATCGAGCATGCGCTCCTGCGCCCGCAGCATCGACGGGACCACCTCGGCGAGCAAGGCGCGGCCCTCGTCAGTGAGCGTCAGCAGCCGCACCCGCTTGTCCGAAGGCGCGGCGTTGCGCAGCACCAGGCCGCGTGATTCGAGCCGGTCGATGACGCTGGCTGTCGTCGAGGTGTCGAAGCCAATCGTCCTGGCAAGCGTTCGCTGATCCACGCCGGGACTGTTCTCGATCCCCTGCAACGCCGAGTACTGCACCGGTGTCAGGCCGCGCCGAAACGCCTCAATTTCGCCGCAGGTGGTATCCACGGCGCCCGCTAGCGGCCAGCGGTCCATGTCCACGTTGAAGCGACGCGCACTTTTGACCTTGGGGGAGGAGGTAGACATCAGCCAATGTCGGTCCGCGACCGAAGCAGAAGTCTTCACGTCATGTGTCGGCTGCCAGCAAGGCCTCTGCAGGTCGAATTGCCGCAGGGCTCCCACCTCGCGGACGTTGGCTTCGGCAACCTGGCGCCCACAGCTCCGCTGGTGCTTGTGCCTCATGTCGAACAGCCCACGCCGCACGGACTCATGCGATCATCGAAGTCAACGGAGAGTTGACGCTCCAGCAGCTGCTGGGGCAAAGGTGGGAGCACATCTATCGAGTGATTCCGTACCCGCGGTACGACGCTGAATATGAGGTCGCGAATTGGTACACCGCTACTCATCCGGATGCGCCCTATCCGAACAACATGATCGCTGCGCGTCCTTTGCCCGACGGCAGCCGATTGACCATGTTTAATGACCGGGTGACCCTGCGCGCCTAGAGCGGCGAGAGCCATCGACGTAACCTTGAAACGCCAGAGGCGTTCGCCACCGTGATGCGCGAGGAATTCGCTCTGGCGGTGCTCGATGATGATCTGCACCGGATGCTCGAGGTGGTGGAGCAGCGGGGAACCCGAGGAGCACCGCACCCGATGTTTGCGTGAATGCAACTGTGCAGCCCGTGGACGAGGGGTCTTTCAGCGCAACCCCGCAAGCAGCTACCCCAACCGGATGCGCGACAGCTAGACATGATGGTCGCCGCCCAGTAGACAGGCGGCCGGTCTCCAACATGTAGGTTGCGTCCAGGGACGCAGAGCTACATGCTGTGACTTGCGTCGTCAGCAACAAGGAGACCGGCCAT
>NZ_JBPJZT010000040.1:0-8463 GCF_051216375.1 Variovorax glacialis | reverse complement strand
CCCACCAAACCGGCGCCGCCGGTGGCTCGTCGTCTACGGCGGCTACGCCGCCTTCGACTCCTCACCACCGGCCATCACGCTTGTCGTTCGACCGGCCAAGATGATTGTCGCGCCCCAGTCGAGACCGCGCCGCTCAATCAGCAGCGGCGCAAGGAGATGTTCGCATCCAAGCCGATGGGCTATCTCTTCGATGAAATCAACAGGTCATACCTTCGGGAACTGGGCAAGGCGACATCCGAGGACGACGATGAGCCGCAGGTCGAATCGGACGGGCTGGTCTTCCGCACGCGCTTTGCCCTTGAGCTGCCGGCGGAGGAACTGGAGCGAACGAAGGCGGGGCTCGAGGCATTCAAGACGCTGCGCAATCGCATCGTCCACCACTTTCTGGAGGACCACGACCTGCTGACGCATGTCGGATGCGAGCGGGCCATCGCTGCGCTTGAAGAAGGCCTGGCCACCGCTCAGTCCTCATATGAGGAAATCCACCAATGGGCCAAGACGGCGATGGAAGCCCAGCAGCACTTCGCGGCCTTCGTGCAGAGCGCTCACTTCGATGATTTTCTCCACGGCATCTTGCCCGACGGCACGGTCGACTGGCCAAATTGCACAGCCGTCATGCTGCTTCGGCGACAGGAGGAGCAGTCAGCGCCTGGGGAGATGACCCGGTTAGATACCGCGCTTGAGGCGATACGGGTCTCCCACCCCGAGCACAGGCCACGGAGGTACTTCTGCCAGAGCTGGCGAGAGCTTCTGAAGCGGTCCGGCCAGTTCCACGTTCGCAACCAGAAGGGAACCGGGGAGCAGCAGGGCATCAACTGGTACCGAAGCTTGCATCGGAGCGGGCCATCACCCTCCGAATCCTGACGCGCTGCGGCGCTGTGCCGGGCCGGCCCACCAGGCCGGTACCATCCCCGTATGTCCGAAACGCACGAACTCTTCGCCCGCACTTCCTCGATCCTGCGCATGCCTTCATGGTTGGGCCCTAGCGTGCATGAGGAGGCCGAGCTGGCGCTCGAGCCGGGTGCGTACAGCGTCACCCCCGGGGAGCGAGGGGAGAGGTGGACGGTGACAGTGGTGAATACAGGCGAGACCGTCTACGACGGCATCGGGCCCGTTGAGCTCATCAGGGCGTAGCAACCGTTTCAGCTATTCCGCCAACCGAAGCTGGCGCATCGCCGGCGGAAGTGGGAGGGTCTCGGTAGACCCACCGCGGCGCGCCGCGCTCCACTCGCTCGAAAGACGCCACTCCCAGGGGAGACGGGGAGGGGTCCCCGCGATCAAGCCGTTGAAAGGCTTCGCGCAGCTTTTCGCTGACGTGATAGTTGTTCTGGGGAGAGCTGCAGTGGATGCATAGGTTGCAATGTGGCCAATTTGTGCGCTTGCCCTGGATCACCTGCTGCATGCCGACCTCGTTCAGGCCGCATGACCGCAACTCCCCCGGCAAAACAGCCAGCTGCACCCCACCGAGCGTCTGGGATAGCGATGCCACGCTCGTGGGGCGGTACCACCAATGGGTGTCGTCGCCGCTGGTCATGCCGCAGACCTGTTTGACCGGTTTCTGACAGGCCCAGCACGCATCTTCCATGAATTCCACGTAGAGCGTCCGGCTGAACTCCGGTGCCTCCCAAGTCACGCGCTTCGACAACAGGGCTGTCACGAACTCCGGCAGGTTCGCCGGGAATCCCTTCACGGCCGGCGGCTTACCTACCTCGACGGCGCGCAGGACAAACGACGGCGTCTCCTTGTCGGAGTGCACCGTGTAGTCACTCTTGCGTGGGGCATGAAACCAGGCGCCGCGCACGCCGGACTCTCGATAGCGGCGTTGACGCCTCAGCGTCTCCTCGTGCGTCTGCGGCGACATCTGCACCTCGAAGGCGATCTTGGCGTTGCCTTGCTCGCAGAACACATCCGCGATCCATTCTTCGCCTTGCGGGCAGGCCCCTGGGCGCTCGGTGGTGACCGTCCAGCCGGCTGCTTTGGCCGCCTCGGCGATGAGCTGTTTGCAGTACAGGTGTTGAGCGCTTTCGGGGGCTGACGTGCATGGACCCCTTCGAGAGTGCGCGAAGAAGTGGTTTCCAAGCGTGCTGGTCTTGGGTATAGCCCCGCGGCCGCAGCACGGCATGGCCAGGCTGAGAGCGCGATAGCTCGACTTCAGCGCCGCCCACTGGTCCTCGTCATAGTCGAACGCGTGGAGGTTCGCCTCGCCAGAGGTCGCGCGCAAGGGCATGTGGGCGTTTTGTGAGGGTGCTTCAGCAGGTGCCCCAATGATAGATGCCCGCTCAGGCGCAAGGCTCGGTAGGTCAACAGGCGTACGGGGGAGAGCGACCCGGTGGGCACGTGTCCTGCAGGCCTCTCGAGAGCCGGCTGCAGAAATTTTGCCTCTCGCCTGGCGCGACGGTGTCTATCTGCTTTATCTGCCTGATCCAGTCGTCACAGGTTTCAGGTCGGCGGCCGCGTCCTCGCCAACTCCCATCCTGGCGACTGCTGCCCGTGGAAGCCGCGCTGGCTGCCGCTAAGCGAAGTCTCGTATACGCGAGCGGCACGACGGCGCGTTTGTCTTGCATGTGCACCGGACGCCGAGAGCCTCCGCCACCCAGGGCTGTGACGCGTCTGCGCGTACTGAAAATTCCTATCCGGCTACGTTGCGTGACATGAACACGGCGGAACTCGGACATCCCCCTTGGAGCTCGGCCGATGCTTCGAGTGCCACAGGGACGTACTCTCGTAGTTGGCTTGCGAAGCCCCGTTTCGAAAAGTAGGTTGCTGCCGTGGTGGTGAGAAAGTTCAGCGTCTTGACCTCGCGTCAGCGTGAATTGCCTCGTGCGTAGGAGCGCGCTGTCACCGTAAACCTCGAGGCCGGCGGTGCCGAGGACCGTTGCTTCGTCCACCGCAACCAAATACGCGGGGAGGTGCTCCCGAGCTCCGTCCAACGGTAGCGAACATTCCTGCAGCAACGCTGCAATCGAAATCCAATGAGAGTCGTTTGCGGGGCCGGCCGGGGCATTTGGCTCCAACTAGCGGGTGCGGGGCGATTTGATCCCTCAAGCGCCGGCTGCATCCCGGGAAGTTGCCAGCCAGCGGCCTGAGTTTCTACTGATATATTCCCCTTCAATGGCCACCCTGTCGCTTTCCCCCCAGACGTTGGAGTGGGCGGCCGCGAAGGTCGGCCTTTCGCTCGACGCCTTAGCCGAGAAAATCGCAGCCCCCAGCCGGCTCGACCTGTTCCTCGAAGGAAAGCTGACGCCGAGTCAGATCGAGAAAGTAGCTGCGGTTGCCCGCGTGCCGTTCGGCTATCTGTTCCTCGAGACACCGCCAACGCTCAAACGCCCCGAACTGCCTGACCTTCGGCAGCTTCCCACCGCTGACCCGCTTTCTGATGCGTTTTTTGAGACCCTCGAGGACGTGCTCAGAAAGAAGGAGTGGTTCGCTCAATACCTCACGGATGTAGGCGCCAATGCCCCCAAGTTCGTTGGTAAGTTTCGAGACGCTCAGCCCCCCGCCACACCCGCTGTCATCGCTGAGGACATTCGGACAGTGCTCGAGGTGACGCCAGAGGCGCGCGCCAAGTGCGCCACGGCAGAGGCGTTCTATTCGTATCTGGCCGAACGCCTCGAGGCCGCCGGTGCGTTAGTGTTCAAGACTGGCATCGTGAAAAGCAACTCGCATAGAGCCCTGCCCGTCGGGGAGTTTCGCGGGTTTGCCATTGCTGACCCCCTTGTGCCGGTGGTCTTCGTGAACGGGCAGGATTCGCCGGCCGCGTGGGTGTTCACGTTGATGCATGAGGCGGCTCATCTTTGGGTCGGGCATAGCGGTGTTTCCGATTCGTCGGCCTCGCACGATGGCGCTCACTCCGGCCTCGAGGCGCTGTGCAACCAAACTGCAGGGGAGGTGCTGGTGCCGTCGCTGGAGTTCGTAGCCCGGTGGAAAGCGCAAACTGATTCGCACCTGGCCGTTCTAAGCCGCGTCTTCAAGGTCAGCCAGCTAGTTGTTGCGCGGCGCGCGCTGCACTTCGGCTTCATTGATCGCGCGCAGTATCTGGCGGTCGCCGATGCGAGCCGAAAGGCAGCGGGCAAAAGTGGCGGCAACCCGTACAACACCTTGCCTGTTCGCAACAGCAAGCGGTTCACAAAGGCATTGGTTGCCAGCGCCATGACGGGTGAGACGCTGCTGCGTGACGCCGGCAGCCTGCTGAGCGTTTCCCCGAATACTGTTGTTGAGCTTGGACGGCGCGGATGAACCCGAACGTTAAATATCTGGTCGACGCCAACGTCTTCATTCAGGCGAAAGACATGTACTACCGCTTCGATTTCTGCGGTGGATTTTGGACATGGCTAGGCTTGGCTCATGACGCCGGCATCGTCTACAGCTGCAAAAAGGTCTTGGCAGAGCTGACGACCAAGCAGGTACCCGACGCCGTACATAACTGGGCAGTGGCTCAGCCACCGGGGTTCTTTCTCGATGACGTTAGAAACCCGGCGGTGATGGCGCACTACGCAAACATCATGCAGTGGGCGCAGCGCTCCCACTTTCACGCAGCGGCCATTGCCGAATTCTCGAGGGCGACCGTGGCTGATGCATTCCTGCTGGCCGTGGCGAAGCACCACGGCTACACGATTGCGACGCAAGAAAAAAGCAGCCCCGATGCGCGGAAGAAAATCTTTCTGCCTGACGCGGCGCTCGCGCATGGCGTGAAAACGGTCTATGTGTATGACATGCTGTCTCAACTGGCCGCCTCAACATTCGTGATGAAGCAAGGCGGTGCTTCTCCCGCGCTGGCCATCAACGCTACGCCCTAAGTTTGGCGCCCGCCGGCGGCGGTTTGCATTTAGCCGCGACCAGCGTCCGGCGTTGAGCAAATCAGGCGGCAAGCAATCGCCGAAACCTAAAAAGCGCAACGATTTTCTACAACGCAAGGAGTTCCCCTTTGTTTAATCTGCTTGTATCAGGCATTCCGTGGAACGACACCCGAGACACGATGGGTGCGGGCCGGGTGTTTGAGCACACCGAGGCGAGGCTCGTTGCCCAATTTCAACCGGCCGGGGTGCTCGACATCGATGCTTTGATGAAGCTTCCAGCGTTGTTCATGCAAGAGGGTAGAGGGGCTGAACTCCGCGCTCGGGTTGGAACGTTGACCCGCGTTCGACTAACGGGGCGTGACTATCAGCTTGAATATGCCTATGACACGGATGTAGCGCCGATTTTCAACAATGATTTGGTGCGCATGGCGCCTCAACTCGGCATCGAGGATTGGGAGTTTGCCCGCACGCATTGGGCAGTCAAGGAAGGCGACCTCTACCGCGAACTACTCAGAGCCGGCGCTGCTAGGACGCCCGGACCGCGGGTGTTTCGACTCAGCGAAAACCCACCGGACCAGGAACTCGTGTCCGTCATGATGCCTTTCAGCGCAGAGTTCACTGACGTCTACACGTCGATTCGCGGCGCTGTAGAGGGGCTGGGAAAAACGTGCAGCAGAGCGGACAACATATGGAACGCCGATGCTGTGATTCAGGACGTGGTTTCATTGATTTGCGATGCGCGCGTTGTAATTTGCGATCTGTCGGGTCGAAACGCGAATGTCTTCTATGAGGCAGGCATCGCGCACGCGCTGGGCAAGGAGGTAATTCTCATCACGCAATCGGCCGAGGACGTGCCCTTTGACCTTAGGCATCTGAGATTTGTCCAGTATCTCAACAACGGCGAGGGCCGGGTTGCGCTCGCCGCGCGGCTCTCGGGTCGCCTTGAAACGCTTTTTGGGACCTGATCGGATGTAGGTGCCGAATTGCTGTCGTTCGCCATTCAACGGAGGCGCGCAAACCTGCTGCAACTCCGCCACTTGCAGTCCAGTCTGATTCTTCCGCCTGGCCACCAAGGCATGGAACGGCAAGGCTTCGCCGGCCGAGCTCTCCAGCATCGCGATCTGTGAAACTGCACAGGAAATGATGCCGGCGTTCTTCACAGAGTTAGGGCAGCCACACAAGGCACCTCGCGAAAGGGCGAATGAGGTCGTCCGAAGGCTCGGTGTTTTCTGACGCGGCCACATTCGTGGCCTTCATGGCCGTGCGATCCACGCCTGAGAGAGTTGTCTTGCCGGAATTCGGAATGCTCGGGTCGGGCGGCAGCGTGCGACAGAAAGACGCCGGCCGCGAAGCCCACAGCAGCCTTGACGTCTGCGGCGCGGATGCGTAGGGAAGACAGGCACGCTGCGGAGTTCAAGGCCTCGGTCGCCGATCCTCCCGAGTGGCAATGAAACGACAATAGGCGTTCACAGTCCTTCCGTCTCACCCATGGCCAAGCCGATCCCAGCTCCACTTCTTGCCATCGTCTCGAACATCGTTTCCACAGTGGAAACCCATGCAAGCATGGACAGCTTGTTCATGTACGCCGAGGCCTCAGGCGATCCTCCAGAGGGCAGCAAGCACGTCAAAGCACAGGAATGGCTGCGAAACACGAACAAGCAGCACCCCGAGCCGTTGGCGGTTCTCGGACGAATCATCAGCGGGTACATGGAGGACCCGGTGATGGCAGCGGACTACACGGCTCCTCGATGGACCGACGAGGACGAATACACCCTGAAGAAGCGCGAGAACGTTCGCAAGATCGAGACGGTGCTCGCCAACAACGGGCTGGAGTACCGCGTGGGCGGATTCATCACCGGTGGTGGCCTCGCACCAAGCAAGACGTTGGGGCAACTGATCAAGGGCCGGGACATGCCCGCGATCCACCGCGAGTTTGATCGCGCTATGGAGACCGTGGATGCCAAGCCGCGAGAGGCGGTATCCGCCCCTTCCAACATTCTCGAATCAATCTTCAAGACGTACATCGAGGACAACAAACTCACTATGCCGGACAAGCAGGATTTGCAGCCTGTGTTCAAGGTCGTTCGTGCAGACCTCGGTCTCGATCCCGGCAGCATAGAGGACCAGGACCTGCAGCGGATCATCACTGGACTGTTCTCAATCGTTGACGGCATCGGCGCATTGCGCACGCATGCGGGCAGTGCCCACAGCGAAGGTCGCAAGGGCTACAAACTCGAACCTCGGCACGCACGCTTGGCGGTCAACGCCGCGCACACGGTCGCGACGTTCGTTATGGAAACCTGGGACAGGAAGATCGGTCTTAAGCCGCTGCCTGCGACCGCGAGCCCTGCGCCCAATGGCCACGACGACGACACGCCGTTCTAGGGGGCGTGCTCACGGCTAGCTACGCGCCTCGGCGAGTGGCTTCGCCCAGGGTCTGCCAAGCTCGCTCGAACGTCTCGGCAGCTTCTACGTTGCTCAACATGTACTCTTCATTGAGGCCGGAAGACGACTGCACCGTAAGACGGGCGTACTGCATCACGGGGATCGGGTAGTTGTCCTTGAACCTCTTGTCCGGGGTGCCGTCCTTGTTGGTTTTTGCCCAGGTCGTGCCCACCTGCACGGCGTCGGAAGGAACGGCTTGCTCCTCATGGAAGCGCATTCGCTGAACCTTCAGATCAACGTCAGCGGTTTCGATCAAGGCGTAGTTCGTTGCCGCCGCGTGATAGATCAAAAACCCCGGGTAAATGTAGATGTCCCCGCCGTTCGCGTTTTGCAGACATGGCACTGGCATCGGTGTTGCGATGACTCCGCAGTGCCCGAGGCTGAACTTAACGGACTTCAAGTCCACGATGCGATTCGCAACGGTGCGCTCTGCAAACTGATTGGCTGACCGGTGGGCTACGTTGTCCCACACTCGTTCCGAACGCGAGCAGGCGACGAAGTCATCGCACAGTCGGGCGAACGCAGCGGCCAACGCGTCAGGAATTTCGAACTGCGTATGTAGCCGAGACAGTTCGAGTTGCTCCTGCAACTCCCGACGCAGCGCCTGGGCATTCTCGGCCCTCATTTGGAGTTCAGCGAACCGCCGCTTCATCAGGCGCCTGTAGAGCCATCCGTTGGCCCAGCTGCGGTAGAGGCTGACCTCTCGCATCTCGGCTTCCTTCGCGTTCCCTATGTCATCCTGCACGCTCGTGTGCTGCCGCTGCGCTTGCGCCAACGCTTCCTTGAAGGCGGCGAGGCCAGGACTGGTCAGGGTCGCAGAGCCTGCGCTCTTGATCTCCTGCAACGCAGGCGATTGCACCGCTGGCAACTCGCGGCCCGGCATCGGCTGCGGCGGTGCGGCGTTCGAGTTTGGGCGAAGAGGTACCGCATTGCCGGGGTGCGATGTCGGGCCGCTACGTTGTGTCAGCGGCTGATGGAATGACAAGCCTGTCCCAGGAATGCGGGCCGTCAGGGCGGCCCCGTTGACCCCGTGCGTTAGGCGCAGCGGTCCTACGCCCACCGACGTGGTGAGGCCTCGCGGCGAAAGGGTCAGGCGAACCCCCGGGTGCGTATTTCGGAAGAGCGTGACCGACCGTTTCGGCATCGTGACCGCCGAATTCGGGAACGTGACCGATGATTTCGGTGACGTGACCGACGGACCATTTGCAACTGCCTGAGGGTG
>NZ_JBPJZT010000003.1:0-634778 GCF_051216375.1 Variovorax glacialis | reverse complement strand
AAACGCCTCAGCGCCGATGATAGTGCGGGTTCCCGTGTGAAAGTAGGTCATCGTCAGGCTCTTACAGCCCCTCAAAGCCCAGCCCCACAAAGGCTGGGCTTTTTGGCTTTGCGACGCAAATACGCATTCAATGCGTTCAATGGCTAATGGCTAATGGCCAATGGCCAATGGCCAATGGCCAATGGCCAATGGGTAACGGCTAACGGCTAACGGCCAATGGACCAATCGCCATCCCCATCGCCCACCGTTAACTTCAGTTAACTCTCGATCTGCGCTTGTCTCCAAACCGATGTTGGACAAGAAACGCTATCAGCCTCGCTTCGGACACGCGCAGATCACGCGTGCTTCGCATGCGATTGGCGATCTTCGCCCAAATCTCAGTCATGATTCCCGGATCATCCGCGAGCGTTGCGCCAAGTGCGAGGACTGCCGGATGGACGTAGGCCTTCTTACAGACCGCCGGCGTGTTGCCGAGCCGCGCAGCCACTGCTTCCAGGACTTCCTTGGCGCTGAAGCGTTGGGCACTCTGCTCTTTGTCCGCATCGCGACCACATGCGAGGTGGGTAAGTTCCAAAGCCTGCGCAGTACCGTGCCAAGTCCGAAAATCTTTCGCCGTGAAGTTCTCGCCGGCCACTTCGCGCAGATACGCATTGACGTCGGTCGACGTGATTCCGCGGACGCTGCCGTCTTCATCCTGATATTGAAAGAGCTCCTGTCCCGGCAATTGCTGGCATCGGCGAACGATCTTCGAAACCCTCGGGTCGTTGATCTCCGTCTCATGCATGACGCCGCTCTTCCCGCGGAACCTGAGCTTGAGAGAAGCGCCTCGAACATCAGCGTGCTTGTTGCGAAGCGTAGTGAGTCCATACGAGCCGTTGCTGCTCGCGTATTCCTCATTGCCCACGCGCAGGAAGGTCGTGTCGAGCAAACGCACGAGCGTCGCCAGGACCACCTTCCTGTCCAGAGGCGCACGCGGGCCCGCCCGCAGATCGCGGGCAACTCTGCTGCGAATCCTCGGCAGGGCGCGGCCGAATGCCTCGAGACGATCAAATTTTGTTTCATCCTTCAACGAACGCCACTCCGCGTGATAGCGATACTGCTTGCGACCTCGAGCGTCGACGCCTGTCGCCTGAAGATGCCCATTCGCCAACGGACAGATCCAGACGTCCCGATAGGCAGGCGGAATCGCCAACCGTCGAATGCGCGAAATCTCGTCGGCGTCGCGAAGCCACTGCCCGTCCGTGTCGCGATAGCCAAAGGCCGTGCCTCGCTTCACCCGCCGCCATCCCGGCATGCTGGCGTCGACATACACAAGCCCGTTGGCGAGCGGAGGAGGGCGATGGTTCGGTTCAGGCATGAGGTTTGCGACAATCGCGTGCAAGACGCGCCATGGAGGTGCGTCGCAGCGTGACGGCACCGGATCCGCTCCGGTGTAGGACGCGATAAACGTTGCCGGTGCGTGACGCACCTGTGTCGACGTCTCATAGCCTTGTTGTTCGGAGATCCCATGTTCCCAGTCTGGTCCGCCCGCGCCCGTTGGATGGCGCTGCCCGTCGTCGTCGCACTTGCCGCAGGTTGCGCGTCCCCTCCTGCGCCGAAGGTCGCCGAGCCCGTCAAGGTGAAGGTCTTCGTTGCCGCCATGTTCGAGATCGGCCAGAACACCGGCGATCGCGCGGGCGAGTTCCAGCATTGGTACGAGCGCTATTGGAAGGGCGCCACGCCCATCACCGTGCCCGGCGCGCTGTCGCCCGTGTATTGCAATGCCGACGGCGTCTGCGGCTCGGTGCTCGGGATGGGCAAGGTCAATTCGTCCTCGTCGATGCAGGCGATCCTGCTGAATCCGAACCTTGATTTCTCCAAGGCCTACTACGTGATCTCGGGCGTCGCCGGGACGCCGCCATCGCGCGGCACGATCGGCGAGGTCAGCTGGGCCACCTGGCTCGTCGACTACGACCTGGGTCATCGCTGGGCACCGGACGAGAACAAGGCAGGCGAGCCGACTTTCATGCCACGCAAGGGCTATGAGGAATACCGCCGCTTCAAGCTCAACCCCGAACTCGTCGCATGGGCCATGAAGCTTTCCGCCGATACCCCCTTGAAGGACGCAGACTCCGCACGCGCCTACCGCATGCGCTATCCCCAAGCTGCCGCGCGGCGCGCGCCCTTCGTCGGCACCGGAACGCACATGACCGGCGACACTTTCTTCCACGGCCCGGGCATGTCCGCCCAGGCGCAGTACATCGCCAAGCTGTACGGCGCGGACGACTATGTGATCACCGAAATGGAAGCCGCCGCGATCACCCTCGTAATCAAGCGCACGCATGGCACCGATCGCGTGATGAGCCTGCGCGGCGCCGTCAACTTCGACCAGGGCAACCCGCGCGAAACCACGCTGCAGCACCTGGATCCGGCGCCTGGCGAAACAGCCGGCGGCTTCGCCGAGACGGTGGAGAACATCGAACTCGTCGGCAGCCGCGTGGTAGACCACATCGTCGCGAACTGGCGGCAGTGGCAGGCCGGCGTCCCGGCACGCTGAGACTCGCTCTAGAACAGCGAAGCAGTCGTCGCCGCCGAACCCGCTTCATCAGGCGTTCGCCGACGACCGCCCGCCTTGGCCTGATCGACCGCCAGCACGGCCGCATCGCCAACCTTGGCAAGCGCGCCCACCCGCACGCCAAGCAGGCGCAGCGGCCGATCGAGCGGCACCCGCTTGAGGCACTGGCCCGCGATCTGCCGGATCGCCCTGGCGTCGGCCGTGAAGTGGTCGATCGTCTGGTCGCGCGTCGCGATCCTGAAGTCGTCGTAACGCAGCTTGATGCCGATCGTCTTGCCGACATAGCCCTTCCGCTGCAGATCCTCCGCAACCTTCTCGCAGAGATGCGTGAAGATGGCGCCGAGTTCGGCGCGGTCCCGCACCGCCTGCAGGTCACGGTCGAAAGTGGTCTCGCGGCTCATCGAGACGGGCTCGCTCTCGGTGACGACCGGACGCCCGTCGCGCCCCCACGCAACCTCGTGCATCCACGCCCCGGTGGCCTTGCCGAAGGTCGCGATCAGCCAGTCGCGATCGCGGGCCGCGAGGTCGCCGATGGTGCGGATGTCATGCCGTTGCAATTTCTCGTCAGCCTTGGGGCCGATGCCGTTCACCTTCCGGCACGGCAGTGGCCAGATGCGCGATCGAAGGTCGTCCTCGAACACCACCGAGATGCCATTGGGCTTGTCGAATTCGCTCGCCATCTTGGCCAGCAGCTTGTTCGGCGCGACGCCGATCGAGCACGTGAGCCCGGTCGCCTCGAAGATCGACTTCTGAATGAGTCGCGCGAGCACCCGCCCGCCCTCGCGCTGCCCGCCGGGCACTTCGGTGAAATCGATATAGACCTCATCGACGCCCCGGTCCTCCATGACTGGCGCGATCTCGGTGATGACTTGCTTGAAGCGCCGTGAAAACTTGCGGTACTCATCGAAATCCACCGGCAGGATGATCGCCTGCGGGCACAGCTTCGCGGCCTTCATGAGCCCCATCGCCGAGCCGACGCCGAACTGCCGGGCCGGGTACGTAGCGGTCGTGATCACGCCGCGGCCCGCGTAATCCCTGAGCAATGGAAACGCCTCGATCGGAATGTCCGCCAGCGCCGCGCCTTCCGGCAGGTCCCGGATGGCCTCGTCCACCTTTCGTCGTCCTCCGCCGATCACTACGGGCAGGCCCCTGAGCTGCGGGTAGCGCAGCAACTCGACCGATGCATAGAAGGCATCCATGTCGAGGTGGGCGATGCGTCGGATCGGTGCTGGCGTCACGCCCGATATTGTCGTCTGACGGGCGCCAGGAGGCGCAGGCGCACGAGCGCCGGCAGCGCCCCACCGCTAAACTCGCGCCGCCATGTTCGCCGCCATCGCACGTCTCGCGCGGTTCCTGCCGCAGACCGCCACCGCGCCCTTCTGCCCATCGGAAGTACGCGGTACCGTCGACATCCGGCCCGGCTTGCCCTTTCATCGTCGCCTGATGCTCTACGTCGGGCCCGGCCTGCTGGTCTCCGTCGGCTACATGGACCCCGGCAACTGGGCGACCGACATCGAGGGCGGCGCGAAGTTCGGCTTTGCGATGCTCTGGGTGGTCGTGCTGGCGAGCCTGATGGCCATCGTCCTGCAACTGATGGCGATGCGCCTGGGCATCGCCACCCGGCAGGACCTCGCGCAGCACTGCCGCGCCCGCTATTCGCCCGGCGTGCGGCGCGGGCTGTGGATCCTGGCCGAACTGGCGATTATTGCCTGCGACCTCGCCGAGGTGCTCGGGACTGCGCTCGCCTTCCATCTGCTCCTCGGCGTGTCGCTCACCAACGGCATCCTGCTCACCGCCTTCGACACGCTGATCGTGCTCGGCCTCAAGGGCAAGGGCTTCCGCCAAGTCGAGGCGATCATGCTCGGGCTGGTGGGCACGATCGCGGTGTGCTTCCTGGTCGAGATGATCCTCGTGCAGCCGCCGATGCGCGCCTTGCTCGGCGGCCTGGTGCCGCAGCCGCGCGAGATGGTCAAGCCCGAGTTCTGGTATCTCGCCGTCGGCGTGATCGGCGCCACGGTGATGCCGCACAACCTCTATCTCCACTCGTCGATCGTGCAGACGCGCATCGTGCGCAACGACGACGCCAGCAAGCGCGACGCGATCCGCCTCCTGCGATGGGACACCATCGGCTCGCTGCTGATCGCCCTGCTGATCAACGCCGCCATCATGGTGCTTGCCGCGACGGCTTTTCACGCCAGCGGCAACACGCAGGTCGCCGACATCCAGGATGCCTTCCACCTGCTCGATCCGCTGGTCGGCTCGAACTTCGCGGCATTGCTGTTCGGCATCGCGCTGCTCGCAGCCGGCCAGAGCTCGACCTTCACCGGCACCATCGCCGCGCAGGTGCTCATGGAGGGCTTCCTGCAGCTCAAGATGCCGTGCTGGAAGCGTCGCTTCATCACCCGCTTCTGCGCCCTGGTGCCGGCGCTGATCGGCGTGGTGTGGTTCGGCGACGCGGCGCTCGGGCAATTGCTGGTTGCCAGCCAGGTCGTGCTGTCGCTCCAGTTGCCCTTTGCGATCTGGCCACTGGTGTCGATCACGAGCGACCGCACCCGAATGGGGCCCTTTGCCAACACGCCTTTGGTGCGGCGCACGGCCTGGACGATCTTCGGCATGGTCTGCGCCGCCAATCTCTACGTGCTCTGGACGCTCCTGGCCTGAGCACGCAGGGCGGGGTTGAAATCGACGCTTGCGCTTCGCAGGCGCCCGGTGCCATCATCCGACGTATGCAAACCGTCGCATTCATGCTCTGGCGCCGCCTCGGCACACCGGGTCATGACGTGTGCCGTCTCGATCGCAATGGCGAGAACTGGCAGATCGACGGCGCCGCCGCCTTCCGCAACGAAGATGGCCGTGCGGCCCAACTGCACTACCGGGTGCGCTGCGACCGCGCCTGGCACACCCAGTGGGCGACGGTGCGTGGCTGGCTCGGCGGCGAGGCGATCGACATGTCCATCGTGCGCGATTCGCACGGGAGCTGGAAGCTGAACGACGCGGCAGTGCCCGAACTGGGTCATTGCGTCGACCTCGATCTCGGCTTCACGCCGGCCACCAACCTGTTGCCGCTGCGCAGGCTGCACCTGGCGCAAGGCGAGTCGTCCGCCGCGCCCGCGGCGTGGGTCGACCTCGACAGCGGCGGCCTGGCGGAGCTTCAGCAGCACTACGAGCGGCGCGGCGAGGCCGAGTACTGGTACTCGGCGCCGCGCTTCGACTACGCCGCCATGCTCGAAGTCACGCCGGACGGCTTCGTCCGGCGCTACCCGACCCTCTGGGAAGCCGAGGCCTGAGGCAGCGTCCTCCCTCCCACGCGACCTCAGGCGGTGGCCGCCGGCTTGATGTTCTGATTGACGCGAAACAGGTTGCCCGGGTCGTACTGCCGCTTGATTGCCGCCAGCCGGTCGTAGTGCTCGCGGTAGGTGGCCTTCACGCGGTCCTCGCCCTCGTCCATCATGAAGTTGATGTAGGCGCCTCCCGCCGAGTACGGATGCAGCGCATCCCAGTACTTCTTGCACCACTCGCTGATGCGGTCCCCGTTGGCGGGATCCGGGTCCACGCCGACGATCACCGATGCAAATCGCGCGTCGCGATAGCTGAAGGGCGTGTCCTTGCGCCCCACGCGCTGCACCGCGCCGTCGATCGGATACAGGTGCATCGACGACTGCATCGTCGGCATCTGCGCGCCGTACTCCACGTGCAAGCCGATCGCTTCCTCCGGCAGCTCGTTCACGAAATCGGCGCGCCAGTACCACTGGTGTCCGGGCGGGTACAGGGCATCGAAGGCACTCTGGAGCATCGGATAGGGCATCGGCCCGACGCCGTACAGCGCGGGTTCCATCGCCCGCACCGGCGCGAAAGCCTCGTCGGCCTGCGCCGGATCGCCGCTGTAGCACCAGACCACGCCGCACATCTTCTTCAGATGCAGTTCCTCCGGGAAGGGCGGGCCAGGCGGCACCGTGAGAAACGCGAAGAAGCCCCCCAGCTCCGTCGGCGCCTTGCCGATGAAGTCCCGATACCACTTGAACACCTCGGCCGCGCGTTCCATCGGCCACAGGGTCGGGCCGGCGATCACCGTGCTGACCGGGTGCAGGCGGTATTCGAACGAAGTGACCACGCCGAAATTGCCGCCGCCGCCGCGCACCGCCCAGAACAGGTCGGCGTTCTCCTTGGCGTTGGCGGTGACGTAGCTCCCGTCGGCCAGCACCATGTCCACGCCCAGCAGGTTGTCGATCGTCAAACCGAAACGCCGAGAAAGGTGCCCGATGCCCCCGCCCAGCGTCAATCCGCCGACGCCAGTGGTTGAGATGATGCCGGCCGGCGTCGCCATGCCGAAGGCATGCGTGGCGTGATCGACGTCGCCCCAGGTGCAACCGCCCTCGGCGCGCACCGTATGGGCTTTGGGGTCGATCCGGATGCCCCGCATTTCGGACAGGTCGATCACCAGGCCGTCGTCGCAGGTGCCGAGGCCCCCGCCGTTGTGCCCGCCGCCGCGGACCGCCAGCAGCAGCTTGTTGTCGCGGGCGAAATTGACCGAGGCAATCACATCCGCCACGTCGGTGCAGCGCGCGATCAGGCGCGGCCGCTTGTCGATCATCGCGTTGTAGACCTTTCGGGCCTCGTCGTAGCCGGCGTCCTCCGGCTGGATCAGGCTGCCGCGCAGTTGCGCCTTGTAGGCGGCGAGTCGGGCTTCATCGAACATGGTTTGCTCCTTGAATGTGAAGCAAAGTCTAGGAAGCCGCGGTCGCGTTGACGATCCACCGGACTGATCATTTTGCGCAGGCCCTCGCCCCCCCGAATGATCAGAATTGACTATGCGCGGCACGTTGACCACGCAGCGGATTTGTCGCCCAATCCCTTGCGCGGGGCACGATCGTGCGCCCGCACGACAGGAGAGGGGATATGGCACTGTTCCTTATCGAGCGCCAGTACGCGGAAGAGCTGGAGATCGCGGCGGCAGACGTCGCGAACATCCAGCGCATCAACGCCGACGTCGGGGTGAACTGGTTGTTCTCGTTTCTTTCCGCGGACCGCAAGAAGACCTATTGCCTCTACGAGGCTCCCAGCCCCGAAGAGATCCGCACCGCCGCGCGCCTGGCGCATCTGCCGGCCGACGTGGTGATCGAAGTCAGCCAGATTCGCCCGGAAGCCGTCGTGTAGCGGCTCCTGTACGCAGGGAACCGGAGGACCCGCAGTGCAGTGCGCCCGATGCGGACGCGACAACCGGGCCGACGCCGCCTTCTGCGATGGCTGCGGCGCTCCATTGCAGCGTGCGGCTCCCGCGACGACCACGTCCAATGACGACACCGCGCGGCCTTCGACCGAGCGGTTCGTCGGCCGCGAGCGCGAACTCGCCACGCTCGAAAGCGGCCTCGCGCGTGCTCTGAGCGGAACGGGCGGCACGGCGGCCCTTGCCGGCGAGCCCGGCATCGGCAAGTCGCACACCGCCCAGATCCTGGCCCAGCGCGCGGTCGCGCTCGGCATGCAGGTTCTCTGGGGCCGCTGCAACGAAGAGCCCGGCGCCCCGCCGTACTGGTCCTGGCTGCAACTGCTGCGCGGATGGATCGAAACGCACGACGACGAGACCGCGCGACGCGTCCTCGGCCAGGACGATTCCGCGCTGGCCGAGATCCTGCCCAACCTGGCGCAACGCCTGCCTGGCGGCGCGCTGGTCCTGCCGGCGATCGATCCTGCGCAGGCCCGCTTCCGCCTGTTCGACGCCATGGCCGGCTTCTGGAAGCGCGCTGCCGCGGAGCAGCCCCTGCTGCTGGTGCTCGACAACCTCCACTGGGCCGATGCCTCGTCCCTGCGCCTGCTCGAATTCATTGCCCCGGACCTCTTGGCCAGCCGCATCCTGCTCGTCATCACCTACCGCGACATCGAGCTGTCGCGTCAGCACCCGCTGTCAGGCACGTTGGGCGAGCTTGCAAGGCACCAGGGCTTCGAGCGCTTGCGCCTGACCGGTCTCGCCCGCGACGAGACAGTCCGCATGATGATGCTGGCCGGCGGCGGCACGGTGCCGCCGGCGCTTGCCGATGCCGTCCACCGGCAGACCGAAGGCAACCCGCTCTTCGTGGCCGAGATGACGCGCCTGCTCATCCAGGAGCAGGTGCTCGGCGACGGCCAGCGCGGCGGCGCCGCCCTGATGGCCATCGGCGGCCTGCGGCGCATTCCGGAAGGGGTCCGGGAGGTGATCGGCCGGCGGTTGAATCGGCTGTCCCCCATGGCCAACCAGGTGCTGGCCTGCGCGTCGGTGATCGGCCGTGCATTCGACATCGGTCTGTTGACCCGCATCGTCGAGGACGTGGAGGAGGACGCCTGCACCGACGCGCTCGAAGAGGCTTTGCAATCCCGGGTTATCGAAGCCATCGAAGGCCCTGGCCGCTATCACTTCAGCCACGCGCTGTTCCGCGAGACCCTGTACGACGAGATTCCACCGCCGCGGCGCAGCCGCCTGCACCTCAAGGTCGGCCGTGCGATCGAGGACATCCACGGCGAGGACTCGGCGCTGCACCTGCCGGCCCTGGCCTACCACTACTGGGCTGCCCTGCCGGGCGGCGACGCGGCGCGCGCGAGCCACTACGCGCAACAGGCGGCCGCGAGTTCCGATGCCCTGCTTGCCCACGAGGAGGCGGCGCGCTACTACCGCCTCGCGTTGCAGGCGATGGACGTCGGACGCGGCGGCGATGCGCTGGTGCGCTGCCGGGTGCTCAATGCGCTGGGCGAAGCGCACACGCGCGCCGGCGAGTACCTGCAGGCACGCGAGGTGTTCGACCAGGCTGGGCGGACGAGCATGCAGTTCGACTTCTCCCACGAACTGGCACGCGCCGCCCTCGGCTTCGAGATGGCAAGCTGGTGCCCGGGCCTTCCCGGCTTCTCGGCGGCGCGCCTGCTGCGCGATGGGCTCAATGCACTCGGCGCGGAGGATCGGGTCATGAAGGCGCAGCTGCTGAGCGCGTTGGCCCGCGCCTTGATCTTCAGCGGCGAGGAAACGCAGGCAATGAAGGTGCACGAGGAGGCCGTCACTGTGGCCCGCCGCGCCGGCGACCCCGGGACGCTTGCGACGACCCTGCTCGCTGCGCTCTCCGCGCGCTGGCAGCCCGACCGCATCACCGAACGCATGGCGAGCGCCGACGAGGCCATCCAGATCGCAAGGCAGCACGGCGACCGTTTCCTGCTGTTCTCGGCGCTCGCCTGGCGCATGTTCGACGCCTTCGAGCTGGGCGACATGACGACCTGGCACGATCACCTCGAAGCCTATGCACGCGGCGCGGAAGAACTTCGGCAACCGTTCTTCCTGTACGTCGCATCCTCGTCGCGCACCCTCCACGCCCTGTTCGAGGGCCGCTTCGACGATGCCGAGCGGTACGCGAAGCGCACGTTCGAGATTGGCGACCGCATGCCCGGGCTGGACGCGGCCGGCGTCTACGGCGTCCAGATGTTCACGCTGCGCCGGGAGCAGGGCCGCTTGCAGGAGGTCGCGCCGCTGGTGCGTCACTTCGTGCAGCAGAACGCCCAGACCAACGTGTGGCGGCCGGGGCTGGCGCTGATTTACGTCGAGTTGGGGCAACTCGACGACGCGCGCGCCGAGTTCGAGATCCTGGCCAACGATCGCTTCCAGTCCTTTCCGCGCGACGGCGTCTGGCTCGCGAGCCTGGCCTACCTCGCGCAGGTCTGCGCCGCGCTGGGCGATGTGACGCGCGCGGCGGAGCTCTACAAGCTGCTCGAACCGTGGCGCGCGCGCAATCTGCTCGTGGGAACGTCCATCGCGTGTTTCGGCGCTGCCGATGCCTTCCTGGGCACGCTCTCGGCCACGATGCGGCAGTGGAGCGACGCCGAGGCGCACTTCCGGGTGGCCCTGGAAATGAATGAGCGGCAGAACGCCCGCCCGGCCCTGGCGCAGGCGCGCCATGGCTACGCGCAGATGCTGCTCGCAAGGGATGCGCCCGGCGATCGCGAAGCGGCGCTCGGCCAACTCGATGAAGCCGCGACGGAGACGGCTGCGCTGCAGATGCGCGCGCTGTCAGCGCGCATCGAAGCGTTGCGCACGGGGATCGCCGTAGTGCCGGTGATCCACTACCCGGCCGGCCTGAGCGGCCGGGAGGCGCAGGTGCTGCGCCTCGTGGCCGTCGGCAAGGGCAACCGCCAGATCGCGCGTGAATTGTTCGTCAGCCCCAACACGGTGGCGAACCATGTGCGCAGCATCCTGAGCAAGACGCGGTCGGCGAACCGGACCGAAGCCGCCGCATTCGCGATCCACCACGACCTGCTCAAGGAAGCCGAACGCCGGCCGCAGTGACTCAGTGGTCGTGATGCAGGTAGCTCGCCTGTCGCGGCAGCCGCAGGCTCACCACGAAGGCCAGCACCATCATCCCCGTCACGTACCAGTAGAACGCCGACTCGTGGCCCAGCGACTTGAGGCCCAGCGCCACGTATTCCGCCGAGCCGCCGAACAGGGCGTTGGCCACCGCATACGCCAGGCCGACGCCGAGGGCGCGCACTTCCGGCGGGAACATCTCCGCCTTCACGATGCCGCTGATGGAGGTGTAGAAGCTCACGACCGCGAGCGCCAGGATGATCAGCAGGAACGCCACCACCGGGCTCGTCACGCCTTGCAGCAGCGTGAGGATAGGCACCGTCATGAGCGCGCCGAGTCCGCCGAACAGCAGCATGTTGTTGCGCCGCCCGATGCGGTCCGACAGCGCACCGAACACCGGCTGCATGCACATGTAGACGAAGAGCGCGCAGGTCATCACGTAGCTCGTGGTCTTGATCGGCAAGCCCACCGTGTTGACCAGGTACTTCTGCATGTAGGTCGTGAAGGTGTAGAAGATCAGCGAGCCGCCGGCCGTGTAGCCCAGCACCGTGAAGAAGGCGGCCTTGTGATGCTTGAAGAGCCCGGCGAGGCTGCCCGCCTCCTTGTTGGCGCGCGATTCGGCTGTCTGCGTCTCGTGCAGCGTGCGGCGCAGGAAGAGCGCGACCACCGCCGCGATGGCGCCGATCACGAAGGGGATCCGCCAGCCCCAGGCCTTGAGTTCGGCTTCGCTCAGGACCTGTTCGAGGACCACGATCACCAGCACCGCCAGCAACTGGCCGCCGATCAGCGTGACGTACTGGAACGACGAGAAGAAGCCCCGCTGCCCGCGCAGCGCGACCTCGCTCATGTAGGTGGCCGTAGTGCCGTATTCGCCGCCGACCGAGAGCCCCTGGAACAGCCGGCAGACCAGCAGCAGGAAGGGCGCCCACGCGCCGATGGCCGCATAGGTGGGCAGGCATGCGATGGCAAGCGAGCCGGCGCACATCATCGTGACCGAGATCAGCATCGAGGTCCGGCGCCCGTACTTGTCGGCCACGCGGCCGAAGAGCCAGCCGCCGATCGGCCGCATCAGGAAGCCGGCTGCGAACACGCCCGCGGTGTTCAGCAGCTGCGCCGTCGGGTCGGACTTGGGAAAGAAGGAGGGCGCGAAGTACAGCGCGCTGAAGGCGTAGACGTAGAAGTCGAACCACTCGACCAGGTTGCCCGAGGAGGCCGCCATGATCGCGAAGATGCGGTGCCGCTTCTCTTCGCTGGTGTAGGGTCGGTGGGATGTGCCGGTATCGCCGGGCGCGGAGCCCGCGGCGGACGTGACTGTGCTCATGGGAAAGGCGCCTCTGTGGCTGGCTGCATGTTGTAGTGGCGGCAGCGATTCTGCCCCCACGCGGCCACCGGCGCTGTCAGCCGGTGCCGCGACCCTGCTCGGGGCTCAGAAGGTGCCCGGCAGCAGGATGCTCGAATCGACTTCGTCGATGTTCGTGCGGCCGCAGAACGCCATCGTGACGTCGAGTTCCTTGTGAATGATCTGCAGCGCGCGCGTCACGCCGGCCTCCCCGAAGGCGCCCAGGGCATAGAGCCAGCTGCGGCCGATCATCGTGCCGTGCGCACCGAGTGCGCGGGCCTTGAGGACGTCCTGCCCGCTGCGGATGCCGCCATCCATCCACACCTCGATCTCGGTGCCCACGGCCTCGGCGATCGCCGGAAGCGCCGCGATGGAGGAGGGCGCGCCATCGAGCTGGCGTCCGCCGTGGTTCGACACGATCAGCGCATCGGCGCCGCTGGAGGCCGCGAGGCGTGCATCCTCGACATCCATGATGCCCTTGAGTATCAGCTTGCCGCCCCAGAGCTTCTTGATCCACTCGACATCGGCCCAGCTCAGCGTCGGATCGAACTGCTCCGCCGTCCATGAAGAGAGCGACGACAGGTCCTTCACGTCCTTGGCATGGCCGGCGATGTTGCCGAAGGTGCGCCGCTTCGTGCCCAGCATGCCCATGCACCAGCGCGGCTTGGTCGCGAGGTTCATGAGGTTCTTGATCGTCGGCTTGGGCGGCGCCGTCAGGCCGTTCTTGATGTCCTTGTGCCGCTGGCCGAGGATCTGCAGGTCGAGCGTGAGCTGCAGCGCCGACACGTTCGCGGCGCGTGCGCGCTCGATCAGCCGTTCGATGAAATCGCGGTCCCGCATCACGTAGAGCTGGAACCAGAAGGGATGCCGGCCGGTGGCCTCGGCGATGTCCTCGAGCGAGCAGATGCTCATCGTCGACAGCGTGAACGGAATGCCGAAGGCCTTCGCCGCCCGCGCGCCGAGGATCTCGCCGTCGGCGTGTTGCATGCCGGTCATGCCGGTGGGCGCGATGGCCACGGGCATCGCCACCTCCTCGCCGATCATCGTCGTGCGGGTCGAGCGGCCTTCCATGTTGACCGCGACCCGCTGGCGCAGCTTGATCTTCTGGAAATCGCTTTCGTTGGCGCGATAGGTCCCTTCGGTCCAGGCCCCCGAGTCCGCGTAGTCGTAGAACATGCGCGGCACGCGGCGCTGGGCAATGACGCGCAGGTCTTCGATGCTCGTTATCTTGGAGAGGTCTGGCACAGGGGTGGGCTCCTTGGAATGTCTGTTGCTGGCGTGGTGCCTATTATCCGCAGAGCGCGCACCAGACCGGCACGGGTGTTGCTTTCCCTTGGTGCATGGAGACCCCCGTCCTGCCGAAACCGGCCAGCCATTTCCTCTGGCAGCACCAGCTCGGGCTGTTGCTGGAGTCGACGGGCGAGGGCATCTTCGGCATCGACCTGGACGGCCATTGCATGTTCATCAACCGGGCCGGCGCGGAGATGCTCGGTCACGAGCGGGCGGCGGTGCTGGGCCGCAACATGCACGAGCTCACGCACCATTCGCACCCGGACGGTACGCACTACGCCGACACCGACTGCCCCATCTTCAATGCATTCCGGCGCGGCCTGCCATGCCGCATCGACACCGAGGTGTTCTGGCGGCGCGATGGCAGCGCGTTCGCGGTCGAATACTCGAGCCACCCGATCATGGACGGCGCGCAGGTGCGCGGCGCGGTCATCACCTTCGTCGACATCACGGAGCGCCGTCGTTCCGCGCTGGCGCTGCAGCAGGCCAAGGAGCAGCTCGGCCTGCGTGTCGAGGAACGCACGCGCGAGCTGAGCGATGCCCTCTCGCAATTGCGCGAGCTGTCGGCATGGCTCGACAAGGTGCGTGAGGACGAACGCACGCGCATCGCGCGCGAGGTGCATGACGAACTCGGCAGCCTGCTCGTCGCGCTCAAGATGGATGTCAACTGGATCGGCAAGCGACTCGGCGAACAGCAGGAGCGCACGCCCGAGGCCGCCGAGGACATGCGCACCCTCATGCGTTGCAAGTGCCAGAACATGAGCGGACTGATCGAGCGTGCCGTCGAGAACGTCGGCCGCATCATCACCGACCTGCGGCCGAGCATCCTCGACCACCAGGGACTCTGGGCCGCGCTCGAATGGCAGGCCAACGAATTCGTGCAGTCGGCGGAACTTGCGCTGGACTGGCACATGGAGGTCGATCCCGGCGTCGAACTGACCGGGGAACCCGCGATTGCCGTGTTTCGCATCTTCCAGGAGATGCTGAGCAACGTCGGCCGCCACGCGAGGGCCGCCCGGCTCGACATCCGCATCGATGCGGTGGGTTCGCACCTGCAGATCAGCGTGTGCGACGACGGTGTCGGCGCGCCGGCCCGTGCCTTCGAGGCCAGCACCGCCTACGGCGTGCAGGGCATGCGCGAGCGCGCGCGGCACTTCGGCGGACGCATCGACATCGAAAGCACGCCCGGCGCCGGCAGCACCTTCCGCCTGGAGATGCCGCTGCCATGAACTCGCCCGCAGCCATTCGCGTGCTGATTGGCGACGATCACCGCATCGTCCGAGAGGGCCTGAAGCAGGTGCTGGGCGACCTGTCGAACGGTGCCCCCGAGATGGTCGTCCGGGCCGAGGCGCAGACCGGCCCCGAGGTGCTCGACGGCGTGGCCGCCCTCGGCGGTCCGCAAGGCCTCGACATCGTGCTGCTCGACATCGCGCTGCCCGGCCGCGATGGCCTCGACGTGCTGCAGGCGCTGCGAAAGCAATGGCCGGCGCTGCCCGTGCTGATGCTCAGCACCTACCCGGAGAAGCAGTACGCGGTGCGCTGCATCAAGCTCGGGGCGGCCGGCTATCTCAACAAGAGTGCCGATCCGGACGACATGGTGGGCGCGGTGCGCAAGGTGGCAGCGGGTGGCATGTATGTGTCGGCGGCCACCGCCGAGGCACTCGCAGCTGCCGTCGGCAAGTCGACCTCGCAAGGCGCCGAAGCGCTCTCGCACCGCGAGCACCAGGTCTTCAGGCTGCTCACCGCGGGGCAGACCGTGAGCGAAATCGGTGCACAGCTCGGCCTGGCGCCCAACACGGTCAGCACCTACCGGGCCCGCATCCTCGAAAAGACCGGCACCAAGAACGACGTCGAGCTCGCGCTGTATGCCGAGCGGCATGGCAAGGCCCCGCCCAGCGCCTGAATCGCACTTCGCATCGACGGCCGTGTAGTGCTGGCCCTACAAGGCATCGACTGGCGCCTCGCGATTTCATGCGAGGGGGCCGCGGGGGCACGCAACCGGCCCGGCCCTTGCATCGTTCGCCTCATCTTTTCAACGAGGTACGCCATGTCCCGACTGCCCGAAACCAAAGCCTGCGATCCCTACGACGCCGACCGGACCCTGGTGATGCGCTGTGCCTGTGGCCAGAACCATGCGCCAGCCGACCATGTCGGCGCGATCGAGGACTCCGACGCCAAGCTGGAGGCCAGCCTCATGAAAGCACTGTTCCCGGTGGACAGCGTGCGACGCAACTTCCTGCGTGCAGTGGGCGCCAACACGGCGCGCGCGGCGATCCTGTCGGTGCTGCCGCTCGGGGCCCTGCAGGCCATGGCGCAGGAGAAGGGCACGATCGAGAAGAAGGACCTGAAGATCGGCTTCATCCCGATCACCTGCGCAACGCCGCTGATCATGGCGCACCCGCTGGGCTTCTATCAGAAGCAGGGGCTCAACGTCGACATCGTCAAGACGGCCGGGTGGGCGCTGATCCGCGACAAGATGCTGAACAAGGAGTACGACGCCACGCACTTCCTGTCGCCGATGCCGCTCGCGATCTCGATGGGTGCGGGCTCCAATGCGACGCCGATGAACGTCGCGACCATCCAGAACACCAACGGCCAGGCCATCACGCTCGCCAACGAGCACAAGGACAAGCGCGATCCGAAGCTGTGGAAGGGCTTCAAGTTCGCGGTGCCCTTCGAATACAGCATGCACAACTTCCTGCTGCGCTACTACGTGGCGGAAGCGGGTCTGAACCCGGACATCGACATCCAGATCCGCGTCGTGCCGCCGGCCGAGATGGTCGCCAACCTGCGCGCCGGCAACATCGACGGCTACCTCGGCCCCGACCCCTTCAACCAGCGTGCGGTGTTCGAGGAGGTCGGCTTCATCCACATCCTCACCAGGGAGATCTGGAACGGCCATCCCTGCTGCGCCTTCGGCACGTCGACCGCCTTCATCCAGCAGAACCCGAACACCTTCGCCGCCCTGTACCGCGCCGTGCTCACCGCATCGGCCATGGCGCGCGACCCGAAGAACCGCGAGCTGATCGCGAAGGTGATCGCGCCTGCGCAGTACCTGAACCAGCCCGAGACCGTGCTGACGCAGGTGCTCACCGGCCGCTTCGCCGATGGCCTCGGGAACATCCGCACCGTGCCCGACCGCGTCGACTTCGACCCCATGCCCTGGCAATCGATGGCCGTCTGGATGCTCACGCAGATGAAGCGCTGGGGCTACGTCAAGGGCGAGGTCGACTACAGGCAGCTCGCCGAGAAGGTCTTCCTGATCACCGATGCGAAGAAGCACATGAAGGAGATGGGCCAGACGCCGCCCGAGGGTGCCTTCCCGAAGTTCACCATCATGGGCAAGGTGTTCGATCCGACGAAGCCGGACGACTACGTCCGAAGCTTCGCGATCAGCAAGCTGGCCGCCTGAGTCGGACCGCATCATGCGCAAGGCGCTCAACTTCAAGGCGGCGTTGCTGTCGGTGCTGCTCTTCCTCGTGTTCCTGGCGGTGTGGCAGGTCGCCACGATGCCGACCGGCGGCGCGGCCTCCCAGTCCGGCATGTCGGCGGAGCAGATCGAATACCAGAAGATGCTCGGCAAGGACCCGGGGCAGGTGAAGTCCGCAGGCTTTCCGACGCCTTCGGAAATGGGCGCCACGGCCTGGAAGCACCTGTCGAATCCGTTCTACGACAACGGCCCCAACGACAAGGGCATCGCGATCCAGCTCGCGTGGTCACTGGGGCGCGTCGCGCTCGGCTTCCTGCTGGCCTGCATGGTGGCGGTGCCGCTGGGCTTCGTGATCGGCATGTCGCCGCTGCTGCAGAAGGCCTTCGACCCCTTCATCCAGGTGCTGAAGCCGATCTCGCCCCTGGCCTGGATGCCGCTGGCGCTCTACACCATCAAGGACTCGTCGACCAGCGGCATCTTCGTGATCTTCATCTGCTCGGTGTGGCCGATGCTGCTGAACACGGCCTTCGGCGTGGCCTCGGTCAAGCGGGAGTGGCTCAACGTCGCGAGCACGCTGGAGGTCAAGCCGCTGCGACGCGCCTTCCACGTGATCCTGCCGGCGGCCGCGCCGACCATCCTCACCGGCATGCGCATCAGCATGGGCATCGCCTGGCTGGTGATCGTGGCGGCGGAGATGCTGGTGGGCGGCACGGGCATCGGCTACTTCGTGTGGAACGAGTGGAACAACCTCTCGCTCACCAACGTGATTTTCGCCATCGCGGTGATCGGCGTCGTCGGCATGCTGCTCGACATGGCCTTCGCGGGGCTGCAAAGAAAGGTGACCTATGTGGAGTGACCAAGGCATTGCAATGAAGCCCTCAGCCAGCCTCGCGCCGGGTGCGCCCGATGCTTCCCCTTCGTCCGGTTTCCTGCGCATCGAAGCTCTGTCGAAGTCCTTCGTTCCCGGCAAGCCGGTGTTCGCGGACGTGAACTTCGCGCTCGATCGCGGCGAGTTCGTCTGCATCATCGGGCACACGGGCTGCGGCAAGACGACGATCCTCAATGTGCTGGCGGGCCTCGACGCCGCTTCGGGCGGACACGTCATCATGGACGGGCGCGAAATCGCGGGCCCGAGCCTGGAGCGCGGCGTGGTCTTCCAGAGCCACGCGCTGATGCCATGGCTCACGGTGCGACGCAACATCGCTTTCGCCGTGCAGTCACGCTGGCCGGACTGGTCGGCTGCGCAGGTCGACGAGCAGGTGCGTCGCTTCGTGTCGCTGGTGGGGCTTGAAGGCGCCATCGACAAGAAGCCGTCGCAGCTCTCCGGCGGCATGAAGCAGCGCGTCGGCATCGCGCGCGCCTTCTCGATCCAGCCCAAGATGCTCCTGCTCGACGAGCCCTTCGGCGCGCTCGATGCGCTCACGCGCGGCACCATCCAGGACGAGCTGATGAGCATCGTGCGGCAGACGCACCAGACCGTCTTCATGATCACGCACGACGTCGACGAGGCCATCCTCCTCGCCGACCGCATCCTGCTGATGAGCAACGGCACCGAGACAGATGCCGGCTACCGTCCCGGCCGAATCGCCGAGACGGTGATCAATCCGCTGCCGCGGGAGCGCACGCGGGCGGGGCTGCATCACCTCGACGGCTACTACCCGCTGCGAAACCACATCGTCGATTTCCTCGTCACGCGGGCGAAGGCCACGTGACGCATTCATTCCCATTTCCACACCCAACCAAAGCGAACAGGAGCATCCGCATGAACCGCAACGAAGTCACCGAGAAGATCATCACCGTCAAGGTGGCCAAGGGCATCCAGTGGGCCGACGTGGCCAAGAAGGTCGGGCTTTCCAAGGAATGGACGACCGCCGCCTGCCTCGGCCAGATGACGCTCGACGCCGCGCAGGCCAAGGTCATCGGCAAGATCTTCGGCCTGACGGCGGAGGAGCAGAAGTGGCTGCAGGTCGTGCCGTACAAGGGCTCGCTGCCGACGCCGGTGCCGACCGATCCGCTGATCTACCGCTGGTACGAGATCGTGAGCGTGTACGGCACCACCATCAAGGAACTGATCCATGAGGAATTCGGCGACGGCATCATGAGCGCGATCGACTTCAGCATGGACATCCAGCGGCAGGCCGACCCGAAGGGCGACCGCGTGAACGTGGTGCTTTCGGGCAAGTTCCTGCCGTACAAGACCTACTGAGCGGGCTCAGAACACCCAGCTGAGCGACCCGGCCATGCGGGAGTCCTGCTTGACGCCGAAGCGGTTGTCGCCGCCGATGATGGCCGTCAGGCTCCAGGTGAGCGGCGTCTCGGGGATCGGACCCGAAAGCGTGAGTGCAACGTAGCGGAACGCGCTGCCGACCGGCCGGCTTCCGACGAAGCAGCCGTTGACGACGAAGGCCTCGTTGGCTGCGCAATTCACGTTGAACGCTGTATCGCGCGTGCCGAGGAACTTGCCCTCCTTGCGGTACGTGTACGCGCCCAGTGTCCCGGTGAACGTGAGGTTGTAGGGCAGCGGCTGCGTGAACACCGCGCTCCAGTACGTGTCGCCGGCATTGCCCCAGACGACGTCGTTGAGCAGGGTCTGGGCACTGAAGGCAAAGGGTCCGTACGTGAGGCCTACCTTGGTCTCGAGCGCGTTGGAATGCACACCGTTGATGTAGTAGTAGCCGGTCATGCCCACCGTGTAGCCGAGGTCGCCGACGAGGTTGCCGCTGAAGGCGCCGTACAGATCGTTCTCGATCGACTTGTCCCGCTGGAAGTCCGTGATGGCCCGGTTGTCGTAGGAGCGTCCGAGCTGCTTGTAGGAGTAGTTGATGGTCGACGCGAAGTAGCCGAAGCTCCAGCCGCTCGCATGCAAGACATCGAAGCCGCCCTGGAGCGCCACGCGCGACGACTCCGGCGCGTCGGCGCCCGCATTGCCGAGCGGCACGCCGTTGCCGTAGGTGGTGGTCGCGCCGCGCAGCACGTAGGGGTAGGTCAGGTCGATGTGCCTGGTGACGGTCCATGGCCCGGCGTCGGCCGGTGTGGCCTCCTCCGCCTTGTCGCTCGTCTGTGCGACGGCGCCTGTCGCAGCGAGCAGGAGCATCACGGTGGCGGTGCGAATGAAATGGGAACGGAAATTCGGAACTGGCATGTCGTTGCTTGGGGACGTGGTTTGGAAATGGGAAGAGCTCAATGGGGAGTTCGGAGGAACGCGCGCACTCATGCCGGAACCTCCGCGGCTTCGGGCATCAGTACGACGATCTCCTGGCCCGCACCGACGGCAGCGCCTTCGGCACAGCGCACCTGGGACACGCGGCCGGCGAACGGTGCGGTCACGGCGAATTCCATCTTCATGGACTCGACGACGACCAGCGTGTCGCCTTCCGCGACCACGTCGCCTTCGTGCACCTGCACTTTCCAGACGCTGCCCGGCACCTGGCTGCAGATGGCGCTGGCGCCATCAGGCAACGCGAAGTCGTCGACGGACCCTGCGGGCGCATCCGTCTCGTCGACGTACTCGGCCTGACCTTGCAGGCGCCAGCGCTCGCGCTCTGCGTCGAAGGCCAACTGCTGTCGCGTCTTGAAGCGGGCGATGTCTTCGGCCTGCGCGTCGAGGAACGCGCGGTACTGCCGCATGCTGAATTCCCCGGCTTCGATCCGGATCGGATAGCGCCCCGCGAGAAAGTCGCCGCGGATGCGCAGCAGTTCTTCCTCGCTCACCGGATAGAAGCGGATCTGGTCGAAGAAGCGCAGCAGCCAGGGCTTGCCCGCCTCGAAGGCCGCCGCGCCACTCGACGCGTCGCGCCAGCGGTTCCACATCTGCAGGGTGCGCCCGACGAATTGGTAGCCGCCGGGGCCTTCCATGCCGTAGACGCACATGTAGGCGCCGCCAATGCCCACGGCGTTCTCGGGCGTCCAGGTGCGCGCCGGGTTGTACTTGGTGGTGACCAGGCGATGGCGCGGGTCCACCGGCGTCGCCACCGGGGCGCCCAGGTAGACGTCGCCGAGCCCGAGGACCAGGTAGCGCGCATCGAAGACGATGCGGTGCACATCCTCGATGCTGTCGAGGCCGTTCATGCGGCGGATGAACTCGATGTTGCTCGGGCACCAGGGCGCGTCCGGTCGCACCGACTGCATGTATTTCTCGATGGCGAGTCGGGTCGCGCTGTCGTCCCACGAGAGCGGCAGGTAGACGGTGCACGACGGCACGGTGAGGTCGTCGGTGTCGCCGAGCAGGTCGTCGGCGCTTGCAATCGCTTCGATCAAGGTCGACCGGCTGACGCGGCGAGAGTCGAAGTGCAATTGCAATGAGCGGATGCCGGGCGTGACATCGACGATGCCGTCGAGGCCACGTTCTTTCAGCGCCGAATGCAGCGCATGGATGCGCATGCGCAGCGCGATGTCGAGCTGAAGCTCGCCGAGTTCCACCAGCAGATAGCGATCCCCGGCCTGCCGGATGACCAGCGCGGGGCGCGCTGCGCTCGCGTCGCGCTCGAAGACGATCGGCGAGGCGGGGCTTGACGTGTTTGGAAGACCGGCACCCGTGCCCCTGTCCGCCGGAGCCCGCAGTTCGGACACCCACCGGTCCTGCGCCGCCTGCAAAGTCAACGCTTCGTCCAGCGACACGCAACGGAAGCGCACCCTGTCGCCCGGCCGCAGTTGTCCGAGCTTCCATCGTTCGGCCGCGACGACCACCGCGGGGCAGACGAAGCCGCCGAGGCTCGGCCCGTCGGGCCCGAGGATGACTGGCATGTCACCCGTGAAGTCGATCGCGCCGATGGCGTAGGCGTTGTCGTGGATGTTCGAAGGATGCAGCCCCGCCTCGCCGCCATCGCGCCGTGCCCACGCCGGCTTGGGTCCGATGAGGCGGACGCCGGTGCGGCTGGAGTTGTAGTGCACCTCCCAGGCGGTATCGAAGAAGATCGCGATGTCGCCGTCGGTGAAGAAGTCCGGGGCGCCGTGCGGTCCGTAGAGCACGCCGATTTCCCACGATGTCTCCGAACCGGCGTAGGCCGGGATGGCGGCGGGTTCCAGCGCCTCGGGCTGCCACGAAGCCTCCGCGTCCTGCCCCGTGTGGATCATGTCGCCCGTGCGCAGCGTGCGGCCGCCGTGGCCGCCGAACTGCCCGAGCGTGAAAGTCGACCGGCTGCCCAGATAAGCCGGCACGTCGATGCCGCCGCGTACGGCGAGGTAGGCGCGGCTGCCGCCGCCCGAAGCGATCGTCCCGATCCGGAGAACGCCCCCGGCCGTCACCTGCGTCGGCTGCCAGAGGCCGATCGGCCGGCCGTCGAGCGTCGCGCTCATCGCGGCGCCACAGAGTGCGATCACGGCGTCGTGATGGAAGCGCAGCGTCGGCCCGGTCATCGTGCATTCCAGGCCGGCCGCGTGCGACGCATTGCCGACAAGGCGGTTCGCGAGCCGGAACGCCAGGTCGTCCATGGGGCCTGAGGGCGGCACGCCGACGTCCCAGTAGCCTTGGCGGCCGGGCCAGTCCTGCACCGTGGTCTGCACACCCGGCTCCAGGACTTCGAAGGCATCGGGCCGGTAGCCGAAGTCCGTCAGCGAGCGGGTGACGATCTGCCCGTCGACGAACACCGCGGACGCCGTCACCGCGCGCAGGTAGCGCAGGTTGGTCTCGATGCCCGCAAGCCTCGTCGCCGCCAGCGCAGCCTGCAGCCGTTGCACGGCGTCGGCGCGGTCACGGCCGGTGACGATCAGCTTTGCGATCATCGGGTCGTAATGGGGCGGCACTTCGCTGCCGGTCGCGACCCACGTTTCGATGCGCGCGTCCGCAGGGAAGACCACCTCCGTGAGCCGGCCAGCACTGGGCTGGAAGTTCCGGGCCGGGTCTTCCGCATAGAGGCGCACCTGGATCGAGGCGCCTTGCGGTGCGGGTGCCAGCAGCTCGAACGCGTCGCCGCGCGCGAGCCGCACCATCCATCCCACCAGATCGATACCCGTCACCTGCTCGGTCACGCCATGCTCGACCTGCAGGCGCGTGTTCACCTCGAGGAAGTAGAAGGCCTGCGTCTCGGCGTCGAGCACGAATTCGACCGTGCCGGCCGAGCGGTAGGAGACAGCCTTGCCCAGCCGCACGGCTGCTTCCAGCAGGGCCATGCGCGTGGCAGGTGCCAGGTGCGGTGCAGGCGTTTCCTCCACCACCTTCTGGTTGCGCCGCTGTGCTGAGCAATCGCGTTCGCCGAGCGCCACGACCCTGCCGCAGCCGTCGCCGAAGATCTGCACTTCGATGTGCCGGGCGCGCTCGACGAACTTCTCGATGAAAAGTCCCGCATCCTTGAAGTTGGCCGTGGCAAGCCGCTGAACCGCTTCGAACGCCGCCGCCATCTCGGCCTGGTTGCGCACCAGGCGCATGCCGATGCCGCCGCCGCCCGCCGTGCTCTTGAGCATCACCGGGTAGCCGATGCGGGCTGCTTCACTGTGGGCCGATGCAAGGTCCGCGAGCAAGCCGCTGCCCGGCAACAAGGGAACGCCGTGTGCCTCGGCGAGTGCCCGGGCGGTGTGCTTGAGCCCGAAGGCCCGCATCTGCTGCGCCGTCGGGCCGATGAAGGCGATGCCGGCGTCCTCGCAGGCCTGCGCGAAGCCCGGGTTCTCGGACAGGAACCCATAGCCCGGATGAATCGCGCCCGCACCGGTCTCGCGTGCGACGGCGAGGATGCGGTCGGCATCGAGGTAGCTCAACGCCGCGGGCGCGGGGCCGATGCAGACGGCTTCGTCGGCCTGCCGCACGTGGGCCGAATCGGCGTCCGCCTCCGAGTACACGGCGACGGACTTCAGGCCGAGCGCGCGAAGCGTACGGATGATGCGGCACGCGATCGCGCCGCGGTTGGCGATCAATACTTTGTCGAACATGATGTGAAGCGCTGCTTTGGCAGGCCGTCCTGCCAGTTGGTCTTGCGTGCCGGGGTCGTCCCCGGCAAGGCGCCGCTTGCCGCGGCGCTAGTCCCAGATCAGGAGCTCGGCGGGCGTCGGGTTGTACGCATTGCAGGGGTTGTTCAACTGCGGACAGTTGGAGATCAGCACCAGCAGGTCCATCTCGGCGACGACTTCGACGTACTTGTGCGCCGCCGAGATGCCGTCCTCGAAGCTCAGGCCACCCTCGGGCGTGACCGGCACGTTCATGAAGAAATTGACGTTGGCGCCCAACTCGCGCTTGGCCAGGCGGCCGTCGTGCGCGCAGGCCCGCAGGAAGTTGTCGCGGCAGCTGTGCATGTAGCGCTTGCCCAGCGCGTAGCGCACGCTGTTGCTCTCCTGGGCGCAGGCACCGCCGAGGGTGTCATGGCGCCCGCAGGTGTCGGCGACCACGCGCAGCATGCGATGGCCGCGGTTCGAATACAGCACCGTGCCGGTCGTGATGTAGAGGCTGTTCTGCCGACGCAGCGTGCGCTGCGGATCGAATCGCTCGCTGCGGTCGTGCAGGTTGAAGAAGAGCGTGTCCACCGCCTGGTTGCCTTCGAGGTCGAGGATGCGCAAGGTCTGCCCGGCCTTGAGCTCCTTCAGCCACGGTTCGCCGGCGGCAAGGGTTTCGCGGAACACCGCCGTCTCCGGCGTTCTGGTGCTGGGTGTCAGTGTGTTCGACATGGAGGGCCTCACAGGTACAGGCGATCGGTGTTGATGAAGCCGCGCTGGTTCTCTTCGCACGACAGGCGGCAGATCTCGGCGACGGAGGCGTCGGGACGTTGCAGCGCCAGCCGCACAGGCTTGGGTGCATAGCGATCGTCCGGATCGAGCGGATGCTGGATCGCGGTAAGGATGACGAGCGTGTCCATCGGCGCATACAGCTCCACCAGATCGCCGGCCTTCGAGTTGCCCGGCGCGAAACGGAATGCGCCGGCCTCGTCCACATCGACGCGGCTGAACAGGTTGAGCGTCATCTGCAGGTCGGCGATGTTCAGCCCCCACTTGCCCATCTCCACCAGCAGGTTGTCCTGGCCATTGCGATGGAAGTCGTTGCGCAGTTCCTGGTAGCGCCCGTGGCCGTACAGGGCCTCGACCTCGCTCGCGTCGGAAACGCCGCCGATCGGGTCATGCCAGCCGCAGGTGTCGCGCACGATGGCGGCCAGCACGCGACCCATGTCGGAGTAAAGGCACTGGCCCGCCGTGAGCTTCGCCGTGTGCTGGCACTTGAGCGTGTCGGGGAGATTGAGCCGCTCGCTCTTCTCGTGCGCGTTCAGCATCAGCAGGCTGACGTTCGCGCCGCCATGGATGTCGGTGATGCGCAGCGACTGGCCGCGCTTGACGACGAGCGATGTGTGCCCGCCGCCCGGGACTGTTTCTTCAAGCAGTGAGTTCATGTGCGTTCTCTTGTCGAATGGGGTCGGTGGCTTGCGCCAGGGGGATGTCGTAGGTGATGCGCGCGCCGTAGGCGCCGGGCGCCTGTGGATCGACGCGCACCTTGTCGAAGACCAGCATGCGGCTGCCCAGTGCGAAGCCTTCCCTGAGGTCGTGCGTCACCATGAAGATGGTCAGCCCGGTCTCGCGCCAGAGCTTCAGCAGCAGTTCGTGCATGTCGCGCCGCACGCCCGGATCGAGCGCGCCGAAGGGCTCGTCCAGCAGCAGGATGCGCGGCTTCGTCACCAGCGCCTGGGCGATGGCGAGACGCTGCTGCATGCCGCCGGAGAGCTGGCTCGGGTACTTGTTCAGCGCGCCTTGCAGGCCCACGCGTTCCAGCATCGCGACCGCTTCGTCCTGCGCGGCACGACGGCGTGCGCCGAAAAGCCGACCGAGGAAGGGCGATTGCGGCAGTTCGAGACCGACGAGCACATTGCGCAGCACGTCGAGATGCTCGAACACCGAGTAGCGCTGGAACACCACGCCCCGGTGCCGGTCGGGCTCGGACGGCAGCGGCTTTCCGTCCAGCAGCAGCTCGCCCTTGGTGACCTGCTCCTGGCCGAGCAGCAGCCGGAGGAAGGTCGACTTGCCGCAGCCCGAGGCGCCGACCATCGAGCAGAACTCGCCCTCCTTGACGCTGAGGTTCAGCCGCTCCAGCACGACCTGGTCGCCATAGCGCTTCCAGACGTTGCGTACTTCAAGCATGGCGAGCACCTCCGAACCACGGGAAGGCGCGTTTCGTGATGCTGGCCAGCGCCAGGTCCATGAGCCAGGCCAGCAGCGTGATCCACGCCACGTACGGCAGGATCACGTCCATGGCGAGGTAGCGCCGCACCAGGAAGATCCGGTAGCCCAGTCCGTCCGTCGACGCGATCGCTTCCGCGGCGATGAGGAAGAGCCATGCGGAACACAGCGACAGCCGCAACGCGACGAGCAGGCGCGGCACGAGCTGGGGCACGATCACGCGCAACACCAGCGTCCAGCTGTTCGCGCCCAGGGTCTGCGCCTTGACCCACACTTCCCTCGGGATCTCGTTGGCCCGCTGCTGAAGATCGCGCGCCATGACCGGCGTGATGCCGATCACGATCAGCACCACCTTCGACAACTCGTCCAGGCCGAACACGATGAAGAGAATCGGCAGCACGGCCAGCGGCGGGATCATCGAGATCACCGTGACGAAGGGCGAGAAAGTCGCCGCGAACAACGGAATGCTCCCGAGAAGAATGCCGAGGAGCAACGCGATCGCCGCGCTGATCACGAGCGCGATCCCCAGGCGCTTCAGGCTCGCAGCCGTGTCCACCCACAGCAGGTAGTCGCCCGTTCGCTTGTCTTCGGCGAATGCGTACATCCTGACCGCATCGGCCATCTGCGCGGCACTCGGCAACAGCTTGTCGTCCGGGTTGTCCGCCAGTCGTGCCGTCGATCCGCAGAAGTAGATGACGATCAGCAGGATGAACGGCATCAGCAGGAGGAACACGGAGTTCCCTCGACCGGGACGTCGATTGATGAAACGCATGGTGCAAGGCCTCGCGGTTGCGATTGCGACGTCGGTCTAGAGCTTGCCTTCGGCGGCCATGCGGACGTAGGTTTGGTCGAAGCGCAGCTTGACGTTGTTGCGGTTGCCAAAGACCGCGCCGCCGTCGAAGGCCATGCCGATCGCTTCGGCGCTCTTCACGCCTTGCCCCAGGATGCCGTGCTCGAAGGAGAACTTCGCCACGCGGCCCATGATCTTCGGCATCTCCGGGCTGGTCGCGAACTCCAGGGCCGCCTTGGGCGTGTAGAAGAGCGCGGTGGTCGACAGCTGCGCCTTGAACCCGGCGAGGTCGGTGCCCGAGGCCTTGGCCATGGCCGTGAGGGATTTCGTGGCGCGCTCGTCCTTGGCGGACATGACCGACATCATCTCGAACCAGGCGCCGGTGAGCGCCTTCCCGAAGGCTGGGTTCTCGTTGAGCGTCTTCGTGTTGACGACCATCATGTCCATCAACTCGCCGGGCAGCTGGTGCGAGGTGTAGACCAGCGTCGCATCCTGGCCTTCGGCGAGCGAGGCGAGCATGGGGTTCCAGGTCGCCGCGTTCTTGACCGATGGCGTCGCGAAGGCGGCGACGATGTCCGCATCGCTGGTGTTGACGACCTTGATGTCGCGCTCGCTCATGCCGACCGATTCGAGGGCGCGCGCGAGGAAGTAGTGGGAGACCGAGAACTCGACCAGGTTCACGCTCTGCCCCTTGAGGTCGGCCAGCTTCCTGTTCTTGCCCTTGATCACGATGCCGTCGTTGCCGTCGGAGTAGTCGGCCACGATGATCGCGGTCGAATCGACGCCGCCTGCCGCCGGGATGGTCAACGCATCCATGTTGGCCATGGCGCAACCGTCGAACTTGCCGGCGGTGTACTGATTGATGGATTCGACGTAGTCGTTGAGCTGCACGACGCTGATGTTCACGCCGTACTTCTTGCCCCACCTCGCGAGGATGCCCTGCGACTGGGCCTCGGCCCACGGCATGAAGCCGGCGTAGATGGACGAGCACACCTTGAAATCGGTGCGGGGCGCTGCGTGTGCGGAATGGATGCCGGCGATGCCTGCCAGGCAGAGGGCGGCACAGCCCAGGAGTCGGGAGATCTTTGACACGGGACGATCCTCAAGTAGGGTGGAACAAGAAAGCCAGGGAGCGGCGCGGTCCTTCGATCGCGTCCATCTCCCGGGCTTTTGTCCCGCCGTGTAACCCCTACCGAGGTCGACAGCTCTCGGACCAGCATTCGCTTGTTGAGCGAACCGGAACCCTAGCCGTCCATTGCAAATTGTGCGTGCCAACCGGTTTGTCGCCGGCTCCCGCAACAGCTTGAGCAGGACTCGTGCCAAGCCTTGTCGCCTCATTTCGAGGCGCGGCGTTCCGGTTAACGAGACATGTGCGCACCTTCTCCCTCGATTGGTGCTTCGCATCCGCGCGGGCCCCGCGATTGGTGCGAACCGCACGGGCCCGGAAACTGCTTTTGACATCGCACTCTCGCACTCCGCGAGCCAGGACGACTTGGGCCCCGCATGGCATGCGAATGCATGCAGGGTAGACAGACTGGACGGCCAGGCACTTTCATTCAAAGGAGTTCAAGGTGCCAGGTGCCCAAGCCAAACACACGGCCTTCCAGGTCTTGCCCGTGGTCGATATTTCCGCGCTCTATTCCGCCGACCTTCGAGAGCGCCAGGAAGCGGCCGAACGACTCGGTCAGGCCGCACGCGATGCGGGGTTCTTCTATCTCACTGGCCATCGCGTCAGCGCGTCGCGCATCGCGGCATTGATCGCCCGGGCGAAGTCCTACTTCGCGCAACCGATCGACGAGAAGATGCGCCACTACATCGGCGATTCGTCGAACCACAGCGGCTATGTGCCCGAAGGCGAGGAGCGCTTCAGCGAGAACGTCGTCGACCGCAAGGAGGCCTACGACGTCGGGTTCGACTTCCAGCCTGCGCAAGGACGCAAGCCCTTGCTCGGCCCGAACCGTTGGCCGGACATGCCCGGGTTCAGGGAAGACGTCAGCGCCTATTACGAAGAGGTGTTGGCGCTGAGCAAGGTCCTGTTCCGCGGCTTCGCGCTGGCGCTCGGCGTCGAGGAAGACCGGCTGGTGCGCAACGTGAACCAGCCACCGAGCCAGCTGCGGTTGATTCACTATCCCTTCGACGCGCAGCCTCGGGGGGAAGGGCAGGGGATCGGCTCGCACACCGACTACGAGTGCTTCACCATCCTGCTGCCGACGGCGCCGGGCCTGGAGGTCATCAACGGCGCCGGCGAATGGATCCCGGTACCGGTCGTGCCGGGCGCCTTCGTGATCAACATCGGCGACATGCTCGAAGTGCTGTCGAACGGTGCCTTCGTGGCGACACGCCATCGTGTTCGCAAGGTGCCGGAGGAGCGTTATTCGTTCCCGCTCTTCTGTGCGTGCGACTATGACACCGTCATCGAACCGATCGTGCCCCGGCCTGCGGAAGAGGGGCCGAGCCCCTACGCCCCGCTGGTGTGCGGCGAGCACATCCATGCGCAGACGCAGCAGACCTTCACCTACCTGAAGCAGCGGATCGCACGCGGCGAGATGAAGCTGCCCGACGGCGCCCGGAAGGTCGACAGCTTCGGCCGGAAGGCAGAGGCGGTGCAATGATGCAACTCCGCGAACTCATCGAGATGCACCTTCGGCGCCCGTCGCAACATGTGCCGGAATGGATGATGGGGCTCTACCGGCGCCACTGCATCGCCTTCGCCGACGGAACGAGCGACACCGAGACGCAGGTGTTCTGGCTGCAGAGCCGCAACTTCTCCATCGACCTGCGGATTCCGCGCGACGACGAGCTGCCGGCGTCTGCAAAGCCGTGGGCCGAATACTCTGCGGCCGAACTGCAGGTGCTGGCCAACTGCGAGGGTTGGGTGGCGCAGTCCATATGGGATGGCGAGCAGCTGGTGTGGCGTGAACCGACCGCGCTGCAACTGCACGATCGATGGCCCGAGCCCGCACCATTGCGCAGGGTCGGCAATTGCATGGTGGAGTTAGCGCCCAGCGGTGCCTACGTCGAGGACTGGCGCTTGCAGCCGTCGGCGCCGGGTCCGCTGGTCGGGCTGCGTCTGATCGAGGAGCGCGAAGTCGGCAGCGGGCGGCTGCTCCACCGTGGCGGTGGCCTGATCGTGAGCGGAGACCATGCAGGTCTCGTGCTTGGCCGTCCGGAAGAACCGTCTCCGGGCGAGTCGCTGGTTCAGCAGGTTCTGGCGGAGGTCGGGAACGGGCAGGCGCTGAGCCGATTGATGGACTTCGAGACCTCGATGGCGCAAGGCTCGGTGCAGGACGGCTTCCGCGTCACGCACTCGACATGCCCCGGCCGCGTGGGCGAGGAGATCTTCGCGCTCGATGGCTTCAGTCTCGATGCCGACGGGACGGTGCGCCAAGTCGTCGTGCGAGAGGGTCTGGCCTCGGAGCGGTGCTTCGCGGTCGATGTCATCGAGCCCGCGTTCTCGTGGCCTCAAGTCACGCTGCAGACGGCCTCGGGGCAGGCCTGGCGCGCCCGTGAATTCGCAACCCTCGATCGCTACACGCGCTCACTGATCTGAAGGCATACCCCATGTATCGCATGACCCGCACGACGCCTGTGACCACCCAGGATGTGTTTCCCTGCTGCGGCCGGACCGGTCTCGCCTTGCTGCTGCTTGACCTGTTCCGCGCCGCGCGACAGAGGCGGGCCGCTAGACGCTGAGCGTCTGGCGAGGTCTCTCTCCGCGCTCCGAGAGCATGCGCTCCAGCGTGGCCATGCCCGCCGGCACGTTGAGAGAGGCTCCGTTCGCCTCCAGGCTCAGCCCGAACGCATGGAGCGTCCTGAAGAGGTTGTGCTCCCTGCATTGCTCTCCCATCTGTCCGATGCGCAGGATGTTCAAGCCGAAGGAGCCGGATATCTCGACCTTGTGCGTGCGGGACATGTAGGTTCTCGCCCGATCGGCATCCACGTTGTCGGGCAGGTTGATCCCGATGACCGAGTTGAGCCGTGAGGGTTTGTCGACGAGGAGCGAGAGGCCCATAGCTTCAATGCCCGCCTGGAGCGCTTCCGAGCACACCGTGTGCCGGAGGAAGCGGGTCGGCAATGTCTCCTCGCACACCAGTCGAAGCGCCTCGTGGATGGCCAGGATGCCGGAAACCGGGGCGGTGTAGTGGTACGAGTTCTGGTTCCAGAACTTGTCCGCGAGCCTCGCATCGAGGCACCAGTGCGGCATGCTGCCGTCGCGGCGCTCGATCCGCTCCCAGGCTGCCTGCGAGAAGGCGAGCAGGGACACGCCGGGGATGGACGACAAGCCTTTCTGTCCGCCGGTGATGACGGCGTCGATCTGCCAGTCGTCCATGTGCAGCGGCATCGTGCTGAGCGTGCACACCGCGTCGACGATGACGAGGCAACCATGGGCCTTTGCCACCGCGGCGATCGCCTGGAGATCCCTGTTATGGACCGTGTTGGAAGTTTCGCCCTGCACCAGGGTCAGCACGTCGTACTTCTGCGCCCTGAGTCGTTCGTCGACGAGATCGGGGCTCGCGCTCCGGTTGCCCGGGATTTCGAGGACATCCACCAGCCCGCCGACCCGGCGCGCCATCTCGGCCATGCGCTGGCTGAAGTAGCCGTTCGCGATGCTGAGCACCCGGTCGCCGGGCGCGACCAGGTTGGTGATGGCCATCTCCATCGCCGCGGACCCCGGCCCGGCGACGCCGAGCACATGCGACGAAGACGTCTGGAAGACATACCTGCCCATGTCCTTGACCTGGCCAATGACCTTGCCCATCGTGTCGCCCAGGTGGTTGATGACGATGGAGTTGGCATAGGCGACCCGGTGCGGAATCGGGACGGGGCCCGCGCCCATCATGAGGAGGGGCTCGTCCGGCAGGATGCTTTCAAGCGGAACGATGCGCGGCGGCGAGAGATGTGTGAGGGTCATGCGTCGAAGTATCTCAAGCCCTACTGGTTCGCCTGCAGCATCGCGGCCATCTTCTGGTGGATCAGGTTGACCGCCTTGAGGGGGCGAAGCATCACCTTGAATTCGCTGATCCTGCCTTCGTCGTTCCACTTGATCATGTCGACGCCGTTGACCTTGACGCCTTCGATCTCGACCTCGAACTCCAGCACCGCATCGCGATCGCCGGTGAGTTCGCGGACATAGCGGAACGACGGGTTGAAGAAGACCTGGAATGCGGCGCCAAGGTAGGCCTTCGTGACGGCCTTGCCGACCTGGGGCGTGTGAACCACGGGTGACAGGAAGACCGCGCCGTCCGCAAGCAGCGCATCGAGTCCACGCGCATCGTGTTCCTTGACGAGCTGGTGCCAGCGGGCGATCGGGCTTTCGGGAGAGGCGGAGGTGGTCATGGAATCCTCGTGGGGAGAGCAAGCGTTGGTGATTGTGGACCCGGGTCCTACGCGTTGCGTATGCGCGCGCCCGGTGCGATGGTCGGAGGCGCCGCGTTCAGCGTCTCGATGGCGAACCCGGCGGCTGCCTTGTAGCGCGCCATGAAGGCCTCGCGTTCGGCGGCGGGGATGACCTGGTCGATGTCGTCGAACATGCCGCCGCAACGCTCGTCGACCAGCCCCAGGATGCCGAACGGTCCGGCGCCGCGGTTGCGCAGCACCAGGGCCGAGATGTCGGCGCATAGCTTGTCGTTGTAGGCGTGGAGCGCGGCGCGGCCGACGCCGTGTTCCAGCATGGCCGCGCCCAGCACCCGCGCGTCGACGATGGCCTGGCTCGCGCCGTTGGAGCCGACCGGATACATCACGTGCGCCGCATCGCCGAGCAGCGCGACGCCGCCGTCCACCCAGTTCGGCACGGGGTCGCGGTCGATCATCGGGTACTCGAAGATTTCGCTGGCACCGCGCAGCATCGCGGGCACGTCGAGCCAGCCGTGGTCCCAGCCCTCGAAGTGGTGAATGAAGTCGTCGAGTCGGACGCGGCGGTTCCAGTCGCCCTGGGTCCAGCCGTTGGCGTTGTCGACGGTGATCTCGGCGATCCAGTTGATCGTGGCCAGGCCGGTCGCCGGGTCGGGCGGCGAGATGGGGTAGAGCACGACCCGGTGCCGCAGCGACCCCACGCCGACGAAGGAGGCGCCGGTGCGAACGGGGACGCCCGGGGTGGTGCCGCGCCACATGATGGCGCCGCCCCACTGGATCGGCGGCTGTTCCGGGTACATCTGCGCGCGCACGGCCGAATGGAGGCCGTCCGCGGCCACCAGCAGCCGGCCCTCGACTTCCGTCCGGCGGCCGTCGCGCGTCTCGACGAATGCGGTGACGTCATCGGCCTCGTTGCGGTAGCCGGTGATGCGGTGGCCGAGCCGGATTGCATCGGGGCCGAGGCGTTCGAGCGCCGCCCTGTACAGCAGCATCTGCAACTGGCCGCGATGCACCGAGTACTGCGGCCAGCGATAGCCCGCGCGCAGGCCGCGCGGCTCGGCATAGATGTCGTTGCCATTGCGGCCGACGAGGGCCCACTCGCGCGCCTGGATGCCGATGGTGCCGAGGACCGCGTCGTCGAAGCCGAGGTCGTACAGCTCGCGCACGGCGTTGGGCTGCAGGTTGATGCCGACGCCCAGTGGCTGCAGGGCGGGCACCGCCTCGAAGACGACGCAGGGCACGCCGATCTGGTGCAGCGTGAGTGCGAGGGAGATGCCCCCGATGCCGCCTCCGGCGATGAGTACGGGGCGAGTGTCCAAAGAGTCAGCCATGGCTCGGATTGTCATGGAAGCTGAAGCGCCCCGGCTCCCGCCCGCAGCGTCGACAGATCAGAAAGGTCAGCCGACCTGAAGGAATGCTCCATCTTCATTCAACGACTCTTCCCGTTTCACAAATTCATCAGAGTCCATAAAGTCGTTGGACGCTTTTTTTCGATTGCGTCCTACGACAAGTTGTTATTTGTTTTGCCTGGCCTGTAGGTCTATTTGGGTAATTCGAGTACGCCTATTTGTTAATCCCCTGAATGTTGAGGTGTAATTTTGGCTCAAAAGAAGACGGTCGTTCTAATAGGCAAACGCGGCGATGGCAACGGTGGCAGCGCGAACGATGCGGTGGCCCTGGGGGGCGCGCAGCCGTCCAGGATCAAGGCCCAGCCGGATGTCAAATACTTGCTCAAGAGCGATGCCCCGAGTGACGTTGCCCCTGCCAATGCCACCCTCAAGCGCGTCGGTGACGACCTGCATATCACGCCCGAGGGCGAATATGCACCTGCCCTCGTATTGGAAGGCTATTTCGCTTTGACTCAGCCGCCGAGTATTTATGGTGTGGGCGCGGATGGCCAGCTTTATGCCTACGGTCGCTCCAATGGCGGCACCATCTTTTCGCTGGCCGATGGTGAATCGTCGGCGATTGCCCTGACCGGAAATCCGGTCCCGGCGGACGATGACGATCAATTTGCATTCTGGCCTCTGATGCTCGCCGGTGGCTTTGCGGTGGCTGGTTTTTCGGCCACGGAAAGCGGCGGCGGCTGGAAGAATTTCGCGCCCTCCGAGCCGAAGGATGTGCCTCCGCCTGAAAAATCGTGGGTCAGCGATGGCATCAAGGGCACCATCGACGACGTGGGTGCAGTCACGGGCTTGCTCGCTCCAGGCGGTTTCACCGACGACAAGCGTCCCGAATTCAACGGCGTCGGCGAGCCCGGCTCCACGATCGTGATCGAAGACAACGGCCGGCCCCTTGGCCCGGCCAAGGTGGATGAGGACGGCAAGTGGTCGTTCATCCCGCCCTCGGATCTGGATGAGGGCCACCATTCATTGGTGGTCAAGGTGGTCGACATCGCCGGCAATGTCGGTGCAATCTCCGATCCGGCGTCGCTGACCCGCGAGTCCATGCTCTCGCTGCAGGCGAACGACACCGTGGTCCACGAGGCGGCGCTGAATGGTGGAACGGGCAAGGACTGGCTCGCCGTCGACGGAAGCAACACCAGCGACCGGAGCGCCAGCGGCAGCTTCAACCTGGGCGCGACGGTGACCGGCATCACGATCACGCTCGGCGGCCAGCCTACCGGCCTAATCCTGGCTGACCTGGCGTCCGGCAAGGCCGTCACGGTCGGCGGCGACACGTTGACCATCATCAACCTGGGCAACGGCCAGTACGGCTACACCTACACGCTGGGTGCACCGAAGAGCCACGACACCAGCGGCGGCAAGGTAGGCGAGATCGTGAACAACGACTTCAGGATCACGGCGACCGATGGCAGTGGCAAGTCTGTCTCGGCCAGCGGCGAGATCAAGGTCGTCAATGACGAGGTGACGGCATCGCCCGGGGACTTCATCATCGAGATGCCGAACGTTGCGGATGGCGTGGTGATCACGCTGATACTTGATCACTCGGGCAGCATGCTGGCCAAGGATGGCGGTACCACGTCGCGTTGGGATCTGGCCAAGGAGGCCACGCTGAACCTGCTCGACAAGTACGCAGAGAGCTATCCGGATTCGACGTCGTTCGAGATCAACCTCGTGGTGTTCGACGGCTTGTCCGGAGGTGCCAACTACACCTCGATCGCGGCCGCAAAGGCGGCTATCAATGCTGTGCCTGATCCCACCAACGGCGGCACCAACTACAAAGCCGCACTGGGAGATGCCGAGAGCCTCATCCAGGCCTCGATGAGCAAGCACGCGGACCACGACCAGAAGGTGTACTTCATCACCGACGGCGTGCCGTCACCCGGGTATGAGCAACCTGCCGGTTGGTCGACTTTCGTGACTGCCAACAAGGACCTCCTGGATGTCTATGCCGTCGGTCTCGGCCCGGCGGTGAACACGCCGGAAGCCACCGAAGAAATCATGAAGGTTCTTGGCGCAGGCGATCCGACCGATCGGTTCATTCCCGTCGTGCATGCGGAGGAACTCTCCGATGCCCTGATGGAAACGCTTCCCACCGTCGACGGCCACCTCCTGGACGCGACGGTGAACGGCGGACCCGCGGTCGTGGCGCTCGGCGCCGACGGAGGCTTCACGATCTCCCAGGTGACGGTCGGAGGCGTCGACTACACCTTCGGAACCGAAGGCACCGTCACCATCCAGGTCGCGAGCGGGCTGACCATGACGTTCGACGAGCAGGGCAACTACAAGATCATCACCTCGTTGGCTTCGCCGAACCTGAAGGTGCCGATGATCTTCACGTTGACCGACGCGGACGGGGATACCTCTGTCGTCACGGAGCAATTCCACTTCGGCGGTCCGTCGCTTCCCCTGTCAGTCACTGCGGACGCGATCGGATTCGACACGCTGGTGATGGATGCCAGGGACATGCACATCGACCTGTCGGCGCTGGAACCGCAGAGCATCGGGAAGTTCGACCTCCCCACCGGCGGCAACAACGTCTACACCAACCTGGCGGGCACGGCCGGGCTGCTGGTCGAGAGCAATTTCCACGTTGTCATCCTGTAAGCGTCCCGACGGACGTGGCGGCCGGCTCGGCCGCCACGCCCCGCGTGACCCGTTGTGCGGAGTCGCATGCCGGCAAGCTTTCTCACAACGGCGCAGAATGCGCCGTCGTATTGCAGAGAGAGAGAACTTCACATGCGATTCCTGGTAGTGGGCGCGGGCGCCCTGGGTGGCTATTTCGGCGGGCGTCTGCTGGCCGCAGGCGAGGACGTGACTTTTCTGCTGCGGCCCCGTCGCGCGGCGCAACTCGCGAAGACCGGCCTGGTGATCAAGAGCCCGCAGGGGGACTTGACGCTTCCGTCGCCACCCTCGGTGCAGGCCGACGCGATCGGGGGCCCCTTCGACGTGGTGATCGTCGGCTGCAAGGCCTATGACCTGGCCGAGACGATGAAGTCGTTCGCATCCGCCGTCGGCCCGGGCACGGTGATCCTTCCCCTGCTCAACGGCATGCGTCACCTCGACGACCTCGCGCAGCGCTTCGGCCGCGAACGCGTGCTGGGTGGCCTGTGCATGATCTCGGCGGTGCTGGACGGCGACGGCACGGTCCTCCATCTCAGTGACGTGCATGGCCTGACCTATGGCGAACTCGACGGCGCGCGTTCGCCGCGCTTGTGGGCGCTGGAGGCTGCATTCGCCAAGGCCCGCTTCGATGCCGTCGCGTCCGACAAGATCCTTCAGGACATGTGGGAGAAATGGGTGCTCATCGCATCGGCCGCCAGCATGACCTGCCTCATGCGCACCAATGTCGGCGACATCGTGGCGAGCGGGGCTGCCGATCTTGCGAACGCCATGGTGGACGAATGCGTCGCCATCGCAAGCCACAATGGATTCGCGCCGCGTCCCATTGCCATCGAGCGAGCCCGCGCGGTGCTGACGACGCCCGGGTCGATGATGACTGCCTCGATGTTCAAGGATATCGAGCGCGGCGCGCCCATCGAGGCCGATCACATCGTGGGGGACCTGCTGCGGCGCAGTGCGGACAGCAAGGCGCTGTCGCTGCTTCGCGTGGCGTTCGCGCACCTCAAGGCCTACGAGGCGCGGCGGGCGAGGGAAGCGCTGCCAACCTGATGCGACAGATCATCCGCAGTGTCCGCTGATCCTTACTTCAGCCTGCAATAGGGCCAGCCTTCGACGTTGGCCCAGATGCTCGCGCGAATCCACGCGACCACGAGTTGCGGGTCTTGCGCTTGCGGCACGGTCGTCATTCGGATCAACATCTTGGGCCTCCATCAGTTGGCTGTTCGGCTTATTCCATGATGTAGTTGTACGTGTGGCTGTCGGCGTCGCCCAGCAGTTCACGCCGCACGACGTCGTGGGCTGCGGCGCGGCTTTCACGTCCGCCATTCGCAGATGCAAGGGCGTCGGTGCCCGCTGACAGGCGTCGGACGAAAACGCGTACAAGTCAGGGCTTCGCGCCCGCAACCACGCCGGCGCCGCGAACCTCCAGCCTGAGTTCGTCGACCACGTGGCCCTGCGCATCGACCAACTCGATCCGATGCCGGCCGGGCCAGGGCAGCCACTGGGCGCTGTTGCCGCGCGCGAATGGCTTGCCGTCGATTCGCCACTGCAGCCCGCGGCCTTCGGCCTCGAAGCGCACGCGCTGGCGGTTCGGCGGGATGTCGGGGTCGAGCGCGATGATGGTGCCGTTGGACGGCGCGGTGATGCGCGGCGCCGATTCCGTGGCGGGCGCATCTGGCGAGAGCGCGAACATCGCCTGCTCGGTGCCGGCGATGAACCACTCGCTGCGCGCGGCTTCGAGTTCGTCGCCGAAGCGCACGTGCGCCTGCACGATGCCGGATGGCGGCGCCGGTGCGCGGCTGGCCTCGTTGCGGTGAAGGAAGCCCATGACCTCGGCCCAGATCGGGGCAGCCCCACTCGTGCCGCTCACGTCCCACATCGGTGCGCCGCTCGCGTTGCCGACCCATACGCCGACGGTGTAGCGCTGCGACCATCCGACGGCCCAGTTGTCGCGCATGTCCTTGCTGGTGCCGGTCTTCACCGCGGTCCAGAAGCGGGTGCCGAGCACGCTGTCGAGGCCGAAGGTGCGGGCGCGCGCGTTGGTGTCGCTGAGGATGTCGCCGACGATGAAGGCAGCCCGCGGATCGATGGCGGGGACGTCGCGGCGCAGCGGGCGCTGCGCCACCATGAACCGCGTTTCGCCGAATCGCCCACCATTCGCCAACGTCCGGTAGCCATTGGTCAATGCCAGCAGCGAGACCTCCGCACTGCCGAGCGCCAGGCTGTAGCCGTAGTAGTCGCCGCTTTGGGCAAGGGCCATGCCGGCAGAGCGCAACTGCCGCGCGAAGGCATCGGGCGACACCATCACCAGCGTGCGCACGGCCGGCACGTTGAGCGAGGCGGCCAGGGCCGTACGCGTCGACACGTACCCCTTGAACTGGCGGTCGTAGTTCTGCGGGATGTACAGGCCGCTCGCGGTGTTGATCTGGGCCGATGAATCGTCGAGCAGCGAAGCGGCCGTCAGCCGCCGCTCGGCGATGGCCTCCGCGTAAAGGAAAGGCTTGAGCGTGGAGCCTGGCTGGCGCTGCGCGAGCACGCCGTCGACCTCGGCGGCGCGGCTCAGGCCGCCGGAGGACCCGACCCAGGCGAGCACCTCGCCGCTCGCGTTGTCGAGCACGACGAGCGCACCGTCTTCCACGTTGCGGCCGCGGAGTTCGCGCAGGTGACGCTGCAGCGTGTCGAGCGCAAAGCGCTGGAGCGGCGTGCGCAATGTCGTGCGAACGCTTGCCGCGTCGGGGCCGGCTTCCTTCAGTGCGCGCCGCGCGAGATGAGGCGCGATGCCTTCGCTCGCGTCGAAGTCGCGGCGCTGCAAGGCCGCGCTCGCAAACATGTCGAGCGCCTCGCAATCCGGCTTGCTCTCCGGCTCCATCGCGCGCATCAGCTCGCACGTTCGCTGCGCGATGAGCGCCGGCCTGGCGTTGGGCGCACGGACCAGCGCCGCGGCCAGTGCGGCTTCGCGCGCGTCCAGTCCGTGTGGCGCCTTGCCGAAGAGGGTGCGCGAGAGCGCATCGATGCCGACGATCTCGCCGCGGAAGGGCACGGTGTTCAGGTACGCCTCGAGGATCTCGTCCTTGCGCCAGTTGCGCTCCAGCCGCTGCGCAGCGACGGTCTGGCCGAGCTTCTGCGTGACACTGCGGCCGCTGCCGCCGCGCCGCAGGTCGTCGTCGAGCAGGCCCGCGAGTTGCATCGTGATGGTGGAAGCGCCGCGCGTGCGGGTGTTCCAGAGGTTGCCCCAGGCGGCGGCGGAGACGGCGCGCCAGTCCACGCCGCTGTGCTCGTAGAAGCGCTTGTCCTCGCTCAGCACCATCGCAGTGCGCAGGGCCGGGGAGATGTCCGCCAGCGCGATCCACTGGCCGCGGCGCACGGCGGTGTCGGTGCGCACGCGCTGCAGCAGTGCGCCGTCGCGGTCGAGCACCAGGGTGTCGGAAGGGCGGAAGTCACTGCGGACTTCGCTGAAGGTCGGCAGCGCCCACGCGGGCGCCGCGAACGCGGCGGCCACCACGATGGCGAGCAGGCGACGGTTCTGCACGGCGATGCTCCCGCGCGTGGATCAGGCCATGCCCGGCACGGGGAGACGGGCGTTTCTGGAGCGGGGCATGGGGAGTGAAGTCGGATCGCGGAGCGGCGGAACCGCTAGCTTGCCACAGGCGCGGCCACATGCCGGCAGATCGCGCCCGGCGTGGAAAACCAGATCTCTCCGCGGTCGCGCAGGCGGGCAAGGTGCTCAAGCGCGCGGCGCAGATGCCGCAGGCGGTAGGGCTGGCCGACGATGTACGGATGCAGCGCCACGCCCATCACCAGCGGCTGGCGGCGGGACTGCTCGAGCATCTCGTCGGCGTTGTCGATGATCATTTGCGCGAAGTCCTTCGCATCCATCTGCCGCGCGATGATCATCGGAATGTCGTTGAGCTCCTGCGGATAGGGCACCGCCCACAGCGTGCGGCCGCTGCGCGTGCGCATCGGCACCGGCTGGTCGTCATGGCACCAGTTGAGGGTGTAGCTGTAGCCGGCCTCGGCCAGCAGGTCGGGCGTGCGGCGGCTTTCCGAGATCCAGGGCGAGAGCCAGCCCGAGGGCGCCATGCCGCTTTCCTCCAGCATGCGTGCGCGGCATCGGATGAGCAACGCGCCTTCGTTCTTCTCGTCCATGTCGGCCTGGCGTTCCGAGTTGCTGTGGCCGTGGCCGACAAGTTCGTCGCCGCGTGCGACGCAGGCCGCGACGAGCTCGGGGCAGTGGTCGTACAGCGCAGTGTTCAGCAGCGTGGCCGAAGGCAGGCCGAGGCTGTCGAAGAGTTCGAGCATGCGCCACGCGCCCACCCGGTTGCCGTACTCACGCCACGAGTGATTCAGAACGTCGGGATGCGGCGCCGCTGGGCCGATGCATGCACCCATGCCTTCGCCGAAGGCGAAGTGCTCGAGGTTGAGGCCGATGTACACGGCCAGGCGCGCGCCGTTCGGCCATGCATGGTCCGCGCGGCGCGTGATGGGCATGTAGTCGAAACGCTCATGCGTGGGCAGGGCGCCGAGGTAGCGGGCTTCGGGCATGCGGGAGGTCTCCAGTTTGGGGCGCGTCCCGTTGGTCAGCAAGATACATGCCGATGGTCAACCATCCGTGTCGCATGCAGTGTGCATCGGTCCTGCCCACCGGCCGAGCGCCTACTTCACAGCACTTTCCATTTGACGAAAACGGCGACCGCGAGCGGCACGAGAAAGATCAGCAGGAAGATCGGCAACTCCTCGAAGAACGAATAGCCCGCCTTGGCCACGCCGATCCACATGTTGGCCGCCGCCACGACGAACCACAGCACGGCAAAGGCGATCGTCGCCGAGCGCATTGAATCCGCCAGCCCGTTGGACATGAGCTTGGCCACGCCGACGCAGGCGCCAAACAGCACGAAGCCGCCGAGGATGAAGACAAGCGTGCGCATGGGGATCCTCCCGCGGTCGCGGCGAAATCAGGCGTCGAGCAAAAGCTGCGTCTGCGTCACGACCGCGCACAGCTTGCCCTCGGCCGACCGGATCGTGGTCTGCCACACCATCGTGGTTCGTCCGCGGTGCAGCGCCACGCATTCGCCGGTGACTGTCGTGTCCACGCGGGCGCCGCCGATGAACTTGGTGCTGGAGTCGGTGGTCGTCGTGCGCTTGCCCTGCGGCATGTTGATGACCGTGCCGACGGCACCCAGGGTGTCGGCGAAGGCCATGAATGCACCGCCGTGCAGGATGCCGCCAGTGGTGCAGAGGTCCGGACGCACCTTGAGCTCGGCGACGACGCGCTCCGGTTCGAGCGTGACGAGGCGCACGCCCATCAGGCCGGGGAAGACGGGGTCGAGGATCTGCTGGATTTGCTCGATGGTCATGGTCGGCATGGATGCTTCCTTCAGGAACTGCGGTTCAGTGCTGGGCGTTGCCGAACCGGGCTGCCGTCCTGGCACGCGCCCTGGCGGCCTCGATGTCGCGATCTCGTGGGTCCGCGGTGGTCACCAGTGATTCGATCAGCACACGGGCAGACGCTGTCACGTCCTCGACCGCGCGATCAAAGGCCGCTTCGTTGGCCTTGGACGGATGGTTGAACCCGCTCAGCTTGCGGACAAACTGCAGCGCCGCGGCCCGCATTTCTTCCTCCGTCGCCGGAGGATCGAAGTTGAACAGGGTCTTGATACTTCTACACATCTTGCCTCCAGGATGGGTGCGGTGATCAACGTGTTATTTCGCGGCTTCGACCTTCATTCTGGCATTCGGTGACTCTCCGAACATCTCGGGGGCGTACAGGGCCTCCACCCGGCTGGGTGGCAAGGCGAAGTCGCCGACGTTGTTCAGGCGCACGGTGTATTCCATCTTCACCACGCCCTTGGGCAGGTACTCGTAGTAGCTGCGGAAGGCCTCGAAGCTGCGTTCCTCGAAGGCGGGCCAGCCCGCACCCGAGCGCTTCTCGCCCTGCGTCGCGATCTGCGAGTCGCGGCCGAGGCCGCCGCCGAGGATCGTCGCGCCGCCGGGGATCGGGTCGGTGATGGCGACCCAGGTCATGTCGGCGCTCGCGTTCACTTCCAGGCTCACGCGCAGGATGTCCCCGCGCGTGTAGACGCCCTTCACCGCCTGTTCGACGGGCGTGATGATCTTGGTGATCGCATAGCCCGCCGCGAACGGTGCCTTGAGTTGCACCGCCGCGACCGACTGCAGCGTGAGCCAGGGCTTGCCGGAGCCGCTTTGCGTGACGAGGAGGGTGTCGTGCGCCGCGGGCGCCTCCGGCCACGGGATGAACATCGTGTTGTTGCGCAGGTTGCCCGGCGATGCCGGTGCGCCGAAGGCGCTCGCCTGATTGGGTGCGCCGGAGGCATCGCCGGCCTTGATCCTTTCGACCTTGCTCCAGTCGACCTGCGCCGTGGCCGCGCCCAGGTTTGCGGCGGTGATGCCGGTGACCGGCGCGCTCTCGAAGCGCTTCGAGAACTTCTCGAGCGCCAGCCCGCCCCACAGGTTGGCGGTGGTGGTTTGCCATGCGCCCTTCTGCTGGCGTCCGATGAAGCCGCTGGCGAGCCTGCCTATATCGTCCTTCCACGCGGGATCGTTCATGACGGCCAGCAGCAGGCGCGCGGTGTTCACGTCGCCGTTGGTCATCAGCCACCACCAGTGGTCGTCCTGCTCGGTGCTGAACACCACCTTGGTGCCCTGGTAGCTCAGCCGCGACTTCAGCACGTTGTTGGCCTCGTCGATGCGTTGCTGGCGCTGCGGCACATCCTGCACGCGGCGGAGGATGTTCAGCCAGTCGATTACCGCGCTGGTCGGCCACTGGTTGGGCGCGATGGTGATGCTGCCCGTCATGCGGCCCTGCGCCTTGCCGTAGCGCGACAACGCCTCCAGCGCCGCGAGCTTGCGCACATCGAGGTCCTTGCGCGGGCTCCAGAACTCGCGCTGGATGCGGCCCTCGACGAAGGCGGCCAGCCCCTGCGCCATCGGTGCGACGGCCGATTCGGGCAGCGCGAAGGCGGGATCGAGCGCGGCCGCTTCGTGCGTCGCGGCGAGCACATAGGATGTCAGGATGTCGCTGCCCCGGTTGGACTCGCCATCGCGCGGCGGGAAGTAGCTCGCCAGGCCGTCGCTGTCGAGATAGCTCGGCAACTGCGCGAGCACCGCCTGCCAGACCTTGCCGTCGCGCAGGCCGATGGACTTGCTGGCCTTCTGCTCCAGGCAGATGTAGGGGTAGGCCGCGAACCAGTCGCGCACGCCGGTGAGGCCTTCGGCCAGCCTGGGCTGCAAGGACAGCCGCAGGCCGCCGCGGCCGGGCAGGGCATCGGCGGGTGGTCCGACGTCGAGCGTGAAGGGCCCGTCGAGCTGCACCAGCGTCGCCTGCTGCACCGTGAGCGGCACGGCGGGCACGATGCGCTGTCGCACCTTCAGGGCGTCACGTGCGCCGGACAGCGTGTCCTTCGCCTCGATCTCCCACAGGATGGCTTCGGCGCGCGTTTGCGCGAGTTGTGCCGGCGCGGTCACGGTCCAGGCCAGTTCGCGGGCCTCGCCGGGCGGAATCTCGACCGTCTGCGGCTCCAGCGTGAGCAGCGTGGCGCGCGGCGTCGCTTCGACTTTCATGGCCTGCGGGGTCGTGTTGCGCAGCGTGATCTGCGCGCGGAACTGGTCGTCCTCGCGCACCAGGGGCGGGAGGCCGCTGATGATCTGCAGGTCCTGCGTGGACTGGATGGATGTCTGGCCGGTGCCGAACAACCCGGTGCCCGCGTCGGCCACGGCGACGATCCGGAAGGTGGTAAGCGCATCGTTGAGCGTCACGGTCACGGTGGCCTGGCCGTTGGCATCGAGCACCACGGCGGGCTTCCACAGCAACAGGGTGTCGAGCAGCTCGCGGGTGGGGCTCTTGCCGCCGCCGCCGCCCGCCGGCACGGCCTTGCGGCCGTAGTGCCGGCGGCCGACGATTTCCATCTGCGCGGTCGAGGTGCTGACGCCCCAGCTCCGCCGTTGCAGCATGGCGTCGAGCAGGTCCCAGCTGTCGTTGGGCATCAGCTCCAGCAGGGCCTGATCGACCGCCGCGACCGCCACTTCGGCGCCGGCAGCGGGCTTGCCATCGGGCAGGCGGCCGGTGATGGTGACCTGCGCCTGGCCGCGCACCTGGTAGCTGGCCTTGTCGCTCGCCACCTTCACTTCGATGCGGTGCGACTGCGCGCCGACGCGGATCTCGGCCAGCCCGAGGCGATAGGCCGGCTTGCTCAGGTCGACCAGCGCAGTCGGCGCGACGTACTCCTTGCCCTCGTACCAGAAGGCGGTCCACCATTCGCGCGGCGCCTTGAAGCCCCAGGTGAAGAAGCTGTACCACGGCACCTCGCGAAGCCGTCCGCGCAAGGCGAGCACGCTCACGTAGACGTTCGGTCCCCAGTCGGGCTTGACGACGAGACTCACGGTCGGGTCCTGCCCGTTGAGCTGCACCACATGCGACTCGATCACGCCCTCGCGCTCCACCGACACCAGCGCGGTCGCGAAGCGGAAGGGGCTGCGCACCTGGAACTTAGCGACCTCGCCGGGCTGGTAGCTCTTCTTCTCCGGCAGCACGTCGATGCGGTCGTGGTCCTCGCCGCCGAACCACAGCTCGCCCTGGCGCGTGACGTAGACCGAACTCGACGCACGGCTGTCGCGGCCGTCCCTGTCGGTGGCGCTCGCGATGAGCTCGACCTGCCCCGGTTCCTTCAGCTCGACCTCGCACAGCAGCAGGCCGCGCACGTCGCTCTTGCCGGTGCAGATGGTGCCGATCTCCTTCACGTCGGTCTTGTTGTCGTAGGTGTAGAAGCCGCCCACCATGCGCTTGCGGCTGGTGGTGGTGATGCGGGCGATGGCGCGCACGTTGAGCGTCACGCCTTCCTGCGGCTTGCCGGCCAGGTCGAGCGCCAGCGCCTGGAAGCGGAGCTTCTGGCTGGTGGAGACCCAGCCCTCGGTCTTGATGCCGGCGATCACGGCGGCGGGCCACAGCGTGTGGGTGCTGCGCAGGGTCTGCACTTCGCCGTTGGGATCGGCATACGTCGCTTCGAGCAGCAGTTCGCGCGGCGTGGACCTCGTCGGCGGGATCTTGTCGATGGTGAGTCGGCCCGCGCCGTTCTTGTCGAGCGTGAGCGGCAGCTTGTCGGCGATGACCTTGGCATCGTCCGGGCTGGACGATTCGCCCGTGTCGGATGCACCCTCCTTGCCGGGCGGCGAGAAGCTGAAGGCATCGAAGTCGACGAACGCCGGTTGCTTGCCGCGCACCATCGCCGACACATGTACCGGCAGTTGGGCCGCGCCGCCGCCGGACACGTAGTTGATCTGTACGTCGACCGGCAACGAAGTCACTGCCACCAGGGGCCGCTTGTCGCTCGGCGCGATGCGGCCTTCGAGCACCGGCAGGCGGAACTCCTCGACGCGGAACTGGCCGGTGCTGTAGCTGCGCGCTTCGCCTTCCTTGCCGCTGCGCAACTCGACCTGATAGACGCCGAGCTTCGCGGCCGGCGGAATCGGGAATGTGTTCTCGCCGCTGCGCCCGCCGGTCGCGGTCTTGCGCCATTGGACGGGTTGCGTGAACTGCTGGCCGCTCCCCACATGGGTCACGACCAGTGTGTCCGGGGACGTGTCGGGCAGCCCGAAGCCCTTGCTGGTCTGCGTGCGGATCAGGTGCTTCATCGACACCGTTTCGCCGGCGCGGAACAGCGTGCGGTCGAAGATGGTGTGAGCGACCCGGTCGGGTTGCGGGTCCATGCTGGTCGGCACGTTGAAGCGCCAGGGCTCGATCCCGCGCTGCCAGTCGCTCCAGGTGAAGGCCAGGTCGTCGACGCCCGCTTCGTCCTTCGCGCGGGCGCTGACGAACCACACATCGGCGCTGTCCTCATCGTCGCTGTTGCAGCTCGGCGCATTCGGCGAAAGGCCCGGGAACTGCACGATGCCGCGAGAGTCGGTCGTGCCGCTGGCCACTTCCTTGCCGTCGCAGCCGGAGACGCGCACCGCGGCATTCGGCACCACCTTGCCCTTGTCCAGCGTCGTGACCCAGGCCACCGAGTTCTCGCGGCCGAGCTTGAAGTGCACCGCGAGATTGGTCGCGAGCGCAGTGGTTCGCACGTACATCGTGCGGCCGCTGCCGTAGCGCTCGTCGAGCAGTGCGTCGCCGAGTTTCTGCGATGCGATCTCGAGCACGTGGAAGCCCGGCGTCAGCGGAATGCCGATCACCTCGAAGGGACGCGGGTCGGTGCCGTCGGACTTGGGCATGTCGAGCGTCTTCACGCCGCCCTGGCCATTGAGCAGCGACACCATGCGCGTCTGGATGTTGTCGGCCTCTTCCTTGTCGATCACTTTCGGCAGCGCGCCCTTCACGTCCCGTGCGGCCTGCTTGCGCGTGATCGTGTAGTTGCTGTCGTAGCGACGCACCTTGCGGAACCACGCGATGATCTCCGCGTCGGTCCGCGGGTTCATGTCGCTCACCCGGCCCGGCGTGAGCGCCTGGACCTGCAGCGCGGGCTCGACCCTTCGCACGGTGACCGGCATCATCGCCGTTCCGTCCGGCTCCGCCAGCCGTTCGAGGACGCCGAAAGGCGACGCGGCGAATTTCGCGAGCGGCGGCATCGCCCCGGTGGCGGCTTTCATCGGAAAGCTGTCCGGCGATGCCAGCGCGCGGCCGGATGCATCCTCGAATTTCGGCGGCAACTCGATCGTGAACTGCGCCTGTTCCGCAAACGGCGGCGGAAAGGTCACGGACTCCACGATCGCATCCGCGTCGTTGGCGACGTTCTCGTCGAACCGGGGCTTGACGGTCTTTCCGCTGCCCTTGAGCGTGACCTCGCCGGCGAGCCTGCGCGCGACCGGCGCGTTGAACTGCAACACCATCGGCCGCAGCGGCAGGCACGCCGCCTGCGCGTTCTCGCGCTCGCAGGTGAACGAGACGGCGAAGGGCTCGCGCACCTCGAATTTCAGGCGTCGCTCGACGTTGTTGATGACCCCCGAAGGCGTCGCCACGCCCTTGCCATAGACCAGTTGCATGCGGCTGCCGGGCGTCAGCGTGCGATTGCATTGCAGGGTGACGAAACGCAGGGGCTCCTTCTCGGCGTCCTTGTCGCGACCGAGCGCCTTGAGCAGGGCGGTGCGCTGTTCGCCCTCGACACGCCGGACCGGAATCCGCTCGCCGATGTCGCCGGCCGCGCACCAGACGTTCTCCTGCACGCTTTCGGGCGTCGCCGCGCCGTTGAGTTCGAGCATGAACAACTGCTGCTCGTCGATCTTTCCGTAGCTCGGCTGCCAGTTGCGAATGAAGGGGCCACCGCTGTTGAACTGGTAGCGCTCGGGCCCCGTGAGGGTCGAACCCGCGGGCGACCTGAAGCCCGCGACACGTGTGGCCGTGCAGCGCACGCCGGGTGGCAGGTCGTTCTCGAAGTCGAACACCCATTGCTTCTCGCCGGTCCAGCGGCCCGTGCCTTTCGCGGCCTGCGCGTCGGTGCAACTCAGGGCGATCGGGGCAGGCGCCTTGGGGTCGCCGAAGTTGGCGGCCGGCTGGTCGAACTTGGCGACGACCTGGCGGATGCGCGCCACCTCTCCCTGCGGCGTCAGGCTGGTGATCTGCAGGGCATGGCTTTGCCCGACCAGGAACGCGGTGGCGGCCAGCAGAAGACTCGTGATGGTTCGACTCAAGCGGTATCCCTCCTCTGGGGAGCGTAGCCGATTTGGCCTTGCGCCAAGGCCGTCCAGGGGGTCGCTCCTTACAATTGGAGGCTCGTCGTGCGGGTGTCGCGCGGACCGCCTCAATGAACACGCCGCTGATGAAACGCTACTGGGAAATCGATGCATTGCGCGGGCTCATGCTCGTGCTGATGACCATCACCCATCTCCCCACCCGCCTGACCGACCCGCTGGGGCAGCCCTTCGGCTTCGTCTCCGCGGCCGAGGGCTTCGTGCTGTTGTCGGCCTTCGTGGCGGGGCTGGTCTACAGCCGCATCAGCTACGGCCGCGGCGTCGATGCGATGCGGCAGGCCTTCTGGCGGCGCGCCCTCAAGGTGTACCTGAGCCAGGCGGCGGCGCTGCTCTTCCTGTTCACCATCATCACGGCGCTGAGCATGCGTATCGACCAGCCGGCAGTGAAGAACCTGCTGTCCTTCTACCTGGCGAATCCGCGCGAGGGCTTCATCTATTCGCTGCTGCTGGTGTACGAGCCCGCACTGCTCGACATCCTGCCGATGTACATCTTCTTCATGCTGATGAGCCCCTGGGTGCTGGCCTTCGCGCTGCGCCACGGCTGGACCGGCGTGATGGCGGCGAGCGCCGCGGTCTGGGGCCTGGCCCAGTTCGGGCTGAGCGAATGGCTGTACGAATTCGCGGTGCGCTACTTCGGCCTGCCGGTGCCTTTCCATGAGATGGGCGCCTTCAACGCCTTCGCCTGGCAGTTTCTCTGGTTCACCGGCATGTGGATGGGCGCGAGCCGCAATGCGCCTGATGCGCAGCCGTTCCGCTTTCCGAAGTGGCTGGTCGCCCTGGCGGGCGCCGCGGTGCTGTATGGCTTCTACTGGCGCCACCATGGCATCAACGGCCAGGCGCCCTTCGGCGGGGACGTGGAACTCAACCTGCTCTTCGACAAGTGGCAGCTGGGGCCGCTGCGCATCGTGAATCTCGTCGTGATCGGCATTGTCGTGATCCGCTTCGGCCCGGATTTCATGCGCCGCATCCCCCGCCTGCACTGGCTGGAGGCCATGGGCCGGGCGTCGCTGCCCGTGTTCTGCGCGCACCTCGTGGCGGTGCTGACAGTGCTGGCCGTCTACGGCGACAGCCAGACCGCACGGCCCTGGTGGGGCGATGTGCTGTTGCTCGGCGTGGTGTTCTCGGGGCTCTACGGCGTGGCCCGGGCGGTCCAGTGGTGGGACGAGCGGGGGCGGCCCCCGGCGCCGCTAGCGGAGCCCTTGCGCGACTGAAGCATCGGCCCGCGTCGCCGGGTCCGCCAGGCGCTGCGCGATGACCGACTGCCAGAGGCGATAGCCCTCGTCGTTCATGTGAAGCTGGTCGCCGCGGAACAACTCCCTGCGCGGCCGGCCGTCGGCGCCCATCATCGGCGTGAAGACATCGATGTATTCGCTGTTGGGCAGGCGATTCAGGTAGGCCGCGATCACGTTGTTCGTCTCGTGGATCTGCGGCAGGAGTTTTTCGCGCGAGGGGCTCGGCTTGACCGAGATGTAGGCGATGCGCGTGTTGGGCAGTTCAGCCCGCACCGTGTTCGTGAACTGCGCGAAGCTCTCGAGGACCTGCAGCGGCGTGCGGCCTTCGGCGAGGTCGTTGTCGCCGGCGTAGACCAGCACCAGCCGGGGCTTGTAGCGCACCACGAGATCGTGCGCGAACCGGCTGCATTCGGCCATGGTCGAACCGCCGAAGCCGCGGTTGATGACCACGGGCTGCTGGCGGAAGTCCTGCGCGATGTTGGGCCACATGCGGATGGTGGAACTGCCCACGAACAGCACGCCGTCGGCGGCGGGCAACCCGGCCTTGTCGGCACTGGCGAAGGCATTGAATTCGCCTTGCCAGCGGCTCTGGGCGGCGTCGTTGCCCGGGACGGATTGGGCCTGCGAGCCCAGCGTTGCGAGCAACGCGAGCGACAGGGCGGCAAGGCGGAGAGCTTTCATCGACACCATGGAATCCAAACGTTCTTCGACCGGAGCACGTCGGCAAGTTCCGGCCGACGCGTCGGCGAATGGTAACGGCTCGTGATGGTTCAGAGGCTGTTGCGCCCGATGCCCTGGTAGACGATGCCGGCTTCCTTCATCGTGGTCGGCTCGTAGAGGTTGCGGCCGTCGAAGATGACCGGCGATTTCATCATCGCCTTGAGGCGTTCGAGGTTGGGACTGCGATAGGCCTTCCACTCGGTCACGATGATCAGCGCATCGGCGCCGTCGAGCGCCTGCATCGGGTCCTTGCCGGACACGAAGCTGATGCCTTCGAGCAGCGAGGGGGCGTCGGCGAAATCCAGCTTCAGCACGCGCCGCGTCTCGTCGACGGCGATCGGGTCGTGCGCGACCACCCGCGCTCCGGCACGCAGCAATGCGCCGATCACCACGCGGCTGGGCGCCTCGCGCATGTCGTCGGTGTTCGGCTTGAAGGCCAGTCCCCAGAGCGCGAAGGTCCGGTCGCTCAGGTCGGGGCCGAAGCGGGCCAGCACCTTGTTGGTCAGCACCTGCTTCTGCTCGTCGTTGACCGCCTCGACCGATTCGAGCACGCGCAGCGCCTGTCCGTGGTCGCGCGCGGTGCGCGTCAGCGCCTGGATGTCCTTGGGAAAGCAGCTGCCGCCGTACCCCGTGCCGGCGTAGAGAAAGCTGTAGCCGATGCGCGGATCGGAGCCGATGCCCTGGCGCACCGCTTCGATGTCGGCACCCACGCGATCGGCGAGATTGGCCAGCTCGTTCATGAAGCTGATGCGGGTGGCGAGCATCGCGTTGGCCGCGTACTTCGTGAACTCCGCCGAGCGCACGTCCATCACGCGCGTGCGCTCGTGATTGCGGTTGAAGGGGGCATAGAGGCGGCGCATCCAGCCCAGCGCCTCGCGGCCGTCGTCGTCGCCACTGTGGCCGATGACGATCCGGTCGGGCCGCATGAAATCCTCCACCGCCGCGCCTTCCTTCAGGAACTCCGGATTGCTGACGACCGAGAAGCGCAGGTCGGAGCGTCCGCGCTTGTCGAGTTCGTCCTGGATCGCAGCCGTGACGCGGTCTGCGGTGCCCACGGGCACCGTCGACTTGTCGACCACGACCTTGAAGCCGTTCATGTAGCGGCCGATGTTGCGGGCCGCGGCCAGCACGTACTGCAGGTCGGCGCTGCCGTCTTCGTCGGGCGGGGTGCCGACGGCGATGAACTGCACGTCGCCGTGGGCGACCGAGGCTTCGATGTCGGTGGAGAACGAGAGGCGCCCGGCCCCGACGTTCGATTCGACCAGGTCGCTCAGGCCGGGTTCGTAGATCGGGATGCCACCTCCGTTGAGCGTGGCGATCTTGCGCGCATCGACGTCGAGGCAGAACACGTGGTTGCCGATGTCCGCGAGGCAGGCGCCGGTGACGAGGCCGACGTAGCCGGTGCCGATGATCGAAATGTTCATGGGTTCAGGTGGCGTTGGGTTTCGAGAGCAGTTGGTCGAAGTAGGCGATGGTCTTCGCGAGACCTTCCTCCAGCTGGGTGCGCGGCGCCCAGCCGCCGAGTTCCTTCTGCGCGAGCGAGATGTCGGGGCGGCGTTGCTTGGGATCGTCGGCCGGCAGGGCCATGCGCACCAGCTTGCTGCTGGAGCCTGTCAGTTCGATGACCTTGTTGGCCAGTTCCAGCATCGAGAACTCGCCGGGGTTGCCGATGTTGATCGGGCCGGGAACCTCGTCGCCGGTGTCCATCATGCGGAGCATCGCCTCGACCAGATCGTCGACGTAGCAGAAGCTGCGGGTCTGCTGTCCGTCGCCGTAGATCGTGATGTCCTCGCCCTTGAGCGCCTGCACGATGAAGTTCGACACCACGCGGCCGTCGTTCATGTGCATGCGCGGTCCGTAGGTGTTGAAGATGCGCACGACCTTGATGCGCAGCTTGTGCTGGCGGTGGTAGTCGAAGAACAGCGTCTCGGCGCAGCGCTTGCCTTCGTCGTAGCAGCTTCGGATGCCGATCGGGTTCACACGGCCCCAGTAGGCCTCGACTTGCGGATGGATCTCGGGGTCGCCGTAGACCTCGCTGGTGGAGGCCTGCAGGATCTTGGCGCGCACCCGCTTGGCGAGGCCGAGCATGTTGATGGCGCCATGCACGCTGGTCTTGGTGGTCTGCACCGGATCGTGCTGGTAGTGGATCGGCGAGGCGGGGCAGGCGAGGTTGAAGATCTCGTCCACCTCGATGTAGAGCGGGAAGGTCACGTCATGCCGCATCAGCTCGAAGCGGGGATGATCGAGCAGGTGCTCGACGTTGCGCTTGGTGCCGGTGAAGAAGTTGTCGACGCAGAGGACGTCGTGCCCCTGTTCGATGAGACGATCGCAGAGATGGCTGCCCAGGAAACCGGCGCCGCCGGTGACGAGGATTCGCTTGGAAGCGTTGTATTGACGCATGCGCGTGATCACTCCGTAAAAAGGGTCAATCGGTCAGGGTCGCTGGGACCGCTGTTCGTACATCTTCGCGTCGACCAGCATTCGAAACCACAGGGCCTGGAAGAAGGCAAAGTAAAAGCCGGTCTTTCCATCCAGGAAGCCGAGGCGGAATACGTAGCGGTAGACGAAGTAGCCGAGCGAGCGAATGCCCGTCGGCAGCTTGTAGTAGAGCTCCTTGATGAAGCGAGTGCGCTCGCGGGCATCGCCCATGAGTCGGGGTTGCAGCACGTTGCTGGCGGCCAGGCGGGGACCGAGCTTTTCCTTCGCCTCGGCGTCGCTCCAGCGATTGTGACTCGCGATCCAGTCGCTCAGCCGGGCCGAATTCTTGTCGTGCATGAAGCCGTCGAGCCGCCCGGGCTTCGCGGTGCTGATGAAGTGCTGGTCGTACAGCCGCGATTCGCAGCGCCCCAGCCCTGAACGGAAGAGCCTCAGGTGCCAGGGGTTCACGCCGCTGAAGCGCAGCATCTTGCCCATGAAGTAGTCGCGGCGACGGATCATGTAGGCGTCGAATTCGGGCGTGCCCGAAAGCACGGCGCTGATTTCGCCGACCGAGCGGTCGTCCAGCACCTCGTCGGCGTCGAGGTGGATCTGCCACGCGTACGAACCCTCGATCTGGGCAATGGCCCAGTTGCGCTGGTCGCTGTAGTTGGAGAAAGGGCGCTGCACCACGGTGCATCCCAGTTCCTCGAGGATCGCGGGCGTGCCGTCCGATGAATGGGAGTCGACCACGTAGACGTGGGGACTCACCTTCTTCGCCTGGGAGACGGTTTCCCGAATGATCGAGGCGGAATTGAAGGTCAGGATGACGACGACGCAGCGGGGTAGTTCCATGAGGTTTGGGCGCTCGGATTGCAGCTCGGAGGGTGGAGCTTGCCACCTTCATAAGCGCGAAGCGTGCCAAACTTTAGCACTACATTCTTACGTTTTGGAACACATCCGACGGCCGGCAAAGGCCCACCCAACGGCCTATGACCTTGGTCTGCTATTGTTGTGATAGCGGGAAACGTAATGCCAGCAAGGTGTGAAGCCAGTTCCGGGTTAACCCGAAGACCTCAGGCCAGCCGTTTTCGATGCCGTGCGATCTGTTGCCGGACCTGCGCCGGCGCGGTGCCGCCCAGGATGTTCCGGGCCGTCAGCGAGCCGCGCAGGCTCAGCACGCCATAGACGTCCTTCTCGATCGTCGGATTGAAGGTCTGCAGCACGGCCAGCGGCAGTTCGGACAAGTCCACCTTGTGCGAGATTGCCGCCTTGACCGCATGCGCCACGGTTTCGTGGGCGTCGCGGAAGGGCAGGCCCTTCTTGACCAGGTAGTCGGCGAGGTCGGTGGCAGTGGCGTAGCCGCGCAGCGCGGCGTTTTCCATCGCTTCGGGCTTGACGGTGATGCCGCCGACCATCTCCGAGAAGATGCGCAGGGTGTCCTTGACCGTGTCGACGGTGTCGAACAGCGGTTCCTTGTCTTCCTGGTTGTCCTTGTTGTAGGCCAGCGGCTGGCCCTTCATCAGGGTGATCAGCGCCATCAGGTGGCCGACCACGCGGCCGGTCTTGCCGCGCGCAAGTTCGGGCACGTCCGGGTTCTTCTTCTGCGGCATGATCGAACTGCCGGTGCAGAAGCGGTCCGCGATGTCGATGAAGCCGAAGGACTGGCTCATCCACAGCACCAGTTCCTCGCTCAGGCGGCTGATGTGCACCATCGCCAGCGATGCGGCTGCCGTGAATTCGATCGCGAAGTCGCGGTCGCTGACGGCGTCCAGGCTGTTCTGGCAGACCTCGTCCATGGCGAGCGCGCGGGCCACCGCCTCGCGGTCCAGCGGATAGCTGGTGCCGGCCAGCGCCGCGGCGCCGAGCGGCAGGCGGTTCACGCGCTTGCGCACGTCGGCCATGCGTTCGGCGTCGCGCGCGAACATCTCGACGTAGGCCAGCATGTGGTGCCCGAAGCTCACCGGCTGGGCGACCTGCAGGTGCGTGAAGCCCGGGAGGATCACCTCGACGTTCTTGTCGGCGATCTCGATCAGCGACTTCTGCAGGTCGACCAGCAGGCCGCCGATCAGGTCGATCTCGCCGCGCAGCCAGAGGCGCACATCGGTCGCGACCTGGTCGTTGCGGCTGCGGCCGGTGTGCAAGCGCTTGCCCGCATCGCCGACGAGTTGCGTGAGTCGGGCCTCGATGTTCAGGTGCACGTCTTCGAGATCGAGCTTCCATTCGAAGGCGCCCGATTCGATTTCCTCGCGAATCTGCTTCATCCCGCGCTGGATGTCGGCGTGGTCCTGCGTGCCGATGATTCCCTGCGCAGCCAACATACCGGCATGCGCGAGCGAACCCTCGATATCCGCCTGCCACAACCGCTTGTCGAAGAAGACGCTCGCGGTGTAGCGCTTCACGAGGTCGCTCATCGGTTCGGAGAACAGGGCGGACCAGGCTTCGGATTTCTTGTCGAGTTGGTTTTGGGTCATGGGAGCCGTTCGGGAGGCAATAATGGGTTTGTCACCCAATGTTTCTGTGATGCGCAACCCGTCGATTTTATCGGGCACCCCTTCGTCGTCTGCGACGACCGCAGCGGCGTCCTCGCAAGCCCGGACGCGGCTGCCCTCGCGCGGCGGCGTGGTGCTGTTCGACGCCTGCCAGATCGGGGTGGTGCTGCGGGCCGTGCTCTTCGTCGAAGTGGTGGTGGCGGTCTCGGCCCTGTTCCTGGCGACGACTTTCCCGGAATGGCTGCTGCTCGCCGGCACCGTGACAGGGGGGGCCCTGCCCGCGACCCTGCTCTGGCTGCTCGTCGCATGCGCGCTGAAGAAGTTGCTCGGCCGATTGCCGCTCCATGCGCAGTACGGGGCGGGTGCCCTGCTTGGCGCGCTGTCCGGGCTCTACGGCTGTGGACTGCTTCGATTGACGGGCGTGGTGGCCAATGCGCCATGGCTGGCAAGCGCGCTGGCCGGCGCACTGTTCGCGGGCCTGATGATGGCGGCGTTGGTCCTGCGTGCGCGCGGACAGACGCCGGCGGCGACCACGGCGCGACTCCAGGAGTTGCAGTCCCGCATCCGTCCGCACTTTCTATTCAACACACTGAACAGCGCGATCGCACTGGTGCGCGAGGAACCGGCCAAGGCCGAGGCCATGCTGGAAGACCTGAGCGAGCTGTTCCGGCAGGCCCTGGCGGACCCGGGCGAGTCGGTCACGCTCGCGGATGAGATTGCACTGGCCCAGCGCTACCTCGCCATCGAAGAGGTGCGTTTCGGCGACCGGCTCCGGGTCCGCTGGGACATCGACCCGGAGGCCAACGCCGCCCGACTCCCGCCGCTGCTGCTCCAGCCGCTGGTCGAGAACGCCGTCAAGCACGGCGTGGAGCCGAGCCCCGAGGGCGCCAGGCTGCGCATCCGCACTGAACGCCGCGGCAGCATGGTGCTGATCGAGGTGATCAACAGCCTGCCGCCGTTGCGGTGGGCCGACCAGCCGCTGCCGAGAGGACACGGCATTGCGCTGGACAACGTCCGCGATCGGCTTCGACTGCTCCACGACATGCAGGCGCAGTTCAGCGCCGGCATGGACCAGAAAAGCTATCGCGTCCGCATTGCCATTCCCGCAGACACATGACTCCACTCCGTACCCTGATCGTCGATGACGAAGCGCTGGCGCGTTCGCGCCTTCGCTCGCTCCTGGCCGATTGCCGTTCGCCCGCGGCCGAGGTCGTCGCCGAGGCGGCGCACGGCGAAGGCGCGCTGCATCAACTGGCCAGCACCCACTTCGACCTCGTGCTCCTGGACGTCCACATGCCGGGCATCGACGGGGTCGAACTGGCGCGCAAGCTGCACGGCCAGCCGGGCGCGCCGGCGATCGTGTTCGTCACGGCCTTCGCCGCGCACGCGGTCACGGCCTTCGAACTGGAGGCGGTCGACTACCTGACCAAGCCGGTGCGGGCCGAGCGCCTGCAGCAGGCGCTGCAGAAGGTCGAGCGCCACCTCAAGGACCGGCGACCGAGCGCGGTGGACGGGCCGCAGGACGTCCTCGTCATCCAGGACCGGGGCCGCACCGAACGCGTGCCCGTGCACGAGGTGCTCTACCTGAAGTCCGAGTTCAAGTACCTCACGGTGCGCACCGCGTCGCGCAGCCACATCTTCGACGGCTCGCTGGCCGAACTGGAGGAGCGCTTTCCCGCGCGATTCGTGCGCGTGCACCGCAATGCGCTGGTCGCCCGCGCGGCCATCCGTGCGCTCGAGAAGTACGACGACGGCGAAGACGCCGAAGGCTGGGCACTCCGGCTCGACGGGATTCCGGAGCCGGTCGTGGTGTCGCGGCGGCAGTTGTCCACCGTTCGCGAGTTGCTGAAGGATCCTCGGTGACCGAGGAGGCCAGTTCCGTCGTGGAGGAAGTCCCGGTCGAGCCGACCGATGAGCCCGATCGCGTGCTGCTGCACATGCCGGTCGATGTGCGCAGCGTGTCTCTGGTGGTGCTGGCGGTGCTGGCGACCGTGTTCGCGCTGCGCTGGGCGGCGGCGGTGTTCATCCCGCTGATGGTGAGCCTCATGCTCACCTACGCGCTGGCGCCGCTGGTCGACGTGCTGGAACGCTGGAAGATCTCGCGCTGGATCGGCGCTGCCGTCATCCTCCTCGGCCTGGGCGGCGCTTTCGGATGGACGGGCTACTCCCTCTCGGGCAATGCTTCCGAGCTGCTCGATGCGTTGCCTGTCGCCGCGCAGAAGCTGCGGATCGGGATGCGCGGCACCAGCCGCCCCACCGACGCGAGCGCGCTCGACACGGTGCAGAAGGCCGCCGCCCAACTCGAACAGGCCGCCGAGGAAAATTCGGCCAAAGTGGCGGCGCGCAAGGGCGTGGCGCGCGTGATCGTCGAACGTCCTTCCTTCAACGTGCGCGACTACCTGTGGAGCGGCACGGTCGGCCTGATCGCCGCGGCGGGGCAGCTCACGCTGGTGGGTTTCCTCACCTTCTTCGCGCTCGGGTCGGGCGACACCTTCCGTCGCAAGCTGGTCAAGATCACCGGGCCCAGCCTGCAAAAGAAAAAGATCACCGTGCAGGTGCTGGACGACATCACGAAGCACATTGAGCGCTACCTGATCGTGCAGATCCTCACCAGCGCGCTGGTGGGCATCGCGACCGGGCTCGCCTTCTGGGCCATCGGGCTTGAGAACGCGGCGGTCTGGGGCATCCTGGCGGCGGTGACCAATCTCATTCCCTACATCGGCTCCGTCATCGTGATGGCCGCTGCCGGCCTCGTGGCGTTCCTGCAGTTCAATGCCATCGATCTCGCGCTGCTGGTCGGTGGCACCTCGCTCGTGATCCACACGCTGATCGGGAATCTGCTGGTGCCGTTCCTGACGAGCCGCACGAGCCGCATGAATCCGGTCGCGGTGTTCGTCGGCGTGATCTTCTGGGGCTGGCTCTGGGGGATCTGGGGCTTGCTGCTGGGCATTCCGATCATGATGGTGGCAAAGGCCATCTGCGATCACGTGGAAGACCTGCAACCTATTGGCGAACTCCTGGGGGAGTGAAGCTCGCCCTCAGGCTTGCGGGGATCAAGCTCGCCCCCAGGCTTGCCCACTTCGTGTGGCCGCCTTCCCTCGGCCGGGGGCGATACCGGCGGAGCCGGATCTGCGGTATCTCGCGAAGGGTTATCCCACGTGGATGACGGATTGGTCGGGGAGTACGCGCCAGATGATCCACTCGCCGATGGTGATGTGGTGGGTGGGTTTGGATGGCTCGGGCGGGTTGCCGTGTTGCAGGGTGAATGTCTTGCCTGCGAGGCGTAGCGTGATCTCGAAGCCGGCCCAATCTTTCGGCCCGCGGGGAGTGAGGGAGAGCTGGTCTCCGCGCATGGTGAGGCCCAGCAGGGTCTCCACCGCTGCGCGGTGCATCCAGGCGGCGGAGCCTGTGTACCAGCTCCATCCGCCGCGTCCGGCATAGGGCGCGGCGCCGTAGACGTCGCCGGCCATCACGTAGGGCTCGAGCTCATACAGCGGGCCGTGCTCCGGGTGGCGGGCGCGATGGGCGGGGCTCAGGCCCTCGAAGGTCTTCCATGCGGCCTCGATGTCGCCTTCCAGCGCCTGGGCCATCAGGGCCCATACGGCGGCGTGGGAGTACTGGCCGCCGTTCTCGCGCACGCCGGGCGGGTAGGCCTGGATGTAGCCGGGGTTGTTGGTCGAATGCGCGAGCGGCGGATGCAGCAGGCGCATCAGGCCGTGTTCCTCGTCGTGCAGGTGCTGCTTCATCGAGGCGAGCGCCTGCGTGGTGTGCTGCTGGTCGGAGGCGCCCGAGAGCAGTGACCAGGCTTGGGCGATCAGGTCGATGCGGCATTCGTCGTTGGCGGACGAGCCCAGTGGCGCGCCGTTGTCGAAGAAGGCGCGCCGGAACCAGGCGCCGTCCCAGCCGGCGGCGTGCAGGGCGTTGATCCAGCCCTGCCGGGCCTCGAGCCAGCGCTGTGCCCGGCCGAGTTCTCCCCGCGCGCGGGCGAAAGGCGCGAAGCGCTCGACCACGCTGCACAGGAACCACGCGAGCCAGACGGATTCGCCGCGGCCCTCGTGGCCGACGCGGTTCATGCCGTCGTTCCAGTCGCCGGTGCCCATCAACGGAAGGCCGTGCACGCCGGTCGCGAGACTGCGGTCGATGGTGCGTGCGCTGTGCTCGTAGAGGCTGGCGGTCCGGCTGCTGACCTGAGGTGCGTAGTAGGCATCCTCCGCGCCGGCCGGAATTTCCGGACCTTCGACGAAGGGCACGATCTCGTCCAGCACGGACCGGTCCGCCGTGACTTCGACGTAGTGCGATGCGGCATAGGGCAGCCACAGCAGGTCGTCCGAGAAATGCGTGCGCACGCCGGCACCGCCCGGCATGTGCCACCAATGCTGGACGTCGCCTTCGGCAAACTGCCGTGCCGCGTTGACGAGGATCTGCTCGCGCAGGCGCGCCGGATCGGTCACCGCGAAGGCCATGGCGTCCTGCAACTGGTCGCGGAATCCGAAAGCGCCGCCGGCCTGGTAGAAGCCGGCCTTGGACCAGAGCCGGCACACCAGCGTCTGGTACATGAGCCAGCGGTTGACCATGGCATCGAAGAGCGGATCGGGCGTCCTGACCTGCAGGCGGCCCAGCAGGTCGTCCCAGAAGCCGCGTGCCAGCGCCAGCGCCTCGGGCACGTCGCGCTGCTGCCAGCGTCGCGCCAGCTGCATCGCGGCTTCAGGGTCGTCCGCGTGCCCCAGCATGAAACTGAACGTGGCGCCTTCGCCGGCCGCGAGGCTGAACTCGCCGGCAATCGCGGCGCAGGCATCGAGGCCGCTGCCGCCGCGGCCGCCGAGCGTCTCGGGCAGTTCGATCGCGCCGCGGCCCGCGAAGAACTCGCTGCGATCGCAGGTCCATTGCGTTGCGCCCTGGAGGCCGGCGAGCTGGACGAAGCCGGTGCTGCCGCCGAAGCCGGCGCTCGACTCGCGCTGCTGGCCGAACACGGCCGGCAGGTCCTCGGGCTTCCATGTGTGGACGGTCCGCCGTTCACCGCGAGCGGCGCCCAGTTGCCACTCGACCATCGCGACAGCCCGCATGCGCCGAGCGCCGATGCCTTCGTTGCGGACGGCCACGTGCACCAGCTTCATCCGCTCGTCGCGGTCGGCGAAAAAGGTCGTTTCCAGGACCACGTTGCGATGCAGGCATTCGAACACCGTGTAGCCCTGGCCATGGCGCACGCGGTGCCGCGCCGCGACAACGCCGCGACCGGCAGGCGTGAGAGGGAAGAGCTCGCCGGTATCGAGGTCCTGCAGCAGGTAGTGCTCGAAAGCCGGGTCCTGCACCGGATCGTTCGACCATGGCGTGACCTGGTGGAGCCGGCTGTTGATCGCCCAGGTGTAGCCTGTGCCCGATTCGGAAATCTGGAAGCCGAACGACGCATTGGCGATCACGTTGACCCACGGTCGCACGGTGCGCCGGTTCACGTCCACCTCGAAGCGGAACTCGCCGCTCGCCGCATCGAAGCCGCCTTGCGGCGCGATCAGGGCATCGTTGATGTGCGCAGTGGGCGGAAGTGTCGAGAGCGCGACGCGTCGCACGTCCTCGTTCGCCGGCCCGACGGCGGCATCGCGCAGCGCGGCCACCTGTGATTCGAGCGCGCGCCCGTCGGCGGTGAAGACGACCCGGGCCAGGCTCGACAGCGCGGCTTTCTCCGACGGCGCTACTTCGGAATCGCGCAGCAAATAAAAGCCCGCGGCGTCGTTCCGGGGAAAGCTGTTCTGCGTCTGCTGTGCGACAAGGGCGCGCAAGGCCTCGATGTCCCGCTGCAGCGGCATCAGGTAAGAGTGGGGCTCGCTGTTGAGCACCACGAGATCGCAGGCCACGCCGCCGAAGCCCCACCATGGCTGCGCGCGCAGCAGCGTGTCGACGAGGCCCTTGCCGGCCACGGAGTGGATGTAGACCAGCACGATCGGCTTGTCGCCCGAGATGCCGAAGCGCCAGATCTGACGAAGGTCGATCAGCCCCCGGTCGCGCATCGCGCGGGGCGTGGTGTAGGTCAGGATGGTCGTGAGGTCCTGCAGCGCGAGGTTCTTGGCCGGGTCGATGCTCAGGTCGCGCAGCCGCACCTGCGCCAGGGTCGCGGCCATGCGCGTCGCGCGTTCGACGTGCATCGGCTGCAGGTAGCGGTCGATGCCGGGCATCAGGGCTTCCACGTCGTCGTCGGCCGACGTAGCGAAGGTCACGCGTGCGGTGGCACCCGGCGGAATCGACAACCGCACGCGCAGGCAGGCGATCGGGTCGAGGCCATTGATCGGCGTGCCGTCGGCGCCCAGCGGCTGCGGGTCGAGCGACGGCGTGGCGAGCGTGCGGTTGCGTCCAATGAAGGCACGCCGGTCCGTCATGCAATCGACGGCCAGCACCTGTGCATCCACCGACGCGACGAAATGCGCCGCCGCGACGACCGGATCGCCATGGAGGCGCGGCTTGCGCGACATCAGCAGCGCACGCCAGCCCGGCTCCCAGCGGCTCTCGACGAACAGGTTCGCGAAAGCGGGATGCGCCTCGTCGGCCTTGGGGTTGGACAGCACCGGCTCGAAGTAGGAGATGAGTTCCAGCGTGCGCGTCTCGCTGCCGGTGTTGTGCAGCGCGACGGTGCGCAGTTCGGTGTCGTCCTCGGGGCTGATGAGCACCGTGGTGCGCGCCTGCAGGCCGGGCCCCGTCGCGTCGAACTGCACCTGGTCGGCCAGGAAGCGGGCCCGGTAGCGCCAGTGCTCGCCGGGGGCCGGCAGGGCGGTGAGCGAGGTGAGCGCGCGGCTGTGGGTATCGCGCACGTAGAAGAAGGTGCCGTAGCCGTCGCGCAGCGGATCGTCCCGCCAGCGGGTCACGTTGAACGAGCGCCAGCGGCTGACGCCCGCACCGTTGGCGCGCAGCGCGACGGTGTAGCGGCCGTTCGACAGCAGGTGCGTGGGCTGGAAGCCCGGTTCCATTGGATCGACGCTGCGGGGCTGGAAGATCGGCGGCGCTTCTGCGGTGGCGGGTTCCGGCGGCGTGCGGGGATCGGCGCTGCCGATGATCTGCCGCGGCGTGCGCTCATGCAGCAGCGATGCGTACGCCTCCACCAGGGGAGAACTGCCGAACCACCGGCGCGGCGCATCGTTGCGCACCGCATTGCACAGGGCCACCAGTGACATGCCGTGGTGATGTGCCATGACGTTGCGCACGACGGTGTAGGGCTGGCCCTCCGGTTGCCGCGAGACGGTGAAATCGACGGCGTCGAAGAAGCCGAACTCGCCGCGTGCGCCGAGCGATTCGAGCAACTGCAGGTTGATGACCGCATCGGCCGGCCGAAGCACCGCCGCCATGGCGGTGGCGTAAGGCGCGACCACGCGATCGGTAGGCGGCGTGCGGCGCAACGCGAGCCGGGGCACGCCGAAGGGCGAGTACTGGTAGGCCAGCGAGTGGTCCCGCGCGAAATACGCGGATTCGGAAACGCCCCAGGGGAGGTTCTGCGTCGAGCCGAAACTCTGTTGTTCGCCGATGGCGGCCAGGTTCGCCACCTGCAGCAGGCCGCCGAGCGGCTCTGCCATGACGAGCGTCGGCATCAGATATTCGAACATCGAGCCCGACCAGGACTTGAGCCCGGGCTTCACGCCCACGGAAAGGAAAGGGCGGCCGAGCGCCATCCAGTGGCGGCGCGGCACGTCGCCCTTGGCGATGGCCAGGAAGCTCAGCAGCCGCGACTCGGACGCCAGCAGGTCGTAGTAGCTCGCATCGAGCACGTTCTCTTCCACGCGCAAGCCGATGTGGAAAAGATGGCGCTTGGTGTCGTAGAGCCCGCGGAAATCCATGCCCGCGCACAAGGTCTCGCAGCGCTGAGCGATGGCTTCCAGCGCCTCGGCCTCCGCGCTGGCGGGGGCAAAGGCGCGACAGGCCTGTGCGACCGCGATCAGGTGTCCCGCGAGATTGCCGCTGTCGACGCTCGACACGTACGCCGGCGGCAGCATCCGCAACGACTGGGTGTCGTACCAGTTGTAGAGATGCCCGTCGTGCTTGTCGAGGCGGTCGACGGTGTCGAGCGTGGCGGCCAGCCGCGCAGCCATCTTCCCCGTGTCGATCCAGCCGAACTCGCGCGCGCAGCAGCAGGCCAGAAGGTACATGCCGATGTTCGTGGGCGAGGTGCGGTGCGCGATGGTGGGCTCGGGTTCGAGTTGGAGGTTGTCGGGCGGAAGATGGTTGTCCTCGGGGCCGACCACGTGCTCGAAGAAGCGCCAGGTGTCGTGCGCCAGCGTTTCGAGATAGGCGCGTCGCTCGGCGGTGAGTTCGCCTTCGGTTGCGGGCCGGGTCCGGCTGCTCCACCATGCGGCGACCGGTGCGAGCGCCCACAGCACGAAGAGCGCGGGGCCCATCCATGGATGCGGACTCCACAGCGACGCCACGGCGAGTGCGATGCAGACGAGGCTGGTCGGCGCCGCGCCCCGAAGGAAGGCGGAGAGCTCATAGCGCGCCTGCGCTTGCGCCTGTGCGGCGGTCGTCCACTGGAGCAGGTGCCGGCGACTCACCGCCAGGCGCCACATCGCGCGCAGGGAGGCATCGAGCAGCAGGCGCGTCTGCGCCGCGAGCTGCACGAACTGCCACGCGGCACTCGCCATGGCGCGCAGCAGTTCCGTCGCGCCGACGTCGAAGAAGTGGGGCAGCTCGATCGAGCGCCGCGTCGGCACCAGTCCGGCGAGTGCGCCGAGCAGGGGGCCGAGCACGAGGGCGGATGCCACCGCGGCCAGCGCCCAGGTCAACGGAAAGGAATCCGTGAAGACCACCCAGGCCAGCAGCGCCGTCGAGGTCGGCACCACCATGGCCCGGCGCAGGTTGTCGCTCATCTTCCAGAGCCCGAGCGCATCGATGCCGTAGCGCCGCGCGCGCAGCATGAGTGGCAGCAACTGCCAGTCGCCACGCACCCAGCGGTGCCAGCGCGAGGCGGCGACGCCGGCGTGATGGGGGTGGTCCTCGATCAGCACCAGGTCGCTCACCACGGCGCAGCGCGCGACCGCGCCTTCGAGCAGGTCGTGGCTGAGCACCGCGCCCTCGGGAACGCGCCGGTCCAGCGTCGCATGGACGGCGCGGACATTCAGCAGGCCCTTGCCGGTGAAGGAGCCGGCGCCGAAGACGTCCTGGTAGAGATCGGAAGCGCTGTTGCTGTACGGGTCGAGTCCGCACTGCCCCGCGAACATCCAGTGGAACAGCGAGCGTTCGTCGCGCTCGGGAAAAGGCGTGACGATGCGCGGCTGGAAGATGCCGAAGCCCGCCACCACGCGTGCATCGGCTTCCGCGATCTGCGGTGCGTTCAGCGGGTGCGCCGCCACCGCAACCAGCTCGCGCAGCGTGCCGGGCGGCAGGCCGGTGTCGCTGTCGAGCGTCATGACATAGGGGATGCGGGCCGCGAGTTGCGAGCCTGCCGCCGTCGGCACGAAGCCGGTCGCATCGCCGGCGGCCAGCAGGCGCAGCAGCATCTCGAGCTTGCCGCGCTTTCGCTCCCAGCCCATCCAGCGCTGCTCGGTGTCGGACCAGATCCGCGGGCGGTGCAGCAGCATGAAGCGCGGCGGAGCACCGTTCGGTGCGGGATAGGTTTCGTTGAGCGCGGCGATGCGCTGCATCGCATCGTCGAGCAGGGCGGCATCGCCCGGCATCGAGGCTTGTGCGGCATCCGCCCAGTCGGTCAGCAGTGCGAACTGCGCGTGCTCTTCGCGATTTGCGAGCCAATGCAGCTCGAGGTGATGGGCGAGTTGGGCATTGGCCGCCACCGAACTCAGCATGGAAGGAATGACCACCAGCACGCGATGCGCTTCAGGGATGCCTGTCGCGAAGTCCAGCCGCGGCAGCGCGCGCACGCGCGTCGACTCGGCCACGATGCGGTGCACCAGCGCGATCACCGATTCGGAAAGCGGCCAGGCCACCAGCACCAGTGCCACCACGGAGGTCCAGGATGCATCGGGCCAGCCGACGTGGTTCAGGCCATGAACCGATGCGGCCAGAAGCAATGCCGTGGCGACGACGATCGTCAGCGCGTAGAAAGGCAGGCGCCAGCTGCGATGGGAAATCCGGCGCAGCGAAAAGGGCACCGACCGGTCGCCGCCCGCGTGCGCCAGCGCCGCGATCAGCGCCGGCCGGCCTTCGCCGAAAAGGTAATAGCCGGCCGTCCGTTCGGCCAGGGACCAGCGCGTCTCTTCGTCCTCGAAGGCCTCCACGTCGCCGGCGGCTTCGAGCGCCAGGCCCACCACCACTTCCGCGACTTCGCGCTCTGGCTTGCGCAGGGCGCGCGCCACTTGTTCCATCGAGTGCGTGATCTGCTGGCGCGTGAGCTCGCTCTCGCGGCCGTAGCTCGGCAACTGTCGCAGCACGCGCAACGAGCGGCTGACAGGTTCGATCAGGTCGGCCCATTCGACCTGCCCGATCATCCGCAGGGTGGTGATGATGTTGCCGACGGTCAGGTTGGCGGCGGCCTGCGCGGTCTGCGCATCGGCGATCAGCGCGGGGCCGTTCGGGCAATGCTGCTCGGTCCATTTCACGAGCGCCGGAGCGTCGTCGCCATGCTCGACCGGCAGGCGTTGCCACAGCTGCGTGAGATAGCTCTCCTGCATGCCGCGGCTCTGGAGCGCGCGAAAAAGCACATCGAGGTCCTGCATCGAGAGGCTCGCTGCCGAATCCCACACCGCATGCGCAACCTCGCGTGCCACCTTGCTCTCGGCAATGCTCTCCGCGACGCGACGCAGGTTCTCGAGGAGCACGACGCGCAGCGTGGTCGGAAAGGCCCACAACTCGCCGAGCGTCAGTTCGTCGATGTCCTGGTAGGCATTGAGGAAGGCGGTGAACAGATCCTTGTTCAACACGCTGTCGGTATGCGCCACATAGGCCCAGGCGATGCCGTAGACGCGCGGCAGGCCGGCCAGCGGCGCCGCTTCGAGCTTCGGAAGGCGCGCGTAGTAGCTGCGCGGCACACCTTCGCGGATCTGCTGGAGCTGTGCCTCGACGAGGTGGAAGTTGTCGAGCAGCCATTCGGCCGCGGGCGTCACGTAGCGACCGCTCTGCGAGATCAGGGCGATGTAGTCGAAGGCGCCGCGCAGCGATTCGAGGTTCTTGTCGACGCGGGGAAAGAAGGGCGTTGCATCGCCACGCGTGCTTCCGCTCTGCACGACCTGCGCGCGCGCGAGGCTGTGGCCGTGCTGCTCGAAGCGCTGCGTGCCGAACAGTTCGGCCCTGATCGGTGCTTCGACCGGTTCGTGCGGACCGAGGAGGAGTTTGCGTGCGTACTGGCTCAGCGCGTCAAGCCGGTCGACGACCGCTGCGGCGCTCAAGCGATCGCGAACAGGCCGATGGCGAGCACCACGGCCACGCAGGCCATCGTCACGATGCGACCAGCGGCGACTGATCGCACCTGCTGCAGATGGCTCCGCACTGCGAACCATCGTCCTTGTGCCAACGCGCAATGTCGCATGTGCGATGCCAGCGCATCGAAGTCACCGCTGACGAAGTCGATTTGTGAACGGGCAAGCGATTGCGGGGTAGACATGGCAAAGATTCCTGTGAACGGCCCCTTGAGCCGCCGCGCGATTGCGAGAGCTGTGAACGTACGGGTCAGGGTACTCCTCATTGCAATACCCTTCGCTTCTCCTGCGCCGGCTGTTGGCGTAGGAGACGACGCACACAATACGAACGCGCGTCTTCTTCTTCGCTAGCCGGTATTCCGCAGTCCAGCCGCTACACCGTTGATGGACATGTGGATGCCCCGCTGCAGGCGCTCATCGTCCTGCCCCGCGCGGTAGCGACGCATCAGTTCCACCTGCAGGTGATGCAGCGGATCGATGTACGGGAAGCGGTGGCGGATGGAGCGCTGCATCTCGGCGTTGCCTGCGAGCCGCGTCTTGGCATCGGTGATCAGCGTCAGCGCATCCGAGGTGCGGTGCCACTCCGCCTCGATCATCGAGAACACCTTCTGCCGGAGCTTCTTCTCGGCCACGAGCTCGGAGTAGCGCGAGGCCAGCGCGAGGTCGCTCTTGGCGAGCACCATGTCCATGTTGGACAGCAGCGTTCGGAAGAAGGGCCATTGCGCGTACATGCGCTGCAGCAACGCCTGCCGCTCCTTGCGTTCGGACGGCGTCGCCGCCTTGGCAAGGAATCGCTCGATCGCCGAGCCGAAGCCGTACCAGCCCGGTAGCGTCAGCCGGCACTGGCCCCAGCTGAAACTCCAGGGGACGGCCCGCAGGTCCTCGATGCTTCGGCTCGGATTGCGGGAGGCCGGGCGCGAACCGATGTTGAGCTCGGCGATCTCGCGGATCGGCGTGGCGCTGAAGAAGTAGTCGCCGAAACCCGGTGTCTCGTACACCAGCGCACGGTACGCGGCCATGCTGGCCGCCGAGAGTTCGGCGGCCGCGGCAACGAAGGGCGCAGGCGCGGCCTTGGCGGTCGGCAGCAGCGTGGCTTCCAGCGTGGCCGCCACCAGGGTCTCGAGATTGCGCCGCCCGATGACGTGGTTGGCGTACTTCGAACCGATGACCTCGCCCTGCTCGGTCAGGCGGATCTGTCCGCGCACGGTGCCCGGCGGTTGCGCGAGGATCGCCTGGTAGCTCGGGCCGCCGCCACGGCCCACCGTGCCGCCACGGCCATGGAACATGCGCAGCCGGATCGGCACGCCGCTTTCGGAATTCAGCTCGTCGAACAGCGCCACCAGCGCGAGCCCGGCGCGGTAGAGCTCCCAGTTGCTGGTGAAGATGCCGCCGTCCTTGTTGCTGTCGCTGTAGCCGAGCATCACGTCCTGTTCGGCGCCCGAGCGCTGGATAAGGGCATGGATGCCCGGCAGCGCGTAGAAGGCCCGCACGATCGGCGCGGCGTTGCGCAGGTCCTCGATGGTCTCGAACAGCGGCACGACGATGAGGTCGCAGGTCGCGTTCTCCGCGAGAGTCCCGCGCAGCAGGCCGACTTCCTTCTGGAGCAGGAAGGCTTCAAGCAGGTCGCTCACCGTTTCCGTGTGGCTGATGATGTAGTGGCGGATGGCCGCGGCGCCGAAGCGCGCACGCGCCGTGCGGGCGGCCGCGAAGATCGCGATCTCGCTCTTGGCCAGCGGTGAATAGTCGGCGTCGGGCACACGCAAGGGCCGGGCATCGTCGAGCAGCCGCAGCAGCAGTGTCTGCTTGGCCTCTTCGGCCAGCGAGGCGTAGTCGGGCTCGATGCGCGCCGTGGCGAGCAGCTCGGCGACCACCGCTTCATGCTTGTCCGAGCTTTGGCGCAGGTCGACCGTCGCGAGGTGAAAGCCGAACACTTCCACCGCACGGATCAGCGGATGCAGGCGCTGTGCGGCGAGCACCGCGCCGTGCTTGTCGCCAAGCGATTCCTCGATCGTGCGAAGGTCTGCGAGGAACTCTTCGGCGTTGGGGTACGGGTTCTGCGGCGGCACGGCATGTCGCGCCGCCTGGCCGCCGGTGAGATCGCGCAGCGTGGCCGCGAGGCGCGAATAGATGCCGGTGAGCGCGCGGCGATAGGGCTCGTCGACGCGATGCTCGTTCTTGTCGGGCGAGCGCTCGGCCAGCGCCTGCATCTCGACCGACACATCGACCAGCGTCGCCGACAGCGACAGTTCGCCGCCCAGGTAGTGCACTTCCGTGAGGTAGTGGCGCAGGGCCAGTTCGGCCTGGCGGCGCAGCGCGTATTCCAGCGTCTCGGCGGTCACGTTGGGGTTGCCGTCGCGATCCCCGCCAATCCACTGGCCCATGCGCAGGAAAGGCGCCACCGAGGGCACGGTGCCGCCGTGGGCCAGCGCCTTCTCCAGATCGGCATACACGCGTGGGATCTCGCGCAGGAAGGTCGCTTCGTAATAGCTCAGCGCGTTCTCGATCTCGTCGGCGACCGTGAGCTTGGAGAAACGCAGCAGCCGCGTCTGCCACAACTGCGTGACGCGGGTGCGCATCTGGGTTTCGTTCTCGGCATATTCGATGGGCGTTAGCGCGTCCTTCTTGCCGGCGAAGGCCTGCTGCCGCAGGGCAATCTCGTCGCGTGCGGTGAGCAACTGCGCGATGGCGCGCTCGGCGTCGAGGATGCTCTTGCGCTGCACCTCCGTCGGGTGCGCGGTGAGCACCGGCGACACATAGCTGTGCGCGAGCGATTCCACCACCGCCTCGGGCTTGATGCCGGCCTTGCGGATGCGCGCCAGCGCGATCTCCACGCTGCCTTCGGCGCTTTCGCCGGCTCGCTCGGCCTCGGTGCGGCGCCGGATCTGGTGGCGGTCTTCCGCCAGGTTGGCGAGATGGCTGAAGTAGGTGAAGGCGCGGATCACGCGCACCGTCTCCGCCGCGCTCAGGCCCTTGAGCAAATTCTTGAGCGCGCGGTCCGCCGCATGGTCCGCGTCGCGCCGGAATGCGACCGACAGGGTGCGAATCTTCTCCACCAGTGCGTAGCTGTCCGCACCCTCCTGCTCGCGGATCACATCGCCGAGGATGCGGCCCAGGAGCCGGATGTCGTTGATGAGGGGCAGGTCTTCGTCACTGTGCCGGCGCTTCGCGGCGGCCGGGGCGGGGCTCTTCTTCATTCGGAACATCTCCTCGTCGGATGGGCCTGCGGCGACGTTGCTGCGGCGCAACATGCTAGCATCCCGCGGTCTCTTTCTCATTGGAAAAACGGTCTTGACCAACATCGTCATCGCCACGCGCGAAAGCCGGCTGGCCATGTGGCAAGCCGAGCACGTCCGGGCACTGCTGCAAGAACAAGGCCACACCGTCAGCCTGCTCGGCATGACCACCCGTGGCGACCAGATCCTCGACCGTTCCCTCAGCAAGGTCGGCGGCAAGGGTCTCTTCGTCAAGGAGCTGGAACTCGCACTCGAAGAGGGGCGCGCCGACATCGCGGTGCACTCGCTCAAGGACGTGCCGATGGACCTGCCCGACGGCTTCGCGCTCGCCTGCGTGCTAGAGCGCGAGGATCCGCGCGACGCGCTGGTGTCGCCGCGCCATGCGTCGCTCGACGACCTGCCCCAGGGGGCCGTGGTCGGCACTTCGAGTCTGCGCCGCGTGGTGCTGCTGCGTGCACTGCGGCCCGACCTGCGCATCGAGCCCCTGCGCGGCAACCTGGACACCCGGTTGCGCAAGCTCGATGAAGGCCAGTACGACGCGATCGTGCTCGCCGCAGCCGGCCTCAAGCGGCTCGGCCTGGAAAACCGCATCCGCCAGACCTTCGAGCCCGACGCCATGCTGCCGGCGGCAGGGCAGGGCGCCCTCGGCATCGAGGTGCGCGCGGATCGACAGGACCTGATCGACCTGCTCGCTTCGCTGTCGAGTCGCAGCGACTGGCTCGCGACCGCCGCGGAGCGTGCAGTCAGCCGCGCGATGGGCGGAAGTTGCTCGATGCCGCTCGCCGCCCACGCGCGATGGCAGGCCGGCGGCGCTCTGCGCATCGATGCCGCCTGGGGCGATCCCGAAGGCAGCGAGCCGCTGGTGCGCGTGCACACGGTGGCCGAGGCGACGGATTTCGCGCGGGCCGGCGCGCTCGGAGACGACGCCGCGAGGATGCTGCGCGCGGCCGGCGCGCACTGAGATGGCATCGGCAAGGGTGATCGTCACGCGACCGGCCCGCGAGGCCGCGCGCTGGGTCGACGACCTGCGTGCGGCAGGACTCGATGCGGTCGCGCTGCCCCTCATCGCCATCGAGCCGCTGGAAGATCCTAAGGCGCTCGATGCCGCGCGACAGCGGCTGTCCGATTACGACGCGCTGATGTTCGTCAGTGCCGCCGCTGCCGAGCATTTCTTTCGTGGCGTCGATGTTGCCGCGCCGCTGCGGCCCCGCTTCTGGGCAACCGGGCCCGGCACCATGCGCGCCATCAGGGAAGTGGGCGTGCCTGCGTCGTCGATCGACGCGCCGGCCCCCGCCGCCTCGCAATTCGATTCCGAAGCGCTGTGGGCGGTTGTGCGGTTGCAGGTCGGCCCAGGTGCGCGCGTGTTGATCGTCCGCGGCGGCGATGCCTCCGGCCAAGCTGCCGGACGCGACTGGCTCGCGCGCGAGATCACGGCCGCCGGCGGTGCCTGCGACGAGGTGGCCGCCTATCGTCGCGTGCTGCCCCTCTTCGGCGACGCCGAACGCGATCTCGCGGCCCAAGGCGCGTCGGGAGCCGCGGTGTGGCTCTTCAGTAGCTCCGAGGCCATCGCCAATCTCTGCCGGTCGATGCCCGGCACGTCCTGGCACGCAGCACTGGCGGTCGCCACGCACGAGCGTGTCGCCGATGCCGCGCGTACCGCGGGTTTCGGTCGTGTGCAAGTGTCTCGACCTGATCTGCCTGCGTTGGTCGCGTCGATAGAATCCTTTGCATGAGCGACGCTTCCGTCTTGAATGAGCCCTTGCAGGAACCCGTGGCGCGCGCTCCGGTGCCGGCCAACCTGCAGGCCAGCCATGCGGCGGCCGTGGCGCTGCTCTCGCGCATCCTGTTCGGGTTGCTGGCGGTAGTCGCCGTGGCCGCGCTGGTGACTTCGCTCGCGCTCTGGCAGAAGGTCAGCGGCATGCAGGAACAGCTTGCACGCCAGAGCGCCGATGCGCTGGCCCAGTCACTGGAGGCCCGCACCCTGGCGCGGCAGGCGCATGAAGTCGTGCGCGACACGGCGGCCCGCCTCGCGCTGGCCGAGACGCGCGTCGGCGAGGTGGCGTTGCAACGCACCCAACTCGAAGAATTGATGCAGAGCCTCTCGCGCTCGCGTGACGAGAATCTCGTCGTCGATATCGAGGCGGCCGTCCGCCTGGCGCTGCAGCAGGCGCAGGTCACGGGCAACGTCCAGCCCTTGCTCGCGGCCCTCAAGGCCGGCGACCTGCGCATCTCGCGCGCCTCGCAGCCGCGGCTGGCACCGCTGCAGCGTGCGATGCAGCACGACGCCGACCGCCTGCGGGCCAGCGCGAGCGCCGACAACGGCGAGGCGCTGCAAAAGCTCGACGACCTCATCCGCAGCGTGGACGACCTGCCCGTGCTCAACGCCGTGGGCATGCGCGGGACGGGCGCAAACGCGCAGCAAGTCGAGCCGGTGCCGGCGGACGCGCCGTGGTGGCAGCGTTTCCTGGTGCAGGTGCGCAACGAGGCGCGCTCGCTGCTGCGCGTCGGTCGCATCGAGCGTCCCGAAGCCGTGCTCCTGACACCGGACCAGACCTTCTTCCTGCGCGAGAACCTCAAGCTCAAGCTGCTCAATGCGCGACTCGCGCTGCTCTCGCGGCAGGTCGATACCGCGCGCGGCGAACTGGCCACGGTGTCGGCGTCGATCAATCGCTATTTCGACCCGTCTTCGCGCCGCGTGCAGGCCGCTGCCACGCTGGTGCAGCAGCTCCAGGCACAGGTGAAGGCCACGGAGCCGCCGCGTATCGACGAAACTCTGGCCGCGCTAGCCACGGCCGCATCCGGTCGCTAGGCGGGTCATGCGCGCAGCTCTCTGGTTTCTCGCCCTCTTCGGCATCGCGGCTGCGGTGGCGCTGTTCGCGGGCAACAACCAGGGCACGATCACTGTCTTCTGGCCGCCGTGGCGGGTCGACTTGTCGCTGAACCTGGTGCTTCTGCTGCTGTTCGGCGCTTTCGTCCTCCTGCACCTCGCGTTGCGGGGCCTCTCGGCCTTGTTCTCGCTGCCGAAGCAGGCGCGCCAATGGCGCATGCAGCAAAAGGAGCGGGCGCTGCATGCGGCCCTGCTCGATGCGGCGGTGCAGTTGCTGGCGGGTCGGTTTTCCCGCGCGCGCAAGGCCGCGCTGGCAGCCCTCACGCAGGAGCGGACGCTGGCGGCGCTGGATGCCCGGCTTCCCCAGGCTTTGCAGGTGCGCGTGATGGCGCATCTGCTCGCGGCAGAGAGCGCGCAGTCGCTGCAGGACCGGCCGGCGCGCGATTCGCATCTGCAGCACGCGCTCAACGAAAGCGCGGAGCGCGGTGCCTTGTCCTCGCCCGAAACACGCGAGGGCGTTCAATTGCGCGCCGCCCGCTGGGCGCTGGACGACAGCGATGCCCCCGCTGCCCTGGCGCGGCTGGAGGAACTGCCACAGGGCGCGCAACGCCGAACCCTCGCCCTGCGCCTGCGCCTCAAGGCAGCCCGGCAGGATCGGAGGACCCTCGAAGCGCTCGAAACGGCGCGGCTCCTGGCCAAGCACCGCGCCTTCTCGGATGCGGCGGCGCGGAGCATCGTGCGAGGACTGGCGACCGAACTGCTGTCGGGCGCGCACGATCCGGCCCAGCTGTTGAGAGCCTGGAACGAGTTCGACACCTCGGAGCGTGAAATGCCCGAGGTCGCGATCCACGCGGCCCAGCGCATGGTGGCGCTGCGCGGCGACCTGACGCTGGCGCGGGCCTGGCTGCTGCCGGTCTGGGAGCGCATGATCGAATTGCCCCAGAGTCTGGGCGAATCCCTCCGCGTGAAGTTGGTGCGGGCGCTGGAGGCGGGGCTGGATTCGGTCGATGCCGATTGGCTGGCCCGGATCGAGTCGGCGCAAAGAAACAACCCGCGCGACCCGAATCTGCAGTACCTTGCGGGCATGGCTTGCATGCGGCGGCAGCTTTGGGGCAAGGCGCAACAGTTGCTCACACAGGCGGGGCTCGGCTTACAGGACGCCAACCTCCATCGACGCGCCTGGCAGGCACTTGCACAGCTTGCGGAAGCACGCGACGACAACGACCAGGCCTCGGCTGCCTGGAAACGCGCCGCGCAGACTGAGAATCCCTGAAAAATACCCGCCGCAACGGGGCCGCTTGCTATCAGAATGGTAGCAATTCGAGATGTTACGAGATGAAAACCCACGGCCGTGGACTACATCTTCCGTATTCTTTTTGGGTCATAAAGCACTGCTTCGCTCTTGCTAACGACCTACGCCAAGAAAGGGTTTGAGATGCCCAATCTCCTGATGTACAGTCGTAACTGTTTGCAAAAGTATTCATTTCAGGGTCACGACGTGGGGTTGGTTTTGAATCGTCATCTATTACATGCCGCTTTGTTTGTTGCCGTGGGCCTTCTGGTCCAGGGCTGCGCGCCCTTGGCACCGGGCTTCCGCTCCGCAAGCAACGATGCTTCGAAATCGGTGTCGCCCGCGGGCTTCTCGACGGCCAATACCGATCCGCCGCCCCCGGGCGCGCTGATCGAGATCACGCCCGACTTGATCCAGGCGCAGCGTGCGGCGACGCTCGAGACCAAGCTCGGGCCCGACGTCATGGCGTTGATGGGCCAGGCCGGGCCCTACCGCATCGGCATCGGCGACGTCGTTGGCATCGTGGTCTTCGATCATCCCGAGATGGTGTTCAGCTCGGTGCCCGCGACCACGGTGGCTGATCCCGCCAGCGTTTCGCCGGCGCCCGGCTACATCGTTTCCAACACCGGGCAGCTGAGCTTCCCCTACGTGGGCAAGCTGAACGTGGTCGGGATGACCATCCAGGAGCTTGAGGAGGCCGTCGTCCAGCGACTGGCGAAGGTCTTCAAGAATCCGCAACTCAGCGTCCGCGTCGAGGCCTTCCGGAGCAAGCGCGCCTACCTGGAAGGCGAAGTGCGTACGCCGGGCCTGCAGGTCTTCACGGACATTCCAATGACGCTCTCCGAGGCCCTCAATCGCGCTGGCGGCGTTGCGCCCACCGGCGATCGGACCTCGGTGAATCTCACGCGCGACGGCAAGACCACGCGCATCGACATGATTGCCATGGCCGACGCCGGCATCGATCCGAGCCGCATCCCGCTGAAGAACGGCGACATGATCTACGTGCGCAACCGCGACGAGAGCAAGGTCACCGTGATGGGCGAGGTGACGCAGCAGATGGGCGTCCAGTTGCGCAGCGGCCGCCTGAGCCTGAACGACGCGCTGATCGAAGTCGGCGGCCTCAACCTGACCACCGCCAATCCGCTGCAGATCTACGTGATCCGCAACGAGGCGAAGGGCCAGTCGATCTTCCACCTCGACGCGCGCACGCCGACGGCCATCGCGATGGCGGATGGTTTCGCGCTGAAGCCCAAGGACGTCGTGTATGTCGATCCGGTCCCGCTGGTCCAGTGGAACCGTGTGCTGAACCTCGTTCTTCCGACCGCCACGACCGCGATCACCTACCGCCAGTTGGGTTCGCCCATCAACGGACAGTAGAAGATCGATCGTGACCATCCAGAACGTCCTCGTGGTGTGCCTCGGAAACATCTGCCGGAGCCCGATGGCCGAGGGTCTGCTCGCCTCCGCCCTGCCGGATGCGCAGATCGGCTCCGCGGGGCTCGAGGCGCTCGTGGGACATCCGGCCGATCCGATCGCCTGCGAACTGATGGAAGAGCGGGGCATCAGCCTCGCCGAGCACCGCGCACGCCAGATCAGCCATGAGCTGTGCCAGCGGGCGGATCTGATCCTCGTGATGGATCGCGAGCAGCGGCGCTGGCTCGAGGAGCGCTATCCCTTCGCCGTCGGCAAGGTGTTTCGACTCGGCGAGTTCAGTGACAGCGAAGTTCCCGACCCCTATCGCGCCGGCCGAAATGTATTTGCCCAGTCCCTTTCGCTCATAGAAGACGGTGCCCAGGAATGGGTCAAACGCATATCAAGAGTATCCAGCCGATGACCTCCACTCTCACTCCAAAAGTCAATCCCAGTTCGCACGGCACGACGGACGAGGAGGATCTCAACCTTGGGCACTACCTTGAAGTCCTGACGGCCCACAAGTGGCTGATCGCCGCGGTCACGCTGGTGGTGTTCGGGATCGGCGTGGCCTACGCGCTGCTAGAGCGGCCGATCTACGAGGGCAACCTCGTCATCCAGGTGGAGGATCCGGACACCAGCAACAAGGGCATCCTGAGCGAAGCGGGCGGGCTGTTCGACGTCAAGACGCCGGCAAGCGGCGAGATCGAAATCCTTCGCTCGCGCATGATCGCGGGCCAGGCGGTGGAAGCGACCAAGATCTACGTCGCAGCCGTTCCACGCTACGTTCCCTACATCGGCGGCTGGATGGCGCGGCGCGCGACCGCGCTGTCGGACCCGGGCTTCCTGTGGCTCGACGGCTATGTGTCGGGCACGGAGCAGATCGCGGTGTCGGAATTCAACGTGCCGCTCAACATGGAGGGCTCCCTCTTCATCCTGACGGCCAAGGGCGGTGGTCAGTACCAGATCTCGAATCCGGGCCTGGCCGCACCGTTGACCGGCACTGTGGGCACGATGCTCAAGGCCAACGTGGGCAAGGAAAGCCTCGAACTCCTGGTGACCGTGCTCGACGGCAAGCCGGGCGCCCAGTTCAACCTGGTGCGCTCCGCCAAGCTGCCGACCATCGTCGGACTGCAGACCAGCCTCAGCCTCGTCGAGCGGGGCAAGTCGTCGGGCATCATCAACGTGTCGCTGCAGGACAGCGATCCCTACAAGCTCACGCGCGTGCTGAACGCGGTCGGCGAGCAATACGTCAAGCAGAACATCGAGCGCAAGGCGGCCGAAGCGCAGAAGACGCTGTCCTTCCTGGACGTGCAGTTGCCGCAGTTCAAGCGCCAGCTGGAAGCTTCCGAAGAGGCCTACAACCGCTTCCGCGTGCAGAAGGGCACCGTCACCATCGGCGAGGAAGCCACGCTGATCCTGACCCAGGCGGTCGATCGCCAGACGAAGCTCCTGGACGCCCAGCAACGCCGGCGTGAACTCGAAAGCCGGTTCACGGCGAATCACCCCACCGTCCAGACGCTGGATTCACAGATCGCCGCCCTGAAGACGGACATTGGCGAGATCCAGGGCCGTATCAAGAACCTGCCGACCGTGCAGCAGGACGCGGTGCGCCTGGAGCGCGACGTGAAGGTGAACACGGAGCTCTACCAGTCGCTGCTCAACAATGCCCTGCAATTGCGGCTGGTGAAGGAAGGCAAGGTCGGCAACGTCCGCATTCTGGACGAGGCGATCATGCCGATGTACCCGGTGAAGCCCAACCGCAAGGTCATCATGGCCGCGGCCTTGGCGCTGGGCCTGTTCCTGGGTGTCATCGCCGCCTTCCTGCGCAACGCTTTCGTCGAGCGCAGCATCCGCGACCCGCATGAAGTCGAGGCCGAGAGCGGCCTGCCGGTGTTCTCCTCCATTCCACTGAGTGCGGCGCAGGAAGCGATTTCCAAGCGACGACTGAGCGGGGCCACCGGCGTCCGATTGCTGGCCATCGAGCACCCGGACGACCCCGCGGTGGAAAGCCTGCGGAGCCTGCGCACCGCGATGCAGTTCGCAATGCTGGAGGCGCCGAACAATCGCGTGCTGATCACCGGCCCCACGCCGGGCGTCGGCAAGAGCTTCGTGACGGCCAACTTCGCCGCGCTGATGGCTGCGGCGGGGCGGAAGACGCTGCTGATCGATGCCGACCTTCGGCGCGGCCACACGCACCAGTATTTCGGGCTGCAACGCCATGGCGGCCTGTCGGAACTGATCGCCGGCAGCCTGACCGTGCAGCAGACCGTGCACCGCCAGGTGGTGCCGAGCCTGGACTTCCTGGCCACGGGGCAGCTGCCTCCCAATCCCGCGGAACTGCTGGTGTCCGACTCGTTCAAGTCGACGCTGGAGAAGCTCTCCGAGCAGTACGACCTCGTCGTCATCGACACGCCGCCGGTGCTGGTCGCCGCCGACACCAGCACGGTTGCCATGCATGCGGGCACGGTGCTGCTGGTGGCGCGCGCCGATCTGTCGACCATGGGCGAGCTGAAGGAAAGCACGCGCCGGCTCGTGATGGGCGGCAAGACGGCGACCGGGGTGCTGCTCAATGCGATGAACGTCGGACGTCGCCAGTACGCGGCGTACAAGTACGGTCGCTATCGGTACACGAACTACAACTACGAGAGCATCCTTCCCGAAGAGCAGTAGCTCGCCCCCAGGCTTCGCGCACTTCGTGTCGCTTCGCCTACCCCCTACCGGGGGCAACACCGGCGGCCCGGCTGAGCCGGTTCCGCGGTGTTCCTGGACTCGCCCCCAGGCTTCGCGCACTTCGTGTCGCTTCGCCTACCCCCTACCGGGGGCAACACCGGCGGCCCGGCGGAGCCGGTTCCGCGGTGTTCCTGGATTCGGCCCGGGGCGCGGTTCATCCCACCTCATCCCATCTGGCCCGGCATTGCCGGGCCTTGGTGTTTCAGGAGGGGGCCTGGCTTTGGCGGGCTTGGGGTTCGGGGGTGATGCAGTCCTGGAGATCGCGCTCGAATTGGGCGAGGACTGCGTTGCGGTCGAAGCGATCTTCGGCGAAGGCGCGGGCGCGGATGCCGAGGTCGCGGCGCAATTCGGGTTGGGATGCGAGGGTCAGGACGGCGTTGGCGAAAGGCTTGGCGTCGTCGGGCGCCACCGCGATGCCGCATTGGGATGCGACCTTGCCCAGTTCGGTTTCGGGGCGTGCGCCGGCGACGACGGGGCGGCCGCTGCTGAGCATGCCGGTGAGCTTCGAAGGCATCACGAGGTCGGCGGCGTCGGCGCGCTGGGGGAGCAGGTGGATGTCCGCGAGGCCCAGCAGGTCGCCCAGGCGTTCGACGGGTTGGAGATCGAGAAAGCGCACGTTGGCCTGGCCTTCGCAGCGCTTCATCAGGTCGGCGCGGCCGGCGCCGTTGCCGCAGAAGACGAACTGGAGCTTCGGCTGGTCGCGGAGCATGACGGCGGTCTCCGCCAGCAGCTCGAGGCCCTGCTTGGCGCCCATGTTCCCGGAATACAGCGCGACCACGGCGTCGGAGGGGATGCCGAGTTCGGCCCTGTAGGGGCTGTCGGTGCGCAACGGCTGGATGGCGGATACGTCGGCCCAGTTGGGCAGGGAGACCAGGCGCGCGTCTTCGGTGCCCTTGGTGCTGGCGCGCTCCATCATGCGCAGCGAGATGGTCGAGATGCGGTCGAAGCGTCTCATCAGGCCACGCTCGATCGACGCGACGAAGGAGCGCAGGCGCGCGCCCTTGAGCAGGCCGAGTTCGAAGGCGGCGTCCACCTCGTAGTCCTGGATGTGCAGCCATGCCTTCGCCGAGCGCAGGCGCGCGAACGCGAGCGCCGCCGGCGAGCAGAACAGGGGCGGCTCGGTCACCCACACCACGTCGGGCTTCCAGTTCCATTGCGCGAGCAGGGCGGGCACGCTGGTCAGCGCGAAGCTGGCCAGGTGGAGGAGGCGGCGAAGGCCGGTCACCTTGCGTGGCACCCACAGCGGCGTGCGAATCACCGTGGCGCCGTGCCATGTCTCGGTGGCGTACCGCGAGGCGCTGTAGCCGGGCCAGACGGCCCAGTCGGGGTAGTAGGGCGGCGCGGTGACGACGCGCACCTCATGGCCCTGCGCCGCCAGCCAGGCGACCATTTCGCCCGTGTACTTGCCGATGCCGGTGAGTTCCGGCGCGAAGTTGATTCCGTAGACGAGCAGCTTCATGAAACCTTCAGACTGCGTTGCGGCGCTGGCTCGGGGCAGCTTGCCTGTCCTGGAGCGGACCGAAGCGTGACGCCCCGGGCGAGTGGTCGCCGATGATCTGGACGAGCGTTTCGGCGACCTGCCCGACCTGGAAACGGAACTGGAAGCAGCGCAACGCCGCGACGCGCATGGCGGCCACTTCCGACCGCGGCAGCGCCAGCCAGCGTTGCAGCGTCTCGACGGTCGCTTCGAGCGTGTCGTCGCCGACCAGGCCGGCGCCGTCCTCCGCGATTTCGCGCCAGATGTTCACCTTGTTGCTGATGAGCACGGGCTTGCCGCAGGCGAGAGCTTCCACGACGGCGATGCCGAAGTTTTCCTGGTGCGACGGCAGGCAGAAGGCGTCGGCGGCATAGAAGGCGCCCCACTTCATGTCGCCGGACACCATGCCCGTCCAGGTGATGCGCGATGCGATGCCGAGCTGCTCGGCCCGCTGCTTCAGCTGCTGGACGAGGGATTCCTCGCCGGGGCCGGCCATCACGAGGCGCAGGTCCGGGGCATCGGCCAGCACGCGGGCGAAGGCCTCGACAAGCAGATCGCCGCCTTTCTTCTCGTGGACGCGGCCGAGATAGAGCAGCAGCTGCTTGTCCTTGAGTTCAGGGTATGCCGAAAGAAAGCTGGCCGCGAGTTCCCGTGCGTTCGAAGGCGGCGAAGACGTGCCGTACGAGCCCACCACTTCCCGCGCGCGATAGAGCCAGAAGGATTGCCGCGCCAGCACGCGTTCTTCCTCGCAAGTGAAGATCACCGCGGCCGCATCGCGCAGCACCCGGTACTCGCCCCAGGGCCAATAGAGCCACTTCTTCAGGTGCTTGAGCGGATAGCGGCGCTTGAACCACGGGTCCAGCATGCCGTGCGTGTAGACGAAGTAGGGCGTGACGGACCCGCTCAGCGCTCGCCATGCCGCGAACCCGGTGTATTGCCAGAGGCCGTTGACGATCACGGCGTCATAGCCGGTCGCGTGCTCGCGCAGCCACGGGACGACCTTGGCGTCGTAGTGATAGCCGCTCGACGGGCCCAGCGCGTGGACCGGGGCAGGGCAGTCGCGCACGATCTGCTCCGTCGGACCGTCCAGCGACAGCAGTTCGCTGGTGTGGCCCAGCGCGACGAGCGCCTGGTGGATTTTCAGCACGCCCTCGATCGGTCCGCCTCCTCGGGGGTCGACCGACGTGATCAGATGAAGGAGCCTCACGACGACGCGCTTCGAGGAGGGAAGAATTCCATGTTCGGGAATCTGAAGACGAGTAGCCCGAACGCCAGCATCGGCCCCAGCAGGCCATGCGCGGAGATCTGTCCCACCGCCGGCCAGGTGAGGACGGCCAGGGCCACGGTCATCCACAGCAGGATCGGGTAGACGGAGCGTTGCCTGTATGCGAGGCGCACGGCTTTGCCGATCCCGACGGCCAGGACCACGATCTTGAGCGCGGTGAACACGTAGCCGATCAGGCCGCCTTCCAGCAGGATCCGGCTGGCTTCGACTTCGGCCAGTGCGAAGACGGTGGAGTCGCCGGTGCGCACATAGGTGGCCAGGTTCGAGCCCAGACCCAGTCCATAGCCGAGCCACGTGATCTTTTCGTAGGTATAGGGCTCGCCGATGAAGATGTGGAGCATGCGCTCCCAGAAATCCTCGACCTCCGAAGCCTGCTCGAAGCGCTGCCCCGTGACTTCGATGGCACCGCTGAATGCATAGAGGAGTACAGCCACCAGCATCATGCCGAACACGATGGCGATGGCTGCCCTGACTTTGCCCTTGCCCTTGGCCAGCCACAGCCTTCCGGCGAAGTAGGCTGCCAGCATCACGCCCGAGTAGATGACGGCGGCGCGCGATCCGCTGACCACGCTGGCGATCACGAAGCAACCCAGGACCGCTGTCACGAAGAGGAACTGCAGCTTGGTCCGCTTCCTGGCGCCGACGAGCGCAAAGACGAGCGGCGCCGTCAGTGCGATGAAGGTGGAATAGCCGAGCGTGAAACTGAACGTCCCTGTCGTGCGGACCACGCCGGCGACCGCGACGAAGATGCCTTCCTCGTCGCCACCTTCCAACTGGGCATTGATGCGCGCGCCAGGAGGCGAGAAGTGTTGCAGTACCGAGAGCGGCGCCATGAGGAGCAGCACGGTGGCAGCCACCAGGACGGCGGCGCGGTAGTCCGCTTCGTTCATCGCTGCCGCCGCGGCAACGCCGAACCAGATATAGAGCAGCCAGAAGCGCAGGCCGATGAGCAGCACGGTCGGAGAACTCTCCCCGCCGACGAGTTGCAGCAAGCCCCACGCGACGACCAGGCACGACCACGCCAGCATCACCAGCGTGACCCGCCTTTGCCTGCGCAGGGCGCCGCTGCTCCACGCGTGGGCGATCACGTAGATCGCGATCAGGTCGCGCAGCAGGATGAGCGGCAGCGTGGCCCCCGATGTCACCCATTTACGGACTGCGCCTTCCAGCACGACGATCAGGAACACCGCAATGAACGCATAGCCGGCACGGCTCAGCGACGTGCGCTGGGCGAACGTCTGCGGGAAATGCGCGGCGGTTGTGCTCATTGCACGAAGTCCTCCAGCAGACGGCCCGCACGGGAGCGGTAGCTGGTCCACGAGAAAGCCTGGCCGGAGCGCATGGCGGCCGGCCGGGCGGCCTGCAGCAGGTCAGGGTTCTCGATGAGCTTGCGCACGGTGGCGTAGAGCGCGTTTGCGTCGGGCTCGACGATCCAGCCGCTGCCCGGGTAGTCCTCGACCATCGCCTTGGCGCCGGTCTGCGTCGACACGATGGCCGGCGTGCCGCAGGCCATGGCTTCGGCAACGACCATGCCGAAGGAGTCAGAGCGCGAGGGCAGCAGCAGGCAGTCGGCTTGGGCCAGCACCGCGTAGAGCTCCTTCTGGGGCGCATTGGCGGTGTGTCGGGCATTGGGCGTCGCCTCGACCGCGCTCAGCAGGCTCTGGTCGCCGACGCCGCCCATGAACTCCAGGTCGTACGACAGGCCGTCCGCATGAAGGCGCCGGAATGCGTCGACGATCAGGTCAACCGATTTGCGGTGGCACAGCGTGCCCGCGAAAACAAACCGCGGGCTGCCTTGCGGCGGCTGCCAGCTCGGGATCTGGGCTGGCGGCTCCGCGCCGAGCAGCAACGGGCGAAGCTTGTCGCGCGGGACGCCGTTGGACACATAGCTCTCGGCAGCCAGCGGCGAACAGGTGAGGATGAGGTCGGCCATCTGCACCTCCTCGTCCTTCCGCCGGTTGATCTCGGGGGTGTAGGGCGTCGCGCCCTGACCGATCAAGTCGGCGGCCGCCTTGTGATGGAAGGCGGCGGCGTCCAGGACGCAGCGCGCACCGACCGCCTTGGCAGCCTTGAAGGTGTGGTACGCCGCGTTCTCGTAGGCGACGACGACCTTCGGCTTGAACTGGAGGATCTGCCGTGCGGCCCAGGCGTCGAACCAGTGGAAGATGCGATGCGTCGTGTCGGAGGTGTTCCGGTTGTGGCTCAACGAAGCCACCACACGCAGCGCGAACTGGAAGCGCGCCGGATGACGGCGCAGCGTCTCGGGGATGTCGACGTGGCGAACCTTCTGGCGATATCTTGCGGGCAGCCACCAGGGTGGGTCCTCGCCATTGGCCGTCACCGGCACGCCAGACCAGAAGGACTGGAGCAGCGACCGCTCGTGAAGGGCCAGCGCGAGCTGGTGCGAGTGCTGGAGCCCGGGGTGGGTGACGAGGACGGATCTCATGGTCTCGGCTCCGCGCCCGCGCCGCCGTGAAGCGGCGGCGTCGTCCCTGCGGGAATCGACTTGTCGTGGCCTGTCCACGCCTCGTAGGCGGGCAGCAGCGAGACAGGGTCGTAGCAGAGATCGGGCGGTCTTGCGTTCAGCCGGATGGTTGCGGGATTGCCCGTCGCCACGGCCAGCGGGGGAACATCCTTCGCGACCACCGCGCCCGCGCCCACGACCGCGCCATAGCCGATCCTCACGCCGGGCAGGATCGTTGCGCCGACGGCGATCCACGCGTAGTCCTCGATGTGGATCGGCTTCTTGAACAGTCTCCAGCCCGGGTCGCCCACATGATGGCTTGCGGTGAGGAGGGTCACCCGGTCGTTGATGACCACCCGTGATCCGATGGTGACGGTGTCGAGCACCACGATTTCGGCCGAACCCGAGATGAAGGTGTGCTCGCCGACACGCAGGTTCGAGGCAGGCCCCTTCAGGTCGAAGCGGTCGAGAATGGACAAGGCACCGACTTCGACGCCCCGCCTGCGAAAGCTGTGGCGCCGCCACAGGATCCTGAGCAGCGCACGGAAGTTCAGCGCGCGCTTGGCCCACACCACGAGCCAGCGCTTCGACCCCAAGGCGGGCCGCTCGCGGGAGGTCCAGAGAAAGCGGATGTCGTTCACTTGCGTGCTTCGGTGATCAGCGCCCGGAGCGCCGAGACATGGGCGCTCACGCTATGCGGTTCGTACCATTGGCGTGCCGCGCGACCGACGGCGCGCGCATCGATGATCGACGAATCCAACGCGGTGAATCCGGCCGCGTAGTGCACGTTGGCCGTCAGGCCGTCGTGCGACCCATAGTCCTGCCAGAGCAATATCGGGCAGATGCCGTGCGCACTGTAGGCGGAAAACACGCTGCTCTTCGACACATAGTCCGGCGGATAGGACAAGGCACCGTACGCCGCGGTGGACAGGGCGTGACTGACGTCCTCCGCCGAGAGCTTGCCGTGCGTGACGACGCCTTCCTGCGCGAGGCGCTGCGCCAGCGTGGTGTCCTGCATCGTCGGTCCAATGTCGTGGATCTCGAGGCCCGCTCGCTTCGCGCAGCGGAATATTTCGCCGTCCGACCAGTTGTACACATTGGCCCGCACGGCGGAACTGCCGAAGACGACCAGGCGCGGTTCCCTGTCCGCGTTGATCGAAGGCGGCTCGCCGACGGTCGAGAACACCGGCAGCACGCGATACGGCGCTGCCTGGCTCTGGTCCTGCAGCCAGCGGCCGGACTCCTCGCGATTGGTGAGCCAGAAATCGGAGAGCATGAGCAGTTGCCTGGCGATGCGCTTCTGGTACCTGTTGAGCCAGAACGCCGATCCCAGCGGCGAACCCGCCGGGGCGAACAGCTCGTGGAACACGATGCCTACGGCCTTGAACTGGGTGCGCAGGCTGCGGACCTTCCGCACCAGCCACATCGGCACGCCGCGCTTCTGAAAGCCGTAGCCACTGAAATGTAGAAGCAGGAAATCCCCCGAGAGCGAGGAGGTGTCGGTCGTGCGCGTCAATTCAAGCAACGGTGTCTCGAGCTGGCCGCCAATGGCGGTCGCGTAGTCCCGCACACCGCCGGTCCCGGGCGGAATGATGGAGATGGAGGCTGCGTGCATGCTTGAAATCCCGACGGAGGGAAGCCCCTCAAGCGACGAGTTCTTCGCTGCAGAAATCTTCGTACGCCAGCGCAATTCCTGCGCGGAGGGAAACCCTCGGCTTCCAGCCGAGTTCGCGAATGCAGGAGATGTCGAGCAGCTTGCGGGGCGCGCCGTCCGGCTTGCTGGTGTCGTAGTGGATCGCGCCGCGATAGCCCACCACGTCGCTCACTGTCTGTGCGAGTTCGGCGATCGACTGGTCTTCACCACTGCCGACGTTGATGTGGCTCGCCATGACGTCGGTGTGGGCGGCGTAGGTCTCGCGGGGGAGGTCCATGACGTGCACGCAGGCCCTCGCCATGTCGTCGACGTAGAGGAACTCCCGCTTCGGCGAACCCGTGCCCCAGATGACCACCGAGGGGGCATCGTTCAGCTTCGCCTCGTGGAAGCGGCGGATCATCGCCGGCAGCACGTGGCTGTTCTCGGGGTGGTAGTTGTCGCCCGGGCCGTAGAGGTTGGTGGGCATCACGCTGCGGAAGTCGCAGCCGTATTGCCGGTTGTAGCTCTCGCAGAGCTTGATGCCTGCGATCTTCGCGACGGCATAGGGCTCGTTGGTTGGCTCGAGCTTGCCGGTCAGCAGCGCGTCCTCGGCCATCGGCTGCGGTGCGAGGCGCGGATAGATGCAGCTCGATCCGAGGAAGAGCAGCTTGCTCACGCCCGTGCGCCAGGATTCGTGGATCAGGTTCGCCTCGACCATCAGGTTCGAATAGATGAATTCGGCCGGATAGCTGTTGTTGGCATGGATGCCGCCCACTTTCGCTGCTGCGACATAGACTTCCTGCGGCCGTTCCGCCGCGAAGAAGGCGCGCACCTGGGCCTGATCGGTCAGGTCCAGCTCCGAGTGGGTCCTGGCGATGATGTTGGTGTAGCCGTTCTCTGTCAGGCTCCGCACGATCGCGCTTCCCACCATGCCGCGGTGGCCCGCCACGAAAATTCGCTTCTGAAACTCGTTCATTGATTTACCGTGTCGGCCTGAGGTTGACGAAATGAGAGTTAAGCGAGCTTTCGCTCGCTCTCGGAGCTTGCGACGACATCCTCGAAACGCACGATGTCGTCTTCGCCGAGGTAGCCGCCGGTCTGCACTTCGATCACCTCGAGCGTGGTCTTGCCGGCATTCTCCAGCCTGTAGACCGCGCCCACGGGGATGTAGATCGACTCATTTTCCTTGACGAGTTGCGCCTTGTCATCACAGACCACCCTCGCTGTTCCCTTGACGACGACCCAGTGTTCGGCGCGATGGTGGTGCATGCGCAGCGCCAGGCGCGCGCCCGGCTTGACCGTGAGGCGCTTGACCGCGAAGCGATCGCCGTCGTCGATGCTGTCGTAGGCGCCCCATGGCCGCGGAATGCGCCGATGCCGCGTGGCCTGGCTGTGCCCGTGCGTGGTCAGCAGGGTGACTACATCCTTGACCTGCTCGGCGAATTCGTTGTGGACGACCAGCAATGCATCAGGCGTGTCGACCACCAGGAGATTCTGGGTGCCCAGCGCCACCACGGGCCTGCCGGGCGCATGGATGAAAGTGTTCCTGGCATTCATCGCGAAGCCGTGGCCGCTGATGCGGTTGCCATTGGCGTCCGCGTCGTGAAGGTCGGCGACGGCATTCCAGTTGCCCACGTCGCTCCAGCGGCCCTGGAAGGGAATGACCGCGACACGGTCGCATTTCTCGAGCACCGCATAGTCGATGCTCTGGCTGCGGCAACGTCCGAAAGCAGCGCCGTCCATCCGAAGGAAGTCGCCGTCGACATCGACCTCGGTGGTGGCGACCCTGCACACGTCGAGGATGTCGCTCGCGTGTTCCTGGAGCGCGGCGATCAGCACCTTGGCCTGAACGAGAAGGATCCCGGCGTTCCAGAGATTGCCGCCTTCGAGCAGCAACTGTTCGGCACGGGCAGCGTCGGGCTTCTCGATGAAGGCAGCGACCGCATGGCCTGCCTCCGCGCCGAGCGAGGCTTCGAGTGGGGCGCCCTGCCGGATATAGCCGTAGGCCGTGCTTGGGAAGCTGGGCTCCACGCCGAAGGTCACCAGGTAGCCCGCGAGCGCCGCAGGCACGCCCTTCAGGATGGTGGCCACGAAGCGCTCCGAATCGGGGATGTGATGGTCCGCCGGCGCGAAGAGCAGCAGGCGTTCCGGGTCCGCGAGCAGCGCGGTGGCGGCCATCGCCGCGGCCGTATTGCGTGCCACCGGTTCGAGCAACTGCTTGCCGGTCACGTGGGCCGCATCGATGCCTTCCTGGACCAGGAAGCGATGCTCTTCCGCCGCAACGCAAGTGACTTCGCTATTGAGCAACCGAAGACGCTCGAGCGTGAGCAGCAGCAGGCTCTTGTTGCCGACCAGCGGCACGAACTGCTTGGGAAGCGTCTTGCGCGACAGTGGCCAAAGTCGGGTGCCGCTGCCGCCGCAAAGGACGACCGGCTGGATCTGTGGCTGTGTCACCGCGAACCCTCCCCGGTGGTGACGGCGCGAACCGTCCGTACCAGGATCTTGAAGTCGAGCCACAGCGACCAGTTGCTCACGTATTCGACGTCGAGTTCGACACGGCGCGCATAGGAGAGTCGATTCCGTCCGCTGACCTGCCACAGACCCGTGATGCCAGGGCGCATGGCGCAGTAGTGCTCCCAGTCCTTGCCGTAGAGGCTGCGCTGGCGCTCCATGCAGGGGCGGGGGCCGACGATGCTCATGTCGCCCTTCAGAACGTTCCAGAACTGGGGAAGTTCGTCGAGGCTCAGCTTGCGGATGAACTGGCCGATCGGTGTAATCCGCGGGTCCTTTTCCAGCTTCTGGAAGGTGTCCCATTCGGTCCGGGCCATGTCGTTGCGGCTGAGGAACTCGTCCAGCACGTCCTCCGAATTCCTGACCATCGACCGGAATTTGTAAAAACGGAAGCGCTGTCCGCGTTCCCCGAGGCGGTTTTGCCAGAAGTGGACCGGACGCCCCATGCTCACCGCAACGCCCAGCGCGACGAGCAGATAGAGGGGCCCGAAGATGGCGAAGAAGACCAGCGCGCCAACGATGTCGAAGGTCCGCTTCGCGGTGCGTTCGAAGAGGCTGAGCTTGCGCGGCTGCGCAAAAACCGGGGGCGATGGAGGCCCACCGCCGTCAGGGGAAAAACGTCGGACCACGTGGCTATGTGCGGTCGAGTCTGAACGAAACATTTGAAAATCCCCCGTAACGGGTGCTGCCTCAAACAAGGAGCGTGGCAGTGTAACGCTTTACTACTATTAGCAAGAATTTGAACATATGCTGCGTCTGCTGTGATGTCAACAAAAGCGGTACATCTTCCGCCAGACGGCCTAGTGTCCCCACTCTGTAAAGAACCGCGGAACCGTCATTGGTGCAGCGCAACATATGAAACTCAAGTGTAGTCCTTTTGTATGACAAGATGTTAATGTGAAATCGGTCTGCGCTGTTGTTTACATACGCCGTTCTGAGACAAATCCCCGCAGAACGGCCGGTTTCGTTTGTGCGGCGCAGCAAAACATGTTGCCCATGAGGCGGCAAGGAGCACGAGGTAGCCGAAGCTAGACCTGAATGTGAGCGACACCCCTCGCTGGCGGTGGCGGCGCTCTTCTCATGTGCTTGTGCGCCGTTTCCTATGCCCGAGCCGGTTCCCGCGACCTCGCGCGGGCGCTTTTTTCCTTCAGGCAAGAAAAAAGGGAGGCCAATGGCCTCCCTTTGTTACTCAAGTCTCGGTGACTTAGTGATGGGCGCTTGCATCCTGGCCCGGTTGCTGCTCGAACGGCAGCACCATCGAGCCCAGGTCGCGACGGGTTTCGACCAGGACCAGCGGGCCTTCGTCGATCACGATCGCCGGCGGCCGCTCGCGCGGCACGTGCACGGGCCTGGGTTCGGCCGCAATGGCGGCGCGAACCTGCGCGACACGTTCGGCGTCCGAATTGACCCAGTGCAGTCCCGAACCTTCCGCCACCTGGGCGAGCTCGTGCAGGGGCAACTCGAACGGCTGAATCTTCGGAAGTGCGCGTGCGGAAGGCGCCTTCGCCTCCACGACGATCGGCGCTGCCACAGGCACTGCGACTCGCTCGGCGCGAACCGGGGCCGGGGTCGCTTCGATCGGGGCGGGCTCGTTCGCGGCAGCGGGTGCGGCGATGGCAGGCTGGCCCGCATCACCTTCCTCGCGGGGACTGCGTTCCCGGCGATCACGGCCGTAGCGGTCGCGCGAACGGCCGCGACGCTCTTCGCCCTCGCGGCGGGGAGCGATGTCTCCCTGGCCTTCGGCGGTCGCATTCGCGTCCATGGGCGCGTCGGCATCCATCGCCTGGGTCAAAGGAGCGGCCTCGTCGGTCCGCGCAGCCCCGTCGTTGCGACGCTCGCGGCGGCCGTCATTGCGGTCGCCTCGGGGGGCGCGCTCTTCGCGGCCATTGCGGGGCGCGCGCTCGGCAGGAGCGCCGTCCTGGGAGGCCTCGACGTTCGCGTCGCGGGCGACGTCGCCGTTGCGTTCGCGCTGGGCGTCGGCGTTGCGGTCACCGCGGTCGCCGCGCTCGCCACGTTCCCGGCGTTCGCCGCGAGCGCGAGGCGCGCGTTCCGGCGTCGGCACTTCTTCCATGCCCGGGCCGTTCTGGGCGACGGCCTGAGCGTCGAACTGGACATCGGCGGCGTCAGCCGGCATCGGACGGGCTTCGCCATCGCGACGCTCGCCGCGGCCGCGACGCTCACCGTCGCGTGGAGGACGGGCCTCGCGTGGCTCGCGCACCTGGCTGTCGTTGCGTGCTTCGTTGCGACCTTCGCGTCCTTCACGGCGTTCGCCCTCGCGGCGCGGCTCGCCGTCGCGGCGCGGCTCGCCATCGCGACGCTCGCCGGAGCGGCCGCCGCGGCGATCGCCGTCACGTCCGCCTCGGCCTTCGCCGCGTCCGCCACGGCGTTGTTCGCCCTCGCGTGCGGTGCGCGCTTCACCGTCACGGCCGCCACGGCCGCCTTCGCGACGCGGCTTTGGTGCTTCCACGGGAATGACGGCCGGCGCCGGCGCAGGCGCGGGGGCTGCGCCAAACAGGCTCTTGATCCAGCCGATGAAGCCGGTTTCCGCGGACTTGCTCGCTGCGGGCACAGGGGCAGCCACAGGTGCCGGCGCAGCCACGGGCGGACGCACCGCCTCGGGCTTCGGCACGGCGATCGGCGCGGGCGCATCAGGCAGCACGCCCTTGATCACCGGCGTCTGCCTGTTGGTCGGCTCCTGCGAACGGCGCGTCACCGAAGTCGGATCCTCGATTTCGTCCGCCATCTTGTAGCTGGCCTCGATGTGATCGAGTCGCGGATCGTCGTGCTTGAGGCGTTCCAGCTTGTAGTTGGGGGTTTCGAGCGTCTTGTTGGGCACCATCAGCACGGTCACGCGCTGCTTGAGTTCGATCTTCGCGATCTCGGGGCGCTTTTCGTTGAGCAGGAAGGAGGCCACTTCCACCGGCACCTGAACGTGCACCGCGGCCGTGTTGTCCTTCATCGACTCTTCCTGAATGATGCGCAGGATCTGCAGCGCGCTCGATTCGGTGTCGCGGATGTGGCCCGAGCCGCCGCAGCGGGGGCAGGGGATGGACGAGCCTTCGCTGAGCGCAGGCTTCAGGCGCTGGCGGCTCATTTCCATCAGGCCGAACTTGCTGATCGAACCGAACTGGACACGTGCCCGGTCCTGGCGCAAGGCATCGCGCAGGCGGCTTTCGACTTCGCGGCGGTTCTTCGACTCGTCCATGTCGATGAAGTCGATGACGATCAGGCCGCCCAGGTCGCGCAGGCGCATCTGGCGCGCCACTTCATCCGCCGCTTCGAGGTTGGTGCGGGTCGCCGTTTCCTCGATGTCGCCGCCCTTGATGGCGCGTGCCGAGTTCACGTCGACGGAGACCAGCGCTTCGGTGTGGTCGATCACGATGGCGCCGCCGCTGGGCAGCTGGACCGTGCGCGCGTAGGCCGATTCGATCTGGTGCTCGATCTGGAAGCGGCTGAACAGCGCGGCGTCGTCCCGGTAGCGCTTCACGCGGGCGGCGTGTTCCGGCATCACGTGCGCCATGAACTGCTGCGCCTGGTCGTAGATGTCGTCGGTGTCGATGAGGATGTCGCCGATGTCGTGATTGAAGTAGTCACGGATCGCGCGGATCACCAGCGAGGACTCCTGGTAGATCAGGAAGGCGCCCTTGCCGCCCTTGGCTGCGCCGTCGATGGCGGTCCAGAGCTTGAGCAGGTAGTTCAGGTCCCATTGCAGTTCGGGCGCCGAACGGCCAATGCCCGCGGTGCGGGCGATGATGCTCATGCCCTTGGGGTATTCGAGCTGGTCCATCGCCTCCTTGAGTTCGGCGCGGTCGTCGCCCTCGATGCGCCGGCTGACGCCGCCGCCGCGCGGGTTGTTGGGCATCAGCACGACATAGCGGCCGGCCAGCGAGATGAAGGTGGTCAGGGCCGCGCCCTTGTTGCCGCGCTCCTCTTTTTCGACTTGGACGACGAGTTCCTGGCCTTCCCTGATCGCGTCCTGGATGCGGGCCTGGCTGGCGGAGACGCCTTCCGCGAAGTACTGCTTGGAGATTTCCTTGAACGGCAGGAAGCCGTGGCGGTCTTCGCCGTAGTCGACGAAGCACGCTTCGAGCGACGGCTCGACGCGGGTCACGACGGCCTTGTAGATATTGCCCTTGCGCTGTTCGCGCCCTTCGATCTCGATTTCGTAGTCGAGGAGCTTTTGCCCGTCGACGATGGCCAGGCGGCGTTCTTCAGCCTGCGTGGCGTTGATCAGCATCCGCTTCATGATGCGTTGTCCTTCTGTTTTCGTATCGTTCTACCGGTCCATGACGGACCTAACGATGCACGGACGACGTCGCGCGAAACGAAGGAATTGCCGCTGTGCCCTGTCTGCCTTGGCCACCGCGCAAGCGCGAACGGCCGCATCGAGTGTCAAGTCGATGGCAGTCGGGGTGGGGGCGCGTGGATGGGCGCGAGCCCGATGTGGTGTTGACTAGCTATATTTTTTATAGCGATTGGCGCAATGGTGGCGCGCTCTACCGGCGATTCAATGCCTGCGGTCGCTGGTGGCAGCCAGCGCAGGAACAGTTGAATCAGTAGCATCAACACAAGGTACTCGCTTCGATCCGCCGGCAGCTTGTAGCCTGCCGGCTGAGGTATTCCGTATCGGTGTTTCGTGGGCGTCGGCTTGACTTGGATGAAATGCCCGCCGCCTTGCGCTCTTGCGCGTGGCTTGCAGACTCGACATCAAAGCGGCATCGACCTCACAGCGCTTCCTGCAGTGCTCTAAACTTCTGATTAATCAAGCACTTACAAGACCGCGCTGGTGAAAAACATTATAGGTGCGAAGCCAGGCCCCGCGGCAGCAGAAGTTCGCTTTCTGACGGTCGACGGGGAATCCGCTGGCCAACGCCTGGACAACTTCCTTTTCCGCCACCTCAAAGGGGTGCCGAAGACCCACGTCTACCGGATCATCCGGTCGGGAGAGGTGCGCATCAACAAGGGACGCGTCCAGGCGGAGACGCGCCTTGCGGAGGGCGATGTGCTGCGGCTGCCTCCCGTGCGCGTGTCGACCCGCTCGGAGGAGGGCGCGTCGCCACCTGCACCGCCACGCGAGTTCCCGCTGCTGCACGAGGACGACGCGCTTCTCGCCGTCAACAAGCCGGCCGGCGTCGCGGTTCATGGCGGCAGCGGCGTGAGCTTCGGCGTCATCGAGCAACTGCGAACCGCGCGACCCGCTGCCCGATTCCTGGAACTGGTGCATCGTCTCGATCGCGAGACCTCGGGGATCCTGCTCGTCGCGAAGAAGCGGAGCGCGCTGACCGCGCTGCAGGATCAGTTTCGCGAGCGGGAAACGGGCAAGACCTATCTGGCGCTGGTGGAGGGCGACTGGCCCGCCAACCGGAAGGTGCTCGACGCGCCGCTTGCCAGATACTTGCTGCCGAGCCAGGCGGGGGCGGCGGAAGGCGAACGGCGTGTGCGCGTCGTTGCCAAGGATCATCCGGACGCCATGCGCGCGGTCACGCTCGTGAAAGTTCTGGCGCGCTTCACGCTACCTGGGGACGCCGCGTCGTTTTCGTTGCTGGCGGTCACCATCAAGACCGGCCGCACCCATCAGATCCGCGTTCACCTCGCCTCGGCCGGCCACCCGATCGCGGGCGACGACAAGTACGGCGGTTTCGAGCGCAACCGCGTCTTGCAGAAAATCGGCCTGAAACGCATGTTCCTGCATGCCTGGCGCCTGCAATTCACCCATCCCGCGAGCGGAGAACGCATGGCGCTCCAGGCGGATCTGCCGCCGGAGCTGCATGCCTTGATGTCCCCTGCCGCGCTCGGCGCGCTCGCTGCCCACCCATTGCCCAAATCTCATGACTGATCTCCACCCCCGCCGTTTCGACCTGATCGCCTTTGATTGGGACGGAACCCTCTACGACTCGACGCGACTCATCGTGCGGTGCATCCAGGCCGCGGTGGTCGACGTCGGCGGTGCCAAGCCCAGCGAGACCGATGCCGCATGGGTCATCGGCCTTGGCCTGGCCGAGGCGCTTGCCCGTGCCGCCCCCGACGTGCCCAAGGAGAAATATGCGGAACTCGGCGCGCGCTATCGCTACCACTTCCTGCAGCACCAGGATGATCTCGTGTTGTTCGACGGTGTTCTCCCGATGCTCGATGCGCTCCGTGCGCGCGGGCACAAGCTGGCGGTCGCCACCGGCAAGTCGCGCCGCGGCCTGAACGAAGCGCTGGCCTCCAATGCGCTGCGTGACCGTTTCGATGCCTCCCGCACCGCAGACGAGACCTTCGGCAAGCCGCACCCGCGCATGCTGCTCGAACTCATGGAAGAACTCGAAGTGCCGGCCGAACGAACCCTGATGGTCGGCGACACCACCCACGATCTTCAACTCGCGATCAACGCCGGATGCGCAAGCGTGGGGGCGTCCTATGGGGCGCACGAACCCGGCAGCTTCGATGAACTGGGCCCGTTGCACGTGGCGCATTCGGTTTCAGGACTGACGGAGTGGCTTCTGGCGAACGCATGAAAATCGGCCCATGAGCGAATGCATTCCGCTGTGCAACGCATCCGACCTGCATGAGGGCGGTCGAGCGGTTCCGTTCGATGTCGTGCATGCGGGGCAGACCTGCCGGGCGTTCGCGATTCGCTTCGAGGGGGTGGCGCATGCCTACCTCAACCGCTGCAGCCACGTGGCGATGGAGCTGGATTTCCAGCCCGACCGTTTCTTCGACGACAGCGGCCAATGGCTCCTGTGTGCCACGCACGGTGCCGTCTACAAGCCAGACACCGGCGAATGCGCGGGCGGCCCATGCCGCGGAGGCCTGGTCAAGATCGGTCTGAGCGAACGCGATGGTGTTGTGCACTGGCATACTGCCTGGAACCTCCAACCCCTCGCCTTTTGAGATGACCGATTCCAACCGCACGGAGCCCGAAGGTTTCGAGCCTTTCGAGCGCGCCGCGCCTAATCCCTCCGCGCAAGGCGGACCCAGAAGCATGTCAAAGAACGATCCGACACAACAGCCAGGCTGGGAGCGCGCGACGCTGGAGAAGCTGGCCTTCGCCTCCTTGCGTGAGCAGCGGGCCACGCGCCGCTGGAAGACTTTCGTGCGCTTGAGCTGGCTGGCGTTCTTCATCTTCCTGGCCTGGCTGGCCATGTCGCGCGGAGCCCCGGCGACCGCCAAGACCACGGCCCACACCGCCGTGATCGAGATCAAGGGCGAAATTGCCAGCGGTGCGGACGCAAGTGCGGAATTCGTGGTTGCCGCCATGAAGACCGCCTTCGAGGACGAGGGCGCCAAGGGCGTCGTGCTGTTGATCAACTCGCCCGGCGGCAGTCCCGTGCAGGCCGGCATCATCAACGACGAGATCAAGCGCTTGCGGGCGAAGTACAACAAGCCGATCTACGCAGTGGTCGAGGAAACCTGCGCATCCGCCGCTTATTACATTGCCGCAGCGACCGACAAGGTCTTCGTGGACAAGGCAAGCATCGTCGGAAGCATCGGCGTGCTGATGGATGGCTTTGGGTTCACCGGCCTCATGGACAAGGTCGGCGTGGAGCGCAGGCTTCTGACGGCCGGGGAGAACAAGGGCTTCCTGGACCCGTTCAGTCCGATGAGCGACACCCAGCGCGCGCATGCGCAGCAGATGCTCGACCAGATACACGCGCAGTTCATCGAGGTGGTCAAGACGGGTCGCGGCGACCGGCTCAAGACCAGCACGCCCGGCCTGTTCAGTGGCCTGTTCTGGAGCGGCCAGCAGGCGGTTGAGCTGGGTCTGGCTGACCAGCTTGGCAATGTCGATTTCGTCGCGCGTGAGGTGATCAAGGCGGAAGAAGTCATCGACTACACGCGGCGCGACAACGTGGCCGAAAAGCTCGCGAAGAAGTTTGGCGCTGCGCTGGGTGACGCTTCGGTGCGCGCGATGCGTACCGCGCCGGCGCTGCATTGATTCAGGCGCCGTCGGCGTAGCGCGCCGACGCCGCCAGTGCCGCCGCGAACGCAACGACGACATACAGCGCGGCGGTCAGCGAACTGAGCTGGGCGAGGAAACCGATCACTGGCGGGCCTGCCATGAAGCCCAGGTAAGCCGCTGCTGACACCGCCGCGATGCCGCGCGCAGGCTCGACACCGGGCACGCGGGCGGACGCGGCGAAGAGAATGGGCACCACGTTGGCAAATCCGACGCCTACGCCGGCAAATCCGATCAATGCAAGCCACGGTGCACTGGTGACCAATACCAGTGTCATCGAGGCGGCCGCCAGCAGGGCACTGCCACGGAGCAGGACGGCCGGCGCGAAGCGTGCCCGCATCGCATCGCCGCCGAAACGTGCCGTCGCCATGGCGGCCGAAAAGCTGGCGTATGCCAGCGCCGCCTGCTGCTGGGGGCTGCCCAGTTCCTGGTGAAGATAGAGCACGCTCCAGTCGTAGATGGCGCCCTCGGCGATCAGTCCCAGGGCGGCCAGCAGGCCGAGCACCGCCAGGGCGCCGCGCGGTAGCCGGAAGCTACCGTCGTCCGAACTGGACGCCGTTGTTTCCTTGGGCAGCATCCAGCGTGCGGAAAGGCCGATCGACAGCGCCATGACGATGGCGACCAGCAACAAATGGTGCTGGGGCGCCATGCCTGCAGCGATGGCTGCGCCACCGGTCGTCGCGCCGATCATCCCGCCCAGGCTGAACATGCCATGCATGCCGCTCATCAGTGGTTTGCCGCCGCGAAGCTCCAGTTGGGCCGCCTCCGTGTTGATGGAGACGTCGAACACGCTCGTCAGGATGCCGAAGACAACCAGCAGGCCGAGCAGGGCCCAGTAGGCAGGCATGACCAGGAGGCCCGCCAGAAGCAAGGCATAGACCGAACCGGAGGCGCCGGCGGTGGCCCGGACGCCGCGCCGGCCGATCCAGCGGCTGGCCTGCGTCAGCCCGAGCAGGGCGCCGACGCCCGCGGCCAGCATCGCCAGTCCGAGTTCAGCTTCATTGACGCCGTAATGCGACTTGACGGTGGGTATGTGCACACCCCAGGTCGCAAAAACGAAGCCGGAACCGAAGAATTGCGCGCGCGAGGCCCAGCGCATGCGTGCGGAGACATCCAGCATCGGATCGCGCAACGCCTAGCGACCGATTGCGAACACGGCAGGCGCACGTTCGTCCGTTGGCGAAGGCCTGGCGCGCCAAGTCTTCACTGTCTCGCTTCTCACCTGGGATGACGCCAGCGTCAGCCCGCGAGCCACCGCAAGCCGGGTATTGTGCTGCAGCGTCTGCGTGAGCGCCTGCAGCAAGGCCGCATTGCGATAGGGCGTTTCGATGAAGAGCTGCGTCTGGCCGGTCTTGAGGGCGAGCGCCTCGAGCTCGCGGATGCGCTGGACCCGCGCGTCGGCATCCTGCGGCAGATAGCCGACGAATGCGAAATTCTGGCCATTGAGTCCGCTTGCCGCCAGCGCCAGCAGGAGCGACACGGGCCCGGTGAGCGGAACCACCGCAATGCCGAGTTCGTGCGCGGCTCTCGCAACCGACGAGCCGGGGTCCGCCACAGCCGGCATGCCCGCCTCGCTGAGCAAGCCGATGTCCTGCCCTTCCAGTGCAGCGGCGAGGAGGGGGCGAGCATCGAATTGCCCCGCGTGATCGCCTTTCTTGTGGACCTCGCGCGGCAGTTCCTGGATCTGTTGTGCCTGAAGCGGTGCGGCAAGTGGTACGACGGCATCGATGCGCTTGAGGTAGGCGCGTGCCGACTTGGCGTTCTCGCAGATCCAGTGCGTGATCCTTGCGGCTGCCTGCAGCGTTCCGAGCGGCAATGCGTCCTGGAGCGGCGCCTGCTCGTCACACCCGAAATCTAGCGGGGCGGGAACGAGGTAGAGCTTGCCTGGGTTCGGCGTGGTCACAGCAGATCGACTCCTGCCGCTCGCAGCATCCTCGCGGTACGAATCAGCGGAAGTCCGACCAGGGCCGTCGGATCATCGCTGTCGATGGCTTCGAGCAGGGCAATGCCGAGGCCTTCGCTCTTCGCGCTGCCGGCGCAGTCGTAGGGTTGCTCGGCGGTCAGGTAGGTCTCGATCGCCGCGTCGCTCAGGTCGCGAAACACCACGCGAACGGGCGCCAGATCGCGCTGGACGAAGCCCGTCGCGTGGCAGACCACAGCGACTGCCGTCTGGAAAATGAGCGTCTGCCCGCGCATGCGCCGCAGTTGGACCGTCGCGCGCGCGCGGTCCCCGGGTTTGCCCAGCGGCTCGCCAGCCAGGTCGGCCACCTGGTCGGAACCGATCACGACCGCCTCGGGAAAACGACGGGCAACCGCGTTCGCCTTTTCCAGTGCGAGGCGCGTTGCGAGTACGTGGGGTGTTTCGCCCTCGTGCGGCGTTTCATCGACTTCAGGCGGGTGTACTTCGAAGGGCAGGCGCAGGCGCGCGAGAAGCTCGCGGCGGTAACGGGAGGTCGAAGCGAGGATCACGGTGCGGTGCATGGACACGATTGTGCGCGAGCGGTTTAGACTGGCGCGAATGACGAGAGAATTTGCTCCACGGCGGCTCGATGTGCCCGGCTTTGCCGAGGCCTCAGCCAGCCTTTCCGGAAGCGATCCGGTCCAGGCGTACGCGCGCCTGAGTGCGGAGTTGGCAGGTCCGGCCACCGACTCGACCGTCGAATGGACGGCTGTCGGCCAGCGCCGCACCGGTGCGGACGGCTCACCGGTGTCGTGGTTGCACCTGAATGCGGAGACCCGCATCCCGTTGACTTGCCAGCGCTGCCTTGCGCCCGTCGATGTCGATCTCGTCGTCGATCGCTGGTTTCGGTTCGCTCCCGACGAGGCCGCAGCGGCCGCCGAGGACGAGGAATCCGAGGAGGATGTTCTGGTTTCGAGCCGAGAATTCGACCTTCACGCCCTCATCGAAGACGAGTTGCTCATGGAGATTCCCGTGACCCCGCGGCATGAAGTCTGCCCAGAGCCCATGAAACTGTCCGCCGTCGACCCTGATTTCGAGTCTGCCGAGAACGCTCGGCCGAACCCCTTCGCCGTCCTTGGCGCCTTGCGTTCGGACAAGCCCAAATAGGCGTCGATCCCTGGACTGGCGTCGCTTGCCACACGTAGGCTATAATCATGGGCTTCGCGCGCGCCGCCGTTGATGCTTCTGAAGCGTTTTCGCCGCCCCGCATGCACACCAACCCACCCGAATACTTTCAGGAGCCAGCATGGCCGTCCAGCAAAACAAGAAGTCGCCGTCGAAGCGCGGCATGCACCGTTCGCACAATGCCCTGGGCGTGCCCGGCATTGCCGTCGAGCCAACCACCGGCGAAACGCATCTGCGCCACCACATCAGCCCGAACGGCTTCTACCGCGGCCGCAAGGTGCTCAAGACCAAGTCTGAAGCCTGATTTTTCATTTCAAGGCCAAGGCCCGAAGCTACTTTTGCCGTAGCGTCGGGCCTTTGTTTTGATGGTCACGCCTTCTTCAACCGATTTCGCGCCTTCTGTGATCACGCTTGCCGTCGATTGCATGGGTGGCGACCATGGGCCTCGCGTCACGCTGGAGGCTTGCCGCGCGTTCCTCGATCGTCATCCCGAGGCCGCTCTTCTTCTCGTCGGCGCGCCGGCCGCCTTGTCCGACTTCGTGCATTCGCGTGCCACGATCGTTGCTGCGAGCGAAGTCGTGGGCATGGACGATCCCATTGAAGTTGCGCTCCGCAAGAAGAAGGACTCGTCCATGCGAGTCGCCATCCAGCAGGTCAAGGATGGCGCCGCCCAGGCGGCCATCTCGGCTGGCAATACAGGCGCCCTGATGGCCATTGCGCGGTACCTGTTGAAAACGCTCGATGGGATTGATCGTCCGGCCATCGCCCCTCAACTGCCGAACAGCAAGGGCGGGGCAACGACGGTGCTCGACCTCGGTGCCAACGTCGATTGTGATGCCGAGGACCTTCTTCAGTTTGCTGTTCTTGGCTCCGCATTGGTATCCGCACTCACTGGGAACGAATCGCCCAGCGTCGGACTGCTCAATGTGGGCGAAGAAGCCATCAAAGGCAGTGAAACGATCAAGAAAGCGAGCCAACTGCTTCGAAAAGCGGCCAACTCGCAAGATCTGAACTTCTACGGCAACGTAGAGGGCAACGATATCTTCAAGGGAACGACCGACATCGTTGTTTGCGACGGTTTTGTTGGGAATGTCACTCTGAAGGCGACGGAGGGAGTGGCGACGATGATTGTTGATTTCCTTCGGATTGAATATTCGAATGGCATCTTCAGTAAATTCGCGGCTATCGTCTCCTATCCGGTCCTAAAGGCGCTTAAGCGTCGGTTGGATCACCGGCGTTACAACGGCGCGGCACTGTTGGGTCTCCGTGGTCTTGTCTTCAAGAGCCACGGGTCTGCAGACCAGGTGGCGTTCGGACACGCCCTGGATCGCGCTTATGATGCCGCTCGCAACAACCTGCTCGAACGCGTGCGGGCTCGCATCGCCCACGCCGCACCTCTGCTTGCGCGGCAAGAATCGGCGACATCGGCCGACACGCCAGCGCTCCACGTTTGATGACTTCTTTTTCTCGCATCACAGGTACCGGCAGCTATTTGCCCACGCGCCGTGTGACCAATGACGATCTCGCCCGGGATCTGGCTGCGCGCGGCATCGAGACCTCCGACCAGTGGATCATCGAGCGCACCGGAATTCGAGCCCGCCATTTCGCAGCGCCCGAGGTGGCCAGCAGCGACCTTGGCCTCGAGGCAGCGCGGCATGCTCTGGAGGCCGCCGGCCGAAGCGCGTCCGACATCGACCTCATCATCGTCGCGACCTCGACGCCCGACATGGTGTTTCCGTCGTCGGCAGCCATCCTCCAGCACAAGCTCGGGATTGCCGGATGCCCGGCGTTCGACGTGCAGGCTGTCTGCAGCGGCTTCGTGTATGCGCTCACGGTGGCTGACGCCATGATCCGAACGGGCAGTGCCAAGTGCGCGCTGGTCGTCGGCGCGGAGGTGTTTTCGCGCATTCTGGACTTCAACGACCGCACAACCTGCGTTCTCTTCGGTGATGGAGCAGGTGCGGTAATCCTGGAGGCCAGTGACGAGCCCGGGATTCTTGCCAGCGACCTGCATGCTGACGGTAAGCACGTGGGCATCCTTTGTGTGCCCGGCCACGTGTCCGGCGGTTCCGTGCTCGGTACGCCTCTTCTTCACATGGATGGGCAAGCAGTCTTCAAGTTGGCGGTCCGCGTGCTGGAAGAAGCTGCGCGCGCCACGCTTCAGAAGGCCGGCAAGACAGAAGCGGACATCGACTGGCTGATTCCGCATCAGGCCAACATCCGCATCATGGAAGGCACGGCGAAGAAGCTGAAGCTCCCCCGCGAAAAGCTGATCGTCACCGTCGACGAGCACGGCAACACGTCGGCAGCCTCTATTCCCTTGGCGCTGGACGACGCCGTCCGCTCGGGCAAGGTGAAAAAGGGCGACACGCTGATGCTCGAAGGTGTCGGCGGCGGCTTCACCTGGGGCGCGGTGCTGCTCAACTACTAATACAGTGCGCTGCTCAAAGGGGCGGCGGCGCGATCGGAGACACACACAATGAAGTCCTTTGCTTTCGTCTTTCCGGGTCAAGGCTCGCAGGCGGTCGGCATGCTCGACGCCTGGGGCGATCACCCCGCGGTGCTCGAGACGCTGCGCGAGGCGTCCGACGCGCTTGATGAAGATGTCGCGCGACTCATCCACGAAGGGCCGAAGGAGGCTCTGGCCCTCACGACCAATACGCAACCCGTGATGCTCGTTGCAGGCGTCGCTGCCTGGCGCGCCTGGCGGGCCGAAGGCGGCGAAGCGCCGTCGGTCGTTGCGGGGCATTCGCTCGGAGAGTATTCCGCGCTGGTCGCTTCCGGCGTCCTGACACTGACTCAGGCCGCGCCGCTCGTGCGTTTCCGGGCCCAGGCGATGCAACAGGCTGTACCCGTCGGAGTGGGCGCCATGGCGGCCATCCTTGGCATGGATGCCGACAAGGTGAAGGCTGGCTGCGCCGAGGTGACTGCCGGATTCGGTCCGGGCAGTGCTGAAGTCGTGGAGGCGGTGAACTTCAACGATCCGATGCAAACCGTGATCGCTGGCAGCAAGGCTGCGGTCGACAAGGCATGCGAAGTGCTCAAGGCAAATGGCGCCAAACGCGCGCTTCCCCTGCCTGTCTCGGCGCCTTTCCATTCGAGCCTCATGAAGCCAGCGGCTGAAGCGCTGCGGGAGCGACTCGCGTCTGTGAGCCTCGCCGCGCCTCGGATTCCCGTCGTGAACAACATCGACGTGGCCGTCCAAACCGACCCAGACCGTATCCGCGATGCCCTGGTGCGCCAGGCCGCCGGGCCGGTGCGCTGGGTCGAAACCGTCCAGGCGCTCAAGTCGCGCGAGATCGCGACCGTGATCGAATGCGGCCCCGGCAAGGTTCTGGCTGGCATGGCCAAGCGCATAGCGCCCGAGCTTGCCGCGGCTTCGATCTACGACCCGGCCACGCTTGCCGAAGCAAGACAACTGCTCGCTGCCTGAGCGCCGAGCCCCAAGGTTCTTTCATGAGTACTCCAAAATTTGAAGGCCAGGTTGCGCTGGTCACGGGCGCTTCCCGCGGCATTGGTGCTGCCATTGCCCTGGAATTGGCCCATCGGGGGCTGACGGTGATCGGCACCGGCACCACGGACGAGGGGGCCGCGAAGATCACTGCCGCCCTGGGCGCCAACGGCGGCCGCGGGTGCGCGCTGAACGTCAATGACGGCGCGGCCGTCGAAGCGCTGATCGACGAGATCGTCAAGGTCTACGGGGCCATCCACATCCTGGTCAACAACGCCGGCATTACCCGGGACACTTTGGCGATGCGTCTCAAGGATGCCGACTGGGACGCGGTACTGGACACCAATCTGAAGGCCGTCTTCCGCCTTTCCCGCGCCGTGATTCGCCCGATGATGAAGCAGCGCTATGGGCGCATCATCAACATTACGAGCGTGGTCGGCGCCTCCGGCAATGCAGGTCAGGCCAACTACGCCGCTGCAAAGGCCGGAGTGGCCGGGATGACGCGTGCGTTGGCGCGTGAACTGGGCAGCCGCAGCATCACCGTCAACTGCGTCGCGCCGGGTTTCATCGAAACCGACATGACCGCCAGTCTGCCCGAAGCGCAGCAGCAGGCACTGCTGGCGCAGATTCCACTGGGCCATCTCGGCAAGCCAGCCGACATCGCACACGCAGTGGCCTTCCTCGCCTCTCCGCAGGCTGCCTATGTCACGGGGCAGGAACTGCACGTGAACGGCGGCATGCATATGTAAGCGTAGCGCGCAATACCTTTCACCTACGGCCGTGCGGCAAATGCCACAATGCGGCCGGCTAAAATCCACCGATTACCTACAACCCTCAGAGGGAACAAAATGAGCGATATCGAAGCACGTGTCAAGAAAATCATTGCCGAACAACTCGGCGTGGAAGAGTCCCAGGTCACCAACGAAAAGGCCTTCGTAGCCGACCTCGGCGCGGACTCGCTCGACACGGTCGAACTCGTGATGGCGCTCGAAGACGAGTTCGGCATCGAGATCCCGGACGAAGATGCCGAGAAGATCACGACGGTCCAGAACGCCGTCGACTACGCCACCAAGAATCAAAAGGCCTGATCGGCCACGCTGAGCCCCCGTTTCTTCGGTCCGCAGCCCTCACGCTCGCGCGCACCGCACAACGGCCTCAGTGCTCCCAGAAAGGTTTGCCGGCATGACCAAACGCCGCGTCGTTGTGACCGGACTCGGTTGCCTCGCTCCTGTCGGAAACACCGTTGCCGAATCCTGGGCCAATTTGCTGGCCGGGAATTCGGGCATCGACACCATCACCAAGTTCGATGTGAGTGGCTTCTCCTGCAAGTTCGCGGGCGAAGTGAAGGGTTTCGACATCAAGGACTACATTCCCGAGAAGGAAGCGCGCCACATGGACCGCTTCATTCATCTCGGCCTCGCTGCCGCGATCCAGGCGGTGCAGGACAGCGGGTTGCCCACGGGCGATGCGCTATCGGAGGAGGAGGCGGTCCGCATCGGATGCAATATCGGCTCCGGCATCGGGGGCTTGCCCCTGATCGAGGATACGCACGCAGAACTGGTTTCTCGTGGCCCGCGGCGTGTCTCGCCGTTTTTCGTGCCCGCCTCGATCATCAACATGATCTCCGGGCACGTCTCCATCAAGTACGGATTCAAGGGTCCAAACATCGCCGTCGTGACGGCATGTACCACTGGCCTGCACGCCATTGGCACATCTGCCCGGATGATCGAATATGGCGACGCCGACGTGATGATTGCAGGCGGCTCGGAATCGACGGTGTCGCCACTCGGCCTGGGTGGTTTTGCCGCGGCACGCGCATTGTCGACCCGCAATGACGATCCGAAGACGGCCTCTCGTCCGTGGGACAAGGACCGCGACGGATTCGTGCTCGGCGAGGGCGCGGGCGTGCTGGTACTCGAAGAGTACGAGCGCGCGAAGGCCCGGGGCGCGAAGATCTATGCGGAGGTCTCGGGCTTCGGCATGAGCGGCGACGCGTTCCACATGACGGCGCCCAACGTGGACGGCCCGCGCCGCTCCATGGCCATGGCGCTGGCCAATGCGGGCGTCAACGCCGATGAAGTCCAGTACGTCAATGCACACGGGACCTCGACGCCGCTGGGCGACTTGAACGAAACCAACGCGATCAAGAACGCTTTTGGCGATCACGCGAGGAAACTCATCGTGAACTCGACTAAGTCGATGACCGGGCATCTGCTTGGCGGCGCAGGCGGCATCGAATCGGTGTTCACCGTGCTGGCCTTGCATCATCAGAAGAGCCCCCCGACGATCAACATCTTCAATCAGGATCCGGAATGCGATCTCGACTACTGTGCCAATGAGGCGCGCGATCTGAAGATCGATGTGGCAGTCAAGAACAACTTCGGGTTCGGAGGCACCAACGGCACGCTGGTGTTCAAGCGCGCTTGATTCTTCCCGCCTCATGCACAGCGCCCCATCGGTAAGCTTTCCGGTGGGGCGTTCTCGTTATGCGGAGCGCCTTTTGCTGGTTCTTTGGCTCCTTGACGTCTGCGGCGTGACTGTTGCTTGCGCCCAGGCCGATGGTTTCGACTGGCGCCACGGGATCCTGGCAGTCAGTGCGGCGGTAGCGGGCATGGCGGCATCGACCGGCGCCCTTCGATGGGCGGATCCCGCCGAGTTGGGTTTCGATGGTCAGGATTGGTCGCTCAGTGGCGGCGTCCCCCTTCGATCGGCGCGGGCCACCACGGCGCTCGACCTTCAATCCCTGCTGCTGGTTTGCCTGACAGAGCCAGGCCGTTCCCGGCACTGGATCTGGGTCGAACGACAGGCCAAGCCGGAAAGCTGGCGCGATTTGCGGCGTGCGCTATATTCGCGCGCGCCTCTGGCCGCGTCGACCGCCCGAAACTCGAACTCGGGCGCTGCCGACGCGCATCATTTCTCCTCATGACAACTTCGTTACCTCCGGTTCCACCGGACGCCGGTCTGACCGACGCGCCCGCCGCGGGACCGAGGCCGGGCGAGGTTGATTTCCAACTTGTCCAGCGCACGGTCGCAGGCGACCAGAAGGCCTTCGAACTTCTTGTCATCAAGTACCAGCGCCGCATCGAACGGCTCATCGGTCGCATGGTTCGGGACGTGAACCTGGTTGAGGACATCGCACAGGAGACCTTCATCCGCGCCTACCGCGCCCTGCACCAGTTTCGTGGCGAGGCGCAGTTCTACACCTGGCTGTACCGGATAGCCGTCAACACCGCCAAGAAGGCGCTGGTCGACATGAAGCGCGACCCGACGGTTTCCGAGAGCGCCTTGCGCTCGTCTTCCGAAGACGAAGATGAAACTTACCGGCCGGGAAACGAACCAATCAGCGACGAGACCCCCGAATCCGTGATGGCTGCCAATGAAATAGCGGCGGCCGTCGAGGCGGCGATGGAAGCGCTGCCTGCCGAACTGAGGCAGGCGGTGACGTTGCGCGAGATCGAGGGCATGAGCTACGAAGAGATCGCCGAGGTCATGAATTGTCCGATCGGCACGGTACGGTCGCGGATTTTCCGTGCCCGCGAAGCCATTTCGGCCAGGGTCAAGCCTTTGCTGGACAACCAGTCGGGCAAGCGTTGGTAAGCAGGTGAATGAAATGAACAACACAAACACGGTCCACGAACAGGTCTCGGCACTCGCCGACGGCCATTTACGCGACGACGAGTTCGCCCACGTCATCGGCAAGGTCAGCGCGGACGATGATCTCCGCGCGACATGGCAGACCTACCACTTGGTGGGGGACGTACTGCGCTCGGGCGTCCACGCGACGTGCAGCGACACATCGCTCTTTCTTTCCCGGCTCCAGGGTCGGCTTGCCGCGGAGCCGATGGTGCCCGCCTTGACGCCGGTGCTTCTGGAGGCGACGCCGGTCCAACGGCGCGTCGAAGCCGCCAATGAACCCGTGTTCCGCTGGAAACTCGTTGCCGGCGCCGCGTCGCTGGCTGCGGCGGCGGCCATTGGCTGGAACTGGGTCGGCACGGGTGGGCCCGGGGCAACGGGCGCTCAGTTGGCCGCCGTTCAGCCAGTGGCGCCAACCGTCGTGGCCACGGCGCTGCAACCGCAGCTGCCCCAGGCACTGACACCGACCAAGGTCATCATCGGCAACGGCAACCCCCAGATCATGCTGCGTGATCCGCGCCTCGACCAACTCCTCGAGGCGCACCAGCAAGCCGGTGGTGCGTCGCAGATGCCTTCGGGTTTCCTGCGCAACGCGACCTTCGAGAGGCCATCGCGCTGATCGCGCAGTTGCAACTGTTTTGATGACCGTTCCGATGCCGATTTCCGTGCGTGGTTTCCTGGCCGTGATGGCGGCCTTCTGCGTGGCTCATGCCGCCATTGCCCAGAGTCGGACAGCTCCGTCACCTTCAAAGACACCCGGTCCTTCCGCAGCGACAAGTGGCGAGGCGCCGACGTTGAGCGTGGTCGAATGGCTTCAGCGCATGCACGCGGCTTCCCGCCAGCGCAGTTACATTGGAACTTTCGTCGTCTCGGCTTCGACGGGCACGCTTTCAAGCGCCCGGATCTGGCACGTGTCCGAAGGCGATCTGCAGATGGAACGCATCGAGGCCTTGTCTGGCCCGCCGCGTTCGACTTTCAGGCGAAACGACAAGGTCGTCACCTTCTTGCCGGAGTCGAAGGTCGTCAAGAGCGAGAAGCGTGAGAACCTGGAGCTGTTTCCCAACCTGCTGGGCAATCCCGACTCCTCCGTCGGCGATCTGTATGGCGTCCGCGTGGTCGGCAAAGACAGGGTTGCCGGATTCGACGCCGACGTGGTGCAGGTCGAACCCCGCGACAGTTTGCGATTCGGCTATCGCGTCTGGAGCGAGCGACGCTCCGGACTGGTTGTCAAGTTGCAGACCATCGACGGCGAAAACAAGGTGATCGAGCAGTCGGCGTTCTCGGAACTGCAACTCGATGCGCCCATCCGGACGCATGCCCTCACGCAGATGATGGCGAGCACCGCAGGCTATCGTGTCGAGAAGTCCGAGCTCGAGCGGACATCGGCCCAGCGCGAGGGATGGGCGCTCAAGTCACCGGTTGCTGGTTTCAAGCCGGTCAATTGCTATCGGCGCCCGATGGGCAACGACGCGCAGGGCCACACGATGCAGTGGACGTTTTCCGATGGACTTGCCTCCGTCTCGCTTTTCGTCGAGCCTTACGATGCGCAGCGCAAGCCCCGTGAAGTCCTCCTTGCATTGGGCGCCACCTACACGCTCACACGTCGCCTTGTCGACAAGGATGGGGATTGGTGGTTGACTGCGGTTGGCGAAGTTCCCGCGCAAACACTCGACGCGTTCGCCCAGAGTCTGGTGCGTGCCCGCTGAGTCGACAGTCCGAAGTTCCCTCGCCCCGCGCGACGCCGGGAGCGTTCACAGAGTGTTTTATTCTGGTTCAAGTCTCAACGAAAGAAGCTGATGATGGTCAAGTTCGAGAGGAACACATTCCGTTCATGTTTCCTGGCCTGCGCTGTGGCGGTCGCTTCGACGGCCGCGCTCGTTCCTGCGACGCCCGCCCATGCGCAAACGCGCGCATTGCCTGATTTCACCGATCTGGTCGATCAGGTCGGCCCTGCCGTGGTCAATATCCGCACTGTAGAGAAAGTGACGCAAGGGAGCGGCAATGGCGAGATGGACGAGGAGATGCAGGACTTCTTCCGTCGATTCTTCGGTCAGCCGATGCCCGGCGTTCCCCGCCAGGGGCCGCGTCCGAACCGGCCGCAGCAACCTCAGGAGGAAGAGCGCCCTCGCGGTGTCGGGTCCGGCTTCATCCTGTCGCCCGACGGCTTCGTCATGACCAATGCGCACGTGGTCGACGGCGCTTCCGAGGTACTGGTGACTTTGCCGGACAAGCGCGAGTTCAAGGCGAAGATCATCGGCGCCGACAAGCGCACGGACGTCGCCGTCGTGAAGATCGACGCGACCGGCCTGCCGGCGGTCAAGGTCGGCGACGTGTCCAAGTTGCGCGTCGGTGAATGGGTGATGGCGATCGGCTCGCCGTTCGGTCTTGAAAACACGGTCACGGCCGGCATTGTGAGCGCCAAGCAGCGCGACACCGGCGACTACCTCCCCTTCATCCAGACGGACGTTGCCATCAATCCCGGCAACTCCGGCGGCCCGCTGATCAACATGCGTGGCGAGGTGGTCGGGATCAACAGCCAGATCTATTCGCGCTCCGGCGGATTCATGGGGATTTCGTTCTCGATCCCGATCGACGAGGCGATTCGCGTGAGCGATCAACTGCGGCAGTACGGGCGCGTGTCCCGCGGACGTATCGGCGTGCAGATCGACCAGGTCACGAAGGACGTGGCCGAATCGATCGGTCTCGGCAAGGCCCAGGGCGCACTCGTGCGCGGCGTCGAGACCGGCTCGCCGGGCGAGAAGGCGGGCATCGAGCCGGGCGACATCATCACCAAGTTCGACGGCAAGTCCATCGAGAAGCCCAGCGACTTGCCGCGCCTTGTCGGCAACACCAAGCCGGGGACAAAGAGCTCGGTCACGGTGTTCCGTCGCGGCAATTCGCGTGATCTCAATGTGACCATCGCCGAGATCGAGCCCGAAAAGCCGGCCAAGCGCACGGCCGATCGGGACGAGCCGGCCAGCAAACCGCCGTCGGCGGCCGCGAAGTCCATGGGACTCGTGCTGAGCGATCTCACTGAACTGCAGAAGAAGGAGTTCAAGGTTAAGGGTGGCGTGAGGATCGATGCGGCCACCGACGCGGCCGCCCGGGCTGGCCTGCGCGAGGGTGATGTCGTCCTCGCGGTCAGCAATACCGAGATCGCCAACGTCAAGGAGTTCGACGCCGCCCTTGCCAAGTCCGACAAGAGCAAGCCCGTCAGCTTGCTGTTCCGACGGGGCGACTGGGCGCAATACGCGCTGATCCGCCCCGCACGCTGAACCGGCGCATGGCGTCAAGTGGCCCCACCCGGCAGTCGGGTTTGGGGCCCGTTTTTTGACCGTTTGTCGCGCCCGGACAGCAATGCGACGAAATTTTTTTGAGGTCTAAGCCCTGTGTTTTTGGTTTGCGTTCACTAACTTGCAAGCCGGCTAATGATGGTTTTCGGTAGAATAGGGCCTCTCTGGGCATCAGTCCGCGCATAAGCAGCTTCAGGATCTTCACGATGCGAGATTCCAGTTGTCCATCCACCGGCGCTCCACAGTTCGCCCACAAGTTGTTAAGGATTCGGTCCACCGTTCTTGTTGATAAGCTGTTCATAAGTGTCATGTTGCTGACCTGCAACGACGATTCCAGGGCTCCGGCCCGGCTGTACGCGCCCCCCTTTTTGCCTACAATGAAGTTCCAACTACTGCAGTTGCCATTGCTTGTTGGTTCAGGGCGCGTCTCTTGTGGACGCGCCCTTTTTTCTTGCCTGTCGCCTTCTGCGCACGAGCCAATTCAAGTACTTAAGCGTTCCCGTTGATGAATCACATCAGAAATTTTTCGATCATTGCGCACATCGATCACGGCAAGTCGACGCTTGCGGATCGCTTGATTCAACGTTGCGGCGGCCTTGCCGAACGCGAGATGGAAGCGCAGGTGCTCGACTCGATGGAGATCGAGAAAGAGCGTGGGATAACCATCAAGGCACAGACCGCCGCGCTGCACTACAAGGCGCGTGATGGGCAGGTCTACAACCTCAATCTGATCGACACGCCGGGCCACGTCGACTTCTCGTACGAAGTGAGTCGCTCCCTCTCCGCATGCGAAGGTGCATTGCTCGTTGTCGATGCAAGCCAGGGCGTCGAAGCGCAGACCGTTGCCAACTGCTATACGGCCCTCGACCTCGGTGTCGAAGTCGTGCCGGTGCTCAACAAGATGGATCTGCCGCAGGCTGATCCCGAGAACGCGAAGGCAGAGATTGAAGATGTGATCGGCATCGATGCGGCTGATGCGATTCCCTGCTCGGCAAAGACGGGCATGGGCATCGACGAGATTCTTGAAGCGATCGTGGCGAAGGTGCCCGCTCCACGCGGCAATCCCGATGCGCCGCTGCGCGCGATGATCGTCGACAGCTGGTTCGACGCCTATGTCGGCGTCGTGATGCTCGTGCGCGTGGTCGATGGCCGCCTCGCAAAGGGCGAGCGCATCAAGATGATGGCTTCGGGCGCGACCTACAACGCCGACAACCTCGGCGTCTTCACGCCGGCCACCGAAGTCCGCCAGTCGCTCGAAGCGGGCGAAGTGGGCTTCATCATCGCGGGCATCAAGGAACTGCAGGCCGCGAAGGTCGGCGACACCGTCACCCTGATCAAGACCGGGACCGGCGGCGCCGCAGCGACCGCGACCGAAGCCTTGCCGGGCTTCAAGGAGATCCAGCCGCAGGTCTTTGCCGGCCTCTATCCGACCGAGGCGAGCGAGTACGACTCGTTGCGCGACGCGCTCGAGAAGCTCAAGCTCAACGACTCGTCCCTGCACTACGAGCCCGAAGTTTCGCAGGCGCTGGGCTTCGGCTTCCGCTGCGGCTTCCTCGGCCTGCTGCACATGGAGATCGTGCAGGAGCGGCTCGAACGCGAGTTCGACCAGGACCTCATCACGACCGCGCCGAGCGTGGTCTACCAGGTCATGAAGAACGACGGCGAGGTGATCATGGTGGAGAACCCCTCCAAGATGCCCGACGTCGGCAAAATGGCCGAGATCCGTGAGCCGATCGTCACGGTGCATCTCTACATGCCGCAGGAATACGTCGGCGCCGTCATGACGCTCGCCAACCAGAAGCGTGGCGTGCAGATGAACATGGCCTACCACGGGCGGCAGGTGATGCTGACCTACGAGATGCCGCTTGGCGAGATCGTGCTGGACTTCTTCGACAAGCTGAAGTCCGTCAGCCGCGGTTATGCGTCGATGGACTACGAATTCAAGGAATACCGCGCGTCGGATGTCGTCAAGGTCGACATCCTGCTGAACGGCGAGAAGGTCGATGCGCTGTCGATCATCGTGCACCGCAGCCAGAGCCAGTACCGCGGCCGGGCGGTGGTTTCCAAGATGCGCGAAATCATTTCCCGCCAGATGTTCGACGTCGCGATCCAGGCCGCGATCGGGGTCAACATCATTGCGCGTGAGACAATCAAAGCCCTTCGCAAGAACGTGCTCGCCAAGTGCTATGGCGGCGATATCACCCGCAAGAAGAAACTGCTCGAAAAGCAGAAGGCGGGCAAAAAACGAATGAAGCAGATCGGCTCGGTCGAGGTCCCGCAAGAGGCCTTCCTCGCCATCCTTCAAGTCGAAGACTAAAAGATGGCATTCCTTACTTCCCTCATCCTCGCGGCCTTTGTCGGCTACATCGGTGCCTGGTATTTCGGCGTTGTCGAAGGCAACTTCGCGCTGCTGTTGTTTCTCGCGACGGTCGTCACCGGCATCTATTGGGTGGCCGAGCGCTTCTATTTCCTGCCGAAGCGCCGGCGTGCTGCCGAAGCGCTCGACGCTTCGCTGGCGCAGCGCCGCGCGGAGCTCGCCAGGCAAGGCATCACGCAAGTCGATACCGTCGACACCAAGGCGCGCGAACGCCTGGTCATGCAGCCCTGGTGGCTGGATTGGACCGCCGGGCTGTTCCCGGTCATCCTGGCCGTGTTCCTGTTGCGCTCGTTCCTGTTCGAGCCTTTCAAGATTCCTTCCGGCTCCATGATGCCGACGCTGCTCACGGGCGACCTGATCCTCGTGAACAAATTCGTCTACGGCCTTCGCTTGCCGGTCATCAATACCAAGATCACCGACGGCCGGCCGCCGGCGCGCGGCGATGTCATGGTGTTCCGTTATCCGCCGAAGCCGAGCATGGATTACATCAAGCGCGTGATTGGCGTGCCCGGCGACGAGGTGGCTTATCTGAACAAGAAACTCACCATCAATGGCCAGCCGGTGAGCAAGGACCAGATCCCCGAGTATTTCGACGAGGAGGCCATGCGCTACCTCAAGCAATACACCGAGAACCTCGGCGGCAAGGAGCACAAGTTGCTCAATGACGACACTCGCCGTGCGGGGTTGTCCGAAGCGGAGATCATGCCGTTCCCTTACCAGGAAAACTGCCGTTACAGTGTTGAAGGCGTGGTGTGCAAGGTGCCCGAAGGTCACTATTTCATGATGGGCGACAACCGGGACAATTCCCTGGATTCGCGCTATTGGGGATTCGTCCCCGACCAGAACATCGTCGGCAAAGCCTTCCTTGTCTGGATGAATTTCGGCAATTTCAAGCGCATCGGCGGCTTCCAATAAGTATTCGGGCTTTTCATTCGAGGGGTAGAGGGCATGACAGCAAAGCAATCAAGACATAAACAGCGTGGCATCTCGTTCGTGGGGCTGCTGTTCGTCGCCATCGTCTTGGCCTGTGTCGGCGTCGTCGTCGCCCAGGTGATTCCGACGTTGATCGAATACCAGGCCATCACCAAGGCGGCCAACAAGGCCAAGGAAGGCACGACGGTGCCTGAAGTCCGCGCGATCTTCGACCGTGCCCAGGCCATCGACGACTTCAAGTCCGTCACCGGCAAGGATCTCGACGTGAAGAAGGACGGTGACAAGGTGGTCGTGTCCTTTGCCTATGACCGCGAGATCCATCTCTTCGGGCCTGCCTTCCTGCTGCTGAAATACCAAGGTCAATCACGGTGATGCACACCCCCAGGCTTGCCCACTTCGTGTGGCCGCCCACCCCCTTGCAGGGGGCAACACCGGCGGACCGGCAGAGCCGGTTCCGCGGTGTTTCTGGAACGGGCCAGCCTTTGGCGGCCTGTGACTTGGCGTTGTGAGCGAGGGGGGGCTTGGTGCGCTGCAGGCGCGCCTCCAGTATTCTTTTGCGGATGTGCGGCTGCTCCAGCTTGCGTTGACGCATCGGAGCTTTTCGGCCGATCACAACGAGCGGCTCGAGTTTCTCGGGGACTCGGTGCTCAACCTGGGTGTGTCCCATCTGCTCTACACGCGACTTTCGGCCTTGCCGGAGGGCGATCTCTCGCGCGTGCGGGCCAATTTGGTCAAGCAGGACACGCTGCATCAGCTGGCGCTCAAGCTGGCGCTCTCGCCGTTGTTGCGCCTGGGTGAAGGCGAGTCGCGCTCGGGTGGCCAGAATCGGCCGTCGATCCTGGCCGATGCACTGGAAGCGGTGATCGGTGCGGTCTACCTCGATGCGGGCTTTGGGGCTGCCGAGGCGCTGGTGCACCGTCTCTACGAATCCGTCGAGATCAACCCGCGCATGGATGCGGTGGCCAAGGATCCGAAAACCGAATTGCAGGAATGGCTTCAGGGCCACAAAATGAAGCTGCCGGTCTACCGCGTGGTTGGTACGCTGGGCGCGGCCCACAAGCAGACTTTCGATGTCGAATGCGAGGTGCCCGAACTGGGGCTTCGCGAGCGCGGCATCGGCGGCTCGCGCCGCGCCGGTGAGCAGGCCGCCGCGGCGGCCATGTTGATCCGGCTCAAGGCGCGCGGCGCGAAGGCATTCCCATGAACGACCCCATCGAATCGAACAATCCGGCGCCTGAAGGGGAGGTCGGAGACCCAGGCGTGCCATCCGGGCAGCGTTGCGGGCTCGTCGCCATCGTCGGCAAGCCCAACGTGGGCAAGTCGACGCTGCTGAACGCCCTTGTCGGCCAGAAGATCAGCATCACCTCGCGCAAGGCGCAGACTACGCGGCACCGCATCACCGGCATGCGGACGCTGGGCGCCACGCAGTTCGTCTTCGTCGACACGCCGGGTTTCCAGACCTTGCACGCCAATGCGCTGAACCGCTCGCTCAACAAGACGGTGGTGGGCGCGGTGTCGGACGTGGACCTGATCCTGTTCGTGGTCGAGGCGGGCAGCTTCACGCCGGCGGACGAGCGGGTGCTGAAGCTGCTGGGTTCGGGCATACCCACGGTGCTGATCGCCAACAAGCTCGACAACGTCCATCGCCGTGGCGACATCGCTCCCTGGCTGCAGACCATGCAGCAGAAGCACGCCTTCGCCGAGTTCGTGCCGATGTCCGCCAAGAACGCGAAGGACATCGAACGCCTGTTCGGCATCTGCGAGAAATACCTGCCGGAGCAGGCCTGGTGGTACGCCGAAGACGAACTCACCGACCGCAGCGAACAATTCCTCGCCAGCGAGATGGTGCGCGAGAAGCTGTTCCGCCTGACCGGCGACGAGCTTCCCTACACCTCGACGGTCATCATCGACAAGTTCGAGGAAGAGCCGCCCGCGCGCAAGGGCCAGAAGCGGCTGCTCAGGATCGCCGCGACGATCGTCGTCGAGCGCGACGGCCACAAGGCGATGGTCATCGGCGACAAGGGCGATCGCATCAAGCGCATCGGCACCGAGACGCGCCAGGAGCTCGAGAAGCTCATGGACGCCAAGGTTTTCATCGAGCTGTGGGTCAAGGTGCGTTCCGGATGGGCCGACGACGAAGCGAGGGTGCGCTCCTTCGGCTATGAATGAGCACGCCCCGGGCGTATGGCCATAAAGCGCGTTTCGCACGAGCCGGCCTATGTGCTTCATCGCTATGACTGGAGCGAATCGAGCCTGATTCTCGAAACCTTCACGCGCCACCACGGCCGCATTGCGCTCGTGGCCAAGGGCGCGAAGCGACCCAGTTCCAACTTCCGGCCGGTGTTGCTGCCCTTGCAGCCGCTTCAGCTGAACTTCAGCGGCGACGCCGAGATCCGCACGCTCAAGGGCGCGGAATGGATGGGCGGCCACGTCATGCCGACAGGCGAGGCGCTGATGTCGGGCTACTACGTCAACGAACTCGTGCTGCGCCTCTTGGCGCGCGACGACCCGCACGAAGCGCTGTTCGACGCCTACGCTGCGGTCGTGCAGGTACTGGCCAGCGAACATGCGGGCGCGCAGGCTGCGACGCAGTCGGCAGCGTTGCGCGCCTTCGAACTGCTGATGCTGCGCGAGGTCGGCTTGCTGCCCACCCTCGACGCCCAGACGGCCACGCTGGCGCCGCTGATCCCCGATGCGCGCTATGCGCTGGTGCCCGAGGCCGGTCTGCGCGAAGCGATCGCCGACGAGCCCGCGCTGAAAGGCGCCGACTGGCAGGCGCTGCAGGCCGCGCTCGACGATCGCGCACCCTTTGCCGCCACCCTGCGCGCCTGCGCCGGGGTCAATGGCGCATTGCGTACCCAACTGCGCACCTTGCTCAACTACCATTGCGGCGTGGCAACGCTGCGTACGCGGCAGATGATGCGAGACCTGCAATCCCTATGAGCCTTCTGAAATCCACCGCGCTGTCGGTCAATCTCAACAAGGTCGCGCTGGTGCGCAATACGCGACCGCTCGGCATCCCGAGCGTGCTGTTCGCCGCCGCCCTGTGCCTGGATGCCGGCGCGCACGGCATCACGGTGCATCCGCGGCCGGACGAGCGCCACATCCGGCCGCAGGATGTCCGGGACCTTTCCGGATTGCTTCGCAAGGATTGGCCGGGGGCCGAGTTCAACATCGAGGGCAATCCCTTCCACAACCTGATGGAGTTCGTGCGCGAACTGCGGCCGCACCAGGCCACCTTCGTGCCCGACAGCGAAACCCAGTCGACCAGCGACCACGGCTGGAGCTTCCCCGAGGACGCCGAGCGCCTGCGGCCGCTGATTGCCGAGACCCGGGCCCTTGGCGTGCGCGTGAGCCTGTTCATGGACCCGAATCCCGACATGATGGCGGCGGCCAAGGCCGTGGGTGCCGATCGCGTCGAGCTCTATACCGAAGGCTATGCAGCGTCCCGCGACACCGCCAAGGCCGACTCGGTCCTGCAGCTCTACGTCGACGCGGCGCGCGCGGCGCATGCGGCGGGGCTCGAGGTCAATGCCGGACACGACCTGAGCCGCGACAACCTGACGGAATTCCTGCGCGCCGTGCCGGCGGTCCGCGAGGTCTCGATCGGCCATGCCTTCGTCGCCGACGCGCTGGAGCTCGGCTACACCGCCGCGACGCGCGAATACCTGCAGCGCATCGCCGAAGCCAAGTGATCTACGGCATCGGCACCGACATCTGCGACATCCGGCGCATTGCCGCGACCTTGGAGCGCCAGGGTGACCGTTTCGCGCACAAGGTCCTCAGCGACGCCGAGTACGCCATCTGGGAGGCCCGTAGCGCCCGCTGGCCCAAGCGCGGCTTGCGCTACCTGGCCACGCGCTTCTCGGCCAAGGAGGCCTTCAGCAAGGCCGTCGGCATGGGCATGCGCATGCCGATGAGCTGGCGCCTTTGCGAGATCGCCAACCTGAAGAGCGGCAAGCCGGTGATCGTGCTGCACGGTGGCCTCAAGGAATGGTTCGACGCGCAGGGCTTGAGCGCCCATGTGACCGTGACCGACGAAACCGACTACGCGGCGAGCTTCGTCGTCGTCGAACGCAAGGAAGAATGAACGACAACGCCCTGCATGCCCCGCTGATCATCGACGTCGCGGGGACCGAACTGACCGCGGCCGATCGCCGGCGGATTGCCAATCCCCTGGTGGGCGGCGTGATCCATTTCGCGCGCAACTGGCGGGACCGCGCCCAAATGAGCGCCCTCAATGCCGAGATCAAGGCGCTGCGGCCCGACCTCCTGATTTGCGTGGACCATGAAGGCGGACGTGTGCAGCGCTTTCGCACCGATGGCTTCACGCGCCTGCCGTCGATGCGCACGCTCGGCGAACACTGGATGAGCGATCCGCTTCGTGCGACCCAGGCCGCCGTGGCGTGCGGCCACGTGCTGGCGGCCGAGCTTCGGGCCTGCGGTGTCGACTTCAGCTTCACGCCGGTGCTCGACCTGGACTACGGTGAAAGCAGCGTCATCGGGGATCGGAGCTTCCACCGCGATCCGCGCGTGGTCGCGGTGCTCGCGAGGAGCCTGATGCATGGCCTGTTGCAGGCCGGCATGGCGAATTGCGGTAAGCACTTTCCGGGGCACGGCTTCGTCAAGGCCGATTCGCACGTGGCCATTCCCGTGGACCGGCGAAGCCTCAAGGCGATCCTTGCGGACGATGCGCGTCCCTACGACTGGCTGACCGGCACGCTCGCTGCCGTGATGCCCGCCCACGTGATCTATCCGAAGGTGGACGACCGGCCCGCCGGTTTCTCATCGAAATGGCTCCAGCAGATCCTGCGCGGCAAGCTCGCATTCGACGGGGCCGTGTTCAGCGACGACCTCAGCATGGAAGCCGCGCGCCGCGTCAAGGGGGAACTCCTGAGCTACACGGACGCCGCGCTCGCCGCACTCGAAGCGGGCTGCGACCTGGCCCTGCTGTGCAATCAGAGCGTGGGCGAGGGCACCGCGCTCGATGAACTCCTTGACGGTTTCGCTGCGGCGCAGCGCAGCGGTCGGTGGACACCGAGCGACGCGAGCGAACTGCGCAGGCGAAGTCTTCTGCCGCGCGCACCCGCGCTGGACTGGGCCGCTTTGATGCAATCGCCCGTCTATCGACGTGCCGTCGAGATGTTGCCGCGGCCCTAGAGCTGGTTCAAGGGGCCGCCGACCAAAGCCGCTCGCCCCCGCCATCGAGGTGCGTCAGGTACAGGCGCAGGTCGAACTCCAACTGGTGGTAGTCCGGCTCCATGTGCGCGCAGAGCTGATAGAAGGCCTTGTCGTGCTCGCGCTCCTTCATGTGCGCGAGTTCGTGCACGACGATCATGCGCAGCCATTCGACGGGCACTTCCTTGAACAGGCTTGCCACGCGGATTTCGCGCTTCGACTTCAGCTTGCTGCCCTGCACCCGCGAGACGGTCGTGTGGGTGCCGAGCGCGTTGCGGATCACATGGAGCTTGTTGTCGAAAGCCACCTTCGAGAGAGGCTCTGCGTTCCGCATGAACTGGCCCTTGAGATCGTTCACGTAGTCGTAGAGTGCGCGATCCGTGCGGATGTCGTGTGTGCTGCCGTACCGCTTCTGCAGCCATTCGCCGAGCCGGCCTTGCACGACAAGCTGCTCGACCTGGGCGCGCAGCGCCGCGGGATACGCGGCGAGGTATTTCATGCGAGCTGCGGCGCGCGCGCGTTGGCGGCGTAGGCGAGACCGGCGGCAACGCCACCGAACAGGTCACCTTCGACCAGCTCCGTGCCAGGAAAGGCAGCGCGCAACGCGCTCTGGAACGGTCGCAGGGCGGACGAGCCCCCGGTGAGATAGATCGCGTCGAGCTTCCCGCCCGTGAGGTCGGCGCGCCGGACGCAATCGCGTGCGCAGGCGACCACGCTGTCGAGCAATGCGACAAGGTGTCGCGCGAGGTCGTCCGCACCCAGCGCTGCGCTCAAGCCCGGTTCGACGCAAGACAGGTCGATCGCAACGCCGCCGTTCGTCATGGAAGAGCGGATCTTGGCCTCCTCGACCTCGCTGGCGATGCGATGCCCTTGCCGTTCGACGAGCACGTTCACCAGGCGATCGTGCAAGCGCGTGTCGAGGTAGTTCGTGCGCACCTCCTGCACCTGCCGGATCGCCTTCGGCGCGTAGAGCCAGTTGATCAGGTGCCAGGACGACAGGTCGAAAAAGGTGCGGCTCGGCACTTCGCGCCCCTGCGGCCCGATGTGCCGGAAGCCCAGGTGCGGCATCGCGCACTCGAGGCTGAGACGCTGGTCGTAGTCGGTGCCGCCGATGTGCACGCCGGTGGTGGCCAGCACGTCGCTTGCGCGGTCGGCATTCGCCGTGCGCTCGGGGCCGAGGCGAACGACGGTGAAGTCGGAGGTGCCGCCGCCGATGTCGACGATCAGGACCAGCGATTCGCGCGTCACGCGCCGCTCGTAGTCGAAGGCTGCCGCGATCGGTTCGTACTGGAATTCGACGTCGCCGAGCCCTGCATTCAGCGCGGCCCGGCGGAGGGTGTCCTCGGCCAATCTGTCGCGCTGCTCGTCGTCGTCGACGAAGCGGACCGGACGGCCGATAACAACCCGGCCGGGCTGCGCGCCCAGTTGCTTGCGCGCGCGCGCACCGATCTCCGACAGGAAAAGCGTGATGATGTCCTCGAAGCTGACGCGCTCGTTGAGAACCTCGGTCTGCTCCTGCATGAGCGAGCTGCCCAGCAGGCTCTTGAGCGACCGCATCAGCCGGCCTTCGGTGCCCGACAGGTACTGGGCAACCGCATCGCGCCCGTAGTGCGTGCTCCGATCCTCGGCGTTGAAGAAGAGGGCCGTCGGGATGGCGGTGGCGGAACCTTCGAGCGACAGCGGGCGCGCGAGCCCGTCGTCGGCCACGAAAGCTGCAGCGGAGTTCGACGTGCCGAAGTCGATCCCGATCGCGGGCCTGTGCGTGTTCAAGATTCCTTGCGCAGCGCGGGGAACAGGATCACGTCGCGGATGCTCGGCGAGTCGGTCAGCAGCATCATGAGGCGATCGATGCCGATGCCGCAGCCGCCCGTCGGCGGCATGCCGTATTCCAGCGCGCGCACGAAGTCGTGGTCGTAGAACATGGCCTCGTCGTCACCGCTGTCCTTGGCCGCGACCTGCGCATTGAAGCGCGCGGCCTGGTCCTCGGCATCGTTGAGTTCGCTGAAGCCGTTGCCGAACTCGCGGCCGGTGATGTAGAGCTCGAAGCGCTCCGTCACTTCCGGGCGCTCGTCGTTGGCGCGTGCCAGCGGCGAGATCTCGGTCGGGTGTTCCATGATGAAGGTCGGCTGCCAGAGCTTCTCTTCGACGGTCTCCTCGAAGTACATGACCTGCAGGCTCGCGAGGCTGCGCTGCGAGAGCTTGTCCTTTTCCTCGCTGAGGCCGATCTTGCGCAGCGCATTGACGAGCCATGCAGCGTCGTCGACGTTGGCGCCGGCATCCGTGTGCTTCAGGATCGCCTCGCGGATCGTCAGCCGCTCAAAAGGCTGGCTCAGGTCGACGGGCTTGCCCTGGTAGGTGAGTTGCTGCGTGCCCACCGCCTTGTCGGCGATCGTGCGGATCAGCGTTTCGGTGAAGTTCATCAGATCGCGGTAGTTCCAGTAGGCCGCGTAGAACTCCATCATGGTGAACTCGGGGTTGTGCCGCACCGAGATGCCTTCGTTGCGGTAGCTCCGGTTGATTTCGAACACGCGTTCGAAGCCGCCGACGATCAGGCGCTTGAGGTAGAGCTCCGGCGCGATCCGCAGGAACATCTCCTGGTCGAGCGCGTTGTGGTGCGTCTTGAACGGCTTGGCGTTCGCACCGCCCGGGATGGGGTGCAGCATGGGCGTCTCGACCTCGAGGAAGTCGTTCTCCACCATGAACGTGCGCAAGGCGCTGACGGCGCGGCTGCGTGCGGCGAAGCGCTCGCGGGCCGTCGAATCCGTGATCAGGTCGACATAGCGCTGGCGGTATTTCTGCTCCTGGTCGGCCATGCCGTGGAACTTGTCGGGCAGCGGGCGCAGGCTCTTGGTCAGCAGGCGGAGCTTCGTGACCTTGACCGAGAGTTCCCCGGTCTTGGTCTTGAAGGCCGATCCCTCGGCGCCGACGATGTCCCCGAGGTCCCAGTGCTTGAACTCGGCATATGCCTCTTCGCCGACCGCGTCGCGGGTGACGTAGAGCTGGATGCGGCCGGTGGCGTCCTGGAGGGTCGCGAAGCTGGCCTTGCCCATCACGCGCTTCAGCATCATCCGGCCCGCCACGCTCACGGCGATGGGGTTCGCTTCGAGGATGTCGGACGGCGTTTCGCCGTGCGTCGCGACCAGTGCGGCGGCGCGGTCGGCAGGCTTGAAGTCGTTCGGAAAGGCGACACCCTTGCCGTCGGCCTGCGCCGCACGGAGCGCCTTGAGCTTTTCACGCCGTTCGGCGATGAGTTGGTTGTCGTCGGTGGCGGCGACCGGCGTGGCGGCGGGAGTGGGGACGGAGGGGATGAGGTGGTCGGACATGGGGAGCAGAATGGGCCGCGGGCGGGGCGCGCGGAACCCGCCATTTTAGCCGCGCAAGCCTCGCCGAAGACCCCGCGGCAGCACTTGCGGATCCTGCATCGGCTGCTATTGAATTGGTAGCAAGCTACTTCGCGATGCCCGTGCGCGCCAGCAGATCGCTCACCAGTTCGAGCCGCATGAGCGGGCTGTCGAGTTCCATCAGCCGCTGCTTGAGCTCCTGCTGCATAGGCAGAAGCTCGCACCAGCGATTCGCGACCCAGCCGCAGTCGTCGAAACGATAGGGCTGTGCGATCGGCAAGCGAACGCTTTCATCGCCCTCCATCCGCCGGCGCTCTTCCAGCGTGTCGACCAGGCGGCGCAAGGCGTCGGCGGCGTGTCGGAGGTCTTCAGGGATGGCCAAGGCGACATCGTCGGCCATCGCCTCGACGTCCGCGGTCCACAACCCGTACTTCTGCAATTCGCTGGAACGGACCCGAAAGCGCTGCGTCCCGATGCATTCGATTTGCAGGAGTCCCGACTGGGGCGCTTCGAACTCGCGAATGACGGCGAGCGTGCCCACTGCCGCGAAGCGTTCGGCCTCCGCTCCCGCCTTGCGGACCTCCGACCCCTGCGTGAGACTGACCACGCCGAAGGGAGCACCGGTCCTGTGGCATCTGCCGATCATGTCGAGGTAGCGCACCTCGAAGATCCTCAACGGCAGGAAGCCGCCAGGAAACAGCACGGTGCCCAGGGGGAAGAGGGGAAGAGAGCTCAGAAGGGGTTGTGTCGTCATCGATGAACCTTGCGTGGCTATCATCGCATTCCGCTCACGACCACGCGCCATGCTCTATCAGATTCCTTCGTTCCTGCTCGACGTGATCGTCGGCCTTCTGGGCGGCGCCTGCCTGCTTCGTCTCTACATGCAATACCACCGCGTGCCCTTCGGGAATCCGCTGGGGCGCTTCGTGTTCGCGATCACCGATTGGATCGTGCTGCCGCTTCGTCGCGTCGTGCCCCCGATCAAGCGCTGGGACCTCGCCAGCGGCGTCGCCGCGTGGCTCCTCGTGCTGGCGAAATTCCTGCTGCTCTGGCTGTTGATGGGCGGACTGGACCGCTGGGCCATACTGCCCCTGATCTCATTCATCGGCCTGCTGCAACTCGCGGTCTCGGGCCTCACCGCCTTGCTGATCGTCTACGCCGTGCTGTCGTGGGTGCCGAATGCCTCATCGATGCTGCATGACCTCATCGCCCGACTGGCGGAGCCCCTGGTTCGCCCCCTGCGGCGATTCATCCCGCTCGTAGGCGGCGTCGACCTCTCGCCCCTTGCCGCCATCGTGCTGCTCCAAGTCGGCGCCATCATCCTCGGCAACGTCATGGCCTCGGCTTTCACCCTGGGCCGATAAGAGGGGTCGACTCAATCCCAGGAATACCGCGAAACCGGCTCCGCCGGGCCGCAGGTATTGCCCCCTGCAAGGGGGTAGGCGGCTACGCGAAGCGAGCGAGCTTGGGGGTGAGTCAGGAATACCGCGGAACCGGCTCCGCCGGGCCGCAGGTATTGCCCCCTGCAAGGGGGTAGGCGAAGCGACACAAAGTGCGCGAAGCCTGGGGGTGGGTCAAACCACCGCGTCCGCCGGCTGACGCAGCAGCATCGCCAGCGTGTTCGCCACCGTCTTGCGCAACTCGCGCCGATCGCAGATGAAGTCGATCGCACCCTTGGTCTGCAGGAACTCCGCCCGCTGGAAGCCTTCGGGCAGCGTCACGCGCACGGTGGACTCGATCACGCGCGGGCCGGCAAAACCGATCAGCGCCTTGGGCTCCGCGATCACCACGTCGCCGACGAACGCGAAGCCAGCACTCACGCCCCCCATCGTCGGATCTGTCAGCACGCTGATGTACGGCAGACCCTTCTTGGCAAGCCGTGTGAGCGCCGCATTGGTCTTCGCCATCTGCATCAGCGACAGCAGGCCTTCCTGCATGCGCGCGCCGCCGGTGGCCGTGAAGCAGATGAAGGGCACCTTCTGCTCGATGGCCGTCTCGACGCCGCGCACGAAGCGCTCGCCGACCACACTGCCCATGCTTCCGCCCATGAAGTCGAACTCGAAGCACGCAACCACCACGTTGATGCTGTGCACTGAGCCGCCCATCACGATGAGCGCGTCGGTTTCGCCGGTGTTCTCCAGCGCTTCCTTGAGGCGCTCCGGGTACTTGCGGCTGTCCTTGAACTTGAGGGCGTCGACCGGCAGGACTTCCTGGCCCACCTCGTAGCGGCCCTCGGAGTCGAGAAAGGCGTCGAGCCGGGCCCGGGCGCCGATCCGATGGTGGTGGCCGCAGCTCGGGCAGACGTTCTGGTTGTGCTCGAGGTCGGTCTTGTAAAGCACGGTCTCGCAACTCGGGCATTTGATCCAGAGGCCTTCGGGCATCTGGCGGCGTTCGCTCGGGTCGGTCGGTGCAATCTTGGGGGGTAGCAGTTTTTCAAGCCAGCTCATGGGGGCTCCTTGTGTTGGCAGGGATTATCGGCCAGCCGCGTTCTTGGGCGTCGCGGCGGGCAGGGCGTCGAGCGCCTGCCGGATGTCGGCCAGGAATTCGCGCACCCGCGGCACCACGGCGTCGCGCGGCTGGTCTTCGATCAGCTGGATGATGCGGGAGCCGATCACGACCGCATCGGCTGTGGAGCCGACGGCCTGCGCGGTCCGTGCGTCGCGGATGCCGAAGCCCACGCCGACCGGCACTTTCACATGCTCTCGAATGCGAGGGATCATCTGGCCGACGGCCTCGGTGTCGAGGTTTCCGGCGCCGGTCACACCCTTGAGCGAGACGTAGTAGACGTAGCCCGTGGCGATGCGGCCGACCTGCGCCATGCGCTCGCTGGTGCTCGTGGGTGCAAGCAGGAAGATCAGGTCGATGTGACGGGCCTGGAGCGCAGCGGCGAAGTCCTCGCATTCCTCGGGCGGGTAGTCGACGATCAGCAGGCCGTCCACGCCGGCCGCGGCCGCGTCGCGGATGAAGGTGCCCTTGCCGTGCACCAGGTCGTAGCGCTCGACCGGATTGGCATAGCCCATCAGCACGACGGGCGTGCTGTCGTCCTTCTGGCGGAAGGCGGTGACCATGGCCAGCACCTGCTTCATGCCGATGCCCAGCGCCAGCGCGGCTTCCCCGGCCCGCTGGATTACCGGGCCGTCGGCCATCGGATCGGAGAACGGAACACCCAGTTCGATCACGTCGGCACCAGCCTCGACCATGCCCTGCATGAGTTCGGGCGTGATGTCCGCGTACGGAAAGCCGGCCGTGACGTACGGGACGAGCGCCTTGCGGCCGTCCTTCCGCAGGGCTTCGAAAGTTGCAGCGATGCGGCTCATGCCCTGCCTCCCTTCACGCTGAGGCCGCGCATCGACGGCCGATCGTAGAAGTCAACGCCCGACAGGTCCGCGACCGTGCCGATGTCCTTGTCGCCGCGGCCCGAGAGGTTGACGAGGATGGATTGGTCCGGCCGCATGGTCTTGGCAAGCTTCATCGCATAGGCCACCGCATGGCTCGATTCAAGCGCCGGAATGATGCCCTCGGTCCGGCACAGGTAGTGGAAGGCCTCCAGCGCTTCGGCATCGGTGATACCGACGTACTCGGCGCGGCCGATATCCGCCAGATAGGCATGCTCGGGGCCCACGCCCGGATAGTCGAGGCCGGCGCTGATGCTGTGCGTTTCCGTGACCTGCCCGTCCTCGTTCTGGAGCAGGTAGGTGCGGTTGCCATGCAACACGCCAGGGCTGCCGCGCAGGATCGAGGCGGAATGCTTGCCGCTGTCCAGGCCTTCGCCCGCCGCCTCGACGCCAATGAGGCGCGTGCCCTCGAACGGAATATAGGGGTGGAAGATGCCCATCGCATTGCTCCCTCCGCCGACACAGGCCACCACCACGTCGGGCTGCTTGCCCTCGGCTTCGCCTGTAATGCCTTGCGCGGCCAGCATGGCCGGCATCTGCTCGATGCACTCGTTGCCGATCACGCTCTGGAAGTCGCGCACCATGGTCGGGTAGGGGTGAGGTCCGGCGACCGTGCCGATGATGTAGAAGGTGTTTTCGACGTTGGTGACCCAGTCGCGCATGGCCTCGTTGAGTGCGTCCTTGAGCGTCTTGCTGCCGGATTCGACCGGCACGACGGTCGCGCCCAGCAGGTTCATGCGATAGACGTTGGGGCTCTGGCGCTGAACGTCCTGGCTGCCCATGTAGACCACGCATTCGAGGCCGTATCGCGCGCAGATGGTGGCGGTCGCCACGCCGTGCTGGCCTGCACCGGTTTCGGCGATCACGCGGGGCTTGCCCATCCGCTTGGCGAGCATCGCCTGGCCGATGGTGTTGTTCACCTTGTGGGCGCCGGTGTGGTTCAGGTCTTCGCGCTTCAGGTAGATCTGCGCGCCGCCCATTTCCCGGCTGGTGCGCGCTGCGTGGTAGATCGGGGAAGGCCGGCCCACGAAATGGGCCAGTTCGTAGTGGAATTCGGCCTGGAATTGCGGGTCGTCCTTGTACTTCGCGTACGCATCACGCAGTTCGTTGATCGCGTGAGTGAGCGTTTCGCTCGCAAAGGTGCCGCCATAGATGCCGAAATGGCCGCTGGCATCGGGTTGCTGGTAGGTGTTCATGGCATGACAACGTAGATGGTCTTCTCGGACTATTTGGGGAGATACGCCGGAACCGGCTTCGCCGGGCCGGTCGTATTGCCCCCGCGAGGGGGTTGGCGAAGCAACACGAAGTGCGCGCAGCCTAGGGGCGGGCGTCAGCTTCGCGGACTGCGGCGACGAATGCGCGAATCTTCTCGGCGTCCTTGATCCCCTTGGAGGCTTCGACGCCGGAGCTCACGTCAACGGACAGCGACTTGCAGCGCGTCCGCAACTGACGAATGCCATCGCCCACGTTTGCAGGTGCGAGCCCACCACTCAAGACGAGGTGAGCGTCGACGGCGGGTGGAAGAAGTGACCAATCGAATGCCTTGCCGCCACCGCCATACGCTTCGACATGGGCGTCGAGCAGGATGGCCTGGGCGCGGGAGTAATCGGACGCGTATTTTACGAGGTCGAAGCCCGCTCCGGCGGCCCCGAGCGGAATGCGGGCCGCGCGCATGAACCGATAGGCGCCCTGACCGCAGCCGTCCCAGCACTGCGATGGCGATTCGTCGCCGTGGAATTGAGCCATCGAACCCGGCACTCTGGCGAGCGCGTCCACGGTCATTTCCGGCGACTCGTTGACGAACAGGAGCACGCGGGTCATGAAAGGCGGCAACCGCTCGGCCAACTCGGCCGCGCGAGCGACCGTTACCGCGCGCGGACTGGCCGAATACAGAACAAAGCCGACAGCATCGGCGCCCGCCTGCACGGCAGCATCCACATCCTGCTCACGTGTGAGACCGCAAATCTTGATTCGCGTGCGGGGTGGGACGAAGGCGGCGCTCATGGCGGGCCATCATACGCAGCGCCCGTGCCTCCCATCGTCGCCTCGGCCGGGAGGCCCCACCCGGCCGCGTATTGCGGGCCCAGAAAATAAAGTCCGTTGGGCGAAAAGGTCGGTGCAGCGACGATGCGGCTGCGCGCATCCAGCACTTCGCGCATCCATTCCGGTCGCTCGTCGCCTCTTCCGATCCGCACGAGGCAACCCATGATGTTGCGGATCATGTGGTGGAGGAAGGCGTCGGCCTCGAACTCGAAGTGCCAGCGGCAGCGCTCGGATTCGCCATGGCGCGTGATCACGATCCGGCGCAGATCCTTGACCGGCGACCGCGCCTGGCAGGCCGAGGCACGGAACGAGCTGAAATCATGCTGGCCGAGCAGCACTTCGGCGCCGGCCCGCATCGCATCGCCATCGAGCGGATGCATCGACCAGCCGACCCGGCCCGCATCGAGGCTCGGCCTGACAGGCGATTGAGACAGCACGTAGAGATAGCGGCGGGTGAGGGCGCTGGCCCGGCAGTGAAACTGGTCCGGGACCGGCTGGGCCCATTGCACCGCGATGTCGCCGGGAAGGAAGCGGTTGGTGCCCCGCATCCAGGAGAAAGGTGCGCGTTCGACGGAGGTGTCGAAGTGGACCACCTGCATCAGGGCATGGACCCCGGTGTCGGTGCGACCCGCGCACAGCGTGGAGATGGGTTGCGCGGCGAACTGCGTGAGGGCCGCTTCCAGCTTGTCCTGGACGGTGCGCCCCGAGAGCTGGCTTTGCCAGCCCTCGTACGCCTGGCCGTTGTAGCGGATGCCGAGGGCCAGCCTCACGACGGGATGAGCGGCCGTGCGGCCACTCAGTGCAACTGGCCGAGCAGTTGCTTGGCCTCGGCCTTGATGTCGCCGTGGCTTTCCGCGGCAACTTCCTCGACCAGCGAACGGGCGCCTTCGACGTCGCCCAGTGCCTTGAGTTCGCGCGCCAGGGAGAGTTTGATCGCGTGCGGGCTTTCGCCGCTTTCCTCGAGCGGCTCGAGGCGACCGCGCTCGGTGTCGGCGGGGGTACGGCCCGACAGGCCGGCCAGCGAGCTCATGTCGAACTCGATGAAGCCGGAATCCGCAGGCAGGCCCGCGCGGAGGGGCGCCGGTTGCGTGCGCTCTTCGCTCGTGAGCGAGGAGGGTGCGCGCGTCATCGGTTCGAGGGCGCCAGGCGCCGTGTCGAAGTCGTTCTCGAGGTCGAGCCTCGCGGTCGGAACCGCTGCGCTGCCGTTGTAGCTGCCGCCATTCATGCCCATGACGGCAGGGATGGCACGCGGGGCTTCACGCATCGTGGTGACGAAAGGCTCCGGTGCCGGGGCGGGCGGGAGGCTCGCGCTCAGCGGGGCGGGTGCCGTTGCGGGCGCGATGGCCGGCTTGGCCAGGTCCAGGTCGAAATCGAGCGGGGCGACCGACGGCACGAAGGCCGGCGGAGGGGCGGCATCTTCGAGCTCTTCGGCATGGCTGGGGGCCGGTGCGGTCGGTGTCAGGGGCGCAGGCGCCGACGCGGCAGCCAGGGTTCCGGCAAAGGCGGCGGCTTCCGCGGCGGAAACACCGCGGCTTCCCGTTTCGTACAGCGGGTTGCCCGGATCGAGGTCCTTGCCGAGCTCGACCACGCGGTTCCACTCGGTGCCGGTGCCGCCCGTCAGCTTGTGCACGTCGGCGGCCAGGGCCTCGTAGGCGCGCAGGTCGCGGCGCTTGGCGTGGATCTCGAGCAGCTTGAGGTGGATCGCGGTGCGTTCCGGATTGACGCGCAAGGCTTCGCGGAGGATTTCCTCGGCTTGCAGGTCGCGGCCGTAGGCGAGGTACACGTCGGCTTCCGCCACGGGATCGACATCGCCGGCATCCAGTTGGCTCGGCGAGTACGAGAGCGAGGACACCACGGAGTTGCCGCGGTTCTTCGTGTCGACCGATTCGCCACCGCTGGCACCGAAGAACGAATCCTTGGGAATGCGGCTTTCGATGAACACGCTGTCCCCGGCGTCCCGACGCTTGCGGCCGAGCACGCGGTACAGCAGGAAGCCGATCAGCAATGCGATCAGCGCAGCGGCGCCGACCATGAGCGGGTTCTCGAGCAGTTCGGCGAAGAAGCTGGGCGCTGGCGGCGGCGGCGGGGGCGGTGCGGTGACCTTGACTGGCTTCGGAACAGCCGGTGCGGCAGCGGGCGCGGGCGCTGGCGGGGTCACTGCAGCCGGTACGGCAGCGGAGTTGGCCGGCGTGCTGGCCGCCGTCGCGGGTGTGCTTGCAGTGGCTGCGGCCGGCGCGGCGGCGACCACGACCGGCGCGGTTGCTGCCGCGGGGGCTGGCGCTGGTGCTGCGACCACTGCGGGTGTTGCAGCCGGGGCTGGCGCGGCTGCCTGGGCAGGAACGGGCGTTGCAGGTGCTGCGGCCGCCGGCGCCGGAGCGGCGACAGGTGCGGCAGGCGTTGCCGGGGCAGGGCTCGCGACGGCCGAAGGCGACTTGGCCGTCTCCGCCTTCAGCTTGTTCATGTCCTCGATGTTCTTGGACAGTTCGGCAACGCGGGCCTTGTTGGCCTGCTCCTGGCGTGCCTGCACCAGTTGTTCCTCGGTCGCGCGGCCGGCGGAGATGCCTTGCGAAATCTTGAGCTTGTCGCTCGGCGCATTGGCCGCATTGCGATCTTCGACATTGGCTTCGACCTTGCCCGAGGCCTGACGGCCGGCATCTGCCACCTGCGAGGCCGGTGCGCTGTCGGCCAGACGGCGGCGGTATTCGCCGAAATCCTGGCTTTGGGCCGTCACCGTGCGGCGCGCTTCGGCCGGCGGCACCGCCGCGGCCTGGGATGCCGCTGGCATCTCCAGCACCGCGCCGGCCTTGATCCGGTTGATGTTGCCGCCAATGAAGGCATTCGGATTGGCGCGCTGCAGGGCCACGAGCATCTGGTCGAGCGACACGTCGGCTGGCTTGTAAGCGCCGGCGATCTTGCTGGCGGTGTCGCCGGGGCGCACGGTGATCTGCTCTCCACCGCCGGCCTTGACCGTGGTATCGGGAGCCTCTGCGGGGGTGACCGGGGTAGGTGCAGGGCGCTGCCTGCGGACTGCGGGCGCCTGCACGACCGCAGGGACCGCGACTTGCGGCGGCATCGGGCTGATCTGCGGCGCGGTGGGCGTGACCGGTGCAGTCCTGGCTGCCTGGCGGGTGGTCGGCGGGTCGAGCAGGACCGTGTAGTCACGAACGATCCGGCCCGAGCCCCAGTTGGCTTCCAGCAGCAGGTCGATGAAGGGCTCGCTGACCAGTCGATTGCTCGACAGGCGAACGACGTAGCGCCCATCCGCCCGCTTCTGCACGCCGACGCGCACGTCCGACAGCGCGGCGTTGTAGGGAACACCGGCCGCGCGGAAGGCTTCGGAGGAAGCGATGCTGACCTTGAGCCCGTCCGCTTCAGCCGGCGTGATCTCGGTGACTTCGATTTCCGCGCGAAGCGGCTCGCCGAGCGCCGACTGGACATTGAGCCGGCCGAGTGCCAATGCGCTGGCGTCGGCACTGAATGCGCCCAAGGCCACGGCAACAGCAGCACTGATGAGGGAAAGCTGGTTCCGACCAGAGATCGTCGGAGTCGGGCGGCGGGCCGCAGGCAACGGATGTCGTGTCATGCTGTTAGGGGGGCAGCTCGGCCCAAAAGTGTAAGGGGACGTTAACATCATCACCCCGCACTGACAAGGCGACAGGCCTTATCTACCCAGTGCGTGCAAACTTCGTCATGCATGCGCCGTTGCGGCGTAGCAACGGGCGAGCGCACGAAAGGGTGCGCTCGCCGCATTTTCACGCTTCGAGAAGGATTCGCAACATCCGGCGCAGCGGTTCCGCGGCGCCCCACAGCAGTTGATCGCCGATGGTGAAGGCGCCGAGGTACTCGGGGCCCATCGCCAGCTTGCGCAGGCGGCCGACGGGAATCGACATGGTGCCGGTCACCGCCACCGGAGTGAGATCCTTGACCGTGGCCTCCCGGGTGTTCGGCACGACCTTGACCCATTCGTTGTCGCCGGCGATCAGCGCTTCGATATCCGCCAGGGGAACGTCCTTCTTGAGCTTGAAGGTCAGTGCCTGGCTGTGGCAGCGCATCGCACCGATGCGCACGCAGAAGCCGTCGACCGGCGTCGCGGCGGTTCCGAAGCCGGGGCCCTGGCCGAGGATCTTGTTGGTCTCGGCGCCGCCCTTCCACTCTTCCTTGCTCATGCCGTCGCCGAGATCCTTGTCGATCCAGGGAATCAGGCTGCCGCCGAGCGGAGCGCCGAAATTGGCCGTTTCAGTGGCGCTGAGCGACTGCTGCTTCGCGAGGACCTTGCGGTCGATTTCCAGGATGGCCGACTTCGGGTCGTCCAGCAGGGAGCGAACTTCGGCGTTGATCGTGCCGAATTGCGTCAGCAGTTCGCGCATGTGCTGGGCACCGCCGCCGGAAGCCGCCTGATAGGTCATGCTGGTCATCCACTCGACCAGGCCGGCCTTGTAGAGGGCGCCCACACCCATCAGCATGCAGCTGACGGTGCAATTGCCGCCGATCCAGTTCTTCCCGCCCTTGGACAGGGCGTTCTGGATGACGGGCAGGTTGACCGGGTCGAGCACGATGATCGCGTCGTCGTTCATGCGCAGCGTGGAGGCCGCGTCGACCCAGTGGCCCTTCCAGCCCGCGGCGCGGAGCTTGGGGAAGACTTCGGTGGTGTAGTCGCCGCCCTGCGCCGTGACGATGATGTCGCACTTCTTCAGTGCATCGATGTCGTGCGCGTCCTTGAGCGTGGTCTCGTTCTTCGCCATCGCCGGGGCCTTGCCACCGGCATTGGAGGTCGAGAAGAAGACCGGCTCGATCAGCCCGAAGTCGCCTTCGGCCTGCATGCGGTCCATGAGAACCGAGCCGACCATGCCGCGCCAGCCAACAAGGCCGACCAGAGGTTGATTTGCGTTCGCCATTTCAGTTTGCCCTTGTGAAAAAAGAAAGTTGTCTTCTCTTTGCGCCCGGCTCGTCAGAGCCGGGGGAGGGCGTGACGAATCGGGCTGCGGTTAGCCGGTAATCGTCTTTTTGGTGATGGCAGCCACCACAGCATCGCCCATCTCGCGGGTGCCGACCTTGGTGGTGCCCGCGGACCAGATGTCTGCCGTGCGGAGTCCCTGCGCCAGCACGTGCTTGACCGCCGACTCGATACGGTCGGCAGCCTCGGGCTGGTTGAGAGAGAAGCGGAGCATCATGGCAGCGGACAGGATTGTAGCCAAAGGGTTGGCAACCCCTTTGCCCGCGATGTCTGGCGCACTGCCGTGACTCGGCTCGTACAGGCCCTGGTTGCTCGAATTGAGCGACGCGGAGGGCAGCATGCCGATCGAGCCGGTGAGCATCGCCGCCTCGTCGGACAGGATGTCGCCGAACATGTTGCCGGTGACGACCACGTCGAACTTCTTCGGCGCCTTCACCAGTTGCATCGCCGCGTTGTCCACGTACATGTGGTCGAGCTCGACGTCGGGGTATTCCTTGCCGACCTCGGTCACGATGTCCTTCCAGAACTGGAAGGTCTCGAGCACGTTGGCCTTGTCGACGCTGGTCACGCGCTTGCTGCGCTTGCGCGCGGCCTGGAACGCGACGTGGGCGATGCGTTCGACTTCGGGACGCGAGTAGCGCATGGTGTCGAAGGCTTCCTCGGCCCCCGGGAAGTGCCCGTCGACCGCGGTGCGGCGGCCGCGCGGCTGGCCGAAGTAGATGTCGCCGGTCAGTTCGCGAATGATGAGGATGTCGAGGCCGGCGATCAGTTCGGGCTTCAGGCTCGATGCATCGACCAGTTGCTCATAGCAGATGGCGGGACGGAAGTTGGCGAACAGGCCGAGGTTCTTGCGCAGGCCCAGGATGGCCTGCTCGGGGCGAAGCGACCGTTCGAGCTTGTCGTACTTCCAGTCGCCCACGGCGCCGAACAGCACGGCGTCGGCTTCCTTGGCGAGCTTGAGCGTGGCGTCGGGCAGCGGGTGGCCGTGCGCCTCGTAGGCCGCACCGCCGACCAGCGCCGTTTCGGTCTCGAAGGAGAGGTCGAGCGTTTCGAGGACACGAAGCGCCTCGGCGACGATTTCGGTGCCGATGCCGTCACCGGGGAGAACTGCGATTTTCATGAGAGTCTGTTCAGAAGGAAGTGGAAAGTCAGGCGATCAACTGGTGCGTGAGCCAGGGCTTCTGCGCCAGGCGCTCGGCCTCGAAGGCCTTGATCTCGTCCTTGTGTCGCAAGGTCAGGCCGATATCGTCCAGTCCGTTGATCAGGCAGAACTTGCGGAAGGCCTGGACTTCGAACGGAAGCTCGACGCCATCCGGCTTGATCACGACCTGGCGTTCGAGGTCGATCGTCAGGCTGTAGCCCGGGAAGGCCAGGGTCTCGTCGAAGAGTTGCGCGACCTGGGTTTCGCTCAGCACGATCGGCAGCAGGCCGTTCTTGAAGCTGTTGTTGAAGAAGATGTCGGCATAGCTCGGCGCGATGATGGCGCGGAAGCCGTATTGGTCGAGCGCCCACGGCGCATGCTCGCGAGAGGATCCGCAGCCGAAGTTCTTGCGCGCCAGGAGAACGGAGGCGCCTGCATAGCGCGGCTGGTTCAGCACGAAATCGGGGTTGGGCTTGCGCGACTTCGGGTCCTGGCCCGGCTCGCCCGGATCCAGGTAGCGCCAGGCGTCGAACAGGTTGGGGCCGAAGCCCGTCTTGCGGATCGACTTCAGGAACTGCTTGGGAATGATCGCGTCGGTGTCGACGTTCTCGCGGTCCATCGGCGCCACGAGGCCCTTGTGCACGGTGAATTTCTGCATGGTGTTCTCACTGTTCCTTGGTGCCACGGTGCGCGGCACTTCTATTCGGGAAATGCCGCGGAACCGGCTTTGCCGGGCCGCTGGCGTTGCCCCCTGCAAGGGGGTGGGCGTCCACACGAAGTGGGTGAGCCTGGGGGTTCATGAAAATTGGCGGACGTCGACAAAGTGGCCGTGCACGGCTGCGGCGGCGGCCATGGCCGGGCTCACGAGGTGGGTGCGCCCACCCGCCCCCTGACGGCCTTCGAAGTTGCGGTTGCTGGTCGATGCGCAGCGCTCGCCCGGCTCCAGCCGATCGGCATTCATCGCGAGGCACATCGAGCAGCCCGGCTCGCGCCATTCGAAGCCCGCGGCCTTGAAGATCTGGTCGAGGCCTTCGCGCTCCGCCTGTTCCTTCACGAGGCCCGAGCCCGGAACGACCATCGCGAGCTTGACGTTCTTGGCGACCTTCTGGCCGAGCTTCTTGACCATGGCGGCGGCTTCGCGCATGTCCTCGATGCGGCTGTTGGTGCAGGAGCCGATGAACACCTTGTCAATCAGGATGTCGTTCATCGCCTTGTTCGGCTCCAGGCCCATGTAGGTGAGCGCGCGCTCGATGGCGCCGCGCTTGTTGGCGTCCTTTTCCTTGTCGGGATCCGGCACGCGGCCATCCACCGCTACGACCATCTCGGGCGAGGTGCCCCAGGTCACCTGCGGCTTGATCTGCGCGGCGTCGAGCTCGACCACGGTGTCGAAGTGCGCGCCCGGGTCCGAATGCAGCGTCTTCCAGTACGCGACGGCCTGGTCCCATTCGACGCCGTTGGGCGAGAGCGGGCGACCCTTGACGTAGGCGATGGTCTTTTCGTCCACGGCCACCAGCCCGGCGCGCGCGCCGGCTTCGATGGCCATGTTGCAGACCGTCATGCGGCCTTCCATGCTCAGGTCGCGAATGGCGGACCCGGCGAATTCGATCGTGTAGCCCGTGCCGCCGGCGGTGCCGATCTTGCCGATGATGGCGAGCACGATGTCCTTGGCCGTGCAGCCCAGCGGCAGCTTGCCTTCGACCTTCACGAGCAGGTTCTTGGCCTTCTTGGCGAGCAGGGTCTGCGTTGCCATCACGTGCTCGACTTCGCTGGTGCCGATGCCATGCGCGAGCGCGCCGAAAGCGCCGTGCGTGGACGTGTGCGAGTCGCCGCACACCACCGTCATGCCCGGCAGCGTGGCGCCCGATTCCGGCCCGATCACGTGCACGATGCCCTGGCGCTTGCTCAGGAACGGAAAGAAGGCCGCGGCGCCGAATTCCTTGATGTTGCTGTCGAGCGTGGTGATCTGCTCCTTGCTGATCGGGTCGGCGATGCCGTCGTAGCCGCGCTCCCAATGCGTGGTCGGCGTGTTGTGGTCGGCCGTCGCGACGACCGAGCTGATGCGCCACAGCTTGCGGCCGGCTTCACGCAGTCCCTCGAAGGCCTGCGGGCTGGTCACTTCATGGACCAGGTGCCGGTCGATGTAGAGGATCGCGGTGCCGTCTTCCTCGGTATGGACGACGTGTTCGTCCCAGAGCTTGTCGTAGAGAGTGCGTGCCATGGTGGTCTCTTTCGTGGGGAAAATTTTCATGCGGCGAGCTGGTCGGGCTTGCCGGCCGGTGCCTGGAGATGCGTGACGAGCATGCGCGCCGCCACGGGGAGTGTCGAGAAGTCGCGGGCGACCAGCCGGATCGCCCGTGCGGCCCAGGGGTCGTTCAGCGTGATGCTCTTGAGGCTGCGGCCGATGCCGCCGCGCATCAGTTCAAAGGCCTTCTGCGGCATCACACCGACACCCAGGCCGTTCTCGATCATGCGGCACATCGCATCGAGGCCGGTCACGTGGATACGCAGGCGGATGGTGCGATTCGCGGCCAATGCAGCCTGGTGCATCGCGACGTAGATCGAGCTGTTGGTGTGGAGGCCGACATGGTCGAAATCAAGCGATGCTGCGAAGTCGATTGAACGGTGCCTCGAAAGGGGGTGACCGCCTGGCACGATCAGCACGAGCGAATCCTCCCGGTAGGGAAGGCTCTGCAACTCGCTCGTGCCTTCCGGCAGATGGCAGATGCCCAGATCCGCCGCGCCCTCGTGGACGGCGCGAACCACTTCGCTGCTGAGATGTTCTTCGAGATCGATCTTGATCGCGTCGTGCTCGCGCGTGAAGGCGCCGAGGTCCTCGGGGAGGAACTGCACGATCGCCGAGATGTTGGCATGGACCCGCACGTGGCCGCGGACGCCGTCCGCGTATTCGCTGAGTTCGCCCTGCATCTTCTCGAGGCTGTACAGCACGGAACGGGCGTGATGCAAGAGGCTTTCGCCCGCAGGCGTCAGATCGACCCCGCGCGCATGGCGATAGAGGAGGGGCGTGCCGAGCGTCGCTTCGAGATCGGAGAGCCGCTTGCTGATCGCCGAAGCGGCGATGAATTCGCGTTCCGCCGCACGCCCGATGCTGCCGAGCTCGCAGACGGCCACGAACAACTGCAGCGACGTGAGGTCGATGCGGCGGGCGAAGCTGCGTTCGGATGAAATCATGGGGCTTGGACATCTCGTTCAGAGATGGAAGCCGCTATTTTCCCTCCGTTTTGGCGTTCAAGCCATCGTGAACGGCGATGGATTCGCTGCCGTGGCGCGATGAGCGCCACGGCAGCCCGGCGTTACTGCTTCTTCTGCGCTGCGTCTTCCATCTTCTGGCCACCCTTCTGGATGTCCTGGCCGGCGCCCTTCACGGTGTTGCAGCCGGCAAGCGGAACGGCGAAGGCAAAGGCGACGGCGACGAGTGCGACAAGCTTCTTCATGATGACTCCTTCAATGGTCCAGACAAAAGGCGAATGGATTCATTCCCCCGGGCCACCAAGGTATTCGCGCCGCCTGACCATCCGTGTCAGCCAAAACGCAAAAAAGCTGCCCGAAGGCAGCTTTCCTGGTTGAGAGCCTTGCGGCAATCAGCGTTGGGCGATGGGCTTCACGTCACGCTTGGCCGAGCCTTCGAACAGCTGACGCGGGCGGCCGATCTTGTACTCGGGGTCACCGATCATTTCGTTGAGCTGGGCGATCCAGCCGACCGTGCGTGCCAGCGCGAAGATCGCGGTGAACAGCGGCACCGGGATGCCGATCGCGCGCTGCACGATGCCCGAGTAGAAATCGACGTTCGGGTAGAGCTTGCGCGACACGAAGTATTCGTCCTCGAGGGCGATCTTCTCGAGCGCCATCGCCAGCTTGAACAGCGGGTCGTTTTCCAGGCCCAGTTCGCCGAGCACTTCCTTGCAGGTTTCCTGCATCAGCTTGGCGCGCGGGTCGTAGTTCTTGTAGACGCGGTGCCCGAAGCCCATCAGCTTGACGTTGGAACTCTTGTCCTTGACCTGCTTGATGAACTCGCCGATTTTCTCGACGCCGCCCGCCTTCTGGATGTCGTATAGCATGTTGAGCGCCGCCTCGTTGGCGCCGCCGTGGGCCGGGCCCCAGAGGCACGCCACGCCGGCCGCAATTGCCGCGAACGGATTGGTGCCCGACGAACCGCACAGGCGCACGGTCGAGGTCGAGGCGTTCTGCTCGTGGTCGGCGTGCAGGATGAAGATGCGGTCGAGCGCGCGTTCGAGGACCGGGCTCACCTTGTACTCTTCGCACGGCGTCGCGAACATCATGTGCAGGAAGTTGCCCGCGTAGCTGAGTTCGTTCTTCGGGTACATGTAGGGCTGGCCCACGGTGTACTTGTAGGCCATGGCGACCAGCGTCGGCATCTTCGCGATCAGGCGGATCGCGGCGATCTCGCGGTGCTTCGGATTGTTGATGTCCGTGCTGTCGTGATAGAAGGCCGACAGCGCGCCGACGAGGCCGGTCATGATGGCCATCGGGTGCGCATCACGGCGGAAGCCGCGCAGGAAGAATTGCATCTGCTCGTTGACCATCGTGTGGTTGGTCACGAGCTTCGTGAAGTTGACCTTCTGGTCCGCGTCGGGCAGTTCACCGTACAGCAGCAGATGGCAGGTTTCGAGGAAGTCGCAGTTGGTCGCGAGCTGCTCGATGGGGTAGCCGCGGTACAGCAGTTCGCCCTTGTCGCCATCGATGTAGGTGATGGCGGACTCGCACGAAGCGGTCGACATGAAGCCCGGGTCGTAGGTGAACATGCCCGTCTGGGCGTAGAGCTTGCGGATGTCGATCACATCGGGGCCCATCGTGCCCTTGTAGATCGGCAACTCGACGTTCTGTCCGCCGTTACTGAACGACAGAGTGGCCTTGGTCTCGGAAGCTTTCATTTCGGGTGTCTTTCAAAGGATTGGTCAGGAGGATAAGGATTGCGCGCCGTCGGTGCGCATCAGCTGCAACAGTGCGATCACCCCGGCCCCGGCCCATTCGGGCTCGGGCTCCTTTCGCCGAAGCAGAAGGTCGAGCAGATCGTTGTCCGACAGATCCATCAATGTCTCCAGTGCCTGTGCCTGCCCGCGGGTCAGGTTTTCTTCGTGCCGTTCGAAAAAACGGGCAATGAACAGGTCATTCTCGAGCAGGCCGCGACGGCAGCGCCATTTCAGCTTGCTCAGCGCGCGTTCGCTGATGGGCTGGTCGAGGTCGTCGGCGGCTTGCATGGGTTCAAGTTCTCACTAGATGGCGCGGCGCACCATGAGTTCCTTGATCTTGCCGATCGCGCGGGTCGGGTTCAATCCCTTGGGGCACACGTCCACGCAGTTCATGATCGTATGGCAGCGGAAGAGCCGGTACGGGTCTTCCAGGTTGTCCAGGCGCTCGCCGGTGGCTTCGTCGCGGCTGTCGGCGATGAAGCGGTAGGCCTGCAGCAGGCCGGCCGGGCCGACGAACTTGTCCGGGTTCCACCAGAAGCTCGGGCAACTCGTCGAGCAGCTCGCGCACAGGATGCACTCGTAGAGGCCGTTGAGCTCATCGCGTTCCTCGGGCGACTGCAGGCGCTCCTTCTCGGGCGGCACCGTGTCGTTCTGCAGGTACGGCTTGATCGAGTTGTACTGCTTGAAGAACTGCGTCATGTCGACGATCAAGTCGCGGATCACCGGCAGGCCGGGCAGCGGCTTCAGCACGATCGTGCCCTTGAGCGTGAGCATGTTGGTCAGGCAGGCCAGGCCGTTCTTGCCGTTGATGTTCATCGCGTCCGAGCCGCAGACGCCTTCGCGGCAGGAGCGGCGGAACGACAGCGTCGGGTCCTGCGCCTTGAGCTTCATCAGGGCGTCGAGCAGCATGCGCTCGTGACCGTCGAGTTCGATCTCGATGGTCTGCATGTAGGGCTTGGCGTCCTTGTCCGGGTCGTAGCGGTAGATCTGAAATGTGCGCTTCATCGTGTTGACCTTGTGATGCTTTATCTTGGGCTTAGAACGTGCGAACCTTGGGCGGAACGGACGCGACCGTCAGCGGCTGCAGCTTGACGGGCTTGTACGAGAGGCGGTTGTCCTGGCTGTACCAAAGCGTGTGCTTCATCCAGTTGGCGTCGTCACGGCCGAGCGGCGCGACGGGGTCGTCGGCCGGGCGTTCGTAGTCCTCCACGGTGTGGGCACCACGACATTCCTTGCGGGCGGCGGCCGACACCATCGTGGCCTGTGCCACTTCGATCAGGTTGTCGACTTCCAGGGCCTCGATGCGCGCGGTGTTGAACACGCGCGACTTGTCCTTGAGCGTGACGGCTGCGACGCGCTCGCGCACCGCGGCGATCTTCTGGACGCCTTCGTCCATCGACGCCTGCTTGCGGAACACGGCGGCATGCTGCTGCATGACGGCGCGGATCTCGTTGGCCACGTCCTGCGCGTATTCGCCGCTCGTCGAGCGTTCGAGCTGGTTGAGGCGCTCCAGCGTGCGGTCGGCGGCATCGGCCGGGAGTTCCTTGTGCTCCTTGAGCTTGTCGTTGAACTCGACGATGTGGTTGCCGGCCGCGCGGCCGAACACCAGCAGGTCGAGCAGCGAGTTGGTGCCCAGGCGGTTGGCGCCGTGCACGCTCACGCAGGAGCATTCGCCGACGGCGTAGAGGCCATTGACGATGGCGCTGTTTTCCTCGCCCTTCTGGATCACGACCTGGCCGTTGATGTTGGTGGGGATGCCGCCCATCTGGTAATGGATGGTGGGCACGACCGGGATCGGTTCCTTGGTGATGTCGACGTTGGCGAAGTTGACGCCGATCTCGTACACCGAAGGCAGGCGCTTGTGGATCGTCTCGGCACCGAGGTGATCGAGCTTCAGCAGCACGTAGTCCTTGTTCGGGCCGCAGCCGCGGCCTTCCTTGATTTCCTGGTCCATCGAACGCGAGACGAAGTCACGCGGTGCGAGGTCCTTCAGCGTGGGGGCGTAGCGCTCCATGAAGCGCTCGCCGTTGCTGTTCAGCAGGATCGCGCCTTCGCCGCGGCAACCTTCGGTCAGCAGCACGCCGGCGCCGGCCACGCCGGTCGGGTGGAACTGCCAGAACTCCATGTCCTGCAGAGGAATGCCTGCGCGGGCGGCCATGCCGAGCCCGTCGCCGGTGTTGATGAAGGCGTTGGTCGAAGCGGCGAAGATGCGGCCCGCGCCGCCGGTGGCCAGCAGCACGGTCTTGGCCTGCAGGATGTGCAGGTCGCCGGTTTCCATTTCGAGGGCGGTCACGCCGACCACGTCGCCTTCGGCGTCGCGGATCAGGTCGAGGGCCATCCACTCGACAAAGAACTGCGTGCGGGCCTCGACGTTCTTCTGATAGAGCGTGTGCAGCATCGCGTGGCCGGTACGGTCGGCCGCTGCGCAAGCGCGCTGGACCGGCTTCTCGCCGTAGTTGGCCGTGTGGCCGCCGAAGGGACGCTGATAGATGGTGCCGTCCGGATTGCGGTCGAAGGGCATGCCGAAGTGTTCGAGCTCGTACACGACCTTCGGTGCTTCGCGGCACATGAACTCGATCGCATCCTGGTCGCCGAGCCAGTCGGAGCCCTTGATCGTGTCGTAGAAGTGGAAGTGCCAGTTGTCCTCGCTCATGTTGCCGAGGGACGCGCCGACGCCGCCTTGTGCAGCAACCGTGTGCGAGCGTGTCGGAAACACTTTGGACAGCACGGCCACGTTGAGGCCGGCACGTGCGAGTTGCAGCGAGGCGCGCATGCCGGAGCCGCCGGCGCCGACGATGACGACGTCGAACTTCCGCTTGGTGATTTGTTCTTTGGTATAGGTCATGGGGTCAGGACTCCTGAAACGAAAAGCCTGGGGGCATCACAGCCTCCAGAGCACTTGAATGGCCCAACCCGCGCACGCTACAAGCCAGACGATCGTGAAAACTTGGCAGACGAGTCGGATGCCGACCGGCTGGACGTAGTCCATCCAGATGTCACGCATGCCGACCCAGACGTGATAGAGAAGCGACGCAATCACCACGAAGGTGAGGACCTTCATCCATTGCGCGGCGAAGATGCCGGCCCACGCGTCGTAGCCGATCGGCCCGCGCGTGAAGATCACCTGGGCGAGCAGGATGAGGGTGAATAGCGCCATCAGGGCGCCGGTGATGCGCTGGCTGAGCCAGTCGCGCATGCCGTAGTGCGCGCCGACGACGGTGCGCTTGGAGCCGTAGTTCACAGACATTTCGTGCTCCCTCTTCTCAATACAGGCCGAACAGCTTGGCGCCGAGGACGATGGTCAGCAGGATGCTGATCGCCAGCGTTGCGAGGGCCGAACTGTGGCCGAATTCCTTGCTCACCGCGGCGTGGCTCACGTCCATCCACAGGTGGCGCAGTCCGGCGATGAAGTGATGAAGGTAGGCCCAGATCAATGCGAGGGCGACCAGCTTCAGGAACCAGCCCGGAACGAAACCAAGGCCGCTGTTGAAGGCGGCCTTGAAGCGGGCATAGGAGATCTCGGAGGACACGGAGGTGTCGAACATCCAGATGATGAAGGGCAGCAGCAGGAACATCAGGGCGCCGCTCACGCGGTGCAGGATCGACACGAGACCGGCCGGTGGAAGCCGATAGGTGGTCAGGTCGGTGAAGGCGTTGATGTTGCGGAACTCTCGCCGCGTGGTTCGTGGTGGTGTGGCCATCTCTGTCATGGGGACTTTCGGTTTTTTTCGAGGGGCGGCTTGATCTGTAGCAGAAATGCAAACAACTCAAAATTCTATTGCAACGCAACACGGTTGTTGCTCGCCCCCAGGCTTGCCCACTTCGTGTGGCCGCCTACCCCCTGCCGGGGGCGCTGCCGGCGGTCCGGCGAAGCCGGGTCCGCGGCAGCCCTGGAACAGCGCCGACCTTTTTTAAGGCGTAGGTTCATCCGAGTTCGTTTCTGTAGTGGTGGGTGTCGGTGCGGTAGAGGCCGCGGCGCAGTTCCATGGGGGTGTCGTGATAGGTGTGCGCGACTCTTTCGACGCTGAGGAGTGGTGTCGCGGTGGAGACGGCGAGCAATGCGGCTTGCGCCTCGTCGGGCAGGACGGCGCGGATCTTTTCTTCGGCGCGGACCATGCGCACGCCGAATTCGGTTTCGAACAGCGAGTACATCGGGCCGTGCCATGCGGTGAGGCGCTCTGCGGTCAGGCCCTTGAACTGGGCGCCGGGGAGCCAGAGGTCTTCGAGGATGGTCGGCGTGCCGCGGTATGCCAGCACGCGCCGGACTTGAAGCACCGGGTCGCCGGTGCGCAGTGCAAGCGCGCGTGCCACGTCGGCGGAGGCACGCTGGCGGCGGCAATCGACGATCTCCCGCTCGGCAGGGCCTTCGCTGTCGACGTCACCGCTGTCGGGGACCAGCTTCAGGAATCTGTACTGCACGTGCTGCTCGGCATGGGTCGCGACGAAGGTGCCCTTGCCCTGGCGGCGGACCACGAGGTTTTCGGCAGCGAGTTCATCGATCGCCTTGCGCACGGTGCCCTGGCTCACGCGGAAGCGGGCGGCCAAGTCGATTTCGCTGGGGATCGGCTCTCCCGGCTTCCATTCACCGGCATGCAGGCTCTGCAGGATCAACGACTTGATCTGCTGATAAAGCGGACTGAATGACGGTGTCGAGGGCTCCGCGATGGCGGTGGGGGAGGTGGTCATGGCGTGCAGGGACGCACCGCGAAGGTGCCTTCAGGTCGACATCTTATATAAGACATAAGACAGGCGCCATCGAATCCGCAAATCGGCATAAAATCGAAGACGGCCTGAAGCCCGGGCCACTGTCCCGGGCCGACCTCGTGGCCGCACTCCGCGGCTGTGCACCGTTTCCCATCATTTCCTGGAGTTTTCCCATGAGCAAAAAGCCTGTTCGCGTTGCCGTCACCGGTGCCGCTGGCCAAATCGGTTACGCCCTGCTGTTCCGCATCGCCTCCGGCGAAATGCTTGGCAAGGACCAGCCGGTCATCCTGCAACTGCTCGAGATCCCCGACGAGAAGGCCCAGAAGGCGCTCAAGGGCGTGATCATGGAACTCGAGGACTGCGCCTTCCCGCTGCTCGCAGGCGTGATCCCCACCGGTGACCCGCTGGTCGCCTTCAAGGATGCCGACTACGCGCTGCTCGTCGGTGCCCGTCCGCGTGGCCCCGGCATGGAGCGCGCCGACCTGCTCGCTGCCAACGCACAGATCTTCACGGCACAGGGCAAGGCGCTCGACCAGGTCGCCAGCCGCAACGTCAAGGTGCTGGTGGTCGGCAACCCCGCCAATACCAACGCCTACATCGCGATGAAGAGCGCGCCGAGCCTGCCGCGCAAGAACTTCACCGCCATGCTGCGTCTCGACCACAACCGCGCCGCCAGCCAGATCGCCGCAAAGACCGGCACGGCCGTGGGCGACATCGAGAAGCTCACCGTCTGGGGCAATCACTCGCCCACCATGTACGCCGACTACCGCTTTGCCACTGTCGGCGGCAAGGGCGTCAAGGACCTCATCAACGATCAGGTCTGGAACGCCGATGTGTTCCTGCCGACCGTCGGCAAGCGCGGCGCGGCGATCATCGAGGCGCGCGGCCTGTCGTCGGCCGCCTCGGCCGCCAATGCAGCCATCGACCACATGCGCGACTGGGCCCTGGGCTCCAACGGCAAGTGGGTCACGATGGGCATCCCGTCGGACGGCCAGTACGGCATTCCGAAGGACGTGATCTTCGGCTTCCCCGTCACCACGGAAAACGGCGAGTACAAGTTGGTCGAAGGCCTCGAGATCGACGCATTCAGCCAGGAGCGCATCAACAAGACGCTGAAAGAGCTGCAAGACGAACAAGCCGGTGTAGCCCACTTGCTGTAAACCCCCAGGCTTCGCGCACTGCGTGTCGCTTCGCCAACCCCCTTGCAGGGGGCAACACCTGCGGCCCGGCAAAGCCGGGTCCGCGGTGTTTCACGAAGGGCGCCGTTGCGCAGCCTGCAGACATTGCCCAACCTGACCATGCTCGACTGGAATCCCGCGCTTTATCGTCGCTTCGAGGATGAGCGCACGCGCCCGGCAGCAGAACTGCTGGCGCGGGTACCGCTGACCGAGGCGGCCCATGTGGTCGATCTCGGTTGCGGGCCGGGTAACTCCACCGAGCTGCTCGTGCAGCGCTTCGCCGGCGCTGCCGTTGTCGGCACCGACAACTCCGAGGCCATGCTGGCGAGCGCGCGGGAACGCCTGCCGCAAGCCCGCTTTGAATTCAGCGACATCGCGACCTGGCAGCCCGAGCAGCCGCCCGATCTCATCTACGCCAATGCCGCCCTTCAATGGGTGCCCGACCACGAAGCGCTGATTCCCAGGCTCTTCGCCGCGCTGGCACCGGGCGGCGTGCTGGCGATCCAGATGCCCGACAACCGCCAGGAGCCCACGCATCGCCTGATGCGCGAGGTCGCGGCCGAGGCGCCCTGGGCGATCGCCATCGGCAACGCCGACAAGCTGCGCACGCAACTCTTGTCGATCGACGGCTACTACGACCTGCTCGCTGCCGATGCAGCCAAGGTCGATGTGTGGCGCACGGCATACCAACATCCCATGGCCTCCGCAGCCGCCATCGTCGAATGGGTCAGCGGCACCGGCCTGAAGCCCTTCGTCGATCGCCTGACGCCCGAATTGCGCAGCAGCTACCTCGCCGAGTACGAAAAGCGCATCGCGACGGCCTATCCGCCGCGCAGCGACGGCCGCCTGCTGCTGGCCTTCCCGCGCATGTTCATCGTGGCGCAGCGGAAGGCGTGAGCACCGAATGAGCGCATCCACCTCCCCCAGCCTGCATCCCCGCGAGGTGCTGCTCGGCGCGCGGGCCGGTACCGTCGTGCTGCCCGTCTGCGACCACTACAGCGGCGTCGAAGCACGAATGCGCAAGAGCCTCGCGCTGCAGGCCGAGATGGCGGCCGAGTTCGGCGCCTGCGTCTTCGATGTGACGCTCGACTGCGAGGATGGCGCCCCGGTCGGTGGTGAGGCCGAGCATGCGGCGCTGGTCACCGAACTCGCGCTGTCCGCGGCATCCGGCATGCGCGTCGGCGTGCGGGTCCATCCGGTCGACCATCCCAGCTTTGCCGGGGACGTGATCACGATCGCAGGTCGCGCGGGCCACCGCCTGAGCCATCTGATGGTCCCGAAGGTGGAGTCTATCGACGACGTTCGCGAGGCGGCCGAAGCGCTCGACGCCGCCGGCGCCGAGGCGCTTCCCTTGCATGTGCTGATCGAATCGCCGCTGGCTGTTCATCGCGCCTTCGAGATCGCCGCGCACCCGCGCGTGCAGTCGCTCAGTTTCGGTTTGATGGACTTCGTGTCGTCCCACGGTGGTGCGATTCCCGCCGACGGCATGGGCGCCGCGGGACAGTTTTCGCACCCCTTGGTGGTGCGCGCCAAGCTGGACATCGCTTCCGCCGCCCACGCCCACGGCAAGGTGCCCTCGCACTGCGTGGTGACAGAGTTCAACGACATCGACGCGATGCGCGCCGCGGCACGAAGAGCGGCCAGCGAATTCGGCTACACGCGCATGTGGAGCATCCACCCCAACCAGATCCGCCCCATCCTCGAGGCTTTTGCGCCCGACGACCGGCAGATTCAAATCGCTACAAAAATCACCGCTGCTGCCGCTTCGGCCGCGTGGGCGCCGGTGAGCATCGATGGCACATTGCATGACCGCGCCAGTTACCGCCATTTCTGGCAGGTCCTGGAGCGGGCGCACGCCACGGGCCGCACTTTGCCTCCCGAAGCGCAAGCGTGGTTTGCCCCCTCTTCATCCTGAAACCCAACCCTCGAAAGAACTCCACCATGAAGACAATTGCGCTGATCGCCGCCGCTGCCTTGGCAATCCCGCTGGCAGCAACGGCCCAGACCGCCACGCCGCCCCAGGGCAACAAGCCGAAGGTCACCCACAAGGTGCTGCCCAAGAAGATCGTCAAGAAGCTGGAAGAAAAGCAGCCGATCGTCGAGGAAACCGACGTCACCCTGACGGCCGAGGACCTGAAGGTCGCGGAACGTGTCTACACGGGCATGATCAAGTGCGAGCTCGGTGCGAGCGTCGACATCGTGGCCGACGACAAGAAGCCCGGCTTCTTCACGCTGACGCACGCCAACGTTCGCTATCGCCTGCACCCGGTTGAAAGCCGCACGGGCGCGATCCGTCTCGAGGACCCCCGTCAAGGCGCCATGTGGCTGCAGCTGGGCAACAAGTCCATGCTGATGAGCCAGAAGCAGGGCCTGCGTCTTGCCGACGAATGCCAGGCCGCCAAGCAGGCCGAGTTCGCCGAGGACATGAAGAAGAACCCGCCCAAGAGCCTGTTCGACGATTCGGCGTCCACGACCAAGCAGTAAGTCAAGGCGCGGCTCTTGCTTGTCGCGGGAGCCGCCCGCCCATTTGTGTTTCCGGAGAAAAGAAGATGTTGCAAGCCTACGTTGACCATGTCGCCGAGCGCGCCGCGCTCGGCATCCCGCCCCTGCCGCTCACTGCCAAGCAGACTGCCGAGCTGATCGAGCTCATGAAGTCGCCGGCCGCTGCCGACGCCGAGTTCCTGCTCAACCTGCTGACGCACCGCGTGCCTGCGGGTGTGGACGACGCGGCCAAGGTCAAGGCGAGCTACCTCGCCGCCGTGGCACATGGCACCGAGAAGAGCCTGCTGCTGACGCGCGCCCGCGCGACCGAACTGCTCGGCACCATGCTCGGCGGCTACAACATCGGACCGCTGGTCGACCTGCTTGACGATGCCGAAGTCGGCGCCGTCGCGGCCGAAGGCCTCAAGAAGACGCTGCTGATGTTCGACCAGTTCCACGACGTCAAGGAAAAGGCCGACGCGAACAACGCCAATGCCAAGGCCGTGCTGCAAAGCTGGGCCGATGCCGAGTGGTTCACCAGCCGCCCCGAAGTGCCCCAGAGCATCACCGTCAGCATCTTCAAGGTGGCCGGTGAAATCAACACCGACGACCTGTCGCCCGCGCCCGACGCGACGACGCGTCCGGACATCCCGATGCACGCACTCGCGATGCACAAGAACGCACGTCCCGGCATCGTCCCCGAGGAAGACGGCAAGCGCGGCCCGGTGAAGTTCATCGAAGACCTGCGCGCCCGCGGCCACCTGGTGGCCTATGCCGGCGACGTGGTCGGTACAGGCTCGTCGCGCAAGAGCGCAACCAACTCGGTGCTGTGGTTCACCGGCGAAGACATCCCCTACGTGCCGAACAAGCGTTTCGGCGGCGTCTGCCTCGGCGGCAAGATCGCCCCCATCTTCTACAACACGATGGAAGACTCCGGCGCGCTCCCTATCGAGCTCGACGTCAGCCAGATGAACATGGGCGACGTCGTCGAACTGCGTCCCTATGAAGGCAAGGCGCTGAAGGACGGCAAGGTCATCGCCGAGTTCTCCGTCAAGAGCGATGTGCTGTTCGACGAAGTGCGCGCCGGCGGCCGCATTCCGCTGATCATCGGCCGTGGCCTCACGGCCAAGGCACGCGAAGCGCTGGGCCTGCCGGCTTCGACGCTGTTCCGCCTGCCGGTCAGCCCGGTCGATACCAAGAAGGGCTTCTCGCTCGCGCAGAAGATGGTCGGCCGCGCCTGCGGCCTGCCGGAAGGCCAGGGCGTTCGCCCCGGTACCTACTGCGAGCCCAAGATGACCTCGGTCGGCAGCCAGGACACCACCGGCCCGATGACCCGCGACGAACTGAAGGACCTGGCCTGCCTGGGCTTCAGCGCCGACCTCGTGATGCAGTCCTTCTGCCACACGGCGGCCTACCCGAAGAAGGTCGACGTCAAGATGCACCACGAACTGCCAGATTTCATGGCAACGCGCGGCGGCGTCTCGCTGCGTCCGGGCGACGGCGTGATCCACAGCTGGCTCAATCGCCTGCTGACCCCCGACACCGTGGGCACGGGCGGCGACAGCCACACCCGCTTCCCGATCGGCATCAGCTTCCCCGCGGGTTCGGGCCTCGTGGCCTTCGCGGCCGCCACCGGCGTGATGCCGCTCGACATGCCCGAATCGGTGCTGGTGCGCTTCAAGGGCAAGATGCAGCCCGGCGTGACGCTGCGCGACCTGGTCAATGCGATCCCCCTGTACGCCATCAAGCAGGGCCTGCTGACCGTCGAGAAGAAGGGCAAGAAGAACATCTTCTCCGGCCGCATCCTCGAAATCGAAGGCCTGCCGGACCTCAAGGTCGAACAGGCGTTCGAGCTCAGCGACGCTTCGGCCGAACGCTCGGCCGCCGGTTGCACGGTGCACCTGAACAAGGAACCGATCATCGAGTACATCAACAGCAACATCACGCTGATGCGGTGGATGATTGCCGAAGGCTACGCCGATGGCCGCACGCTGGCCCGCCGGATCGCCGCGCAGGAAGCCTGGTTGAAGGATCCGCAACTGCTCAAGGGCGATGACGACGCCGACTACGCCGCCGTGATCGAGATCGACCTGGCCGACATCCACGAGCCGATCGTGGCCTGCCCGAACGACCCCGACGACGTGAAGACGCTGTCGGACGTGGCCGGCGCCGCGATCGACGAAGTGTTCATCGGCTCGTGCATGACCAACATCGGCCACTTCCGCGCCGCATCGAAGCTGCTCGAAGGCAAGCGCGACATTCCGGTCAAGCTGTGGATCGCGCCCCCGACCAAGATGGATGCACAGCAACTCACCGAGGAAGGCCACTACGGCGTCTTCGGCAATGCCGGCGCACGCACCGAGATGCCCGGCTGCTCGCTGTGCATGGGCAACCAGGCGCAGGTGCGCGAGGGTGCGACAGTGATGTCGACCAGCACGCGGAACTTTCCCAACCGTCTGGGCAAGAACACCAATGTGTACTTGGGCAGCGCCGAACTCGCGGCCATCTGCTCGCGCCTCGGTCGCATTCCGACCCGCGAGGAGTACATGACCAACGTCGGCGTGATCGATGCTTCCAGTGAACAGATCTACCAGTACCTGAACTTCGACAAGATCGACGAGTACAAGGACATTGCTGCGACAGTGGCAGCCTGATCGACTTCCGGCATCCTTCTAAGGCCCCGCCTCGGCGGGGCTTTTTCATGGGCGCTCGCAGCCCACGTTCAGACCACGTCGAGCTTCTTATGCTCTGCCAGGTGCGTCGGCGGCTTGCCGGTGACCGCCGCCGTTGCCATCTTAAGAAGCTGGACCATCTTGCTGTCCTTCACGTCCCAGTATTCGGCGTCGACGATGCGAACGGCGAGCAGACCCAGGTTCGGGTCACTGGCGCCCTTGGGGAACCACGCTTTTGCCATCGCAGTGAAGAGCGCATCCTTCCTGGCCTGGTCTTCGACCAGCGCGGCTTCGCCCGAGATCGAGACATAGCTGTCCGCGTCGGTGTCCGCATAGGACACGTTGACACTCGGGTCGTCGACCACGTGACGGGCGATGTCCCCATCCTTCGGCACGAAGAAGTAGAGCGTGGCGCCTTCGTCGAATTTCTTGTTCTGCGTGGTCAGGGGATGGCTGTGGAGTCGCCCGTCGTCATGGCGATGGGTCAGCATGCCGTAGCGGGTGTCCTTGATCAGGTCCCAGAGCTTGGATTGTTCGTCGGTGGTACTCATGTGCGTTCTCCATGGATGGGATTGGGTTGAAGACTTCAACCTAGGCCCATCGATGCGATGCCAGCGCGCTGGCATGGCGCGTTCGCGTGTCGTCCTGCACCGACGCCGCGGCGTCACGCCGGCGGTTGCGCAGCCAGCGCGGCCAGCGCCTTCGCCGTCTGCGCATCGGCGGGAAAGAACGACTCCACCGCGAGTTCCTGCAGGGTGACGTCGACCGGCGTGCCGAAGATCGTGGTGGTGCTGATGAAACTCAGGAGGCCGCTGGGTGTGACGAGTTGAAAGGGCACGACCACGTTGGCGAGTTCGCCGCCGGCCGCTGGCGCGTCGTGGCTGACGCTCGGCGTCGGATAGGCGGCAAGCTCGTCGTGCAACGCGGACAGCGCGGCATCGCCCGTGGCGGCGATCTGCTGCTGCAGCCGTTCGAGCAGGTGCGCACGCCATTGCGCCAGGTTGGCGATCCGCGAAGCCAGGCCGTCCGGGTGCAGGCTGAGCCGGAGGACGTTGATCGGCGGCTTGACCAGTTCCGGTGCGGCCCCGGCCATCAGCAAGGGAACCAGCGCGTTGTGCGCCACCAGGTTCCAGTGGCGATCCACGGCCAGCGCCGGAAAAGGCTCGTGACCCTTGAGCACGAGATCGACCGCCCGCCGTGCCGACGCCAATGCCGGATCGTCCAGCGAGCGCTGGCGGTACATCGGCGCGTAACCCGCCGCGACGAGCAGCGCATTGCGTTCCCGCAGTGGCACCTCCAGCCGCTCGGCGAGGCGCAGCACCATCTCGCGGCTGGGCTCGGCGCGGCCGGTTTCCACATAGCTGAGGTGCCGCGTCGAAACCTGTGCTTCGTTCGCCAGGTCGAGCTGGCTGAGCCGGCGATGCTGGCGCCAATGGCGAAGATGGGTGCCGAACGGATCGGCCGCGGTCGGCGGGCTGCTTGGGATGCTCATGGCCGCCATCCTAGTGAAGGCCGGCGGAAAGGCCATGACCTCTCACGTCATGCCTGTACCGATGTCATCGATCCCTGCTAATCTTTGAGAAGCTTCCCCGAACCAAAAAGGAGTTTCCTCATGGCCAAAGAACCGGCACACGCCTTTGCCCCCACGCTGAAGACTTTCAAGACCGCATCGGGCAAGTCCGGGAAGTACTGGTCGCTCAAGGAACTCGCCAAGCAATATCCCAATGTCGACAAGCTGCCGGTGTCGATCCGCATCGTGCTCGAATCCGTGCTGCGCAACTGCGACGGCCAGAAGGTCACCGCGGAGCACGTCGAGCAGCTGGCGAACTGGTCGCCCAATGCCGAGCGCACGGACGAGGTGCCTTTCGTCGTCACGCGCGTGGTGCTGCAGGACTTCACCGGCGTGCCGCTCCTGGCCGACCTGGCCGCGATGCGCAGCGTGGCGCAGTCGCTCGGCAAGTCGCCCAAGACGATCGAGCCGCTGGTGCCGGTCGACCTCGTCGTCGACCACTCGGTGATGGTCGACTACTACGGCACGCCGAAGGCGCTCGACCTCAACATGAAGCTGGAGTTCCAGCGCAACAACGAGCGCTACCAGTTCATGAAATGGGGCATGCAGGCCTTCGACACCTTCGGCGTGGTGCCGCCGGGCTTCGGCATCGTCCACCAGGTCAACCTCGAATACTTCGCACGCGGCGTGTACAAGAGCCCGCACGACAATGGCGACCCGCCGGTCTACTACCCCGATTCGCTGGTCGGCACCGACAGCCACACGACGATGATCAACGGCATCGGCGTGGTGGGCTGGGGCGTGGGCGGCATCGAGGCCGAGGCGGCGATGCTGGGGCAGCCGGTCTACATGCTGACGCCCGACGTGGTGGGTTTCGAACTCACCGGCAAGCTGCGCGAAGGCGTCACCGCCACCGACCTGGTGCTGTACGTCACGGCCATCCTGCGGGGCGAGAAGGTGGTGGGCAAGTTCGTCGAGTTCTTCGGCCCTGGGGCGGCCTCGATCGCCGTGCCCGACCGCGCGACCATCGGCAACATGGCGCCCGAGTACGGTGCGACCATGGGCTTCTTCCCGGTCGACGAGATGACGGTCGCCTACTTCAAGGGCACGGGCCGCACCGATGCCGAGATCGAGCGCTTCGAGGCCTACTACAAGGCGCAGGGCTTGTTCGGCATGCCGGCGCCCGGCGAGTTGGAATACACCAAGGTCGTCAAGCTCGACCTGGGCACGGTCTCGCCGAGCCTGGCCGGCCCGAAGCGGCCGCAGGACCGCATCGACCTGGGGCACCTGGCGACCAAGTTCTCGGAGCTGTACAGCAAGCCGAACGAGGCCAACGGCTTCAACCAGCCGGCCGATACGCTGAAGCTGCGCTACCCGCTGACTCAGAGTGGCAGCGCCGGTGAGCAGGAAGCCGCACCCCCGCCGCCCGGTGCGCCCCGGCAGGTCGTCGAGATGGTCGCCAATCGCTCGACCAAGGCTGCGGCGCACGTGGGAGCGACCGCGCCCCCTGCGCCCAAGGGAGAGGTGACCATCGGCAACGGCGACGTGCTGATCGCCGCCATCACTTCCTGCACCAACACCTCGAACCCCAGCGTGATGCTGGCCGCGGGCCTGCTGGCGAAGAAGGCGGTCGAGGCCGGCCTCACGGTGAAGCCGCACGTCAAGACCTCGCTGGCGCCCGGATCGCGCATCGTGACCGAGTACCTGGAGAAGGCCGGCCTGCTGCCGTACCTCGAGAAGCTGGGCTTCTACCTGGCCGGCTATGGCTGCACGACCTGCATCGGCAATGCGGGCGATCTCACGGCCGAGATCAACGAAGTCATTACCAGGAACAACCTGATCGGCGCCGCGGTGCTCTCGGGCAACCGCAATTTCGAGGCCCGCATCCATCCCAACCTGAAGGCGAACTTCCTGGCCTCGCCGCCGCTGGTGGTGGCGTTTGCGATCGCCGGCAATGTGATGGTCGACCTGATGACCCAGCCGGTGGGCAAGGGCAAGAAGGGCCAGGACGTCTATCTGGGCGACATCTGGCCCACGATGAAGGAGATCGACGACAACCTGCGCTTCGCGATGAACGCGAAGGTCTTCCGCCAGAACTATGAGCAGATCAAGGACAACCCGGGCAAGCTCTGGAGCAGCATCAAGGGCACGGCCGGCCAGGTCTACGACTGGCCGAAGTCCACCTACATCGCCGAGCCGCCGTTCTTCGAGGGCTTCAAGATGAAGCCGCACGCAACGGATGCCGGCTTTACCGGTGCGCGCATCATGGCGCTGTTCGGCGACTCGATCACGACCGACCACATCTCGCCCGCGGGCTCCATCAAGGAAAGCTCCCCGGCCGGCATCTGGCTCAAGGCGCACGGCGTATCCAAGGCGGACTTCAACAGCTACGGCTCGCGCCGAGGCAACCATGACGTGATGATGCGCGGCACCTTCGCCAATGTGCGCATCAAGAACCTCATGATCCCCGCCGGGCCGGACGGCTCGCGCGAGGAGGGCGGCCTGACGCTCTTCCAGCCCGGCAACGAGAAGATGTTCATCTACGACGCCGCCATGAAGTACATGAAGCAGGGCGTTCCGACGGTGGTCTTCGGCGGCGAGGAATACGGCACGGGCTCCTCGCGCGACTGGGCGGCCAAGGGCACGCAATTGCTGGGCATCAAGGCCGTGGTCGCCCGCAGCTTCGAACGTATCCACCGCGCGAACCTGGTCGGCATGGGCGTGTTGCCGTTGCAGTTCCGTGGCGCGGATTCATGGGAAAGTCTCGGCCTTACGGGCGACGAGAAAGTCGATGTGGTCATCGGCGGTGAACTCAAGCCGCAGATGGACGTGAAGATCGTCGTCCATCGCCCGGACGGCACCCACCAGGAAGTGACGGTCCGATTGCGCATCGACACGCCCATCGAGGTCGACTACTACAAGCACGGCGGGATCCTGCCCTTTGTGCTGCGGCAGCTGCTTGCTGCGTGAGCCTGCAGGTGCCTTCTTAAAGGCATGGTTTTACCGCCCATTTGCGCTGATTTGCCCGCGGCGCCCAGTTTTCGAGAATAATTCTCATTTTGTCGATCTGGATACGCGGGTGACCACAATGACCGGCGCGGCCTTGGCCGCCATCAGCCTCCATCAGCTTCCCAATCATCAGTGGGCCACCGTGCTTGACGTCGTTCGGCCCGATGCGCCCGAGGATCGCGAACTGGTGCTTCGGCTGACCGAAATCGGGTTCGTTCCGGGCGAGGCGGTGTGCATCGTCGCGAATGGCGTGCCTGGCCGCGAGCCATTGGCCGTGCGCCTCGGGCACACCACGTTCGCCCTGCGCCGCCACGAGGCATCGCTGATTCGCGTAACGCCAGGAGCCGCAGGCCATGGTTGAAGCGACGCTGAACTTCCAGCCCGGCGCCGCCAGCTCGAAAAGCCCGCCGGAGCGCATCGCGTTGCTGGGCAATCCCAATTGCGGCAAGACCGCGCTGTTCAACCTGCTCACCGGCAGTCGCCAGAAGGTCGCGAACTATGCCGGCGTGACGGTCGAGCGCAAGGAGGGCACCTTTCGAACGGCCGCGGGCCGGCGTGTCTTCGTGCTTGACCTGCCGGGCGCCTACAGCCTCAACGCGCTGTCGGCCGACGAGGCGGTCACGCGCGACGTGGTCACCGGCAAGAGCACCGAGGCGCCGCCCGAACTGCTGGTTTGCGTGACCGACGCGACCAACCTGCGCCTCAATCTCCGGCTGGTGCTCGAGGCCAAGCGTCTGGGACTGCCGATGGTCGTGGCGCTCAACATGACCGACATGGCGAAGAAGCAGGGCATCGTGGTCGATGCGAAAGTGCTCGCGCGCGAACTCGGCGTGCCGGTGATCGAGACGGTCGGCGTGCACAGCGGCGGCGCCCGAGGCCTGCTCGAAGCGCTCGATGCGCCTGTCGCCGCCATGGCGCCGAAGCCCTGGCATGCGCCGGGCCTGGAGGATGTGCTCGACACGCAGCGGGAAGTGCGCCGCATCCTCGGACTCGCGGTTCACGAGCCAGTCGGCAGCCTCGCCACCAGCGACCGCATCGACCGCGTCGTGATGCACCCGCTGTGGGGCATGTTGGTGCTGGCAATCACGATGTTCCTGATGTTCCAGGCCGTGTTCAGCTGGGCCGAGGTGCCGATGGACGCCATCAAGGACGCCACCGCCGCGTTCGGCGAACTCATCAAGCGCGTCGTTCCCGAGGGCATGCTGCAGAGCCTGCTGGTCGACGGCATCATCGCCGGCGTCGGCGGCGTCATCGTCTTTCTGCCGCAGATCCTGATCCTCTTCTTGTTCATCCTGGCGCTGGAAGACTCGGGCTACCTGCCGCGCGCGGCCTTCCTGCTCGATCGCGTCATGAGCACCGTGGGGCTCTCCGGCCGCTCCTTCATTCCGCTGCTGTCGAGCTTCGCCTGCGCGATTCCCGGTGTGATGGCCACGCGAACCATCAGCAACTGGCGTGACCGGATCACCACGATCATGATCGCGCCGCTCATGACCTGTTCGGCGCGCCTGCCGGTGTATGCGTTGCTGATTGCCGCCTTCATCCCGGCGCGCACGGTTGGCGGCGTGTTCAACCTGCAGGGCGTGGTGCTGTTCGCGCTGTACGTCTTCGGCATCGTCTCGGCGATGGCCGTGGCCTGGGTCATGAAGCGCTTCCGCGACAGCAAGCAGCATTCGCCGCTCATGATGGAACTGCCAGCCTACCGCTGGCCCAATCTGCGCAACCTCGCGCTGGGGCTCTACGAGCGGGCATGGATCTTCATCCAGCGCGTGGGGACGATCATCCTCACGCTCACGATCCTGCTGTGGTTTCTCTCGACCTTCCCGTCACCCCCGGAAGGCGCGACCGGCCCGGCCATCCAGCACAGCCTGGCGGGCATGATCGGCCGCGGCCTCGAGCACATCTTCGCGCCGATTGGCTTCAACTGGCAGATCTCGATCGCGCTGGTGCCCGGGATGGCGGCGCGCGAGGTGGCGGTGGGCGCCCTCGGGACGGTCTACGCGCTTTCCGCGACCGGCGACGACGTGGCGGGCCAGCTCCAACCCCTGATCGCGAGCAGCTGGTCGCTGGCGACGGCGCTGTCGCTGCTCGTCTGGTACGTGTTCGCGCCGCAGTGCATTTCGACGCTGGCCACGGTCAAGCGGGAGACCGGCTCCTGGCGCTACGTGTGGATCATGGCTGGCTATTTGTTCGGGCTCGCCTACATTGCGTGCTGGATCACCTATCGGGTGACGCTGGCGCTCACAGGAGGATGAGATGACACAACAGATCGTCGTTGCGCTGATCGTCGTGCTGGCTGCGGTCTACGCCGTCTGGCGCTGGATGCCGGGCAATTGGCGCCGCGCGGCGGCCGCCCGCCTTGCCGCGGGTTCGCAACGTGCGGGACTGGTCGACGCGGAGCGCGCGCAGCAACTGGCGGCTTCGCTGGGCAAGACTTCGGGTTGCGGGTCCTGCGACACCTGCGGCAGTTGCTCGACCGGCGCAGGTTCCAGAAAAGACACAGACCGCGAACCGCCCCTGACGCGCTCGCACTGAGAGTGCGCGCTCGATGTCAGCTCACATCCTGATTGCAGGCGGGGGCATCGCGGGCCTGGCAACGGCGCTCGCGCTGGCCCGCCGGCGTCATCGCATCGACCTGCTCGAACAGGCCGTCGCCTTCGGCGAGGTCGGGGCAGGGATCCAGCTCGGCCCCAACGTCACGCGGCGCCTGCAGGCGCTCGGTGTGTCGGAGGGCCTGTTGCGCGTTGCGGCGCGGCCTGAAGCGCTGGTCGTCCTCGGTGCGACCGATGGCCGCGAGTTGGCGCGCATGCCGCTCGGCAATGCGATGCTGCACAGCTACGCCGCGCCTTATCTTTGCGTCCACCGCGCGGACCTGCACGCGCTGATGCTGGCTGCCGTCCGTGGAACGGGCGCCGTCACGCTCACCACCGGCGCCCGCGTGACCCAGGTGGTGGCGCGGGGCGACCTCGTCTGCGCATCGAGCACCGGCACGCGCGCCTGGGAAGGCGATGCGCTCATCGGGGCGGATGGGCTCTGGAGCACGGTGCGTCCCTCCGTGGTCGAAGATCCGACGCCGCCCCGTGCGACGGGCCACACGGCGTGGCGGGCGCTGGTCGAGCAATCGGCATTGCCGGCATCGCTGCGCAGCACGCAGATCCGTGTCTGGCTCGGGCCCCGTCTGCATGCCGTGGCCTATCCCGTGCGTCGAGGGGATGCGCTCAACATTGTCGTTCTCGCCGAATCGGCACCCGTCGGCGATGCGCGGGACTGGGACCAGTCGACGAGCCTCGGCGCCCTCCAGGCCGCGACGGGCCGCACGTGTAGCGGACTTCAGGCGCTGCTCGAAGCGGTGCCCTCATGGCGCGCGTGGACGCTCAGTGATCGACTGCCGCTGACTGGCCCGGAGCAGATGGCCGGCGAGCGCGTGGCGCTGGTGGGCGATGCCGCGCACCCGATGCTTCCCTACCTCGCGCAGGGCGCGGGCATGGCGATCGAGGACGCAGTTGCGCTGGCGGACGCACTCGATGGCGGGGACGCGGCCCAGGTGCCGGACGCGCTGTCGCGCTACGCTGCCGCCCGCTGGGAGCGCAACGCCCAGGTGCAGGCCCGTGCCCGACGCAACGGCGAGATCTTCCACGCGACCGGATTGGTCCGCGTGGGGCGTGATGCCGCGCTGCGGCTGATGGGCACCCGCCTGCTCGACGTGCCCTGGCTCTACGACGCCTGATTCAGAGGCTGAAGCTCCGGAGGTGGTCGACGCGCTTGGTCAACCCGGCGAGGCCCAGGTAGTGCGTCAGCCGGCCCTCGCGCACTTCGATCAGCGAGGATTCGAGGTCGGTCAGGAGCCCGTCGCGGACGGACGCGTAGGCCGTCGGCAGGTCGTCATGGGATTGCGCGTAGGCACTGGCGATCAGTCGTGCGGCTGCGGGCGCGCCACAGGCAACGCATTCGGCAATGGCCGTGGCGCTGGGCTGGGCACCGTGCGCCAGAAGCAGGCTGACGAGTTCGGGCGACACGGCGTTGTCGATGTAGTCCAGGGCATCGGGTGCCACCGGCGCACCGGCCAGGACGAGCGCCGCCGCCGCGGCGTGCGCGCCGTGGCTCAGGGCCAGGTCGGTCGCGATCGCGCTGCCATGCAGTGGACCGTCCAGCGTCACGCCCGCCCCGACCAACCGTCCGATCAGCTCCGCATCATCCGTCGCGACCGCGTGGCGCAGCGCGATGCGCGAGAGCGGGCCATCCTGACCCAGCGTTCCATCGGCCAGCGGGGTCCGCCAGTCGACCATCGCGCGGCGATAGAACGCGACGAGCTTGTCCATCAACTCGATGGTCAGTCCGTGCGCCTGGTGCCGATCGTCGAGATATTCGAGCAGCGTCTGTCCGGTGAAGTACTCGCCCGCCGGGTCCAGCGGGTCCTCGTCGAGATGCAGGGTGTCGAACGCGGCGCACAGGTCGTGCGCGACCGTGGTCATGCCGTCCTCGTGCATCTCGTGGGCCCAGGCCGTCGGCAGGCCTTGTTTCCAGGCGAGGATGTGCCCGTAGTCCGGCCCGGATTCGACGACGGCGTAGATGCGGTCGCAGTCTTCGAGGCCACCGAAAGGCAGGAGGGTCAGCTTGCCGTCCCAGGCTTCATCGCTTTCCTCGGCGGCTTCCTTCGCGCCTTGCAATTCGTGGTCGATCCAGCCTTGCAGGTCGAGGTAGGCGTCGCTGCCGTTCCAGAAGAGTTCGCTCCAGCCGACCGATTCCTCGGTGCCGTTCATGCGCAGGTGGAGGTCGTAGTCGAGGCGGCCGCCCGCGGTAAGCCGCCACAGCGCGAGCAGCTCGGGTGGCAGGGGGCCCGCGCAAACGGCCTGCACCGCCGCGATCTGTTCCGGTGTCATCGGCGGCTGCGCGTCGAAGATGACGCGCCGCGCGAACAGCACGACACCGTGGGCGCGCAGCAGCGCGAGTTCGTCATCGCCGAAGTAGTCGTTGTCCATCGTCGTCTCCTCTTGTCGTGATGGAAGCGGCCCGGCCGGGTGCGGTCTAGAGATCGGTCCGAAGCTTCCAGATCTCGGGAAAGAGCACCACGTCGAGCATCTTTCGCAGGTAGCTTACGCCGCCGGTGCCGCCCGTGCCACGCTTGAAGCCGATCACCCGCTCGACCGTCGTCACGTGGCGGAAGCGCCAGAGGCGAAAGGCGTCTTCCAGATCCATGAGTTCCTCGCCGAGCTGATAGAGCTCCCAGTACTTCTTCGGATCGCGGTAGACCACCAGCCAGGCCTGCTCGACGCCATCGCTGGATTCGTAGGGCCTTGACCAGTCCCGTTCCAGGTGATCGGGCGGCACGTCCAGGCCGCGGCGCGCAAGGAGTCGCAGCGCTTCGTCGTACAGCGAGGGCGAACGCCAGGCGGCTTCGACCTCGGCCAGCAGTTCGGGGCGGTGCGCGTGTGGCTTGAGCATCGCGGCGTTCTTGTTGCCCAGTGCGAATTCGATGCAGCGGTACTGCCAGCTCTGGAAGCCGCTGGAGGCGCCGAGGTAGGGGCGCATCGCGCTGTACTCGGGTGGCGTCATGGTGGCCAGCACATCCCAGGCGTGCACCAGCTGCTCCATGATGCGTGAGACGCGCGCCAGCATCTTGAAGGCGCTGGACAGGTCGTCCTCCGCGACGCAGCGGATCGCGGCGCGCAGTTCGTGGAGCATGAGCTTCATCCAGAGCTCGCTGGTCTGGTGCTGCACGATGAACAGCAGTTCGTCGTGCGCCGGCGAACGTGGGTGCTGCGCGTTGAGGATGGTGTCGAGGCTGAGGTAGTCGGTGTAGCTCATCGAGGCGCTGAAATCGAGCTGCGCCTTTTCGTCTTGGACGATCTGTTCGGTGCTCATCGGGCCATCCCTCAGGTGACTGCCTGTTTCTGATTGAATTCGGCTCGCTTCCATTCCTCGTTCTCCAGCACTTGCACGAGGTGCTCGACCGCGTGCCACACGTCCTCGAAACCGAGGTAGAGCGGAGTGAAGCCGAAGCGAAGGATGTCGGGCATCTGGGCGTCGCCGGCGCGGTAGTCACCGATCACGCCGCGTGCGATCAGGGCCTGCACGATGGCATATGCGCCCGGGCCGCCATCGCTCAGCGCGAGGCAGACCTGCGAGCCGCGCCGTGCGTGATCACGCGGCGTCACGAGCGTGAAGCGGCCGGCGCAACGTGCCTCCACGAGCGTGATGAAAGCATCGGTCAGCGCGAGCGACTTGGTGCGGAGCACCGCCATGCTGCCTTGTCCGCCTGCGAGTGGCTCGGCGGCGAGCACGGTGTCGATCCCGCATTCGAGACCCGCCAGCGCAATGATCGGCTGGGTGCCGCAGAGATAGCGCGCCACGCCGGGAGCAGGCCGGTAGTGCGGCGTGAACTCGAAGGGCGCCGCATGGCCCCACCATCCCGACAGGGGCTGCTGGAACTGTCCGGCGTGGCGCGTATGTACCCAGACGAACGCCGGCGCGCCGGGGCCGCCGTTCAGGTACTTGTAGCCGCAGCCGATCGCGAAGTCGGCATCGCTGTCGTTGAGCGCGACGGGCACCGCGCCCGCGCTGTGCGCAAGGTCCCATACCGTGAGCGCCCCGGCCGCGTGGGCGGCGGCCGTGAGCGCCTTCATGTCGTGCATGGCGCCGGTGCGGTAGTTGACGTGGGTCAGCATCAGCACCGCCACTTCTGCGGTGAGGGCGGCGGGCAACTCGCTCGCATCGATCAGCTTCAGCGTGAAGCCACGCTCGCGGCACAGCGATTCCGCGATGTAGAGATCGGTGGGGAAATTGCTGCGTTCGCTGAGCACCACGCGGCGTCCCGTGCTTGCCGTGGCCTGCAGGACTTGGCTGAGGGCTGCGAACAGGACCTTGTAGAGGTTGATCGAGGTGCTGTCGGTGCAGACGACCTCGCCGGGCGCGGCGCCGATCAGGCGTGCGACCTTGTCGCCGAGGCGCTGCGGCAGGTCGAACCAGCCGGCGGTGTTCCAGGAACGGATGAGGCCCTCGCCCCATTCGCTGGCGACGACGTCCGCGATGCGCGCGGGCGCCGCCTTCGGCAGCACGCCCAGCGAGTTGCCGTCGAGGTAGATGACGCCTTGGGGGAGGATGAACTGGTCGCGCAGGCCGGCCAGGGGGTCTTGCGCGTCGAGGCGCTTGCAATCGTCGAGTGTCATGGTCGTGAAGGGGGGAGTTCACGCAGGATCGCGCGAACGGGGGAGGCATCGGCGCTCACCAGTTTGAGGGGCAGGGCGATGAGTTCGTAGTCGCCCTCGGGCACGTCGTCGAGCACGAGGTTTTCGAGGACGCGCAGGTCGAGGCGGCGGATGACCTGGTGACTGTCGAGCGTCTTGCTGTCGGCCGGGTCGATGCTCGCGGTGTCGATGCCGACCAGCCTGACGCCCAGCGCTGCCAGGCGTTCGATGGTGGCGGGGGCATAGGCTGCGAGCCCGCCGTCCCAGCGGTCGACGGGCGCGCGCTCGTAGGTGCGCACCAGCACGCGCGGCGGAAGGCCATCGACGGCATGTGCGATGTGGTCCCATTCGATCAGCGGACCGGTCGCGATGGCGTGGATCACGCGGCAGGGGCCGAGGTAGGGCGTCAGGTCGACGTCGCCGATGGTCGCGCCCGAAGGGTCGTAGTGCAGGGGCGCGTCGGCGTGTGCGCCGACATGCGGCGACAGGGTGATCTCGCTGACGTTGACGGGACAGCCCGGTGCGATGGTGGCCGCCCAGCGCTGGCGGTAAGGCGTGTCGCCGGGAAAAACCGGCGCGCCTTCATGCACCGGCGGCGATATATCCCAGAGTCGTTGGTTCATGGCGCGAAGTTAGCGCCGCGAACGGGGTCGTGGTGTCGGTTATTTCCAACAGAAAGGAAACACCCCTCCAGGGCTCAGGCCTGGCGGCCCAGCAGGAGGAATTCCATCAACGCCTTCTGCACGTGCATTCGGTTCTCCGCCTCGTCCCAGACGACCGATTGCGGTCCGTCGATCACGTCCGCTTCGACTTCCTCGCCGCGATGCGCCGGCAGGCAGTGCATGAAAAGGGCGTCCGGCCGCGCCACGCGCATCATCTCGGTGTCGACGCACCAGTCGGCGAAGGCCGCGCGGCGGGCCTCGTTCTCGGCCTCGTAGCCCATGCTGGTCCAGACGTCGGTGGTCACCAGGTCGGCGTCGCGGCACGCTTCCATCGGGTCCTTGAACACTTTGTAGCTGTCGGAGGACCGGATGCCCGCGATCGACTGGTCGACCTCGTAGCCGCTGGGCGTGCTAACGTGCACCTTGAAACCGAGGATCTCGCTGGCCTGCAGCCAGGTGTTCGCCATGTTGTTGCCGTCGCCCACCCAGGCCACGGTCTTGCCCGCGATCGAGCCGCGGTGCTCGATGTAGGTGAAGATGTCCGCAAGGATCTGGCAGGGGTGGAACTCGTTGGTCAGCCCGTTGATGACCGGCACGCGCGAGTGCGCCGCGAAGGCCTCGATCTTGGTCTGCTCGAAGGTGCGGATCATCACCAGGTCGACCATGCGGCTGATGACCTTGGCGCTGTCCTCGATGGGTTCCGCGCGGCCCAGCTGGCTGTCGCCCGTGGTGAGGTGCACCACGCTGCCGCCCAGCTGGTACATGCCGGCCTCGAAGCTCACGCGCGTGCGGGTCGACGCCTTCTCGAAGATCATCGCCAACGTGCGGTCCACCAGGGGCTGGTGCTTTTCGTAGGCCTTGAATTTCTTCTTGATCAGCGCCGCGCGCGCGAGGACGTGCGCGTACTCGTCGGCCGTGAAGTCCGAGAACTGCAGGTAGTGCCGGATGGCGGGCGAATCACTCATGGCTGCGGCTCCGCAAGAAAGGCCTTCACCAGCGGTACCAGAATGGCCACGATCTCGTCCGCTTCGGCGATGCTGAGGATCAGCGGCGGCACCAGGCGGATCACGCTGTCTGCCGTCACGCTGAGCAGCAGGCCGGCATCGCAGGCGCGGTTCAGGATCACGCCACAGGGCCGGTCGAGTTCGATGCCGAGCATCAGGCCCTGGCCGCGGATTTCCTTGACGCCCGGCAGGCTGCCGAGTTCGCGCTCCAGGGCCGACTTGAGATGCGTGCCGACGTTGGCCGCGTTGTCGAGCAGCTTGTGCTCTTCCATGATGCGGATCGTCTCGATGCCGGCGCGCATGGCGAGCGGATTGCCGCCGAAGGTCGTGCCGTGGTTGCCGGGGCCGAAGATGTGGGCGGCGCGGGGTCCGGCGACGACGGCGCCGATCGGCACGCCCGAACCCAGCCCCTTGGCGAGCGGCATCACGTCCGGCTTGATGCCCGCCCACTGGTGGGCGAACCACTTGCCCGTGCGGCCCATGCCGCACTGGACTTCGTCGATCATCATGAGCCAGTCGCGATCGTCGCAGAGCTGGCGCACCTGGCGCAGGTACTCCCACCGCATCGGGTGGATGCCACCTTCGCCCTGGATGGTCTCGAAGAACACCGCCACCACGTTCGGATTGCCTTCGGTCGCCTTCTTCAGCGCCTCGATGTCGTTCAGCGGAACGCGGATGAAGCCTTCGACGAGCGGCCCGAATCCCTTCTGGACCTTGGGATTGCCGGTAGCCGACAGCGTCGCGATGCTGCGGCCGTGGAAGGCGGCCTCGTAGACCACGATTTCCGGCCGCTCGATGCCCTTGTCATGGCCGAACTTGCGCGCGAGCTTGAGGGCGGCTTCGTTGGCTTCCAGGCCGGTGCAGCAGAAAAAGGCGTTGGTCAGCCCGGAAAGCTCCGTCAGCTTCGCCGCCAGTTGCTCCTGGCCGGGCACGTAGTAGTAGTTGGAGCTGTGGATCAGCTTGGCGATCTGGTCCTGCAGCGCCGGCACCAGCTCCGGATGGTTGTGGCCCAGCGTATTGACGGCGATGCCGCCGAGCCCATCCAGATAAGCGCGCCCTTCGGTGTCCCAGACTCGGCAGCCCTGGCCGTGCGACAGCGCAATCGGCAGGCGGCCGTAGGTGTTCATGACATGGGGCGAGGAGGGGGCGGCGGTGGCGCTCATGCGGTTCTCCGGAAAAGGGAACGCGGATTCTAGGCGTGTGATTTGACGCCTTCAGTGAGGATTGCGCATCACAGCAATGCCCCTGCGAATGTCGCCCGCGGGACCCCCGGATAGAATCGTTGTGCGCCGCAGCAAGAGCCTGCGCACTCCCCTCGCCAACTGATGGTTTCTCCCAACGCCAAAGAAGTTTTCATCCAGGGCATCACCCAGGATGGCCGGACATTTCGCCCCAGCGACTGGGCAGAACGACTGGCGGGCGTCATGTGCTCGTTCCGTCCGGGCGGCCCGCAACCGGGAAGCCACCTGAACTATTCGCCCTGGTGCGTGCCGACCATCATCAACGGCGTGAAGTGCGTGGTGGTGAACCGCGAACTGCGTGATGCCGAGCCGATGGCCTGGGATTTCTGCCTGAATTTCGCCAAGGACAACGGGTTGCAGGTCGCCGAAGCCTGCCTCGTCCCGGACGCGCCGGTGCTCCCCGTTCCCAGCAAGAAATAGCGCCCCGTCCAAAGCGGCCGCCCATGAAAAAACCGCCCGAAGGCGGTTTTTTCTCTTTGCTGCAGCGCACCCCGATCAAACGGCGGACTGGCGAACCGGTCCGGGCTGTTTGCCTGAAAACGTCAGGCGGCGGCCTTTTCAGGGGCGAGGGCCAGGTTCTTGACCTTGGCCGACAGGCGGCTCTTGTCGCGAGCAGCCTTGTTCTTGTGGAAGATGCCCTTGTCGGCGACGGTGTCGACGATGCTCTGGGCCTTCGCGAAGGCTTCTGCAGCCTTGGTCTTGTCGCCAGCGAGAACAGCCTTTTCGACGTTCTTCACTGCAGTGCGGTATTTGGAACGCAGCGAGGTGTTTGCGGCGTTGAGCTTGACGTCCTGGCGGACGCGTTTACGGCCCGACGCGAGGCGCGGGTTCTTTTTCTTGGGCTTGGTGGATGCCATGGAGGTGATTCCTAAGGTGTCTGGGGATGATGCAGCAAAGCCCTCCATTATAGGGGAAGGGTGACTGGCCGTCTCGGCCGTCCAAGAGAGGGCGCGCGGCCACATACACTTCCGGCCTGTGTCCCTGCTCAAATCCGCCTCCACTGTCTCGCTCCTGACGCTCGCTTCCCGGGTGACCGGGCTCATCCGCGATCTCCTCATGGCATCGGTGTTCGGGGTGAGCGCGCTGACCGACGCCTTCAACGTCGCCTTCCGTATTCCCAACCTCTTCCGGCGCGTGTTCGGCGAAGGCGCGTTCAGCCAGGCCTTCGTACCGGTGCTGGCGGCCACCCGCACGGAAAGCGGCGACGAGGGGGCTCGTCAGCTCGTCGACCACGTCGCGACGCTGTTGACCTGGACGCTGGTCGTGTTGTGCGTGGCAGGCGTGGTCGGCGCGCCGTTGATGGTCTGGGCGATGGCCAGTGGCCTGAAGCAGACCGCGCAGGGCTTCGATGCGGCCGTGGTGATGACGCGCTGGATGTTTCCGTACATCGGATTCATGTCCCTGGTGGCGCTGGCCGGCGGCATCCTCAACACATGGCGCAAGTTCGCGGTGCCGGCGGCCTCACCGGTGCTGCTGAACGTCTCGCTGATCCTCTCGATCCTCATCGGCGCGCCCTGGTTCAGGCGCCACGGCATCGAGCCGATCTATGCGCAGTGCGTGGGCGTGATGGTCGGTGGTGTCCTGCAACTGGCCCTGCAACTGCCGGCCCTGCATGGCCTGGGAATGCTGCCGCGAATCGGCGCGAGCGTGCGTGCCATCCGCTCGGCCTGGGCCGATCCGATCACGCGCAAGATCGTGAAATTGATGTTGCCCGCGCTGATCGGCGTCAGCGCCGCGCAGATCTCGTTGCTCATCAACACGCAGATCGCCTCGCACCTCGCGCCCGGCAGCGTGACGTGGGTCACCTACGCCGACCGCCTGATGGAGTTCCCGACCGCGCTCCTGGGCGTGGCGCTCGGTGTGGTGCTGATGCCCCAACTCGCAGGCGCACGCGCGGCGAAGGACGAGGAACGCTATTCCTCCTTGCTCGACTGGGGACTGCGACTCGTGGTGCTGCTCTCCGCGCCGTGCGCCGTGGCGCTGCTCGTTTTCTCCAAGCCGCTCGTCGCCGTGCTTTTCCACAACGGCGCGTTCAGCGACGTCGACGTGCAGCGGACCACCTCGGCGCTGATGGGCTATGGCGTCGGCCTGATCGGTACCGTCGCCATCAAGGTCTTGGCCCCCGGCTACTACGCGAAGCACGACATGCGCACGCCGATGCTGATCGCCGTCGGCGTGCTGGTCATGACGCAGGTGCTCAACTTCTTCCTCGTACCGGTGCTCCAGCACGCCGCGTTGACGCTCACGATCGGCATCGGCGCAATGGTCAATGCCACCTGGCTGCTGGTCGGGTTGATCCGGCGCGGCAGCTACAAGCCCGTGGCGGGCTGGGGCAAGTTCGTCCTTCAAGTGCTGGTCGCCACGCTGGTGCTGGCCGCGATGCTCGTCTGGGGTGCACAGCACTTCGACTGGATCGCCCTGCGCGCCGCACGTTTGCAACGTATCGGCCTGCTGGCCGGATTGATCGCGGGCGCCGCCTTCGTCTATTTCGCGGTGCTTGCCCTGACGGGTGTCAGGCTGCGAAGTTTCGTACGGCGCTGAACACCGCAGCCTTGACGCTCCGCGTCCGCTCCTCTACAAAGCCACATGACGTTCAGCTTCTCGACGCCCACTGCTCTCGAGTACTTCAATTCACTCGTGGAGAGCGACGAGCAGTTCCCGTTGCTCGAAGCTGCGGCCAGCCTTGCGCAGGACGAATACCCCGAACTCGACGTGCAGCAGGTGCTGGGCGATGTCGACCAGTTGCTCGCACGGCTCAAGCGCCGTTTGCCGGCCGATGCGGCGCCCTTGCAACGGCTGCGGGCGCTCAACCAGTTCTTTTTCCATGACTTGAGCTTCGGCGGGAACGTCAACGACTACTACGATCCCGACAACAGCTACCTCAACGCGGTGTTGCGCACCCGGCGGGGCATTCCGATCTCGCTCGCGGTGCTCTGGATCGAACTCGCGCAAGGACTGGGGCTCCAGGCGCGCGGCGTGGGATTTCCGGGCCATTTCATGCTCAAGGTCACCCTCCCCAAGGGGCAGGTGGTGATCGACCCCTTCACCGGCAAATCGCTTTCGCGAGAAGAACTCAGCGAGCGGCTGGAGCCGTACAAGCGCAGCAATGGGCTGGTCGGCGAGTTCGACGTGCCGCTCGGCCTCTACCTCCAGCCCGCGACGCCGCGTGAAATCATCGGGCGGATGCTGCGCAACCTGAAGGAAATCCACCACGCCCAGGAAGACTGGCAGCGTGCCATTGCTGTGCAGGATCGACTGATCGCCTTGTTGCCCGAAGCCTGGGGCGAGCACCGCGACCGGGGCCTGGCGCATGCGGAGCAGGGCAACTGCGCGCAGGCAGTGCGCGATCTCGAGACCTATCTGGCACACATCGAGGACGCCCTCGACATCGATGCGATCGCCGAGCGCGTGGCTGCGCTTCGCCGGGCAGAGAGCTGATGGAGCCTGTAAAGGCTCCGGCGGTGGACCTCGGTACGCTGCACGAATTCCATGGCATCCAACCCGTGCTGCCGGTCGCGGACGTCACGCGAGCAGCACGCTATTTCCGGGATGTCCTTGGCTTCGAGCTCGACTTCATCGCCGGCGAGCCGCCGAGTTACGCGCGGGTGAAGAAAGGCGACCGGAGCTACGGAGACCCGGTCTACCTGCGTCTGTGGCAATGCGGCCGGCGCGAGGCGAGTCCTTGGCGTGGCGAGATCGTGATCCATGTCGGGCGCGATATCGACGGATTGCACGCGGCCTACGCCAAGCGCGGCGTCACCGTGATCGAGCCGCCCACCTCCCAGCCCTGGGGCTTGCGCGAGTTCGCGATCCGCGAGCCTGACGGCCACATCCTTCGCTTCTGCGGATATCTGTAGCTCGCCCCCAGGCTTGCCCACTTCGTGTGGCCGCCTACCCCCGGCCGGGGGCAACACCGGTGGACCGGCGGAGCCGGATCCTCGGTGTTTCGCGAATTGGCACGTCGGGCTGGTGATTTTCCTGAGTGGAGGGTGAGCCTGGGAGGCCGAACTGGCGCCAGGCTCTGCGGAGTTGCGTGTCGGAGCCGAAACCGGAGATGTCCGCGGCGCGGGTGACGTTGGCACCTGATTGCAGGGCGAGTTGCGCGGTAGCCAGGCGCAGGCGGCGGAGGTAGGCGAGGGGGGCGACGCCGGCATGTTCGACGAACAGGCGCGTCAGGTGCCGGGGCGATGTGTGCGCGACCTCGGCCATTCGGGGGACTGTCCAGTCGGCTTGGGGGTGCTCGCTGACCGCATCCTGTACGCGGTGCAATGCGCCATGCAGGTGGTTGCGGTAGGTCAGAAAAGGGGACAACTCCGGGTCGTGCGGGCCCCTTCGCATCGCGACGACCATGGTTTGCGCCACCCGGGCCGCGAGCGATTCGCCGCAGGTTTCTGCGATGCGATGCAGCATGAGGTCGATGCCCGTCGTCACGCCGGCGCTGCTGTAGATCGGTGGATCGAGGACGAAGACGCGGTTGGCGACCACTTCGCAAAGCGGAGCGGTGCGTTGCAACTCACTCAGGTGATGGTGGTGCGTTGTCGCACGCCGGCCACCCAGCAGCCCGGCGTGCGCCGCGAGCAGGGTGCCGGCGCACACGGTAACGAGTTCCAGTCGGCCGCTTTCCAGCCGCAGCGCGCGCAGCCATTGGAGCAGCTCTTGCGCGGGCGGGTTGTCGACCCCAACGGTGTCTCCCGGAAGGCCCACCAGCACCACCCAGGTGGGACGCTCCCACGCGGACGGCAAGGGTTGCAGGCCTGCGAGTGCGACGCCGACTGAACTCGCCAGCGTCGGTTCGGGGCTTGCGAACACAAGTTCGAAGCGCGCCGGCCGGCCGCCGGCGATCAGCAGTTGGTTTGCGATCCGGAGGGCTTCAGCCGGGCCGGCCCAGTCGAGGACCAGGCTGTGTGGCAGGAGCGCAAAGACGACGCGGATGGGAGCGTCGGACGCTAGGCGGTCCTGGTCCATGCGAAATCCATCTGCCTTGCCGTGCGAAGCGCCAGAGGCTCGCCGGCCAGCCGGGCGACCAGGTGCAGGCTCATGTCGATGCCGGCGGTGATGCCGGCGGACGTGACGATCCGGCCCTCGTCGACCCAGCGCACCCCTTCGTGCACGTCGAGCGATGGGAAGCGGGCGCGCAGGTCCGCAATGTCCTCCCAGTGGGTCGTGACACGCTCGTCGCGCAGCACCCCGCTGGCCGCCACCAGGAAGGCGCCGGTGCAGACCGAACCGGTGATGCGGGCGGCGCGGCTGGCAAGCGCGATCCATTCGAGCGTGGCGGCGCATTGCATCGCGGCGTCAACCACGCCGCCGGGAACGACCAGGACGTCCGCCGGCGGTGCGTCGTCGAACGAATGTCCTGGCAACACGGAGAGTCCGGCGCGCATGCGCACCGGCGCGAGGCTGCGCGCGACGCAAGTCACGTCGAAGGGCGGAGGCTCGTCCGGCGCGGCTCGCAGTCCCATGCGGCTGGCTGTCGTGAAGACCTCATAGGGGCCCGCGAGATCCAGCGCCTCGACATCGTCAAATGCCAGGATCGCGACGCGCAGCGTGGGGTTCATGCCGGTGCCTTCGCGCTTTCCTCAAAGCGCTCGAGTGCCTCGTCAACGCTGCAGACCTTCGCGAACCGGCCATCGAGCACCGTCGCCGTCCGGGCCTTGATATCGGCCGCGGACAGAGGCCTGCCGTCGGGCTGGACCATGTCGAAAGTGAGCGTGGCATCGGGAACAAAGTCGACCTGCCAGCCCAGGTCCGAAGCGTGGCGTGCCGTTGTCTCGCAGCATTGTTCGGTGCGGATGCCGCTGATGACGAGACGGTCGACGCCGTTTTGCGTCAGCCAGTCGTCCAGTCCGGTACCTACGAGGGCGCTGTGGCGACGCTTCGTGAAGGTTGCTGCTGCGGTGAAATCGGCCAGGCCGTCGAGCGGCCGCACGTGGCCCGATTCCACGGCGAACGAATTGCTCGCCACCGCGGGTCCGTCAGTGTGGAAGACGCGGACGATCGGAGCGCCGGCCGCTGCGAATCCGGACACCAGGGCGTTCTGGGCGGCCAGATAGGCGGGAAGCCCGCGCTCGTCGAAATAGGGGCGATGACGGAACGACTCCTGCACGTCGATCACAATCAGACAGGTCTTCATGATGCGCAACTCCTGCGGAAGGATGGATGATGCGCCCGATTTTCAACACAAGCAGCCCGGTTGTCCGTGCCGCCCCGGACCGGATTCGATCAATTCAGGACATGCCGTCGCCTAGACCAGCCCGGCCGCCTTCAGCTCTTTCTTGAGATAGGCGTAGAACAGCGGCGCGGCGACCAGCCCCGCCGGGCCGAATACCGCCTCGGCCACGAACATCACGGCCAGAAGCTCCCAGACCGACATCTGCGTGCGGCTGCCGACCACTTTCGCGTTGATCAGGTATTCGGCCTTGTGGATCAGGATCAGGAATGCGAGGCAGGCCAGCGCGACGAGCGGCGACACCGAAAGACCTACCAGCGCGATCACGGTGTTGCAGACGAGGTTGCCGACGATCGGCACCAGGCCGGCCACGAAGGTCAGCGTGATCAGCGCCGGCGTATAGGGCAATTCCATTTGCCAGGCGGGGAGCAGGAACAGCAGGAAGATGGCGGTCAGAAGGGTGTTGAAGGCGGCAATCCAGAACTGCGCTGCCACGATCTGCCCGAAGGCTTCGCCGAACAGGACGACGCGTTCCTTGAGCAGCTGTGCCAGAGGGCGCCGCGAGGGCACCTGGGTGGCGATGGCGGCCAGCGATCCGATGATCAGGCCGACGTAGGCGAACAGCAGCCCGCCCAGCCACGCCCGGCCGGTCAGTGCGAGCGACCCGGCCTGCGCACGCAGGAAGCCGGCAATGGTCCGTTGGACCTCCGCCGCGCCTTCCGGGAGGTAGGCGGCGATGTCGGGCGGGAGCTTGAGCCGGAACTCCAGCACCGTCCGCGCAACGAAATCGAGCAGTTCCTTGTACTGCTCGGGCGCGTTGAGCACAAACTCGCGCGCCTCGGAAAAGCCCAGGATGAGGAGCCCGATCGGCGCGGCCATCACAAAGGTCGCGGCGGTGATCCGTGGCAACGACGGCACCATGGTCCATGCCGGGTCGTTCGCGCTGACCTTCTGCGATCGGCGAAGGCCCGAATGCAGCACCCGGGCGATCCAGCGCGTGCCGAGGAAGCCGATGCACACGCACAGCAGGCCCGGCAGCAGCCCATGCCACATCACCAGCAGCAGGGTTCCGGCAATGAGCAGGTAGCTCGCCGTGACCAAGGATCGCGACGAAGGGCGGGTGGGCTCGCTCACGCGGCGCAGGCTGTTCAGGCGACGACGACAGCCGCGCCCGCTCCACGTTCGGCGATGACCCCGATCTCGTGCACGGTCTCGCCCTCCGCGCGGAGCGTGGCGGCACAGGCTGCGGCTTCGGCCGCGTCGATCACGACCACCATGCCGATGCCGTTGTTGAAGGTGCGGTTCATCTCGATGTCATCGATGCCGGCGATTTTCTGCAGCCATGCGAAGAGTTCGGTCTGCGGCCAGCTGCCCTTGCGCAGGTGGGCTGCGGTTCCGTCGGGCAGCACGCGCGGGATGTTCTCGAGCAGGCCGCCGCCGGTGATGTGGGCCAGGGCCTTGATCGGATGCTTCGCGAGTGCGGCCAGCACGGGCTTGACGTAGAGACGGGTCGGCGCCATCACCGCTTCGCGGAAGGGCTTGGCGTCCAGCGCGGCCGGTAGGGCGTCACCTGCGCGCTCGATCACCTTGCGCACGAGGCTGAAGCCGTTGGAATGCACGCCGGACGAGGCCAGGCCCAGCACCATGTCGCCGGGCTTGACGTTCTGCCCCGTGAGGATCAGCGCCTTCTCGACGGCGCCGACCGCGAAGCCGGCAAGGTCGTACTCGCCGGCGGGGTACATGCCGGGCATCTCGGCCGTCTCGCCGCCGATCAGGGCGCAGCCGCTGAGCTCACAGCCCCGGGCAATGCCGCCGACCACCGCCGCGGCCGTGTCGACATCGAGCTTGCCGCAGGCGAAATAGTCCAGGAAGAAGAGGGGTTCGGCGCCTTGCACCAGCACGTCGTTCACGCTCATGGCGACCAGGTCGATGCCGACCGTGTCGTGCATGTTCCATTCGAAGGCCAGCTTGAGCTTGGTTCCCACGCCGTCGGTGCCGCTCACCAGCACAGGCTCCTTGTACCGCTTGGGCACCTCGAACAGGGCGCCGAAGCCGCCGATGCCGGCCAGCACGCCTTCGCGCATCGTCTTCTTCGCGAGGGGCTTGATCCGGTCGACCAGCGCATCGCCGGCATCGATGTCGACGCCCGCGTCCTTGTAGCTGAGCGGAGAGGAGGAGTTGGAGTTCATGGCAGGGCCGGACTGAAGGAGGGGAGGGCGGAAGGAGGACAATGAGGCCGGCAACCGATACGGTCGGGCCGATAGAATTCGCGACGATTTTAAGGGCGCTCATCGGCTCCCCCTCCCTCAGGCTTCCTAGTCCTGCCCCATGAACCCTCCTTTCGCGTCCCACGCGTCTCCCCTGCTGCTGCCGGCGGCCATGGCATGAAGCAGCTTGCGCTCGATATCGGCCTGGCCACCGGTCCGACGCTCGCGGGCTTTTTCGCCGGGCCGAACGAGCCTGCGTTGCGGCACCTGACGCTGTGGGTCGGCGATGCGCGCGCGCCCACGCTCCATTCGCCGGTGCCGACCTATCTCTGGGGGGAGAGCGGAAGCGGCAAGTCCCATCTGCTCGAAGCCGTGCGCAGCGCGCTGCGCGAGCAGGGCGCCAGCGTCGGCTGGTTGAGCCCCGCAGTGGCGAACCCGCCCGAGTTCGACGAGCGCTGGGGTGCCGTGCTCCTCGACGACGTGCATCTCTTCACCGCGGTCCAGCAGCACGCCGCATTCAACTGGTTCGTCAACGCGCAGAGCCTGCAGCGCGGTGTCGTCGCGGCCGGCGCCTTGCCGCCGGCCGACCTGCCGCTGCGCGAAGACTTGCGCACACGCCTGGGCTGGGGCCATGTGTTCCACTTGCAGGTCCTGAGCGAGACCGAGCGGCGCGCGGTCCTGCGTCAGGCCGCGGACAGCCGCGGCGTGATGCTTTCGGACGACGTGCTCGACTACATGCTGCATCGATTCAGCCGTGATCTCGGCAGCCTGATGGAACTGCTCACGCAACTCGACGGCTACGCCTTGCAGACGCAGCGCGCGATCACCATCCCGCTGATCCGGTCGATGCTGGAAAATGAATAAGGCGCCGTAGCGCCGTACCCTCCCTCCCAATGATCAAGAAATTCATCGACAAACTCCTCGGCAAATCGGGCGACGCGCCGCTCGGCAAGGCTCGTTTCGGTAAGCGCCAGGAGGTCGCCGCCTCGGTGCACGGCATCGATTCGGCCCTGGTCGATGAGCGCGCCAGGAACGTGGTCACCACCCTGCAGGAAGCGGGCTTCGAGGCCTATGTGGTCGGTGGCGCGGTGCGCGATCTGCTGCTGGGGCTGCGTCCGAAGGACTTCGACGTCGCGACCAACGCCACGCCCGAGCAGGTGAAAGGCCTGTTCCGCCGCGCTTTCATCATCGGGCGGCGTTTCCGGATCGTTCACGTGGTGTACGGCCGCGGCCGCGACCATGAAGTGATCGAGGTTTCGACCTTCCGCGCCTACATGGACAGCGCCGGCGCCGAGCAGGTGGCAGGCAACGAGCGCACCAGCAAGGGCGAACTCGCGGGCATGAAGCACGCGGTGGACGCCAGCGGCCGGGTGCTGCGCGACAACGTCTGGGGCCCCCAGGAAGAAGACGCCGCGCGCCGCGACTTCACGGTCAATGCGATGTACTACGACCCGGCCAGCCAGATCGTGGTCGACTATCACAACGGCATCAAGGACGCGAAGAAGCTCACGCTGCGCATGATCGGCGACCCGATCACGCGCTACCGCGAGGACCCGGTACGCATCATTCGCGCGATCCGCTTCTCGGCCAAGCTGGCTGCGCTGGGTTTCAAGCTGGAGCCGAAGACGGCTGCGCCGCTGGTCGAGTCAAGTCGGCTCCTCGCGGACGTGCCGCAGAGCCGCCTGTTCGACGAGATGCTCAAGCTGCTCCAGACCGGCCATGCGGTCGCGACCGTGGCGCAGCTGCGCAAGCTCGGCCTCGCGACCGGCATCTATCCGCTGCTCGACGTGGTCGTGGAGCGCGCCGAGCAGCCCTTCGTCAATGCCGCCTTGCAGGACACGGATCGCCGCGTGGGCGAGGGCAAACCGGTGGCACCGAGCTTCCTGCTGGCCTGCGTGCTGTGGGCGGACGTGCGCGACGGCTGGGCACAGCGCATCGAAGGTCGGCATGGCCAGCGGCCGCAGGCGTCGTTTCCGGCGCTGCAGGATGCGATCGACGACGTGTTCAACGCCCGCATCGGCGACGTCTCGGGTCGCGGCAAGCTGGCGGCGGACATGCGCGAGATCTGGATGATGCAGCCGCGCTTCGACAAGCGCAGCGGAGCCACGCCGTACAGCCTGGTCGAGCAGGCCCGCTTCCGCGCCGCCTTCGACTTCATGCGGCTGCGTGCCGACGTCGGCGAAGTTGGCGAGGCGATCGCGGAGTGGTGGCAGGAATTCAGCACCGCCGACGACGTGCGTCGGCAGGACTTGATGGACCAGGTGCGCGACGAGCAGCAGAAGCGGACGCGCCAGCGCGTGCCGGCGCGCCCGCCGGCGGAGCCGTCGTCCGGACATCGGACGACGGCGCCCAGGGAGGATACGGAGTCGGACGCGCCGCCGGACGGCGAAGTGACCACCGCGCCGCGCAAGCGTCGCCGCCGGCGCAAGCCGCGCAGCGGCGGGGGTGAGGCCGGAAGCGTCGCTGCGGAATGACCGTCCGGGCCTACGTCGCGATCGGCGCCAACCTTGGCGACGCGCGCGGGACCGTTGAGCAGGCCATGGTCGATCTGCACGCATTGCCCGCAACGCGGGTTAGGGCGCGCTCCTCGCTCTACCGGACGGCCCCCGTCGATGCGACGGGGCCTGACTTCATCAATGCCGTCGTCGAGTTGGAGACGACGCTGGAACCGCATGCGCTGCTGGCGGAACTCCAGCGGTTGGAGGTCGTTGCGGGCCGCGAGCGACCCTATCGGAACGCGCCCCGCACGCTCGATCTCGATTTGTTGCGATATGCCGACGTCGCCTTGGACACCGAAACGCTCACGCTCCCGCATCCCCGGATGAACGAACGGGCCTTCGTCCTCCTTCCACTCGCCGAAATCGCGCCGGATCAGGTCACGCGCGAACAGATCGCCAGCGTCGCGGACCAGCGGATCGAGCGGCTCTGACGGCCCATTCAGGTCCGCCCATTACACTTGCGCGGTTTTTCACGAAGGTGTCACAGACCTGTGCTGTGACGGCCGCGAACCCAGGAGAGCGCCATGTTCGGCAAGCTGCTGCCCCGCGAGGGGAATTTTTTCGAGATGTTCAATCAGCACGCCGATCGCATCGTCGAAGCTGCGCGCGCCTTCGAACATCTGGTCGCCAACTACAACGACCTGCACCTGCGCGAGCAATACAACCGCGATGTCGACAACGCCGAGCGGGCCGCCGATCGCGTGACGCATGACGTCAACCGCCTGATCCACAAGACCTTCATCACGCCGATCGATCGCGAGCAGATCCACAAGCTGATCAACACGATGGACGACGTGGCCGACCTGATCCAGGATTCGGCCGAAACCATGGCGCTCTATGACGTGCGCCACATGACCGAGGAAATCACGCGCCTCACCATGCTCAGTGTGAAGTGCTGCGAACGGGTGAAGGACGCGGTCAAGTTCCTCGGCAAGATCACCGATCCGGCCACCGCCGAAGCCACGCTGAAGACCTGCGAGGAGATCGACCGACTCGAGTCCGACGCCGACCGCGTGATGCGCAGCGCGATGAGCAAGCTGTTCCGCGAGGAGCCGGATGTGCGCGAGGTCATCAAGCTCAAGGCCATCTACGAGCTGCTCGAGACCATCACCGACAAGTGCGAAGACGTCGCCAACGTGATCGAGGGCATCGTCCTCGAGAACTCCTGATCGCACGGGCTTCGAATGGCAACGGTTCAGGTCGCCCTCTGGGTGGTGGTGGTGCTGGTCGCGTTGGCCATCGCATTCGATTTCATGAACGGATTCCACGACGCGGCGAATTCGATCGCCACCGTCGTGTCGACCGGTGTCCTGAAGCCCGGCCAGGCGGTCGTGTTCGCGGCCTTCTTCAACCTGATCGCGATCTTCGTATTCCACCTGAGCGTGGCGGCAACGATCGGGAAGGGCATCGTTCAGCCCGGCATCGTGGACGTGCACGTCGTCTTCGGTGCACTGGTGGGGGCCATCAGCTGGAACCTCGTCACCTGGTACTACGGCATTCCCAGCAGTTCGTCGCATGCGCTCATCGGCGGCATCGTGGGTGCGGTGATCGCCAAGGCGGGCTCGGGCTCGCTGATTGCGTCGGGCATCTGGAAGACCGTGGCATTCATCTTCGTTTCGCCGCTGCTCGGCTTCCTGCTGGGGTCGATGATGATGGTCGTGGTCGCCTGGACGTTCAGGCGTTCCACACCTTCGCGGGTGGATCGATGGTTCCGGCGGCTGCAGCTGGTCTCGGCCGGCGCCTACAGTCTGGGCCACGGCGGCAACGATGCACAGAAGACCATCGGCATCATCTGGATGTTGCTGATCGCCACGGGCTACGCCGCCCCGGATGCGGATACGCCGCCGACCTGGACGATCGTGAGCTGCTACACCGCCATCGCACTCGGCACGATGTTCGGAGGCTGGCGCATCGTCAAGACAATGGGACAGAAGATCACGAAGCTCAAGCCCGTCGGCGGTTTTTGCGCTGAAACCGGCGGGGCTTTGACGCTGTTCCTGGCGACGGCGCTGGGCATCCCGGTGTCGACGACGCACACGATCACGGGCGCCATCGTCGGGGTGGGCGCGGCACAGCGCATGAGCGCGGTGCGTTGGGGTGTCGCCGGCAACATCGTGTGGGCATGGATCTTCACGATCCCGGCGTCGGCTTTCGTGGCTGCGATCGCTTACTGGATCGGCTTCCAGGTGTTTTAGCTCGCCCCCAGGCTGCGCGCACTTCGTGTCGCTTCGCCTTCCCCCGGCCGGTGGCGGGCCGGCCGCTTCGGGCGGCCGGGCGCGGCGGCCCCCTTGCCGGGGTACCTTCGCCCCGGATGGCTTGGTCTTCCTATTGCGAGATTTTTCGGCCGGCTTCGATTTCGTGTTCGAAGTAGCGCTGGAAGCTGAAGGCCAGGCTGGCCATGAGAATGGTGCTGCCGAAGAACAGGGCGAGGACGACGGCGCCGATGGTGAGCCAGTTGGTGTTGCCGGCCGCGGTGTCGGAGCGCCCGGCGTTGTAGCGGGCGTTCCACTTTTCCGGGGTCATCAGGCCGTAGACGATGGCTGTAAGAGCGCAGCCGGAGATCGTGAAGCCGAGCAGGGGGATCAGGGCCCAACTGATGCCGTCGTCGAGGCCGTAGAGCCGCACGCGCTCGACGCCGTAGAGGCCGAGCGCGGTCGGGATCAGCAGAAGCCAGCCGAGGACGCTGGAGCGGCCGCGAAGATAGAAGCAGTGCAGGCCCAGTGGGCCGCCGAGGAAGGCCAGCCACGCGGCCACGGTCTTGTTCTTCATTCGGGCTTGGTGGCGCTGCCTTCGCCCAGCACCTTTTCCATCAGCACGATATCGCGCCACTCGCCGAACTTCCATCCGCAATCCTTGAAGACGCCCACGTGGCTGAACCCTTGCGCACGATGGACGCCGATGGAGCCCGCGTTGGCCGAATCGCCGATGACGGCGATCAACTTGCGCACGCCGACGGATTCGGCCGCCTCGGACAGTGCGGCCAGCAACCTGGCTCCGAGACCCTGTCCGCGGGCGCTGTCGGCGAGATAGATCGAGTCCTCGGCTGAAAAGCGATAGGCAGGGCGTGGCTTGAACCAGTTGCAGTAGGCGAAGCCGAGCAGTTCGCCATCGCGCTCCGCGACGAGGTAGGGGAGCTTCTTCGAAAGGACGTCGGCCCGGCGCTGGGCCATGTCGCTGGCAGTCGGCGGTTCGGTTTCGAAGCTGCCGGTGCCGTGCAGCACGTGGTGGGCGTAGATGGCGGTGATGGCCGCGACGTCTTCGTCGCGGCTGGGTCGGATGAGGGTCATTCGGGAAAGCTTGGCGCGGCCAAGGGATTGGAAATGAGACTGCGGGCTATAATCGAGGGCTTTTCAGCGTGTCGCTGGCCGGGTGGCCATGTCGCGTGTCTCGACGCTGGAAGAACACTGTGGGCGAACCTTGCGGGTTTGCTGCACCACCCGAAGGATAAATCATGGTCGTCATTCGACTCTCCCGCGGCGGTTCCAAAGGCCGTCCGTTTTTCAACATCGTCGTGTCGGACAAGCGCGTTCGTCGCGATGGCCGTTTCATCGAACGCCTGGGTTTCTACAACCCGACCGCCAAGGAAAATGAAGAAAGCATCCGCATCGCGCAGGATCGCCTGACCTATTGGAAGAGCGTCGGCGCGCAAGCTTCCCCCACCGTGACCCGCCTCATCAAGCAGGCCGCGGCTGCGGCTCCCAAAGCGGCTGCCTAAACCGCGGCCGGCGATGCTGCCCACCCTCGAAACCGCCGAATTGCCGGCGGATGCGATCGAAGTGGCGCGCATCGCCGACGCCTGGGGCATCAAGGGCTGGTTCAAGGTCCTGCCCCACAGCGCCCGACCCGAGGCGCTTTTCTCATCCAAGCGCTGGTTCCTGCAGCCCCCGGGCGCATCGAAGGGCCACGCGTTCAGGCTCGCGATCCGTGAAGCCAAGGAACACTCCGATTGCATCGTCGCCTCTTCCGAGGACGTGCCGGACCGCAATGCGGCCGAAGCACTTCGCGGTGCGCGCGTCTTCGTACCCCGGTCGAGCTTTCCGACTGCGGGTGACGACGAGTACTACTGGGTCGACCTGATCGGCCTCGCGGTCGTGAATCGCGAGGGCGTTTCGCTCGGCAGCGTGCGTGAATTGCTCGCCACGGGCCCGCAGACGACGCTGGTCCTGGACGCCCAAGAAGATGGCAAGCCGGTCGAACGAATGGTTCCCTTCGTGTCGGCCTTCATCGACAAGGTCGATCTGCCAGGTCGCCTGATCACGGTCGACTGGCAGCCCGACTACTGATCCGGGCCGAACCGGCGCCTTCATGCGCTTCGACGTCCTCACACTGTTTCCCGAGCTGTTTGCGCCATTCTTCTTGAGTGGCGTGACGCGTCGTGCGTACGAATCGAATCAGGTCGAAGTCGTCCTCTGGAATCCTCGCGACTACGCCGAAGGTAACTATCGGCGAGTCGACGATCGGCCTTTCGGGGGTGGCCCGGGCATGGTCATGATGGCGGAGCCGCTGTCGGCTTGCCTCGATGCGGCACTGTCGGCGCGCGGGGCATCGGCGCCGGTCGTGCTGTTCTCGCCCATCGGCGAGACCTTGCGTCACGACGCGGTCGAAAGGTGGTCCGCTGGCGAGGGCGCGGTTCTAATCTGCGGACGCTACGAGGGCATCGATCAGCGCTTCGTCGATTCAAGAGTCACGCACCAGATCAGCCTCGGTGATTTCGTGCTGTCGGGTGGCGAGATTGCAGCCATGGCGCTGCTGGATGCGGTTGCGCGTCTCCAGCCCGGCGTGCTGGGCGATCAGGCCAGTCACGCGCAGGACAGCTTCAACCCCGCACTCGATGGGTTGCTTGACTGTCCCCACTACACGCGTCCTGAACATTGGCAGGGCGAGGGCGTGCCGCCGGTCCTGATGTCAGGCCACCACGTCCAGATCGAACGCTGGCGTCGGGACCAACGCTTGCTGATCACCCGGGAGAAGCGGCCGGATCTGATTGACGCGGCGCGAGGTGCAGGCCGGCTGACTCCAGCGGACGAGAAAACGCTTCAGAAAAAGCTATAATCTCTGGTTCCCCGATCCTCTGCCCAGCCGCGCCGGCACGCCACGTGCCATCGAAGGCGCCTTTTGTGTAGCGTGGACAAGATCGAAATCAGGAAATCATGAACCTCATCCAGACCCTCGAGCAGGAAGAAATCGCCCGGCTCGGCAAGAAGATCCCCGATTTCATGCCCGGTGACACGGTCATCGTCAGCGTGAACGTCGTCGAAGGCAACCGCAAGCGTGTGCAGGCCTACGAAGGCGTCGTGATTGCCAAGCGCAATCGCGGCCTCAACAGCGGCTTCACGGTGCGCAAGATCTCCAGCGGTGAAGGCGTGGAACGCACGTTCCAGACCTACAGCCCGCTGATCGCCAGCATCGAAGTCAAGCGTCGTGGCGACGTTCGCCGCGCCAAGCTGTACTACCTTCGCGAGCGCAGCGGCCGTTCGGCCCGCATCAAGGAAAAGCTGCCGGGCAAGTCGTCGGCAGCGTCGGCCGCTCAATAAGCAGCGTCCGCTTGTCGCGCAAGAAGCCGCCACTCAGGCGGCTTTTTTCATTGGGGCCTCGATAACGAGGCGTTCGTGATTTTGTTTTGGCGCCGCGTGTCATCCGCATGCCGTCCCTGCATCGTTAACTCAGTAAGCATCTACTTGACTACCCCACCATCGGCCATGAGCGCTTCTCCTGTCGAAACCATCAATGCCGTCCTCCAGCCGGTGTTGCCGTCCTTCGATCCACGCGAGGTGCCGGTGAGCGGAATCGACGTCAATTTGCCGGCTGTCTCCCCTGCCGAGCTCAGCGCGCGCGCGCTGCGCGCACGGTTTGCCACCCCGCCGGAATGGACACCTGAGATGCGCCGGGAGCCGCGGATGTTGGATCGACCGCCGGCGCAGGCTGCCGTACTCATCCCCATCGTGATGAGAGACGAGCCCACGGTCCTGCTGACGGAGCGCACCACGAACCTGTCGAACCACTCGGGCCAGGTTGCATTTCCGGGCGGCCGCGTCGATCCCGAGGACGCCAACATCGCTGCTGCCGCACTGCGGGAAGCATGGGAAGAGGTCGGCCTGTCGGCGGCATACATCGAAGTGCTGGGCGGCCTCCCGACATACACGACCGTCACATCGTTCATCGTGACGCCGATCGTCGCGCTCGTGCAGCCTGACTTCGAGCTGTCGATCAATCCGCATGAAGTCGCGGAGGCATTCGAGGTGCCCCTCGGCTTCCTGATGAACCCGGCGAATCATCGCCGCCACACGTTGGTCGACGACCAGATGTCGCGCGAATGGCTGTCGATGCCGTACCAGGACGGACCCCATGAGCGTTACGTCTGGGGCGCAACGGCGGGCATGCTGCGCAATCTCTATCGCTTCCTCAGCGCCTGACCGGACCCGTGGGTTTCCCTAGGGAGTTCCTCGAAATCGTGCGATCCCGGGGTTCTAGAATCTTCCGATGAGCTTCTTTGCCATCCTGTGTGCGTTGCTGATCGAGCAGGTGCGTCCGCTGGCGTATCACAACCCGGTGTATGGCGGTGTGCTAGCCTGGACCCGCTGGACCAGTCGCAACTTCGATGCAGGCAAGCCCAACCACGGATGGGTCGCATGGTCGCTGGCGGTCTTCGTGCCGACTGTGCTCGTGCTGGCGGTGCACTGGCTCCTGATCCTCACGATCGGGCTGCCCTTCGCGGTGCTATGGAGCATCGCCATCCTCTATGTCACGCTGGGCTTCAGACAGTTCAGTCACCATTTCACCGGGATTCGCGACGCGCTCGATGAGGGGGACGAGGCGCTCGCGCGCTCGTTGCTGGCCCACTGGCAGCATGTCGACGCCGCCGACCTGCCTCGCAGCGAGATCGTGCGGCACGTCATCGAGCACTCGGTGATCGCAGCGCATCGGCATGTGTTCGGCGTGCTCGCCTGGTTTTCGATTCTTGCCGCGGTCGGGCTGGGGCCTGCTGGCGCGGTGTTCTACCGGATGAGCGAATTCGTGTCCCGCTATTGGGCCCACAAGAGCGGCGCATCGACGCAGCCTTCGAGCATCTGGGTTCAGCAAGCCGCGGATCGTTCGTGGAGCGTGATCGACTGGCTGCCTGCTCGCATTACCGCGCTCGGCTTCGCCGTCGTCGGCAGCTTCGAAGAGGCGATCGATTGCTGGCGCAATGACGCCCGGCGCTTCCCCAACGAGAACGATGGCGTCATCCTCGCGGCGACTTCCGGTGCGGTCAACGTCAGGCTCGGCGGCGGCACGCTGAGTGCCGTCCCGGTCACGGACCCGCTGCCGCGCGCGCAGGCCGGCGATTCGTTTGCCGGTGGTCGTGGCCCCGACAGCGGCAGCACCCCCGGACGCGAACCCGAGCCCGCGCACCTGCGCAGCGTGGTCGGCCTCGTGTGGCGTTCGGTCGTGATGTGGATGGTGTTGCTGGCGCTGCTCACCTTGGCGCGCTTGCTGGGCTGAGCCGTCAGGCAGGATCGGACTTGTCCAGCGTTCCAAGGTTCTGCAGTCCACGCATAGCGGCGCTGGAGCCCTATGTGCCCGGCGAACAGCCGCGTATCGCGAACCTGGTCAAGCTCAACACCAACGAGAACCCGTATCCGCCGTCGCCGCGCGTGGTCGATGCCATCTGCAGTGCCGCCGAGACTGCCCTGGAGCGCTATCCGGACCCTGAGTCCACCGCGCTACGCGAGGCGATTGCCGCGCGATACGGCTTGCAAAGCAATCAAGTGTTCGCGGGCAACGGCTCGGACGAAGTGCTCGCCCATGCGTTCTTCGCCTTCTTCCAGCATGCCGAGCCGCTGCTGATCCCGGACGTCACGTACAGCTTCTATCGCGTCTATGCCCAGCTCTACGGCATCGCTTGCGAACTTCAGCCTGTCGATAACGCGCTGCGCATCGATGACGGGGCGCTGGCCGCGCGCGCAGCCGCCGGCTGTGCGGGCATCGTGATAGCCAACCCGAATGCGCCGACCGGCATCGGGATGCCGCTGTCCTGTATCGAGGCATTGGTCGAGGCCTGCCCCGACCGCGTCGTTCTGGTCGATGAAGCCTATGTCGATTTCGGCGGCGAGAGCGCCCTGCCCCTGATCGCCGCTTATCCGAATCTTCTGGTCGTCCAGACACTGTCCAAGTCGCGCTCACTCGCCGGCTTGCGCGTCGGATTCGCCTGCGGGCAAGAACACCTGATCGACGCGCTCGAGCGCGTCAAGAACAGCTTCAATTCCTACCCCCTCGATCGACTCGCCTCGGCGGGCGCGATCGCTGCGTTCGAAGACGAAGTATGGTTTGCCAAAACGCGCGACAGCATCGTCGACACCCGCGAAGGCCTGGCGCTGCAACTGGAGGACCTGGGTTTCGAAGTGCTCCCGTCGCAGGCCAACTTCCTTTTCGTCCGGCATCCAGCGTACGACGCTGGCGAGCTTGCCGCCTCATTGCGCGCGCGGGCAGTTCTCGTACGTCATTTCAGGCAGCCCCGCATTGCGCAGTACCTGCGCATCACAGTCGGCACGCGAGACCAGTGCACGGCACTGGTCGAAGCGCTGACTGAAATCACCGCCGCGCGCTAGGGGCCCTCAAGAAATCGCGCATCCGCATTAGAAATCCCGCGGAGCCGGCTCCGCCGGGCCGCAGGGGTTGCCCCCGGAAGGGGTGCCCGAGCCACACGAAGTGGGCGAGGCTGGGGGCGAACTCAATACTTTGACTCGCTGAGTTCGGCAAACAGCTCGCCGTAGATCCGGTACCGCGAAGCGCTGATCGCGCCCGGACGGGAGGGCGAATCCACCTGCGAAATCACGCCGCACCCCGGTTCGTGAAGGTGCGTGCAGTTGTAGAACTTGCAGTCCGTGGCGTGCGCGGCGATGTCGGGCATCAGGTGCGCCAATTGCATGGGCGCGATGTGATGCAGCCCGAATTCCTGGAAGCCGGGCGAGTCGATCAGCCCCGTGCTTCTCGCCGCGTCGACCCAGTACCAGGTCGTGCTGGTCGTGGTGTGCTTGCCCGAGTTGAGTGCCTGCGAGATCTCGCCCGTCAGCGCGGTCGCGCCGGGCACGAGAAGGTTGATCAATGTGCTCTTTCCCGCGCCCGAGGGGCCGAGCACCAGCGTGGTCTTTCCGGACAGCAGGGTCGTCAGCGTCGCGCGATTCGCCTGGCCGGCGGCCGTGAGGGCCAGAGGCACCACGGTGTAGTCCATGCGACGGTAGGGCGCGAGGCGCGCCCACGCACGCTCGAAAGGGATCGCGAGGTCGCTCTTGTTGAGCGCGATGATGGGTGTGATGCGCTCCGCCGAGGCAGCGATGAGCGCCCGTGTCAGTTGCGTCTCGGAAAACTCGGGCTCTGCCGCAACCAGGATGAGCACCTGGTCGAGATTGGCTGCGAACGACTTCGTTCGTATCTCGTCCTGCCGATAGAACAGGTTCTTTCGCGGCAGGACCTTTTCAATCGTGCCCTCGTCCTCGCTCGCCTGCCACTGGATGCGGTCGCCCACCACGGCATGGCTCTTCTTGCCGCGAGGATGGCAAATCAGCCGGTCCCCCTCTGGTGTCTCGACGAGGCAGTGACGACCGTGGCTGGCGACGACGAGCCCGTCGCGCAGCGCCACGCCGCTGGCCGTGCCGCCGCGCTGCTTAGCCAAGGGCGCGTTCCATCGGTTCAGTCCGCAATCAATGCGTCCGCTTGCGCGGCGCACTCGAAGTCGGTCAACGAAATGCCGCCTACATCGTGCGTGTTGAAGCGCACCACACAGCGGTCGTAGTGCACCGAGAGGTCGGGGTGGTGGTCCTGCCGATGCGCGACCCACGCGAGCGCGTTCACGAAGGCGATGGTCTCGAAGTAGTCGGCGAAGGTGAAAGTCTTCTCGATGGCGACGTTCGCCCCATCACCTGCGAGCTTCCAGCCTTCGAGCCTTGCCAGGCTTGCCACGATCTCGGTGGCGCTCATTGCGCGGCGCGCCTGGGTTTTCCAGTCCTTGGGGTTGAACATGCTAGTCATCGTCGGGCTTCAGGATGAGGCTGCCGTGGCCATGCGCGCCAGGCGCTCGGAGGCGGGGGGATGGGAGTAGTAGAACTTGACGAACACCGGGTCGGGCGTGAGCGTCGACGCGTTGTCCTTGTAGAGCTTGAGCAGTGCCGCCCTCAGGTCGGCGCCACTGGTCTGCGCGATTGCGTAGGCGTCGGCCTCGAACTCATGCTTGCGCGAGATCAACACCGGCAACGGAGCGACGAAGAAGCCGAAGACCGGTACCGCCAGCATGAAGAGCAGGATCGCGAGCGCGTCGTTGGGCGCCGACATGTTGGGTTGCACGCCCAGGCCCGTATAGAACCACAAGTGGGTCGACAGCCAACCCAGCAGGGCAAAGCCGGCCAGGCTCAGCGCGAACATCGCAGCCATGCGCTTCATGACATGCCGGTGCTTGAAATGACCCAATTCGTGGGCCAGCACCGCCTCCACCTCGCCGGCGTTGAGTTGGCGCAGCAGCGTGTCGTAGAACACTACGCGCTTGCTGGCGCCAAAGCCGGTGAAGTACGCATTCGCGTGCGCACTGCGCGTGCTCCCGTCCATGACGAAGAGGCCCTTGGCCGCAAAGCCGCAGCGCTGCATGAGCGCGTTGACGCGTTCCTTGAGCGCAGCATCGTCCAACGGCTGGAACTTGTTGAAGATCGGCGCAATGAATGTCGGGTAGACGAGCATCAGAAGCAGATTGAACGCCATCCATGCGCCCCACGCCCACACCCACCACAAGGCACCGGCCGCACCCATGAGCCACAGGATCAGCGCCGCGATCGGAAGTCCGATCAGCGCACCCAGCAGCACGCCCTTGATCGCGTCGGCCAACCAGAGCCGCCAGGTCATCTTGTTGAACCCGAAGCGCTCCTCCAGCCTGAAGGTCTGCCAGAGCGTGAACGGCAGTTCCAGCAAGCCACCGATCAGCGCGAAAGCGCCGAGCAGGGCGAGTTGCTGCCACATGCCGCCGCCCATCCAGCCGAGCAGCAGGTTGTTGAGGAGGCCCAGTCCGCCGAGCAACGTCCATCCCAGCAGTACCGCTGCGCTCCAGGCCATTTCGACAAGGCCGAAGCGGCTCTTGGCCATCGTGTAGTCGGCGGCCTTCTGGTGGGCGGCGAGCGTGATGGCCTGCTCGAAGACCGCGGGCACCGAATCGCGATGGCGCGCCACGTGGCGAACCTGTCGACTGGCAAGCCAGAACTTCACCACCAGGCCGGCCACCAGCGCGACGGCAAAGGCCAGGGTGAAGGCGAGGGAGGCAGAGAAGGGTGGGGACATGGCGGTCGAGTTTAGCCCGCGGTCCTGGCGCCCGGCGGTCGCCCTGTCGCCGTCAAGGGCGCTTGGAGCGTCGGAAGCCCAGTTGTCCGGAGGGTCATCGACGACAATCCATGAATGCCTGAATCCACCGAACCCGCAGCGCCCGCCCCTGCAGCCACCTTGAAGAAGAGCGACCAGAACCTTGTCTGGCTGGACTGCGAGATGAGCGGCCTCGATCCCGAAAAGGAACGCCTGCTGGAAATTGCCGTGGTCGTGACCGGTCCCGACCTGACACCGCGCATCGATGGCCCCGTGCTGGTCATCCACCAGAGCGACCAGGTGCTCGACGGGATGGACGCCTGGAACAAGGGCACGCACGGCCGCAGCGGGCTGATCGACAAGGTGAAGGCTTCCTCGCTCGATGAAGCGACGGCCGAGCAGGAGTTGCTCCAGTTCATCTCTCGCTACATCCCGAAGAGCGGCTCACCGATGTGCGGAAACACGATCGGCCAGGACCGGCGCTTCCTCGTGAAGTACATGCCCAAGTTGGAAGCGTATTTCCACTACCGCAACCTTGATGTCAGCACGCTCAAGGAGTTGGCCAAGCGCTGGAAGCCGTCGGCCTACAACGCATTCAAGAAGCAGCAGGCGCACACGGCGCTGGCCGACGTCCATGAATCGATCGAGGAACTCGAGCATTACCGCGAGACCTTTCTTCGCATTCAGGATTAGGTAAAACCCCAGGGTCATGCGATAATCGACGGCTTCGCTGTATTGCACAGCGTTTTCTTGCATCTCCCTATCTTGCACATCGCGCCCGAATAACGGGCCGCGGCAAAGACGAAAGTCCTTGCTGAACGTCGTTGGATGGTTGATGTTTTTCACCACCCGACGGAGCACCGCCCACGGCAGTGCTCGCGTATGAGATTTTCCAATGACCGACGCTTTTGAAGCGCAGGGCGAGTTCGCGCCTGTGCAATCCGATGAATTCGCTGTTTCGGGCGAACTCCACACCTCTTCCAACGCTGCGCCGGCTTTCGAGGCACTCGATGCCGTCGAGCCCGTTCAGCCCAAGCTGCCGAATGGCTTCATCAAGCTGGGCCTCGCACCCGAGCTGATCGCCGCGGTCGAAGACCTCGGCTTCACGCAACCCACGACCGTGCAGGAACAGGTGATTCCGCGCGCCATGACCGCCAGCGGCACCGCCGACGGCCCCACGCGTTTTGTCGACCTGATGGTGTCGAGCCAGACCGGCAGCGGCAAGACCGCCGCCTTCCTGCTGCCCGTGCTGCACACCTTGCTGCAACGCCAGGCCGAAGCCGAAGCGGCAGCCAAGGCCGAATTCCAGCGTCTGGCCGCCGAGGCCGCCGCCCGTGGCGAAGCGCCCCCGAAGAAGCCGAAGCGCAAGGACCCGACCAACGCGCGCCACTTCAAGGCAGCGACGCCCGGTGCGCTGATCCTGTGCCCGACGCGCGAACTGGCGCAACAGGTCGCGCACGACGCCATCGATCTGGTCAAGCACTGCCGCGGCCTGCGCATCGCCAATGTGGTGGGCGGCATGCCGTACCAGTTGCAGATCGCCCGTCTCCAGAACGCCGACCTGGTCGTCGCGACGCCCGGCCGCCTGCTCGACCTGCAGCGCTCGATGCAGATCAAGCTCGACCAGGTCAAGTTCCTCGTCGTGGACGAGGCCGACCGCATGCTCGACCTCGGCTTCTCGGATGACCTCGCCGAAGTCAACCAGCTCACCATCGAGCGCCAGCAGACCATGATGTTCAGCGCGACCTTCGCGCCCCGCATCCAGCAACTGGCGACCCGCGTGATGCGCGAGCCGCAGCGCGTGACGATCGACAGCCCGCAGGAAAAGCACGCCAACATCAAGCAGGTGCTGTTCTGGGCCGACAACATGCAGCACAAGCGCAAGCTGCTTGACCACTGGCTGCGTGACACCACCATCAACCAGGCCATCGTGTTCGCAAGCACGCAGGTCGAGTGCGACGGTCTCGCCAACGACCTGCAGCAGGACGGCTTCAGCGCCGTGGCGCTCCACGGCGCGCTGAGCCAGGGCCTGCGCAACCGCCGCCTGATGGCATTGCGCCAGGGCCAGGTCCAGATCCTCGTCGCCACCGACGTGGCTGCGCGCGGCATCGACGTGCCGACCATCACGCACGTGTTCAACTTCGGTCTTCCGATGAAGGCCGAGGACTACACCCACCGCATCGGCCGCACCGGCCGGGCAGGGCGTGACGGCATCGCCGTGACCTTCGCCGAGTTCCGCGATCGCCGCAGGATCTTCGACATCGAGTCGTACAGCCGCCAGCAATTCAAGTCGGAAGTGATTCCGGGCCTCGAGCCGCAACAGCGTTCGCCGCAATCGCGTCCGCAAGGCGACTTTGGTGGCCGTGGACGTGACAGCCATTCGCGCGATCGAAAGTTCGGCGGTGCTGGCGGTCATCGCGGCGGCAATGGCGGTGGCTTCGGTGGTGGCAATGGCGGCGGGTATGCCGGCGCCAGCGGCTTCAACGATCGCAATTCGCGCGGCCCGGGCGCCGGTGCGCCGCGTGGCTTCCAGACGCAGGGCAATGCCAATTTCGGCGGTGGCCGTGATGAAGCCGGCTACGGTCGCAAGCCGGGTTGGGGCGACAGCGCTCCGCGCGGCGGCGCTGGCGGTGGTGCCGGCCGAGGCGACGGTTTTGCGCCTCGCGGCTACGCCGGCGGCGGCAAGGTCTTCGTGCCTCGCGACGCGCAGAAGCGCGGCTTAAAGCCGAGCCGTTGAACGTGAGCGGCCTTGAGCCGCATCCCTATCGAAAGCCCGCATTTCCCAGGAAATGCGGGCTTTGTTCGTTGGGGGCATGGCTCGCGCAGCCCGGCCGGTCTCTAATGGGAAACGCGAATAGGCCTCCTTTTTAGTTGACACCTGAACAGTTGAAAAGTAATGTATTGATGACTCGAGTCCCCCTGGCCCATGCTGGTGGCCGGTTCATCCACTTCACTCTTTCCACTGTCGACCTATGAAAATCGCAATTCTCGGCGGCGGCCACGGCGCCTACGCGGCTGCCGCGGATCTGTCCGAAGCTGATCATGAAGTGCGTCTCTGGCGCCGTGACGCGGCCGCGTTGGAACCGCTCGCCCAGGCCGGTGCCATCACGTTGAAAGATGCTGCCGGCGCGCGCGACGTGCGGATTGCACTCGCGACTGCCGACATCGGCGCCGCGATGCGGGGCGCCGAGTTGATCGTCATCCCGACGCCGGCGATCGCGCAGGAGGACATCGCCCGCGCGATGGCTCCGCACCTGGTCGACGGCCAGGTCGTCTTCCTGCCGCCCGGCACCTTCGGCAGCTATGTCATGGCCCGGATCGTGAAGGACGCCGGCAACCACGCCGACGTCGCATGGGCCGAGACGGGGACGCTGCCGTACCTCGCCCGCAAGCACGGCGAGCGCGAAGTCAACGTGACCATCCGCGCCATCCGGCTGCCGACCGGCGTCTATCCGGCGCGCAAGGAGCGCGAGGCGATCGAGGTCATCCGCAAGGCCTACCCCAGCGTGCATGGCTGCGGCGATGCGCTGTCGGGCGCGCTGATGAATGCCGGCCCCGTCATCCATCCCCCGTTGATGGTGATGAATGCCGCGCCGCTGCAGCATTTCGAGCGCTGGGACATCCATAACGAAGGCACCCAGCGCGCCGTCCGCGACGTCACCGACCGGCTGGATCAGGAGCGCATCGCGGTGCGCGAGGCACTGGGGCAGGGCGCGCCGCACTACCCGCTGGCCGACCACTACAACAACGACCAGTGGATGTATGGCGACGCTCACAAGCAGCTGGTCAAGTCGGGTGACTGGCGCGAGAACATCGACCTCTACGCGCACAGGTACATCACCGAGGACACCGAACTCGGGCTCGCCTTCCTCGCCTCGGCCGCGCGCTATGTCGGTGTGGACGCGCCGATTGCGCATGGCTTGCTGGCCATCGTCGGCGGCTTCCTCGGCCGCGACCTTCGCAAAGGGCCGCGCACGCTGGAAACGCTCGGCCTCGCCGGCCTGACGCCCGCACAGCTCAAGCAGAGGCTGCACGATGGGGAATGAGCTTCCCCGCTTCGCGGCGGTCGGCGCGGGCCGCATGGGGCGCGGAATCGCGATTGCCTTCGCCTACGCGGGGCACCGGATCTCGCTCGTCGACCTCCGCCCGCGCACCGACGAGGCATGGCAGAAGCTGCACGGAGAAGCACTGGCCGAAATCGAAGCCAGCCTCTCAGGCCTTGCCCAACTCGGCGTGATCGATTCCGCGCAAGTACAAGCGATCGCCCGGCGCGTCGACTTCGTGAAGGCAGACGATGCACCCGCCGCGCTGGCCGCCGCGGAACTGGTCTTCGAAGGCGTCCCCGAGACGCTCGAAGCGAAGCGCGACGCGTTCGAGCACATCAACCGCCATTGCCGCGAAGACGCGATCCTCACCTCGACCACCAGCAGCATCCTCGTGACGCAACTGGCCGCGCTGGTGCACCGGCCGGAGCGATTCCTCAACATGCATTGGCTCAATCCGGCGTACGTGATTCCGGTGGTCGAACTCAGCTGCCATCCCGGCACCGATCCCGCGGTCCTCGAACGCACCAAGACCCTGATGGAGTCGATCGGCAAGTTGCCCGTGGTGTGCGGCGCGTCGCCCGGCTACATCGTGCCGCGCCTGCAGGCGCTGGTGATGAACGAAGCCGCCCGCATGATCGAGGAGGGCGCCGCCACCGCGGAAGAGATCGACAAGGCCACGCGCTACGGCCTCGGCCTGCGATTCGCGGCACTGGGGGTGGTCGAGTTCATCGATTTCGGCGGCTGCGACATCCTGCATCACGCAAGCCGCGAGATGGCAGCTTCCATCGATCGCGCACGCTACACCGCGCCCGCCATCGTCGATCGCATGGTCGAAGAAGGCCGGTTGGGGCTGAAGAGCGGCAGCGGCTTCTACGAGTACGAGGGGCGCGACGTCGGCGCCTACAGGCGCGACGTGCTGTCCCGCACGCTGGGCATGCTCAAGCATGCGGGCCTCTGGCAGCCGCCGGCCGACGAGACCCGCAAATGAAGATCCGGCGCGCGTTCGCCGACCTGTCGGTGGGGCAGGTCCACTACGCAGAGTGCGGCGATGTGAACGCGCCGGCCGTCCTGCTGCTGCACCAGTCGCCGCGCAGTTGGGCCGAGTACCGTGAAGTGCTTCCCCTGCTGGGCGCGCACTACCGCGCGATCGCGATGGACACGGCCGGATTCGGTGACTCCGACGCCGGCGATGTCCCGGCCAGCATCGAACAATGGGCCCGCGTGGCCTGCGAACTGCTCGACGCCTTGGGTATCGAGCGCGCGGACGTGGTGGGTCATCACACCGGCGGCGTCATCGCCGTCGAGTTGGCCGCGAGCTTTCCCGATCGCGTGCGGGGACTGGTGCTGTCGTCCACGCCCTTCACCGACGAAGCGTTCCGGCGCGCCCGCGCAGGGCGCCCGCCCATCGACGAGGTCGATCCCCGCAGCGACGGCAGCCATCTGGCGGCCCTGTGGCAGCGCCGCCAGGGGTTCTACCCCGCGGATCGGCCGGACCTGCTCGAAGCCTTCGTTCTCGATGCGCTCAAAGCCAGCGGCGGGCCCGAAGACGGTCATCGCGCCGTCGCGGCGTACCGAATGGAAGACAGCATCCATCGGGTCACGCATCCCACACTCATCCTGCGCGCCCCCGAAGACCCCTTCGCCTCGCCCCATGCCGCCGAACTGTGCGCCCACCTCTCGAACGCGCGCATCGTCGACATCGAGGGCGGCATGGTTCCGTTGCCCGACCAGCTACCCGGTCCCTTCGCGCATGCCGTGCTCGCGTTCCTGGGGACCCTCTCGTGAAAGCCGTGCGTGTCCACGCCTTCGACGCGCCGCCCGTGCTGGAAGAAATCGTCGAGCCCCAGCGCCGTGCGGGCCGCACCCTCGTTCGCATGGAGGCGGCCACCGTCGGGCACATCGACCGCACCGTTTGGCGCGGCAGCTTCCTGAAGCATCCTCCGTTCCCCTATACGCCGGGCGTGGAGGCCGCCGGCGTCGTCGTTGCCAGCGCGAGTCATGCGGAGGGCCAGCGTGTATGGCTTCGCGGCAGCGGACTCGGCACGCTGTTCGACGGTACATGGTGCGAACTCGTCGATGCACCCGACGAAGCACTCGGCTTGCTGCCCGATGCGGTGCCCGCAACCCTCGGCTCGGCCTTCTTCTCGCCGTGCACTTCCGCCTGGGTCGCATTGAACGACGTCGCCCGGCTTCGAGCCGGTGAAAGCATCCTGGTGACGGGCGCCACCGGCGCGGTCGGATCGCTGGTCGTGCAACTCGCGCTCGATGCCGGTGCCGAGGTGACCGTGGCCGTGAGCCACGTCGAGCAGGCCGCCACCGTCCCGGCGTCCGCCAAGGTCGTCGTCCTGCAGGGTGACCTGTCGGCAGCGCTGGAACCCGTGTCTGTCGATTTGCTGATCGATACGGTCGGCGGACCGATCCTCGCCGCTGCGCTCACCCGTGTTCGTCCCGGCGGCCGGGCAGTGCTGGTCGGCTACACCGCGGGCAATTCGCTCGCGCTGGACCTCGCCCACTTCCTGCAGCGGGACGTCGCCTTGCTGCCGCTGAACATGTTCCGTCGTGAAGCGGCGGGCCGCGCAGCCGCGCCCGACCTGCTGGCCCGCCTGGCCGATGGCGGGTTGAAGCTCGACGTGCAACCCTTCGCGCTGGAGGACGCCGCCACCGCCATGGACTGGATCAGCCAGCGCGGCCATCGGGGCCGTGCCGTGCTGGTGCCGTCGCGCTGAGCTCAGGCTTCCGCGTCCAACGCCTCGTCCGGCGCTTCTCCCGGCGCGCGCGCGTGCAACTGGATGATGTGGCGCAGCGTGCTCTTGAGCTCCTCCGCCCGCTGAAGCCCGAAGGGTTCGAGCACCCGCATCTCGTGCTCGCGCGCCAGTTCCATCAGGTGTTCCACCGCCTTCGCGCCCTTGCGCGTGATGCGCACCAGAGTGACGCGGCGATCACTTTCGTGGGGCAGCCGCTCGACCTGTTCGCGCGCCTCCATGCGGTCCAGCAAGCGCGTCACCGTGGGCTGCTTGGTCACCGTGATCTGCGCCAACTGGCCGATGCTGATGGGCTCGCCGCCCGCCAGCGATGCCATCACCCGCCATTCGGACACTGAAAACCCGTGCTGGCGTGCGACCCTGTGGAACTCGGAAGAAATGAGTTGACTGGCCTGCGCGAGCAGCGCGGGCAGGTAGTCGTCGACGAAGCGGAGCGTTCCGTCCGGCGTTTCGTCGGAAAACGGCCCCGGACTCTCGACGGGCACGCTGCTTGCTTGTCTAGGGTTATTCATGATTGTGAATACATTCAGTACTAAACATTATAGAGGCCGAGGTTTCGAGAGGAACCCCACGATTCCTGACAAGAAAGGGCCGCCATGGCTGAGCGATCATTCGTTGAAGAAGTCAAGAAGCTGCGCCTGAAGGGTGGCGAGGTTTTCCGGGGAGAGGGCATTCTGGCAGTCACCAAGGCATTGCTGGAGTCCGGGGTTTCCTATGTGGCCGGCTACCAGGGCGCGCCGATCTCGCACCTGATGGACGTTCTGGCCGACGCGCAGGACATCCTCGCCGAACACGGCATCCGCTTCGAGAACAGCGCGAGCGAAGCCACGGCGGCTGCCACGCTGGCGGCCTCGGTCAACTATCCGCTGCGCGGCGCGGTGACCTTCAAGGCCACCGTGGGCACCAACGTGGCCTCCGATGCCCTCGCCAACCTGGCCTCGGGCGGCGTGACCGGCGGCGCGCTCATCATCGTCGGCGAGGACTACGGCGAAGGCTCTTCGATCATGCAGGAGCGCAGCCACGCCTTCGCGATGAAGTCGCAGATGTGGCTGCTCGACCCGCGCCCGAACCTGCCGAGCATCGTCGACGCGGTGAAACAGGGCTTCGATCTGTCGGAGGCCAGCCACACGCCGGTGATGCTGCAGTTGCGCATCCGTGCCTGCCACGTCCACGGCCAATTCATCACCGGCGACAACCGCCGTCCGAAGTTCACGATCAAGGAAGCGCTGGAGAATCCGCAACGCGACGTCAGCCGTATCGTGCTGCCGCCCGCGAGCTTCCTGCACGAGCAGGAGAAGGTGAAGGACCGCTGGCCCGCCGCGGTGCGCTTCATCGAAGAGCGCCAACTCAACGAGTTCTTCTCGGAAGACGCCGACGACATCGGCATCATCGTGCAGGGCGGCAGCTACAACACGCTCATCCGCGCACTCGAACGGCTGGATCTGGCCGACGTGTACGGCAACACCAAGGTGCCGCTCTACGTGATGAACGTCGCCTACCCGGTGATCGAGAGCGAAGTTCTTCGCTTCTGCGAGGGCAAGCGCGCGGTGATGATCGTGGAAGAAGGCCAGCCCAACTTCGTCGAGCAGAACCTCGCGACCATCCTGCGCCAGGCCGGCTCGACGACCGCCTTGCACGGCAAGGACATGCTCCCGGTCGCTGGCGAGTACACCGCTGCCGAACTGCTCAAGGGCGCGCGCAGCTTCGGCGAGCGCTACGGCCGACTCCAGCCACTCCCGGTGCCCGCCGCGGTGCGCAAGGTCATCCCCCTCACCGAAGTGGCCGAGATCGGCGTCGATGCCGCGCCGGAGCCCGCCAGGCCGCTGGGCGACAGCGTGCACGCCCGCCCGCCCGGCTTCTGCACCGGCTGCCCGGAGCGCCCGATCTTCAGCGCGATGAAGCTGGTGGAGCGCGAACTCGGCCCGCACCACGTCAGCGCGGACATCGGCTGCCACCTCTTCTCGATCCTGCCGCCCTTCAACATCGGCAACACGACCATGGGCTACGGCCTCGGTGGCGCGGGCGCCGCGGCGCTGAACGTGGCCGCGGGCAAGCGGGCGATCTCGATGATGGGCGACGGCGGCTTCTGGCACAACGGCCTGACGAGCGGCGTCGCGAACGCGGTGTTCAACCGCAGCGACAACCTCACGATCGTGGTCGACAACAACTACACCTCGGCGACCGGCGGCCAGGACATCCTCTCGTCCAACGCGATCAACGCGACGCGCAGCACCGGCCACGAGATCGAGCGCGCGGTGCGCGGCGTCGGCGTCAAGTGGGTGAAGACCATGCGCCGCACCTACGACGTCGCCGGCATGCGCGATGCGCTCAAGGATGCGCTGACCACGCAGGAGAAGGGCCCCAAGGTCCTCATCGCGCAATCCGAATGCATGCTCAATAAGCAGCGCCGAGAGAAGCCGATGGTGCGCAACGCCATTGCGAGCGGCAAGCGCATGGTGCGCGAGAAGTTCGGCGTCGATTCCGACACTTGCACCGGCGATCACTCGTGCATCCGGCTGTCGGGCTGCCCGTCGCTGTCGATCAAGCCGAATCCCGATCCGCTGCGCACCGATCCGGTCGCGGCAGTGCTCGACAGCTGCGTCGGCTGCGGCGTGTGCGGCGAGGTCTCGCACGCCGCCGTGCTGTGCCCTTCGTTCTACAAGGCACAGATCGTCAGCAATCCGAACCGCTGGGACCTGATGCGCGAACGCTTCCGCACGCGGATCATCGGCTGGCTCCAACGCGGCGAGGCAAAGCGCCGCGCGGCCTATGCGTTCTGAAAGTTGATTCCGATGCGACAACAACCCATCAAGATTGCCATCCTCGCCATGGGCGGCGAGGGCGGCGGCGTACTTGCCGACTGGATCGTGGAGATGGGCGAGGCCAATGGCTACTTCGCCCAGACCACCTCGGTGCCCGGCGTGGCCCAACGTACCGGCGCCACGATCTACTACGTCGAGCTCTACCCCGAGGCGCAGGCCGAGGCCGACGGCGGCAAGCCGGTGCTGGCACTCATGCCGCTTCCGGGCGACGTCGACGTCGTCCTCGCTTCGGAGCTGATGGAGGCCGGTCGCGCCGTGCAGCGCGGTCTGGTCACGCGTGACCGTACGACGCTCATCGCATCGACGCACCGCGTCTATTCCATCGCCGAGAAGAGCGCGATGGGCGACGGCCGTGTCGACAGCACCGAACTGCTGGTGCATGCCGAGCGCGCCGCCAAGCGCTTCATCCGCTTCGACATGGCGCAGGCGGCGGAAGCCTCCGGCAGCGTGATCAGTGCCGTGCTCTTCGGTGCGCTCGCCGGTTCCGGCGTGCTGCCCTTCGGTCGCGCGCAGTTCGAGGCGACCATCGAGCACGGCGGCGTCGGCGTCAAGCCGAGCCTGAAGGCCTTCGCCGGGGCCTTCGCGCGTGCGCAGGGCGCCCTGGAGCCGGAAGCCCCCGTGGTCGAGACGCCGGCGCCGCAGCCGCGCCATCCGGCCGTGCGTGCGCTGGTGGAGCGCGTGCAGCGCGACTTCCCGGCCTCCGCGCATTACCTGCTGCTCGAAGGCGTGCGCCGGTTGATCGACTACCAGGACGTCGACTACGCCGGCCTCTACCTCGACCGCGCGGCCGCAATCGCCGCATTGCCGGCGCGCGACGAAGGTCGACTGCTGCGCGAGACCGCGCGCCACATGGCGCTGTGGATGTCTTACGAGGACACCGCCCGCGTCGCCGCGCTCAAGACCCGCTCGTCGCGCTTCGAGCGCGTGCGCGGCGAGGCGCGCGTACAGGACGACCAGGTGCTCGCCATCAACGAATACATGCACCCGCGCCTGCAGGAAATCTGCGAGACCTTGCCGGCCGGCTTCGGCCGCTGGCTGATGGATTCGACCTTGCCGCGCAAGCTCGTCGAACGCCTGACCCAGAAAGGCCGCGTGATCCAGACCAGCTCGCTGCGGGGCTACCTGATGCTCAGCACCGTCGCCGCGATGAAGCGCTGGCGCCGGTCGACCTTGCGCTACGCCGAGGAAAACCGCCGCATCGAGGAATGGCTGAAGCGCATCGCCGACACGGCCGCCGGCAACCCTGCGCTCGCAGTCGAAATCGCGCAATGCCAGCGACTCGTCAAGGGCTACAGCGACACCCACGAGCGCGGCCTGCGCAACTACGACACCGTGATGGACGCCGTGCAGCGTGCAGGCTCGGCCATCGCACCCGCCACGCTGCGCGAGCTGCGTGACGCCGCACTCGCCGACGAACACGGCGACAAACTGCGCGCCGCGCTCGCCCAGCACGCGCTCGCCTGAACCGGAACCGCCCATGTCCGCCCAGCCCGCCACCCTGCAATTGCGCGTCGTCGAGGCGCGCGAGCTGAATCCGCTGATCAAGACCTTCCGCCTCGCCGCGGCCGACGGCAGCGTGCTCCCCGGCTATACCGCCGGCGCGCACATCCGCGTCCAGGTCGAACTGCCCGACGGCAAGAAGGATTGGCGCCACTATTCGCTGATCAATTTCACCGCGCAGGCCGACGCCACCGACGCCCCGACGGCCTACGCCATCGCGGTGCGCAAGGAAGACGACGGCCGAGGCGGCTCGCGCTTCATGCACGAGCGCTTGCGCGAAGGCGATCTCGTCACCATCGAAGTGCCGAAGAACGACTTTCCCCTGCACACCGGGCCCGGCGGCACGGTGCTGCTGGCAGGCGGCATCGGCGTGACGCCGCTCGCCAGCATGGCGACGCGCCGCCGCGCCGAAAGCCTGCCCGTGCGCATGCACTACGCGGGACGCAGCCGCGAGCTGATGGCCTTCCTGCCCGAACTGCAATCAGTGCTGGGCGACGACCTGCTCGTTCATTCGGATGCCGAGCGGGGCAGCCCCTTCGACATCGGCGCGCTGCTCGACGGCATCCCCGCGGGCGATCGGCTCTACGTCTGCGGCCCCAAGGTCATGCTCGACGCGGTGCTGGCGCAAACCCAGGCGCGCGGCTGGACGCACGATCGCGTGCACTTCGAACTCTTCACCACGCCCGTCGTGGAGGAGGGCGACCACCCCTTCGAGGTCGAACTCGCCCAGTCCGGCCAGCGCTTCACCGTGCCGGCCGACCAGAGCGTCCTGGACTGCCTGATCGAGCACGGCTGCGACCCGATGTTCGACTGCAAGCGCGGCGAATGCGGCGTGTGCGCGACGCCGGTGCTCGAAGGCGACATCGACCACCGCGACTACGTGCTGACCGCCCGCGAGAAGGCCGAAGGCAACGTGATGCAGATCTGCATCTCGCGCATCAAGGGCCAGCGGCTGGTGCTGGACATCTGAAGGAGACACCCGACATGACTTCGTACCGAGGCAACCCCGAAGCCGTTCGCGCGCTGGTGCAGCCCGACCGCGTGCACCGCGACCTCTACACGAGCGCCGAGCTGTTCGAACTGGAGCAGGAACACTTTTTTGCGAACACCTGGAACTACGCCGGCCACGAAAGCCAGATCCCGAAGTCCGGCGACTACCTCAACACAGAGATCGCCGGCCGTCCGCTGATCATCGTGCGCCACACCGACGGCTCGGTGCGCGCGATGATGAACCGCTGCGCCCACAAGGGCTCGCGCCTGGTGAGCGCTCCCTGCGGCAACACCGGCAAGTTCTTTCGCTGCCCGTACCACGCCTGGACCTTCAAGACCGACGGTTCGCTGCTCTCGATCCCGCTGAAGAACGGCTACGAAGGCACGCAACTGCACGAATGCGAATCGGCCAAGGGCCTGACCACGCTGAAGAACGTGCGCAGCCATCGCGGCCTCATCTTCGTCAAGATCAACGACGTCGGGCCGGACTTCGAGGAGTTCTTCGGCGATTCGCTGAGTTCCATCGACAACATGGCGGACCGCTCGCCGGAAGGCGAACTCGAGATCGCCGGCGGCTGCCTGCGCTTCATGCACCAGTGCAACTGGAAGATGTTCGTCGAGAACCTCAACGACACCATGCATCCGATGGTGGCGCACGAATCCTCCGCCGGCACCGCCAAGACCATGTGGGCCGACAAGCCGACGGACGAACCGAAGCCGATGGCCATCGAGCAGTTCGTGCCCTTCATGTCGGACTACAAGTTCTTCGAGGACATGGGGGTCCGCACCTACGACAACGGCCACAGCTTCACGGGCGTCAACTTCAGCATCCACAGCAAGTACAAGGCGATCCCCGAGTACGACAACGCGATGAAGGCGACCTACGGCGAGGAGCGCACCGCGCAGATCCTCGGCATGGCGCGGCACAACACCGTGTACTACCCGAACCTCACCATCAAGGGCGCCATCCAGGCGATCCGCGTGGTGCGGCCGATCTCCGTCGACAAGACCCTGATCGAGAGCTGGACGTTCCGCCTCAAGGGTGCGCCGCCGGAACTGCTCCAGCGAACGACCATGTACAACCGGCTCATCAACTCGCCGTTCTCGGTCGTCGGTCATGACGACCTGCAGGCCTATCGCGGCATCCAGGCTGGCCTGCATGCGAGCGGCAACGAATGGGTCAGCCTCCATCGCAACTACGACCCTGCCGAGACCGCTGGGGGCGAGATCACGACGGTCGGCACCAGCGAACTCCCGATGCGCAACCAATACCGCACCTGGGCCCGCTACATGACGGAGACGATGTGATGCAGGCCGCCGTGACCCGCCAGGATCTGATCGACTTCGTGGTGAAGGAATCGCGTCTGCTGGACGGGAAGCGCTACGAAGAATGGAACGCACTCTTCACCGACGAGGCCTTCTATTGGGTGCCGCTCGTTCCCGACCAGGAAGACGGCATCAACCACACCTCGCACCTCTATGAAGACAAGCTGTTGCGCGACCTGCGCATCGAGCGCCTCAAGAGCCCGCGCGCGTTCTCGCAGCAGCCGCCCAGCCGCTGCCACCATCTGCTGCAGACGCCGACGGTCGAGGAATTCGACCTGGAGGCGAATTGCTTCGTGGTGCGCACCGAGTTCCACTACACCGAGTCGCAGGGCGACGAACTGCAGTTCTACGTCGGCACCTTCTTTCATCACCTCACGGTGGACGGCGGTGCACTGCGCATGACGCTGAAGCGCGTGAACCTGCTCAACTGCGACGCGGCGCTGCCGGCCGTGCAGCTCTTCATCTAGGCCCAGCATGAACGCATCCGTTCACGACGCCTTCACCGCGAGCGCGCGGCGCACGCCGGGGGCCGAGTTCCTCTTCACCGAGTCGGTCACCGCCGCCGCCTACGGCATCGAGCCCGGCGCCATCGCGTGGGGCGAGGCTGCGGCCGAGGTCGAGCGCCTCCGGCTCGCCTACGCCCAGGCGGGCTACGGCCATGGTCACCGCGTCGGCCTCCTGCTGGAGAACCGGCCGGCCTTTCTCTTCCACTGGTTCGCGCTCAATGCGCTCGGGGTGAGCGTGGTGCCGATCAATGCGGAAATGCGCGCCGCCGAACTGAGCTATCTCATCGGCCACAGCGAGATCGGCCTGGCCGTGACGCTGCCACATCGCGCGGCCGATCTGCGCGCCGCCGCCGAAACGGCAGGCATCGCCTTCGAGACCATGGGCCCGGACGATGCGGTGCCTGCCTCGAAGACCGTCGCGCCCCGTGCCGCGGAGCCGGTCGGGCTCGCGACCGAATGCGCGCTGCTCTACACCTCGGGGACCACCGGCCGCCCGAAGGGCTGCATGCTGAGCAACGAGTACTTCCTGCGTGCCGGGCAGTGGTACGCGGAACTCGGCGACCTCTGCCCCGTGCGCCCGGATGCCGAGCGCATCATCACGCCGCTGCCGCTCAACCATGTGAACGCGATGGCGTTCTCGACCATGGTGGTGCTCCTCGCTGGCGGATGCCTGGTGCAACTCGACCGTTTCCATCCGAAGTCGTGGCTGCAAAGCGCGCGGGAGAGCGGCGCCACCATCGCGCACTACCTGGGCGTGATGCCCGCCATGCTGCTGTCCGCGCCCGCGATGGCGTCGGACCGCGAACACGCCATCCGCTGGGGCTTCGGCGCCGGCGTGGACCGCAAGAACCACGCGCCCTTCGAGGCACGCTTCGGTTTTCCGCTGGTCGAGGCCTGGGCCATGACCGAGACCGGTGCCGCCGCATGCGTGATGGCGAACCACGAACCACGTCATGTCGGCACGAGTTGCTTCGGCCGCCGCGAGGATTTCGTAGAGATCCGCCTCGTCGACGACGAGGGCCGCGATGCCGCCGACGGCACGCCGGGCGAACTGCTGGTGCGCTCGTCGGGATCCGACCCGAAGCGCTACTTCTTCTCGGGTTACCTGAAGGACGAGGACGCCACGCGCGAAGCCTGGGCCGGCGGTTGGTTCCACACCGGCGACATGGTGCGGCGCGACGCGGACGGCAACTACTTCTTCGTCGATCGCAAGAAGAACGTGATTCGCCGCAGCGGCGAGAACATCTCGGCGGTCGAGGTCGAGAGCGTGCTGAACCAGCATCCGGCGGTGAAGACGTCCGCCGTCGCGGCCACGCCCGACAGCGTGCGTGGTGACGAAGTGCTGGCCTGCATCGTGATGCGGGACGACGCCGATGCATCGGCGCCCGAGCAGGTCGCCGCCAGCATCGTCGAGCATGCGCTGGCGCAGCTGGCCTACTACAAGGCACCGGGCTACGTCGCCTTTGTCGATGCACTGCCGCTCACCGCATCGCAGAAGATCCAGCGTGGCCAGTTGCGTGAACTGGCGCATGCGTTGCCGGGGCAGCCGCACTGCATCGACACGCGCTCGATGAAGAAGAGGCAGGGATGACCAGGAAACGGCTTTCCTACGAAGGCGTGGCAGTCGCCGTGCCCGTCACCGTGCCCTACGTGCGCTATTCGACGCGCACCGCGCACTGGTTCCTCGGCCAGGCGATCGAGGCGCTGGTGAAGGCCAGCGGCGTGAAGAAGGAACAGATCGACGGCCTCTGCGTCAGCAGTTTCTCGCTCGCGCCCGACACGGCCGTCGGCGTGACGCAGCATCTCGGCCTGTCGCCGCGCTGGCTCGACCACATGCCTACCGGCGGGGCCTCGGGCGTGATGTGCCTGCGGCGCGCGGCGCGTGCGGTGCAGTCGGGCGATGCCGACGTAGTCGCTTGCGTCGCGGCCGACACCAACCACGTCGACTCCTTCCGGCAGACGCTGGGCAGCTTCAGCAACTTTGCCCGCGACGCGACCTACCCCTACGGATCGGGCGGACCCAACTCCATCTTCGCCTTCATCACCGCGCACTACATGCGGACCTTCGGCGCCACCCGCGAGGACTTCGGCCGCATCTGCGTCGACCAGCGCAGCAATGCGCTCAAGAATCCGAACGCGATGTTCAGGAAGCCGCTCACGCTCGATGAATACATCGATGCCCGGCCCATCTCGGACCCGATCCACCTGTTCGACTGCGTGATGCCCTGCGCCGGCGCGGAAGCCTTCCTCGTGATGAGCGAGGAGCGCGCGCGCGACCTCGGGCTGGCCCACGTGGTGATCCGCGGTGCGATCGAGCGGCACAACGCCTATTCCGAGGATCCGGTGATGATCCGCGGCGGCTGGCGCATGGACCGCGACGACCTCTACGCCCAGGCCGGCGTCGCGCCCGCCGACGTCGACTTCGTGCAGACCTACGACGACTATCCCGTCATCGTGATGATGCAGTTCGAGGATCTCGGCTTCTGCGAGAAGGGCGAGGGCTCGGCCTTCGTGCAGTCGCACACGATGACCAACGACGGCAGTTTCCCCAACAACACCAGCGGCGGCCAGCTCTCGGCCGGACAGGCCGGCGCGGCGGGAGGCTTCCTCGGCATGACCGAGGCCATCCGCCAGCTCACCGACACCGCGGGACCACGTACCGTGCCCGATGCGCAACTGGGCTTGGTCGCCGGCTTCGGCATGGTCACCTACGACCGCTGCCTGTGCACCGGCGCCGTAGTTCTAGGAAGGCCTGAACGATGAACCCCCACGTTTGCCGCATCGCGGCTGCACTGGCCCCCGAGGGGGCCGCGCGCCTGCCTTGGGGCGGCCCGGCGGAGGCGCCATGACCATGCCCCTGATGCGCCCCAAGCGCAAGAACCCGGTCCTTCGCACCCGGCAGATGAACCTGCCGCCGTGGGCGCGTGGACGCGTGGCGCTCGGCATCACCGCCGCCGCCGCCGAAGGCCGCTTCGAACTGCAGACCTGCGAGGACTGCGGCACCGTGCAGTACCCGCCGCGCGAGGCCTGCCACAAGTGCCTGTCGCCCCGCTTGCACTGGCGCGAGCAGAACGGCGAAGGCGAACTGCTCAGCAGCACCACGCTGCATCACAGCAACGACCTGTTCTTCCGCGAACGGCTGCCCTGGCGGCTGGGCCTGGTCCATCTCGATGCTGGCCCGACGCTGATGGTCCACCTCCACGGCGAGGTCGGCGATGCGCCGGCACGCGTGCGCGTCGGCGCGAGGCTCGACCGCGCGGGCCAGGCCGTACTCATTGGATTTCCGAACGAAGGGAGCCCCCACATGGCTGACGACAAGATGCTGAGAGAAATGACGAGCGACCCCAAGTTCCGGAAAGTCCTCGTGACCGACGGCAAGACCGAAGTGGGGCAGGCCATCGTGCGTGCGCTGGTCAAGGCCGGCGCCGACATCGTGTGGGTCGGCCATGCCGAGCCATGGAAGAAGATCGGTGGTCTCGATGACATCGCGGCCCTGCCGCAGGTCACGCTGGTGCCGCTCGACCTGACCAACGGGCGCTCCGTGAGCGAGCTGGCCGGCGAGATCGGCGGCAAGGTGGACATCGTGATCAACAACGCCGAAGTGCATCGCAGCTTCGGCATCGGCGGGCGGCGCGGCACCGACGTGGCCAAGGCCGAGATGGACATCAACTACTTCGGCCTGCTGCGGCTCGCGCAGGAGTTCGGTCCGGCGCTCAAGGGGCGCTCGGCCGACGGCGTGACCGGTGCCACAGCCTGGGTCAACCTGCTGTCGATCTACGCGCTCAGCAACTTCCCGCCGCACGGCACCTTCAGCGCGTCGAAGGCCGCGGCCCATTCGCTTGCCCAGTGCCTGCGTGCGGAGATGCGGCCGGCCGGCATCCGCGTGATCAACCTGTTTCCAGGCCCGATCGACGATGAATGGAACCAGCACACGCCGCCGCCCAAGCTGGGTGCAAGCACCTTGGCCAACGCGATCGTCAAGGCGCTGCGCGATGGCGTCGAAGACGTGTATCCGGGCGACGTAGCTCAGGAGTGGTTGGAACGCTGGCGCGACAACCCAAAAATTCTCGAACGCGAACTCGCAGCCGGCGGGGGCTAGTTGCACACCCCCAGGCTTGCCCACTTCGTGTGGCAGCCCACCCCCTCGCCGGGGGCAACACCGGTGGTCCGGCAAAGCCGGTTCCGCGGTGTTTCTGAATTGAGATCTGGAGCAATGCAATGACGACGACGACTGAACTGATGTCTACCGCGGAGATCCTCGGCGGTTTGGTGAGCGCCATGGCGACGGGCCGTATCCGCGTCATCGACCTCACGCAGACCCTGACGCCCGAGTTTCCGCAGATCGCGCTGCCGCCCGAGATGGGGCAGTGCTGGCCCTTTCGCATCGAGGAAGTCTCGAAGTACGACGAGCGTGGGCCGGGCTGGTACTGGAACAACTTCTCCTGCGGCGAGCACACAGGTACGCACTTCGACGCGCCGATCCACTGGATCTCGGGGCGCGACCTGCCGAACAATTCGGTGGACACCATTCCCGTGCAGCATTTCGTCGCGCCCGCCTGCGTGATCGATTGCTCGCCGCAGGTGAAGGACGATCCCGACTACCTGCTCACCATCGAAGACATAGAGGACTACGAAGCGAAGCATGGCCGCATTCCGAAGGGCGCCTGGGTGCTGATGCGCACCGATTGGTCGAAGCGGCATGACCCCGAGGCCTACCAGAACTTCGACGAGACCGGCCAGCACACGCCCGGCCCGAGCACCGAGGCCGTGCGCTTCCTGGTCGAGCAGCGCGATGTGCTCGGCTTCGGCTCGGAGGCCATCGGCACCGATGCCGGCCAGGGCTACCACCTGCGGCCGCCGTACCCGTGCCACTACTACATGCACGGCGCGGGTCGCTATGGCCTGCAGTGCCTCAGCAACCTCGACCTGCTCCCGCCCTCGGGTGCGGTGCTGATCTGCCCGCCGCTCAAGATCGAGAAGGGCAGCGGCAGTCCCTTGCGTGTGCTGGCGCTGGTTGGAGCCACCGCATGAGCGCCCCGTCGAAGGTCGCCGCCGTCACCGGCGGCAGCGCGGGCATCGGCAAGGCGATCTGCGAAGACCTGCTGGCGCAGGGCTACGAGGTGGTGTCGCTCGCGCGGCGTCCGTCCGACATCGATCATCCGAAGCTGCACAGCATCGAGGTCGATCTGGCGGATCGCGCAGCCACGGCCCAGGCGGTGGCGGAGCTCGTGCGCCGCTTCGACGTGACGACCGTGGTCCACAACGCCGGCGTGATTCGTCCCGCGCTACTGGCAGACGTGAAGCTCGACGACCTCGATGCACTGGTCGATCTGCATCTGGGCTGCGCCATCCAGCTCGTGCAGGCCGCCTTGCCAACGATGCGCGCGCAGCGCTTCGGTCGCGTCGTGCTGCTGTCGTCGCGCGCCGCGCTCGGCCTTGCGACGCGCACCAGCTACTCCGCGACCAAGGCCGGCATGCTCGGCATGGCGCGCACCTGGGCGCTCGAACTGGCGGGTGATGGCATCACGGTCAACGTCGTCGCGCCGGGGCCGATTCGCACCGACATGTTCTACGACGTCGTCGAAGCGGGCAGCGAGAAGGAACGCGCACTCGCCGCATCGGTGCCGGTCAAGCGGCTTGGCGAGTCGGCGGACGTGGCACGGGCCGTGCGTTTCTTTGCCGATCCTGCGAGCAGCTTCATCACCGGGCAAGTCCTCTACGTGTGCGGCGGCACCAGCGTGGGCAGCCTGGCCCTCTAGCGCTCCATCGCATTCATCTCCTCAACTCATCGTTCTCTCCCTTGTCACTGCGCCAAGGTCTCGCTAGCATTCTTGACATCTAAATAGTTCACAAATCATGTGCTTGTTCACCCCCTGGAGGTTTGCATGAAAGTCCTGACCCGAATCTGTGCCCTGGCGGGCATTGCCGCTGGCCTCAGCGTCCTGTCCACCGCGAGCGCATGGGCGGCCGACCTCAAGGTGGGCTTCATCACCTCGCTGTCGGGCCCGGTGTCCTCGCTGGGCATTCCCTATGACAAGGGCATCAAGGCCGCGGTCGCCTACAAGTCGGAGTTGAACGGTCGCAAGATCCAGCTGGTTCAGCTCGACGACGCGTCGGATCCGTCGACGGCCGCGCGCAACGCCCGCAAGCTCATCGACGAGGACAAGGTCGACGTGATCATCGGCACGGCGGGTTCGCCGGGTGCGCTCGCCATCGCTGCCGTTGCGCGCGAAACCAAGACGCCGCTGATCTCCATCGCCAATGCCAACCTGCCGGGCGAAGAAGGCGCGTGGATGGTCACGCTGCCGCAACCCGCGCCGCTGATGGTGAGTGCGGTGGTCGAGCGCATGAAGCAGTCGGGCGTGAAGACGGTCGGCTACATCGGCTTCTCCGACGCCTGGGGCGACCTCGTCTACGACGCACTGCAGAAGAGCGCGGAGCCGGCCGGCATCAAGATCGTCTCGAACGAACGCTATGCGCGCGGCGATTCCTCGGTCACCGGCCAGGTGCTGAAGATCGTCGCGCTGCGTCCCGATGCGGTGATCACCGGCACCTCCGGAACGCCCGGCGCCTTGCCTTACCTCGCATTGGCGGAGCGTGGCTACAAGGGCCAGATCTACGGCATGCACGCGCTCATCAACCCGGACTTCGTGCGCGTCGGTGGTACCTCCGTCGAAGGCCTGCTGGCACCCACGGGCCCGGTCATCGTGGCCGAGCAGTTGCCCGACTCCAACCCGATCCGCAAGGTCTCGATGGACTTCCGGGCGGCCTATCAAAAGGCGAACGGTGCGCCGCCGACCGATGCGTTCTCCGCGTATTCATTCGACGCATGGCTGCTGTTCCTCGATGCGGCTGCACGCACGAAGGGTGAGCCCGGCACGCCGGCCTACCGCGTTGCGCTGCGCGATTCGATCGTCTCCACCAAAGAGCTGGTCGGCACGCACAGCGTCTACAACTTCAAACCCGACAACCGCTATGGCTCGGACGAACGCTCGCGCGTCATCGTCAAGCTCGAAAAGGGCCAATGGAAACTTGTTCCCTGACCCCCAGGCTCGCGCACTTCGTGTCGCTCTCCACCCCCTTCCAGGGGGCGATACCTGCGGACCGGCGCAGCCGGTTCCGCGGTATCCCTGAAAAACCCATGCACAAATCTCGACAATGAAAAAACTCATCGCTTTCCTCGGCGTGTCTGCCGTTGCCATTGCAGCCACACAGGCGCTTGCGGCGGACCTCAAAGTCGGCTTCATCAGCTCGCTCTCCGGGCCGGTGTCGGCGCTGGGCATTCCCTACGAGAAGGGCATCCGCGCGGCCGTCGCCGAGCATCCGGTGCTGGCTGGCCACAAGGTCGAGCTGATCGTGCTCGACGACGCTTCCGACCCGACGACGGCCGGGCGCAATGCGCGCAAGCTCGTGGTCGAGGACAAGGTCGACGTGCTCATCGGCACCTCGGGCGTCCCGGGCGCGATGGCCATCGCGGCGGTGGCGCGTGAACTCAACACGCCGCTGATCTCGCCCACGCCCGTCACCATTCCCGGTCCCGAGGGTGCGTGGACCGTGACGGTGTCACAGCCTTTCCCGCTGATGGTCGCCGCGGTCGTGGATCGCATGAAGAAGTCGGGCGTCAAGACGGTCGCCTTCATCGGCTTCTCCGATGCGCTGGGCGATCTCGCCTACGACTCCCTCATGAAGAGCGCCGAAGGCGCCGGCATCAAGGTCGTTGCGAACGAGCGCTATGCGCGCAGCGATTCGTCCGTCGCCGGCCAGGTGCTGAAGATCATCTCGGCCCGCCCCGACGCGGTGTTCGCCGGCAACTCCGGCACGCCGGGCGCGCTGCCTTACCTGGCGCTTGCCGAGCGCGGGTACAAGGGCCAGATCTACGGCACGCACGGCCTCATCAACGCCGACTTCGTGCGCGTGGGGGGTGCCTCGATCGAAGGGCTGCAAGTGCCCAGCGGACCCGTGCTGGTGGCCGACCAGTTGCCCGACAGCAACCCGATCAAGAAGGTCTCGATGGCGTTCCGCGATGCCTACAAGAAGGCCAACGGCGCGTTGCCGAACGATGCCTTCTCCTCGTACACCTACGACGCCTACCTGCTTCTCGCCGATGCGGCCTCGCGTACCAAGGGCGAGCCGGGCACGCCCCAGTACCGCACGGCGCTGCGTGACGCGATCGTGAGCACGAAGGAGCTGACGGGTACGCACGGCATCTACAACTTCAAGCCTGACAACCGCTACGGCTCCGACCAGCGCGCCGTCGTCATCGTGCGCAGCGAAAAGGGCCAGTGGAAGCTGGTTCCCTGACCTGACTCGATGCCAGGCAGACCCGCGATGAACACCTACAGAAACCGTCCCGACGCCATCCGTGCGCTGGTGCAGGACGACCGCGTCCATCGCGACGTCTACCTGAGCGATGAGCTCTTCGCGCTGGAGCAGGAGCAGTTCTTCGCCAACACCTGGCTCTACGTCGGCCACGCGAGCCAGGTGCCCAACGTGGGCGACTACTGGTCGCTCGACTTCGCAGGCCGCCCGGTGATGATGGTCCGCCAGCCCGACGGTGCGGTCCGCGTGTTCTACAACCGCTGTGCCCACAAGGGCAGCCGGCTCGTCACCGACGAGAGCGGCAACGCCGGCAAGTTCTTCCGCTGCCCGTACCACGCCTGGACCTACAAGCTCGACGGCGCACCGCTCGCCATTCCCCTCAAGAGCGGCTACGAGGGCACGCGTCTGAAGGAGTGCGAGTCGGGACAGGGGCTCACGCCGATCCGGAACGTCCACGTCTACCGCGACTTCGTCTTTGCGCGGCTGTCCGATGAAGGCCCGGACTTCGAGCGCTACTTCGGCGAGGTGCTGCGCGCCATCGACAACATGGTCGATCGCTCGCCCGAGGGCCGCCTGACCGTCGGCGGCGGCGTGATGCGCAACATCATCCATTGCAACTGGAAGATGTACCTCGAGAACATCAACGACACGGTGCATCCGATGTCGACGCACGAGTCGGCCACGCAGGCCGCCGATGCGCTGTGGCAAGGCCGCGCGCCCGACGCGCACAAGCCGATGGCCATGGAGCAGATCCTGCCCTTCGGTTCCGGCTACGACTTCTTCGACAAGATGGGTGGCCGCGTCTTCGCCAACGGGCACAGCGTGCTCGGCGTGAACTTCAGCATCCACTCGAATTACGCGCAGTTGCCGGACTACGAGGAAGCGATGCGCGCCGCGCACGGCGCCGAGCGCGCGGCGGAGATCCTGCAGCGCTCGCCGCAGAACTCGGTGTTCTTCCCCAGCCTGTCGGTGAAGGGCTCGCCGCAGGCGATCCGCGTGATCCGTCCGCTGGCTGCCAACCGCACGTTGATCGAGGCCTGGAGCTTTCGCGCCGCCGGTGCGCCCGATCTGCTCTTCGAGCGTGCGATGAACTACAACCGCCTCGTCTTCTCCCCGATGTCGGTCGTGGCCCATGACGATGTGCATCTGTTCGAAAGCATGCAGCAGGGCCTGCGCGCCGAAGGCAACGAATGGGTGAGCCTGCATCGCAACTTCGATCCGGCCGAACTCACGCAGGACGCCATCACGACCAACGGCACCAACGAACTGCTGATGCGCAACCAGTTCCGCGCCTGGGCGAAATTCATGACCTCGGGCATGGAGACGGTCGCGTGATGGCGCCGGAAGACTTCATCGCCGCCGAGGCTGCACTGCTCGATGCCCGTCGTTTCGACGACTGGCTGGCGCTGTTCACCGAAGACGGCCACTACTGGGTGCCATTGCTCGGCGCCGCACAGGCCGATCCCTACTCACACAATTCTCTGGCGTACGAAGACCGGCTGTTGCTGCAATTGCGCGTCGACCGTCTGAAGAATCCGCGCGCGCATTCGCAGCATCCCGCGAGCCACTGCCAGCACGTGCTGCAGCGTTCGGTCGTCGAAGGCGAAGACGAGGCCAGCGGCGAACTCGTGCTGCGCACGCCGTTCATCTATGTCGAGGCGCGCGGCGAGGACCAGGTCCTGCTCGCCGGTACCTGCCGTCATCGCCTCGTGCGCGCTGCGCAAGGCTGGGCCATCCGGCAGAAACGCGTCGATCTTCTCAACGCCGGGCGTGCACTGCCCGCCATTCAGTTGTTCATCTGAGCGACCCGCTCAACCATTCCACCCCCACCAGGAGCTAAGACATGAAGAGCTTGATGCAGACCTTGACGCGCACCGCGCTGGCGGCCGCACTGGGCGCCGGTTTCGCGATGACCGCGTTCGCTGCCGACCTCAAGGTCGGCCTGAGCGTTTCGCTCTCCGGCCCCAACTCCTCCCTCGGCGTGCCCTACGCCAAGGGCATGCAGGCCGCGCTGGCGTACAAGCCCGAGGTCAATGGCCGCAAGATCCAGCTCATCGTGCTCGACGATGGTTCCGACCCGACCACCGCCGGCCGCAATGCGCGCAAGCTGGTCGAGGAAGACAAGGTCGACATCCTGATGGGCACCTCCGGCGTTCCCGCCGCCATCGCGATGGCGCAGGTCGGCCGCGATGCGAAAGTGCCGATGATCGGCCTCACGCCGATCCAGCTCGACCCGGCCGAGAACGCATGGGTCTTCACCGTCGCGCAGCCGACGCAGCTCATGATCGACGCGGTCGTCCAGCGGATGAAGAAGGACGGCATCAAGACCGTCGGCTACATCGGCTTCTCCGACGCCTGGGGCGACCTGGTCTACAACGCGCTGATGAAGTCCGCGCCCGAGGCCGGCATCAAGGTGCTGGGCAACGAGCGCTATGCACGCGCCGATGCCTCCGTCACCGGCCAGGTGCTCAAGCTCGTCGCGATGAAGCCCGACGCGGTCATGACCGGCGGTGCCGGCACGCCGGGCGCGCTGCCCTTCCTCGCGCTGACCGAGCGCGGCTTCAAGGGACCTGTGTACGGGCAGCATGGCCTCATCAACCCCGACTTCGTGCGCGTGGTCGGTGCCTCCGGCCAAGGTGCGCTGATGCCGACCGGCCCGGTGATCGTGGCCGAGCAACTGCCCGCCGAATACCCGACCAAGAAGATCGCGATGGACTTCCGCGCGGTGTTCCAGAAGGTCAACAACGCGCCGACCAGCGATGCCTTCTCGGCCTACTCCTTCGACGGCTGGCTGGTGTTCACCGATGCAGCCGCGCGCGCCAAGGGCGAGCCGGGCACGCCCGAATTCAGGCTGTCGCTGCGCGACGCGATCGCGAGCACCAAGGAAGTCGTCGGCACGCACGGCGTCTACAACTTCAAGCCCGGCAACCTGTACGGCGTGGATGAACGCGCACGCGTGATCGTCAAGCTCGACAACGGCCAGTGGAAGCTGGCGCCGTGACCCACCCCCAGGCTTGCCCACTGCGTGTGGCCGCCTCCCCCCTGCGAGGGGGCGACGCCTGCGGCCCGGCGGAGCCGGTTCCGCGGCATCCCACGGCCCGCAGCGCCTTGCAAACGGCCTTTTACAACCCCAGAGGAATTCTTCAATGACATGGGACGTGGCGCTCATCCTGGGCATCGACGGGCTCGCCAATGGCGCGGTCTATCTGCTTGCCGGGCTGGGACTGGTGCTGATCTTTTCCGTCACGCGGGTGGTGTTCGTGCCCTTCGGCGACATCGCGGCCTTTGCCGCGCTGACGCTGGCGGCTTTCGAGACCGGGCGTCTTCCGCCCACGATCGGGCTGGTGATCGTGCTGGCCGCGCTGGCGGTGCTGACCGAGGTCGGCAGCCTGATCCGGCGCGGCGAGGCGAAGAAGGTGCCGAAGGCCATCCTGGCCTGGGGCGTGCTGCCGTTGTTGCCTTGCGTGCTGGCGTGGGCCGCCTCGCGCCCCGGCATGCCGGCGGCCGTGCAGATCGCGGTGACGGTGTTGCTGGTGGTGCCGATCGCGCCGCTGCTCGCACGCGTCGTGTTCCAGCCGATCGCCGATGCGTCGGTGCTGGTGTTGCTCATCGTCTCGCTCGCACTGCACTTCCTGCTGTCGGGCCTCGGCCTGCTGTTCTTCGGCCCGGAAGGCTCGCGCACCGCGCCGCTCGCGAGCGGCACCATCGCGCTGGGTGACGGCTTCTCGGTCAGCGGCCAGATCGTCCTGATGGTCGGCTCGGCGATCGTGCTGAGCGGGCTCTTCTTCCTGGTGTTCGAGCGCACCGTGGCAGGCAAGGCACTGCGCGCGACGGCCGTGAATCGCGTGGGTGCGCGGCTGGTCGGCATCCGGCCGGCACGCACCGCACTGCTGGCCTACGGCAGCGCATCGCTGCTTGCAGGTTTGATCGGCGTGCTCATCGCACCCGTGACCACCATGTACTACGACTCGGGCTTCATCATCGGCCTCAAGGCCTTTGTCGCCGCGATCATCGGCGGCCTCGTGAGTTACCCGATGACGGCGGTCGGCGCCCTCGCTGTGGGCGTGGTCGAGAGCTTCGCCTCGTTCTATAGCGGAGCGCTGAAGGACGTGATCGTGTTCAGTCTGCTGATACCGGTGCTGATGCTGAGGTCCTACCTCAGCGTGCACTCCGAAGAGGAAGAAGACGAGGTGGATCAATGAGCACGGCCCGGCCGCCCGAAGTGGCTCGCACCGCAGTGCCTAAGCACGGAGGTTATTCGATGAGCCCGCTCGTCCAACGCAAGCTCTGGATCGGCCTCGTCGTGCTGGCGCTGGCCATCGCGCCGGCGCTGGCCGGCAACTTCACCGTCTCGCTGCTCAACGACATCGGCATCGGCGCGCTGGTCGCGCTCGGACTGGTCCTGCTCACCGGCATCGGCGGCGCCACCTCCTTCGGGCAGGCGGCCTTCGTCGGCATCGCCGCTTATGCGACGGCGTGGCTCACCACGACGCAGGGCCTGTCGCCGTGGCTCGGGCTGTTGTTCGCCTTGCTGCTGACCGGGGTGTCGGCGCTCGCCATCGGCATGCTGACGCTGCGCCTGGGTGGGCACTTCCTGCCGCTCAGCACCATCGCTTGGGGGCTGTCGATCGCGATGCTTTTCGGCAATGTCGACGCACTGGGCCGGCACACAGGTCTTTCCAACATCCCGGCACTGACGATCGGCGGGTGGTCGCTTGCCGACCCGCGCGCGATCTACTACCTGATCTGGGTACTGGTCGGCCTGGCCTTCCTGTTCAGCCGCAACCTGCTCGAATCGCGACCGGGGCGTGCCATCCGCAGCTTGCGCGGTGGCGCGACGCTGCTCGCCAGCGTGGGCGAGGACGCCTACCGCGTGCGGCTGTCGCTCTTCGTCACGGCCGCGCTGTTCGCCGGCCTGGCGGGCTGGCTCTATGCGCACATGAACCGCTTCGTGAGCCCGTCGCCCTTCGACGTGCGCGCGAGCATCGAATACCTGCTGATGGCGGTGGCCGGCGGGCTCGGCCAACTCGCGGGCGCACTGGTCGGCTCGGCCCTGGTGCTGATCCTCAAGAATGGCCTGCAGGACGTGCTGCCAATGCTGACGCAGCGCGCCGGCCAGCTCGAGGCCGTGGCGTTCGCGACGATCTTCATCCTGCTGCTGCACTTTGCGCGCGGCGGCCTGATGGGCTTCGTGCGGCGCTGGACGCGCGGTCGCTTCGCGGCACCGCCATCGCGCGAGCCTTCGACGCCGGTGGAACAGCTGCCGCATCGCACGCTGCCGGACCGCGGGTCGCCGATCCTGTCGGTGACGGGCGCAGTGAAGCGCTTCGGCGGACTGGTCGCAGTCAACGACGTGAGTTTCGACGTGAAGGCCGGCGAGATCATCGGCCTGATCGGGCCGAATGGCGCCGGCAAGTCGACCATGTTTAACCTGCTGACCTGCACGTTGCCGATGACGGCGGGCCAGGTGCGCTTTCTCGGGCAGGACATCGCCGGCCTGCCGCAGCGCAAGGTCGCGCGGCTGGGCCTGGCGCGCACCTTCCAGCACGTGAAGCTGCGGCCGCACATGAGCCTGCTCGACAACGTGGCGCTCGGCGCGCATTCGCGGACCACGACCGGCGTGCTCAAGGCCGGCCTGCGGCTGGACCGCACGGAGGAGCGCCAGATCCTCCAGGAGGCGCAGCGCCAGCTCGACCGCATCGGCCTCGGCGACCGTGCCCACGAGCTGGCGGGCAGCCTGCCGCTCGGCACGCAACGCATCCTGGAAATCGCCCGCGCGCTGGCCGCCGACCCGGTGCTGCTGGTGCTGGACGAACCCGCCGCCGGGCTGCGCCGCAAGGAAAAGATGGCGCTCGGCGACCTGCTGCGCAAACTGCGGGAGGAGGGCGTGACCATCCTCATCGTCGAACATGACATGGACTTCGTGATGAAACTGGTGGATCGGCTGGTGGTGATGAACTTCGGTTCGAAGCTCGTCGAGGGCGTGCCTTCGGCTGTGCGTGCGGATGAGCGCGTGCAGGCTGCGTACCTTGGGAGTGTTGTATGACCGCCATGTTGGAGATCGGCGATCTGCACGTCTCCTATGGGCAGGTCGACGCCGTGCGCGGCGTCACCCTCAACCTGGAGCATGGCCAGATCATCTCGGTGATCGGCCCGAACGGCGCTGGCAAGACCACCTTGCTGGCTGCTGCGATGGGGCTGCTGCCGTGCAAGGGCGTCCTGCGCTTCGAGGGCGAGGATCTGCACGGCCTCGACGTCGAGGCCCGTGTGGAGCGCGGCCTGTGCCTCGTCCCCGAGAAGCGCGAACTCTTCGGCGAGCTCAGCGTGCTCGACAACCTGCAACTCGGCGCATTCTCGCGCCGCCTGCGCAGCGATGCATTGAAGCGCCGCCTGCAATCCGTCTACGACCGCTTTCCCCGCCTGGCCGAACGCCGGGCGCAGCGTGCCGACACGCTCTCCGGCGGCGAGCGCCAGATGCTCGCCGTCGGACGCGCGCTGATGTCCGCGCCCCGGCTGCTGATGCTCGACGAGCCGAGCCTGGGGCTCGCGCCGCTGATCGTGCGCGACATCCTCACCATCGTTCGCAAGCTGCGCGAAGACGGCGTGTCGATCCTGCTCGTCGAGCAGAACGCCCGCGCCGCGCTCGAAAGTTCGGACCATGGCTACGTGCTGGAGACGGGCGAGATCGCCTTGTCCGGCGCATCGCAGGACCTCGCCAGCGATCCGCGCGTCCAGGCCACCTACCTCGGCGGAGGCACCCACGATGACGACTGAAGCCCGCGCGATCCCGCCCGCGCAGCGCACACTGCCCGCACTGCTCCAGCGCCAGGCTGCGCTGTTCGCGGGGCGTCCGCTGCTTCGGATCGCGGGGCGCGCGTGGTCGCATGGCGATGCGGCCGAGGCGGCGGGCGTGCGCGCCGCGGCGCTGGCGCAGGCAGGTGTCGAACGCGGCGACCGGGTTGCCCTGATGTGCGGCAATCGCATCGAGTTTCTCGAGGTGTTCTTCGGTGCAGGCTGGCTCGGTGCGGCGGTGGTGCCGATCAACACCGCGTCGATGGGCCCGCAGATCGAATACTTCCTCGCCAACAGCGAGGCGAAACTGCTGGTGATCGAGGCCGCATTCCTGGATCGATTGCAGACCGCCGACTTCAGTCGCACCCAACTGCGTGAAGTCTGGATCGTCGGCGAAGCGCAGGATGCGTCGGTCTGGCGAGTGCCCGAAGGCCTGCGCTCGACGCCGTATCCGGCCGGCAGTGCGGCGATCCCGCCCGCCACGGTGCAGCCCGGCGAAGCGCTCGCAATCCTCTACACCTCGGGCACCACCGGGCCGGCCAAGGGCGTGATCTGCCCGCACGCGCAGTATTTCTGGTGGGGCGTGAACAGCGCGGAAGTGCTCGGCGTCGGCGCCGACGATGTGCTGTGCACCACGCTGCCGCTTTTCCACATCAACGCACTCAACACCTTCGCGCAGGCCGCGGTCACCGGATGCGAAGTCGTGTTCGAGTCGCGCTTCTCGGCATCGGGCTTCTGGCCTTCGATGCGTGCGAGCGGCGCGACGGTCGTCTACCTGCTCGGCGCCATGGTGCCGATCCTGCTGGCGCAGCCCGAGGGGCCGGGCGAGCGCGATCACCGCGTGCGCATCGGCCTCGGCCCCGGTGTTCCCGCGGCGGCGGGCCAGGCCTTCATGGAGCGCACCGGCGTGCGCCTGCTCGAAGGCTATGGCTCCACCGAGACCAACTTCGCCATTGCCACCGCACCCGATTCGCCGCGCGGTGGTGTGATGGGCTGGCTGCGGCCCGGCTTCGACGCGCGTGTCGCGGACGAGGACGACCTCGAACTCCCGCCCGGCGAGGCCGGCGAACTGCTGCTTCGCGCGGACGAGCCCTACGCCTTCGCGAGCGGCTACTTCAACATGCCGGAAAAGACCGTCGAGGCCTGGCGCAATCTCTGGTTCCACACCGGCGATCGCGTGGTGCGGGATTCGGATGGGGCTTTCCGCTTCATCGACCGGATCAAGGATGCGATCCGGCGTCGCGGCGAGAACATCTCGTCTTTCGAGGTCGAGCAGGTGCTGCTGAGCCATCCGTGCGTGGCTTCGTGCGCGGTCTACCCGGTGCGCTCCGAACTGGCCGAAGACGAGGTGATGGCCGCGCTCGTGGCCCGGCCCGATCGTCGCATCGAGCCGGACGAACTCACGCGGTTCTGCGAGGCGCGCCTGCCTTACTTCGCGGTGCCGCGCTACCTCGACGTGCTTGTCGACCTGCCGCGCACCGAGAACGGCAAGGTGCAGAAATACAAGCTGCGCGAGCGCGGCGTGACGTCCGCAACTTGGGATCGCGGCCCCGCGGGCCGCACGGCGAAAGGCTAGCCATGTTCACGCTGTCCGGACGAACGGCCTTCGTGACGGGCGCGGGGCAGGGCCTGGGCGCGGCCATCGGGCGCGGACTGGCCGAGGCCGGTGCGCGCGTGGCGCTGGCCGATATCGATGGCGCGGCCGTCGAGGCCGTCGCAGCGTCGCTTCGGTCCGCCGGTCACGACTGCATCGCCATGCAACTCGACGTGCGTGACGAAGCAGCCTTTGCATCGTGCTTTGACGCGGCCATGCAGCGCTTCGGCGCCGTCGACGTGATGGTGACCAACGCGGCCCTGACGCCGTCGACTTCGCTCTGGGAGATCCCGGCCGACGAATGGGACCAGGTCATGGCGGTGAACCTGCGCGGCAGTTTCTTCGGCTGCCGCATCGCCGGACGCCACATGCGCGACCGGAAGAGCGGGCGGATCATCAACCTGTCGTCGATCGCCGGGCAACAGGCCAGCGCGGCGACGGGAGTCCACTATGCCGCGTCGAAGGCGGCCATCCTCGCGGTCACGCGGTCCTTCGCGCAGGAACTCGCACCGCACGGCGTCACGGTGAATGCGATCGCACCGGCCGCGATCCGCAGCCCGGTGCTCGATGCAATGGACGAGGACCGTCAGCGCACGGTGAAGGCGGGCATCCCGCTCGGACGCTTCGGCGAGGCGCAGGAGGTGGCCGCTGCCGTGGTCTACCTCGCATCGGACGCCGGTGCCTACACGACGGGTACGACGCTCGACCTCAACGGGGGACGGCTGATGCGGTGAAGTCCGACACGGCCCGTCAGATTCACGCGGATAAAATTATTTAGTTGTCAACCAATTCCAGAACCATGAGACAAGCATTGAACGGGCGGCATGCCGTCGTCACGGGCGCCGCACGCGGCATCGGCGCCGAGATCGCGCGGACCCTGGCCGCTGAGGGCGCGAAGGTCAGCTTGCTCGGCCGCGACCGCGCGGCCCTGCAGCGCGTGCAGGACGAACTGGCCGGCACCGGCCACGGGGTGGTCGTCGCCGATGTGAGCGACGCCGAATCGGTGCGTGCGGCCTTCGAAGGCGCACGCGCGGCCTCGGGCCCGGTCTCGATCCTGGTCAACAACGCGGGCCAGGCGGAGAGCGCGCCTTTCCTGAAGACCTCGGTGGAGCTCTGGCAGCGCATGCTCGCGGTCAACCTCACCGGCAGCTTTTTGTGCGCGCAGGCAGCCTTGCCCGACATGCTGGAACTGGGATGGGGCCGCATCGTCAACGTCGCGAGCACCGCGGGCCAGAAGGGCTACGCCTACGTGGCGGCCTACACGGCGGCGAAGCATGGCGTGATCGGCCTCACGCGCTCGCTGGCGCTCGAAGTGGCGCGCAAGGGCATCACCGTCAATGCAGTGTGCCCGGGCTACACCGACACCGACATCCTCCGCAACAGCGTGGCCAACGTGGTCGGCAAGACGGGGCGCAGCGACGCCGATGCGCTGGCGGAATTCGCCGTCGTCAATCCGCAGAAGCGCATCGTGCAGCCGTCCGAGGTGGCTGACGCGGTGCGCTGGCTGTGCGGCGAGGGGGCCGCTTCGATGAACGGCCAGTCGATCTCGGTCTCGGGGGGAGAAGTCACATGACGGACATCGGCAACGACCCTTCGCACGCGGTGCTGAGCGACGCCGAGGAACTCGGCCACGAGGCCCGTGCCGGCCATGACGACCATGCGGTCCTCAAGCTCTGGCTGCGCATGCTGGCGAGCACGACGCAGATCGAGGCGGAGATCCGCAAGCGTCTGCGCGAGCGATTCGGCATCACGCTGGCGCGCTTCGACTACATGGCGCAGCTCTACCGCTACCGCGACGGTCTCAAGATGCGCGTGCTGTCGCGCTACCTGATGGTGACCGGTGGCAACGTCACCGGCCTCACCGACGAGCTGGAGCGCGAAGGCGTGGTGACGCGGGCGCCGAGCCCCGACGATCGCCGAGCGTGGATCGTGAGCCTGACGGCCAAGGGCCGCCGCTGCTTCGAGGCGATGGCCAAGGAGCACGAGCAATGGATCATGGAAATGTTCTCCGGGCTCGACATGAAGACCGTGCGACAGTTGCACAGCCAGCTCGGCCAGCTCCGCGTGCATGTCATGCGCAGCGAGCCGCCGGCGGAGGAGACGCCGTGAGCGAGCCACAGGCGAAAGAATTCCGCCGCGAGCGGCTGATCCGCTTCTCCGACTGCGATCCCGCGGGCATCGTCTTCTACCCGCAGTACTTCGTCATGTTCAACGGCCTGGTCGAAGACTGGGTGAACGAGGATCTCGGTATCGGCTATCACAAGCTCATCGCCGAACAGCGCATCGGCCTGCCGACCGTGCGGCTGGAGGCCGACTTCCGCGCAGTGAGCCGGATGGGCGACCGGGTGATCCTCGGGCTCACTGTCGAGCGACTGGGCACGCGCTCCCTGACTCTCAGCCTGCACTGCTTCGACCATCAGGGCGAAACGCGCATGCGCATGCAGCAGGTGCTTGTCACAACCTCGCTCGAGAGCCATCGGGCCGTGGAGATCCCGGAGGCGCTGCGCCAGGCGATCGTGCGAGAAGGAGCCAAGTAAATCCGAGCTTGACTGCCCTCCAGGAGCTTGGAGCAAGCGAGCGTCGCAAGGTGCAAGAATATGCACTTGACGGAATATTATTCAGGGGGAATAATTTTGGCTCAATGGGAGATTGAGTACACCGATGAACTCGGCAAATGGTGGGTCGAACTTTCAGAAGCGGAACAGGAATCCATCGACGCGTCTGTGCGACTTCTGGAGGAGCGGGGTCCCAACCTCGGTTTCCCTCACACATCAGGGATAGGCGGATCCAGGCACGCCCACATGAGGGAGTTGCGGATACAGCATGAAGGAAGACCGTATCGGATCCTCTATGCGTTCGATCCGCGTCGATGCGCCATTCTGTTGATCGGTGGCGACAAGACAGGCAACGATCGCTGGTACCACGAGCACGTGCCGGTCGCGGACAAGCTCTACGACGTACACGTCGAGGTGTTGAGAAAGGAAGGGCTCATCGATGGCTAGGAAATTCGGCGAACTGCGCGCCAGGATGTCGTCAGAGGCGCAAGCGCGCGCGGCGGCTCGTGCCGAGGCCATGCTGCTCGAAATGCAGTTGCGGGAACTGCGCAAGTCGCGGCACGTGACGCAGGTGGAGGTGGCCAAGGCCATGAGCGTCGAGCAAGCAGCGGTCTCCAAGCTGGAGCGTCGCGACGACATGTACGTCAGCACACTTCGCGAATACGTCAGAGCGCTCGGCGGCGAACTCAAGCTGGTGGCGTCTTTTCCGGACGCCGAGATCCTGGTGCATCCATTCGTCGTGGCGCGCTGATCGGTAGTTCAGGCCACGACTGTCTCGCGAACGCCCGCAGCCGTATCGGCCGGCGCTGCGGCATCGACGCTGGCGGATACCACATCCGCCTGCCCGTGCACCACCACCGGCTCCCGCCGTGTCTTGTTCAGCCACAGCCGCGTGACATCCGGCCGCGCGTAGTGCCCCGCCGGATCGCCCGCCGCCTTGGCGAGTGAAATCATCCCCAGATCGATGTCAGCGACGACCAGCCCTTCCTGGCCCTCCGGCAGATTGGTTCCGAGCGGCGACCCGTCCGGCCCGTAGATCCGCGCAAAGCCACCGCCCGCGAGCAGCATCTGCTGCTTGCCCGGATCGGTGCACAGCATCTCGTGCATGGCCTTGGACACAGTGGCGCACGGCGCGATCACGAAGCATTGGCCTTCGGCGGCATACACCTGGCTCGCGGCGTTGTTGACCTCCGCACCGAGGGCATAGGCCGCGCCACGATAGAGCGAGAAGCTCGGCCAGGCGCCGCAATGGATCTGCTCGTTCTGCGAGTACATCGCGTACTTGCTGAGCGGCTGCAGGTGCTCCCAGCACGACAAAGAGCCGACGTTGCCGATGGCCGTCTCGATCACGCTGAGGTCGGAGCCATCGCCTTCGCCGAAGACGGTGCGTTCGACGTGCGTCGGCTTGAGCTTGCGCCGTGTCTGCAGCGTGTTGCCCTGGTCGTCGATCAGCGCCTGCGCGATGTAGAGGCTCCCGGCGGCCTTTTCGCTGTAGCCGAGCGAGACCCAGATCCTGTGCTTGCGGGCGGCGTCGCGAATGCGATCGAACTCCGCCGAGCCGACGACCAGCGAGTTGTCGTGGTAGCGCTGCACGTACTGCATGCCCCACGCCGGTGAATCCAGCCAGATCCACCAGGGATAGCCGGGCACCCACGTTTCCGGAAAGGCGATCAGCTGCACGCCCTGGCCGGCGGCCTGCGCCATGAGGTCGATGGTCTTGTCGATGGTGCCGTCGAGGTCGAGAAAGACGGGCGCGGCCTGCACGGCGGCGACGCGCAGGCGGGGATGTGACTTGCTGGGCATGTTGAACTCCTTCGGGTTAGCGCGGTGGCACGCGGGTTGCTTGAAGCGTAAGTTCGCCGCCTGAAAGCGCCTTGTCCGGATTTCGCGGCGTTCTTGATCCAGCGTTGCAAGCCGCGCAACCGCACCTCCAGAGGATCCGCATGGCCCAAGTGCTCAGCACTGACTTCGTTCCGCGCGAGCAGCGGCTCGCCTACTGGACGGACATGATCTGCAATGTCTACGTGCAGCTCGGATGCGATCCGGTGCAGACGGGCCGCACGGGCGATTTCGACGGCAGCATCCAGCAGCACACGCTGCCCAGCCTCGACGTGTCGGTGGTCACCTCGGGGCCGCAGAAAGTCATCCGGACGCCCAGCCACATTGCGCGCTCGTCCGACGATTACTTCCTGGTCAGCATCCAGGCCCGGGGGCGGGGCGTGGTCCGGCAGGACGGACGCGACGCCGTACTGTCGGTGGGCGATTTCGCGCTCTACGACAGCACGCGGCCCTACCAGTTGCTGTTCGACGATGCCTTCGAGCAGATCGTGCTCAAGCTGCCCGGTGAACGCCTGCGCAGCGAGCTGCGCAAAACACAGACGCTGACCGCCACCACGGTGTCCGGGCGCGAGGGCGCCGGCCATCTGCTGCTCGGCATGATCCGCACGCTGCGCGAGGACATCGACGCGCTGCAGCCCGCATCGGCGCTCGCGGTCGCGAACGGCGTGCTGAGCATCCTCGTGGCCGGCCTGCAGACGCTGCCGGCCGCGCGCTCGCCGGCGCTGAGCAACCTGACAACCTTTCATCTTGCGCGGATCAAGCGGCGCGTCGAGGCGCGGCTGGACGATCCTTCGCTGTCCGTGGGCACGCTCGCCGCGGAACTCGGGATGTCGGTGAGCCAGGTCCATCGCGTGTTCAAGACCGAGCCGCTGACGCCATCGCAATACATCTGGGAGCGGCGGCTCGAGGCCTGCAGCCGCGACCTGCTCGACCCGCGCGTGGCCGGCCGCACGGTCGGCGACGTTGCCTACAGCCGGGGGTTCAGCGACGCGGCGCATTTCAGCCGCGCCTTTCGCGAACGGTTCGGTTGCTCGCCGCGCGAGTGGCGCCAGCAAGCCGCGCATTGATCACCGGCGTGGGCGTGCCTTTCACCGCCATCCACGACGTCCGCTGCCGCACGCTGGCGACCGCCCCGTCCGTCAGCTGAACCCGCTGAGCCCGCGCAATTCCGCCGCCTTTCCCTGGCGTCGAATGCAACCCAGAATGAAGGCCGGCAAGGAAACCGGAGCATTCATGGCACGCACGAAGAAGCCCGAGGCGGAACACGAGGACGCCGCGCGGGCACAGGACCTGTCGAACACGTTCACCGCGCGGAAATCCACTGTCGAAGAGCGCATGGCCGCCGGCAAGGCCCTGCGCGACCGCGTCTCCCGCACGAGCCATGGCGCGTTCGAGCGCCCCTCCGGTGTCGACCCGGTGGGCATCCTGCTCGCCCAGGCCCGGACGCGCCTGCCGCAACTGGTACCGGTCCGACACGCCCGCATGCTGCAGTCGCCGTTCGCGTTCCTTCGGGGCTCGGCCGCGGTGATGGCCGCCGACCTCGCGCCCAGCCCGACGACGGGGCTGCGCGTGCAGGCCTGCGGCGACATGCACGTCGCCAACTTCGGCGTGTTCGCGTCGGCCGAGCGGCAGCTCGTCTTCGCGATCAACGATTTCGACGAGACCCAGCCCGGCCCGTGGGAGTGGGACATGAAGCGGCTCGCGGCCAGCGCGTACCTCGCCTCCAGGCACCTGGGCGGCGATCGGGAGGCGCGCGAAGCCGCGGTGCGCTCCGCGGCAACGTGCTACCGGCAGCGCATGCGGCGCTACGCCGGAATGGGCCTTCTCGAAAGCTGGTACGACACCATCCACAGCGCGCGATTGCTGGAGGCGCTGCCCTACTGGTTGCGCGATGGCGCCTCCAACCTGCTCGACAAGGCACGCAAGCGCAACCACCTGCAGGTGCTCGACAAGTTGACCGACCTGGTGGACGACAAGCACCGGATCGTCGAGCAGCACCCTTTCATCGTGCGCGTGACCCACACCTCTGCTGGCAGGCCGGTGGACGATGCGCTGGGGCACTTCCTCGCTGCCTACCTCGATTCCCTCGCGCCGGAGCGCCGCTATCTGCTGTCGCGCTACACGGTGCTCGATGTGGCCCAGAAGGTGGTTGGGGTGGGCAGCGTCGGCACGCGTTGCTACGTGGTGCTGATGCAGGGCAGGGACGAGGACGACCCGCTCTTCCTGCAGATCAAGGAGGCGCAGCCCTCGGTGCTGTCGCCCTACGTGCCCTGGCCCGGATCGAACGGCGGGCCCCTGAACGAAGGGCAGCGCGTGGTGGTGGGGCAGCGGCTCATCCAGGGCTCGCCCGACATCTTCCTGGGCTGGGGTCACCTCGACGGAACCGATTTCTACGTTCGCCAGTTGCGCGACATGAAGGGCGGCATCGAACTGGAAATGGGCCAGACCTCGCCTTCCGCGTTCTCCGAATACTGCGGGATCTGCGGCTGGGCCCTGGCGCTGGCACACGCCAAGTCGGGCGATGCAGCCATGATCGCCGGCTATCTCGGCAAGTCGGAGTCCTTCGACGACGCGCTGGTGCGGTACGCGAGCGCCTATGCGGAGCAGACCGAGCGCGACCATGAGGCTTTCGCCGCGGCGGCGCGCAGCGGGCGGGTCGAAGTCGCTTCTCCGTGAAGGACACGCGCATGCTGGAAGACGAGGCCAATCAAGTCGAGATGGCGAACCGGAAGGAAGCGCCCGCCACGATCGATGCGTACATCTCCGGATTTCCGCCAGACGTGCAAGCGATTCTTCAGAAGATCCGGCAGACGGTGCGGAACGCGGCGCCCGGTGCAGAGGAAGTCATCAGCTACCGGATGCCGGCATTCAGGCTGAACGGAATCATCGTGTACTTCGCGGCCTTCAAGAAGCACATCGGCATCTATCCGCCAGTCAAGGGCGACGCACGCCTCGAAAAGGCCGTCTCGCCCTACGCGGGGGAAAAGGGCAATCTGCGATTTCCGCTGGACGAGCCGATTCCTTTCAAGCTGATCGAGCGGATCACGCAGTTTCGCCTGAAGCAGAATTTGGCGCGCACCGCCGGTCGGCGCGGTACCAGAAAGCGCGATGAGCACACCCCTTGAAGTCCTCTCTCCGATGACTTAGAGCGTGCGCGAGTCGCTGCCCGACGTCGAAGTGCCCTCGCCGATGCTTTCGATCACCAGGTCCAGGAACGCTCGCAGCCGTGCCAGTCCACGCAGGTCCTGGTGATAGGCGAACCACACGTCCCTACCCGGAGGTGGCGGTTGCACGTCGTGTCTTTCGATACCGGGAAACTCGTCACCCAGCAGCGTCGGCAACACGGCAAAGCCCGCTCCCAACGCGCATGTGCGAGCCTGCACATCGCGGTTGTTGCTACCCAGCGCAAAGGTGGCGCCCGGAAACGTGCTTCGCAGCCAGTGCACGTCCGGAAGGTCCTCGAACGCCGCATCCAGGGTGATGAGCCGGGTGCCCATGCCGTCGCCAACCGCAGGCGGAGGCATGCCGGCCGGGCCGTACAAGGCATAGGTCATGTGCATGAGCTGCCGCTGGACAACCTCCGGACTCTCCGAAGGCCGAATGCGAAACACCAGTTCGGCTTCGCGTCGGGCAAGGTCGCGGAAGCGCGTGTCCGTGATGAGATCGATGCGCACCGCCGGATGCAGCGCAACGAATCGGGCGACGATGGGCGAGAGGACATGCAGTCCGAACCAATCCGAGGACGAGACCCGAAGAAGGCCTTGGAGCTCGCCGCCCTGTCCTGCAAGTTGTCGCTCGATGGCAAGCGCCTCTTCTTCCATCCGCTCGGCATGCAGGAGCACGGACGCGCCTTCATCCGTGAGTTGAAACCCGTCGCGCCCGCGCTGGAACAGCCGTTGGCCGGTCGAGTCTTCCAGCGCGCGAACGCGACGTCCCATCGTCGGCTGGGACATCCCCAACAGCTGTGCCGCACCACTCAGCGAACCCGAGCGAGCGACTGCCAGAAAGATGCGGACATCACTCCAGTCCATGGGTATTCACATATGAATAGCGAGAGTTCATTTTTGTGAATTTACATGCAGGGATGAAGGTCGCAAAGTGGAGGCCTGGATTCAATTCATCTCAAAAAGGACTTTCCCATGCCAGACCCAGTCGTTCCCGCCACCATGCAGGCCGCCGTTGTTCGCGAGACCAACGGCCCCTTCGAGATCGTCGACCGTCCCGTTCCGGATGTCCGTCCAGGGCATGTCCTGGTGCGCATCCACGCCAGCGGCGTCAATCCGCTCGACACCAAGATCCGCGCCGGGATGGCAGCACATGCCAGGCATTCGCTGCCGGCGGTTCTCGGGATGGACTTGGCTGGGGTCGTCGTCGGGGTCGGCGCGGGAGTCGCGCGCTTTCAGGTCGGCGATGAGGTCTACGGTCTCGTCGGCGGCGTGGGCGGCCTGCAAGGGACCCTGGCGACGTACGCCGCGGTCGACGCGGACCTGCTCGCGCACAAGCCGAAGAGCCAGTCCTTCCGGGACGCCGCCGCACTCCCGCTGGTCTCCATCACCGCCTGGGAAGGCTTGATGGACCGCGCTCGCACCGGTGCCGGTCACAAGGTCCTCGTTCATGGCGGAGCGGGCGGCGTCGGGCACGTGGCCATTCAGATTGCGCGCGCAGCGGGCGCCGACGTCTACGCGACGGCGAAGCCCTCGCAGTTCGATGTCGTCCGTTCGTTTGGCGCCACGCCCATCGACTACACGGCGTCGACGCCTGCCGACTATGTGCAGGCGCACACGGAGGGCGAGGGATTCGACGTGGTGTACGACACCGTGGGCGGCGCTACGCTCGATGCGTCCTTCGTTTCCGTGCGTCCGTACACCGGCCACGTCGTGAGCGCCCTGGGGTGGGGTACCCATTCGCTGGCGCCGCTGTCTTTTCGCGGGGCAACTTATTCAGGCGTTTTCACGCTGATGCCGATGCTCAGTGGCAAGGGCCGCGCCCACCACGGAGAAATCCTGGCCCAGGTCGCCAGACTGGTCGATGCGAGTCAACTTCGCCCTCTCGTGGACACCCAGAGATTCACGCTCGGCCAAGCGGGCGACGCGCACGCCCGCGTGACGAGCGGTCAAGCGGTGGGCAAAGTGGTCGTCGACATCGCCTGAAGCGCTCGACTCAACGCGTCTCCGCCAGCGCCTCCGAGAGCTGGCGCAACAAGGATGCGCCGTCGCCTTGCCAGGCGCTTCCGTGCATGCATGCGAATGTGCGGGGCGCCTGCTGCGCCAGCTCGGCCAGAAGTTCGGCCGTGCGCGGTGCATGCGCGTAGTAGTCCATCTGGTGTCGAAAGGCCTCGCTCGGCCCCAGGATGTCGGCGTCGGTGAGCGCCTTCTCGCTGTTGCCGGGCTGGGTGAAGAGGTCGCCGCAGAAGAATGTGCGCGTGCCCGTGTCCATCATCAGGCCGCATTCCCAGCCATGGGGAAGGTGCGGCGTATCGAACCAGCGCATCGTGTGGCTGCCGAGCGCGAGTTCTTCGCCATCTGCCAGCGCGCGCGGCGGACGGTCCGCGAGGTCGCCCATCGAGACCATGGCCGCGATGCTCCCGCACAGCGGCACGGCTTGCGGCGCCGCGGCGAGTAACAGGTTCATCGCACCGCACTCGTCGGCCTCGACATGGGACAACCCGATATACCGGAGGCGATCGACGGGCATCACGCTGGCGATGGCCTCGCTGACCAGCGGGAAGAGCTGGCGCGGCCCCGAGTGGAACAACAGCGGCTCGTCGTCCACCACCAGATACTGATTGAAGCTGAACAGGTTGCCGTCGGGCAGCGGCATCGGCGTATTGATGCGGAATATGCCTGCGGCGATTTCCTGGACGTTGGTGCCGGACTGTGGATTCGTGACCATGCATGCCTCCTTTGCAGACGGGGCGAGACCTGGATACGTGTGCAAGGCGCGACGGTACTCCAAATCGATCTGATCGACATCAGAGTCAACCGCCGTCTTTTGCCGAGAAAGGGTTCGGCAGCATCGAGCAGCGGCGCCGGCAAAGGGATAGATTCAGACGGATCGAAGGAGCATAGATGACCGAAGCCCTGGACCTCGAACACCTGCGCAGCTGGATCGACCAGACCGAGACGCGCGACGATCCGCTATCTCCGTGGACGGCCAGCGCAATGGCCGCCACCGTGCGAAACGACGAACGCGAATGGCAGCCCGGCGAAGTCCTGCCGCCGCTGTGGCACTGGTGCTTCTTCCTGCCGGTCGCGCCGCAGAACGGGCTCGGCCCTGACGGGCATCCCGCGCGCGGCGGATTTCTCCCGCCGGTGCCTTTGCCGCGGCGCATGTGGGCGAGCAGCCAGTTCGAGTTCATGACGCCGCTGCGGCTCGCGACCCCGGCGACCAGGACATCGCGCGTGGCCGATGTCAACCTCAAGCAGGGCAAGGGCGGTGCATTGGTGTTCGTGAAGGTGGCGCACGAGGTCCATGCCGGCGGCACGCTGCTGCTGCGCGAGTTCCATGACATCGTCTACCGCGAGGCACCGAAGCCGGGTGAGTCCGCGCCACCGCAGACCCCGCCGGCCGATGCGACCTGGTCGGTCGAGCACCGGCCCGATGCGACGCTGCTGTTCCGCTATTCGGCGTTGACTTTCAACAGCCACCGCATCCACTACGACTATCCCTACGTCACGCAGGTCGAGGGCTACGACGACCTCGTCGTGCACGGCCCGCTGATCGCCACGCTGCTGCTCGAAGCAGCGCAGCAGCACAACCACGGGCTCGCGGTGCGCTCGTACAGCTTCAGGGCCGTCCGGCCGCTGACCTGTGGCAAATTGCTGCGCGTGTGCGGCCATGCGCCGCAGTTCGACGGCGCCGTCACGCTGGGCCGAGGATGCACAGGGCGCCCTGTTGATGCAGGCCAGTGCCAGATTCGAATGAAGCGTCTGTCCCCTGCGAGCCTAAAGCCATGAGCGATCCCAACCCCCGTCACCAGGACATCCGCGATGCGGTGCGCGACCTGTGCGCGCAGTTTCCTAACGAATACTTCCGCAAGGCCGACGAGGCACGCGCCTATCCGGCCGAGTTCGTCGATGCGTTAACCAGGGCCGGCTGGATGGCCGCGCTGATTCCGCAGGCCTATGGCGGCTCGGGCCTGGGCCTGACCGAGGCCTCGGTGATCATGGAAGAGATCAACCGCGCCGGCGGCAACTCCGGTGCCTGCCACGGCCAGATGTACAACATGGGCACGCTGCTGCGCCATGGCTCCGAAGCGCAGAAGCAGCAGTATCTGCCGAAGATCGCCAGCGGCGATTTGCGATTGCAATCGATGGGCGTGACAGAGCCTTCCACCGGCACCGACACCACCAGGATCAAGACGATGGCGGTGAAGAAGGGTGACCGCTACGTCATCAACGGCCAGAAGGTGTGGATCTCGCGCATCCAGCACTCCGACCTGATGATCCTGCTGGCACGCACCACGGCGCTGGCCGACGTGAAGAAGAAGTCCGAGGGCATGTCGATCTTCATCGTCGACCTGCGCGAGGCCATCGGCAAGGGCCTGACCGTGCGGCCCATCCTGAACATGGTCAACCACGAGACCAACGAGCTGTTCTTCGAGAACCTCGAGATTCCGGCCGAGAACCTCATCGGCGAGGAAGGGCAGGGCTTCAGGTACATCCTCGACGGACTGAACGCCGAGCGCACGCTGATCGCCGCGGAGTGCATCGGCGACGGCTACTGGTTCATCGACAAGGTCACGGCGTACACCAAGGAGCGCGTGGTGTTCGGTCGTCCGATCGGGCAGAACCAGGGCGTGCAGTTCCCCATTGCCGAGGCCTTCATCGAGATCGAGGCGGCCGACCTCATGCGCTACGAGGCCTGCCGCCGCTTCGACGCGCACGAGCCCTGCGGCGCGCAGGCCAACATGGCGAAGTACCTCGCGGCCAAGGCCTCGTGGGAAGCGGCCAACGCCTGCCTGCAGTTCCATGGCGGCTTCGGCTTCGCGGCCGAGTACGACGTGGAGCGCAAGTTCCGCGAGACGCGGCTCTACCAGGTGGCGCCGATCTCGACCAACCTGATCCTGAGCTACGTTGCCGAGCACATGCTCGGGCTGCCGAGGAGTTTCTGATGTGATGGGTGTCGATGTGCGAGGATGGCGGCCGGTGCATTGACGGGGTCCGCAGATGCCGAATCCATGGAAGCGTCGCTTCATCCTGTTCGTCCAGCGTTTCTGGCAGCCGACCAGCGCCTGCATGACCTGCATGCCGGGAAGCCTCGGGGACCTGCTGAGCGCCCCTCACTGGGCGCTCGCTCTGCAGACGGGCCTGTTCACCGGCATCCTCGCGGTGCTCCTGACCTTCACGCCTGCCAGCAAGCTGTTCGCCAATCGCTACGGCAATGCGTTGATCGTCGGCCTCCTCACGATGATCGGCGACACCTTTTCGCATCCGGGCCACTACGGCATCCCGCATCTGGAGGCCGTGGTCACCGGGGTCATCTCGGGGCTGCTGGCGCTGGCTGGCTCGTACGTGTTCGAGGACCGCGCCCGAAGGCTGCGGGCGCTCTGGGCGCGGATCCGCGGGCGCGAGCAGCAAGCCCGCTGACCGATTGGATGCGACGACAATCCCACCGATGAACGACGATCTCGACGCTCGAATCCGCTCGGGCCAGGCCCTGAGCGAATCGATGGGCAATTTCCACGTGACCGGCTGGGATCCCGAGCGGAAGGCCCTGAAGGCGGCCTTCACGGTTCGGCGCGAGTACTGCCACACGAATGGCACGATCGCACAGGGCGGCTTCATCACGGCCTGGCTCGACGCGGCGATGGCGCACGCGGTGATCCACGACACCGGGCACGCGCAGACGGTGTTCAGCCTCGAGATCAAGGTCAGCTTCTACGAGAAGGTCGGTCCCGGCGAGGGATGGGTCGAGGGGCGGGTCATCCGGCGCGGCAAGCGCGTGGCGTTTCTCGAAGGTGCGCTCTACAACGCCGACGGCAAGCTGGCGGCGGAAGCGACGTCGACCGGCATCCTTGCGGATCTCTAGAGGCGCGGCGCAGCAGCCACGCTGGTCTTCGGCCGAGTCGGCCTCGGCCGCGAGCCATGCTTCGAAATCGAGCACCCGCTGGGGCACGGGACGGTCCGCACGCCACGCCATGAAGTAGCCGCCGTCGGTCGGCACGCGCAGATGGAAGGGCGCCACCAGCCGGCCGCTGGCGAGGTCGTCGCGCACGAAAGCCAGCAGCGCCACCATCACGCCCAGTTCTTCGCCAGCCGCCTGGTAGGCCATGGCCGCGTTCTCGAACTTCAGGCCGCGATTGCCGTCGATGCCCTTGGTCCCTGCCGCAGCCAGCCAGGTTGGCCAGTCCTGCGGGCGGTTCAGCGAACACAGGAGCGCATGCTGCGCCAGGTCCGCAGGCTCGCGCAGCGGCGGCTCGCGCTGCAGCAGGCCGGGCGCGCAGACAGGCAGCAGCGTTTCGCGGAACAGCAACCGGAAGCCCGCGCCGGTGGGCGGACGCGGCTCGGAATGGATGCTGACGTCGACGTCGTCGCGGTCGAAGTCGGCGGCTGCGCTACTCGTTCGCGCAACCCGCCCATGCGGAGCGCGTGGAAAGCGCGGTGCGGCGGGTGCTCGCCGACGGCTTGCGCACCGGGGACATCTTTCAGTCCGGTTGCACGCGGGTGGGGACGGAGGAAATGGGGGACGCGGTGGTGGCGGCGCTGGGCCGGAAGTAGTCCCTGCCCCGGAGGGCTTTCGCGGGACAATCGGCCCATGTTCCCGCTCGACATCCTCCTCACCTATCTCGCGGCGTGCCTCGTTGTGGTCCTGGCCCCCGGTCCGGACAACATCCTTGCCATCAGCCGCGGCTTGAGCCAGGGACGGGCCGCCGCGTGCCTCTCGTCCGCCGGGGCCGGGCTCGGCATCATGTTCCATACCGTTGCCGCGGCACTCGGGCTGTCGCTGGTCATCCAGGCATCGCCCGTGGCGTTCTGGGTGGTGAAGGCGGCCGGCGGGCTCTACCTGCTGTGGCTGGGCTACAGGGCGCTCTCGTCCAGGGATCTGATCTCCTTCCAGCCGAGCGCGCTCCAGCCCTTGCGCAAGGTGTTCCTCACCGGCCTGTTGTCCAACGTGCTCAATCCCAAACCGGGGCTTTTCGTGCTCGCGTTCCTGCCCCAGTTCGTGAGTGCGGGGCGCGGGTCCGTGACGATGCAGATGCTGGTCTACGGCGCCATCTTCGCGGTGATGACGGCGATCATCTTCAGCATCCTGGGCGGCATGGCGTCACAGTTGTCCGCGTGGCTTCAGCGGCATCCGCGCTTCGGCACCGGCCTGAACGTCGGTGCGGGCCTGACCTTCATCGCGTCGGGGCTGTCGGTGCTGGCGCTGAAGCAGCGCGCGTGACACCGGGGCTTTCAGCGCGTCAGAAGGCGCTCTTGGTGCAGCCGCCGTCGACCCGCAGCGCCGCGCCCGTCGTTCCCGACGACAGCGGACTGGCGATGTAGGCGACCATCGTGGCGATCTCCTCCGGCGCCTCGAAGCGCTTGATGAGCGAGGTGGGCCGCACCTTCTCGAAGAACTCTTTCTCGAAGGCCTCGAAGGTCTTGCCGTCGGCCTTGGCGAGGGTGTCGACGAACTCGCCGACGCCGCGGGAGCGGGTCGGACCCGGCAGCACGCTGTTGACGGTGATGCCGGTACCCGCCAGCGATTCCGCCAGGCCCCGCGCCACGGCGATCTGCGCGGTCTTGGTCATGCCGTAGTGGATCATCTCCGCCGGTATCTGCAGGGCGCTTTCGCTCGAGATGAAGATGATGCGGCCCCAGTTCGCGCGCTTCATCGCCGGCAGGCACAGGCGCGCGAGCCGCACGCCGCTCAGCACGTTCACGTCGAAGAAGCGCTTCCAGTCCTCGTCTGGGATCTCCTCGAAGGGCTTGGGTTCGAAGATGCCGAGGTTGTTGACGAGGATCTCGATGCCCGGGAACTTCGCCGCGAGCGCCTCGGCGGCATCGGGCGTGCTCAGGTCGCCCGCGAAGCCCAGCACCTCGCCGCCTTCCGCGGCCTTGATGCCTGCCACGGCCTCGTCGACGGAGGACTGCGCCCGCCCGTTGACGATCACACGTGCGCCTTCGCCGGCCAGCGCCGCCGCGATGGCATGACCGATGCCCGCGGTGCTGCCGGAGACCAGTGCCAACTTACCCTTGAGTTTCAAGTCCATGGATGACCACCTTTCTGGAACTACCTAAGAAGCGCCGCGCTCGCGCAGCACCAGCGTCTGGACGGCAACGCCGATCGGGCCTTGCTCGTCGTAGAGGCGAGACAGCGTCGTGCCCGCGCCGCCCGCATCGGCTTGCGTCTCGGAGGCGAGCCCGACCCATTCGCCGGCCGGCGGGCGATGCAGGTGCACGCTGAGGTCGGCATTGGCGAACAGGAAGCGCTCGACCGGGAGGATCCAGCTCAGCCCGTTGCCGAAATCAGCCGCCGCGGCGGCGCGCATGGCGGGCGAGGTGGGCACGCCTTGCACCACCGGCACGATGAGCCGGAACCACGCCGCGGCCGGGCCGGGCCGGGACGCGGCGCCATGCGCGACGCGTGATTCGATCGCCATGCGATGGAAATATTCGCCGTCGGGCAGGCCGGGGATGCGGACCTCGTCGCTGCAGTCCTTCGGCAGCGGCGACAGCGTCGACGGGTACCAGCCGGGCAGGCCGGCGGGCAGGGCGAGCGTCTGTGCGCGCACCAGGAGCGCATGCGCACGGGCCACGAGCGTGTCGCCGGCCAGGAGGTCGATGGTCACGCGCGTGGTCGAACGCGAGGACTGCACCGTATGACGCGCGGTCAGCGGCGCGAGGGGCACCGGCCTCACCAGCTCGACGCTCAGCCGCGCCAGCTGCCAGCCGGGCTCGGGCATGGCGCTTTCCGCGATGTGCGCCAGCAGCGCAGCCGGTGCGCCGCCATGCTGGGCACGCGGGTCCCACGGGCCGCGGGCGAGGCCGCCGGGGAGCCACGTGTCGCCGTCGCGGGTGAATACGGCGGGCGAGGGCTCGGCGGGGCGAAGGCTTGCGGTCATCGGTCTCGGCGCTGCGGATGCATTCGTTGGACGTGGGGCATTCTAGGAACAACAGGCGCGATGAACCGCAGGTAACAAATCGCCGCGACGCGAAGAACGCCATTCGCCATTAGCATCCGCCCATGGCCATCCTCGTCGGCACCGCCTCCTGGACTGACAAGACGCTGATCGACTGCGGGCGCTTCTATCCGAAGGAAGCGAAGACGCCCGAGGCACGGCTGCGCTACTACGCCTCGATCTTTCCGCTGGTGGAGGTCGATTCGAGCTACTACGCGATCCCGGATCCGGTGACCTCGCGCAACTGGGTCGAGCGCACGCCCGACACCTTCACCTTCAACGTGAAAGCCTTCCGGCTCTTCACCGGCCACCAGACCGACCCCAAGGTGATGCACAAGGACATCAAGGAAGCCCTGGGGACCACCAAGACGCTCTACTACCGCGGCACGCCGCCCGAGATCCGCGCCGAGTTGTGGCGGCGCTTCATCGAGGCGCTGTCGCCGCTCAGGACCGCCGGCAAGCTGGGGCTGGTGCACTTCCAGTTCCCGCCCTGGCTGATGTGCAATCCCGAGGGCCACGCGCAGGTGGAGCACTGCGTGGAGATGATGGAGGGCCATACCGTCAGCATCGAATTCCGGCACCAGTCCTGGCTCGCCGAGGCCCACCGCGCCGCGACGCTCGATTTCGTGCGCGAGATGAAGGCCGTGCACACGATCGTCGATGGGCCACAGGGTTTCGCCAACAGCGTGCCGATGCTGCTCGAGACGACGCATCCGGATTACGCGCTGCTGCGTCTGCACGGGCGCAACACCGACACCTACAACATCAAGGGCGCATCATCCGCCGCCGAGCGCTTCGACTACGACTACCCCGACGGCGAGATCCGCGAACTGGTCGTCGAGGCGCTTCGCATTGCGTACAAGGTGCGGAACACGCACATCATCTTCAACAACTGCGACGAGGACAAAGGGCAGCGCAACGGCATCACCTTCCTGAAGATGCTGCTGGCGCACGGGTGACAATCCCTATCGCGCTTTCAGGGCAGGTCGCCGAAGGTTCGAGGCTGCTTTCATCGGAGCTTTCGCATCATGTCTGCCGAGCGGGAGGGCATCTACCTCGACTGCCGCGCCTGGCAGTTCACGCCCGCGCGCTTCGCGTCCGTCTTCTCGGTGCTTTTCGAGATGGGGCTGACGGACCTTGCGCTGGAAGCCGTGTACGACACGACGAAGAACCGGAACGAGTTTTGCGCCGTGCTGAATAAGCGGGAACGGCGCCCATGAAAAAAGCCTGCTGCCGTTTCCGGTAGCAGGCTTTTTAGCGTTGGTACGCTGTGTTAGTGGTGGGCCCTGAGTGACTCGAACACTCGACCTACGGATTAAGAGTCCGCTGCTCTACCAACTGAGCTAAGAGCCCCTGATCGACTGGTGTGTCGATTCAGGCAATCCCACGATTATAGCCACAACTTCCGGGCAGTCTGTCACACGCGTTCAAAAATGCAGGCGATGCCTTGCCCGCCGCCGATGCACATCGTGACCAGCGCATAGCGGCCCTGGATGCGCTCCAGTTCGTACAGGGCCTTGACGGTGATCAACGCACCGGTCGCACCCACTGGGTGCCCCAGCGAGATGCCCGAACCGTTGGGGTTGACCTTGGCGGGATCGAGGTCCAGGTCCTTGCTCACGGCACAGGCCTGCGCCGCGAAGGCCTCGTTGGCCTCGATCACATCCATGTCGGAGGCCTTCAGGCCGGCCTTCTCCAGCGCCTTGCGCGACGCCGGGACCGGCCCGATGCCCATGTACGCCGGATCCACGCCCGCGAAGGCATAGGCCACGACGCGCGCCATCGGCTTGAGGCCGCGGCGGGCGGCTTCTTCCTTCTCCATCAGCACGACCGCGGCGGCCCCGTCGTTCACGCCGGAGGCATTGCCGGCCGTCACGGTGCCGTTCTCCTTGAGGAAGGCGGGCTTGAGCTTGCTCATGTCCTCGAGCTTCGCGTTGAAGCGCACATGCTCGTCGGTGTCGAACTGCGTCGGGCCCTTGCGGCTTTCCAGCGTCACCGGAACGATCTGCGACTTGAAATAGCCGGACTCGATGGCTTTCTGCGCGCGCTGGTGGCTGGTGAGCGCGGTCTGGTCCTGCGTCTCGCGGCTGATGCCCCACTTCTTCGCGACGTTTTCCGCCGTGATGCCCATGTGGACGGTCTGGAAGGGGTCGTGCAATGCGCCGAGCATCATGTCGACCATCTTCGTGTCGCCCATGCGCGCACCCCAGCGCGCGGTGAGCGACGCGAAGGGTGCGCGGCTCATGTTCTCGGCGCCGCCGCCCACCGCGACCTTGGCGTCGCCGAGCTGGATGCTCTGGGCCGCAGTCACGATGGCCTGCAGGCCCGATCCGCACAGCCGGTTGACGGTCAGGGCCGGCGTTTCCTGGGCGCAGCCACCTTCGATGGCGGCCACGCGCGCCATGTACATGTCGCGCGGCTCGGTGTTGATGACGTGGCCGAAGACGACGTTCTCCACGTCCTTTCCGTCCACCTTGGCGCGCGCCAGCGCCTCCCGGGTGACGAGCGCCGCGAGCTTGGTCGGCGGGACGTCCTTGAGGGCGCCGCCAAAAGTTCCGATGGCGGTGCGCACGCCGCTGACTACAACCACTTCCTTCATGACAGTCTCCGATGCAAAAAACGAAGCGCCGATCATGCCAGCCAGAGGCCCTTCCGAGTGACGCCGGCGTTACCATCCGTGCCCGAACAAGGAGCCTCTGATGATCGATGCCAACACATTCCGTCACGTGGTTGTGACAGGCGCGGCCGGCGCGCTGGGCCGTGCCGTCGTGCAGCACTTTCTCGACCAGGGCGCCCGCGTGGCCCTGATCGACCATCGGATGGACCACCTCGCGAGCACCTTCCCGGGGCTGGACAACTCGCAGCACCTGCTGATCGAGGCCGATGTGACGTCCGTTCCGGCCATGGCCGAGGCGGCAAAGGGCATCCTCACGGCCTTCAAGCAGGTCGACGCGCTGGTGCACATCGCGGGCGGCTTCGAGATGGGCGAGCCGGTGCACGCCCTGAGCCGCGAGGCGTGGGACCGGATGATGACGCTGAACGCCTGGTCCTTCGTGGCCGTCTCGCAGGCGCTGGTGCCCTCGATGATCGAGCGCAAGGCCGGCAGCGTGGTCGCGGTCACCGCGAAGACCGCCTCACGCGGCGCGGCGGCCATGTCGGCCTATATCGCGTCCAAGAGTGCGCTGCAGCGGCTGGTCGAGGCCTCGGCGGCCGAACTGGCGCCGCACCGCATCAACGTCAACAGCGTCGCGCCGAGCGTGCTCGACACGCCGGCCAACCGGCAGGCCATGCCCGACGCCAATCCTGATTCGTGGGTGTCGACCGGCGTCGCCGCGCAGACCATCGGCTTCCTGACATCCCCTGCCGCCGCGGCGCTGCACGGGCAGCACCTGACGCTCGACGCCTGATCCCCGGCGAAGACCTTCCCTGCTGACAGGTCTTGCGGCGTCCGCTTGCACCAAGGTGCATGCGGCCTTTCACCTTTGGACAAGTGCGCTTTGGCCTCGGCGTGCGCATGCTAGCGGTACGCCTCGACGCGTCGCCCGCATGCGGGCGCGTCTTCGCCCCTGTGCGTCGACGTTGCCGTGCATGAGGCGAATCCACCGTGCACCAACCAAGGAGCTTGATATGGCATCGAAGAAACCGGCGGCAGCCAAGCAGCCCAACATTCTCGTGATCTGGGGCGACGACATCGGCATCACGAACCTGAGCTGCTACTCGGACGGCCTGATGGGCTATCGGACGCCGAACATCGACCGCATCGCCAAAGAGGGCATGAAGTTCACCGATTCGTACGGCGAACAGTCCTGCACCGCCGGGCGCTCGTCGTTCATCACCGGGCAGAGTGTGTACCGCACGGGGCTTTCGAAGGTCGGAATTCCGGGCGCGCCCATCGGCATGAACACCGAGATCCTCACCATCGCTGCGCTGCTCAAGAACCAGGGCTACGCGACTGGCCAGTTCGGCAAGAACCACCTCGGCGATCGCAACGCCATGTTGCCCACCAATCACGGCTTCGACGAATTCTTCGGCAACCTGTATCACCTGAATGCCGAGGAAGAGCCCGAGATGTACGACTACTACCCCGAGAAGGACTTCCCGGATTTCCGGAAGAAGGTCGGCCCGCGCGGCGTCGTCCATTCCTGGGCGACCGACAAGGACGACCCCACAGAGGAGCCGCGCTGGGGCCGTGTCGGCAAGCAGAAGATCGATGACACCGGCCCGCTCACCACGAAGCGCATGGAGACCTGCGACGACGAGTTCGCGGCCGCGGCCAAGGACTTCATCGGGCGCCAGCACAAGGACGGCAAGCCCTTCTTCGTGTGGCTGAACTTCACCCACATGCACCTCTTCACGCACACGAAGAAGGAAAGCCTCGGCCAGGCGGGCCGCTGGCAGTCGCCCTACCACGACACGATGATCGACCACGACAAGAACGTGGGCGAGCTGCTCGACTACCTCGACGAACTGGGCATCACCGAAGACACCTTCGTGATGTATTCGACCGACAACGGCCCGCACATGAACAGCTGGCCCGACGGCGCGATGACGCCGTTCCGCAGCGAGAAGAACAGCAACTGGGAAGGCGCCTTCCGCATCCCGATGGTCGTGCGCTGGCCCGGCAAGATCGCTGCCGGCACCGTCTCGAACGGCATCGTGCAGCATCACGACTGGCTGCCCACCTTCCTCGCGATGGCCGGCGAACCCGACATCGTCGAGAAGGCGAAGAAGGGCATCGACGCGATAGGACGCAAGTACAAGAACCACATCGACGGCATCAACCTGCTGCCCTACCTCACGGGGAAGGAGAAGGAGAGTCCGCGCAAGCTCTTCGTCTACATCAGCGACGACGGGGACGTGCTTGGCATCCGCTACGACAACTGGAAGGTCGTGTTCATGGAGCAGCGCGTCACCGGAACGATGCGGATCTGGGGCGAGCCCTTCGTGGCGCTGCGGCTGCCGAAGATCTTCAACCTTCGAACCGATCCGTTCGAGCGCGCCGACGTGACTTCGAACAGCTACTACGAGTGGTTTTTGTATCACGCGTACATCCTCTACGGCGCCTACACCATCGCGGACCAGTTCGCGGCGACCTTCAAGGAGTTCCCGCCGATCCAGAAGCCCAACACCTTCACGATCGACGACGCGCTCTCGAAGATGGCCGAGGCCGCGGCTGGCGGAAGCAACTGAAGGCTGCATTGCCTTCGAGGAGGACGTCATGACCACCGACGCAGCACTGGCCTCGTGGAACGACGGAGCGGCCAGGCGGACCCTGCTCGACTTCGTCGCCCGGGTGACGAAGGAGGGCGGGCCCGATTTCGTGCCCCCCGCCCAGCGCATCGCCACCTTCGACAACGACGGCACCTTGTGGTGCGAGCAACCGATGCAGGCGCAGCTGTTCTTCGCCGACGATCGTCTCAAGGCCTTGGCGGCGAAGGATCCGACCCTGAAGGACCGCCAGCCCTACAAGGCCTTCCTCGAGCACGACCTCAAGACCATCATGAGCCTTGGCAAGCAGGGCGCCTTCGAGGTCGCGTTCGCCACCCATGCGGGCCTGACGGAGGGCGAGTTCATGGACGCTGCGCGCGCCTGGCTGGCCTCGGCCCGGCACCCCAAGCTGGGCCTGCCCTTCACGCAGTGCGTCTACCAGCCGCAGATCGAACTGCTCGACTACCTGCGCGCCCATGAATTCAAGAACTACATAGTGTCCGGCGGCGGCATCGACCTGATGCGCGCCTTTGCGGAAGAGGTCTACGGCATTCCACCCGAGCAGGTGATCGGCAGCAGCGTGAAGACGCGATTCGAGATGCGTGACGGGCGCGCCGAACTCTTCAAGCTCTCGGAACTGGGCACTTTCGACGACCGCGACGTCAAGCCGCAGAACATCGGCCTGCACATTGGCCGTCGGCCGATCCTTGCGTTCGGCAATTCCGACGGCGACCTGTCGATGCTGCGCTACGTCAAGACGGGCAGCGGCGCGCGGCTGGCACTGTTGCTGCATCACGACGATGCGGACCGCGAATACGCGTACGACCGCGACTTCCGCATCAGCCCGCTGGTCGAGGCGCTCGACAAGGCCGGCGAGTACGGGATCGACGTCGTGAGCATGAAGCGCGACTGGAACAAGGTGTTCGCGGCCTGAGCGTCGCGGCCCCCCAAGAACACCACGAGGAGATGACGATGGCGCACGTGATCCCCCGACCCGACACCCAGATGAAGCTGACCGACGACTATGTGCGTCACGTCGCGCGGGACGCCTTCTTCTGGGCATGGCCGATCGTCAATGTCTACAGCCGCCGCGTCACCTTCGGGCCGCTGCCGCATCCGATGCTGCTCGGTGGCGTTCTGCCGGTCGGGCCGCTCAACTCGGTGACCATGCTCACCGACTACATCGACCCTGCGGAGCGCGCAGTGGCGTGTCCGAACCAGGATGTGGTCTACGGCAACAGCATCCTGGCGCTGGACGTGTCGCCGGTCGTGGTGCAGGTGCCGGATTTCGGCGATCGCTTCTGGGTGTACCAGGTGGTGGATTCGCGCACCGACAGCTTTGCCGAACTGGGCCGGATGTACGGCACCCGACCCGGCTTCTATCTGCTGGCCGGACCGAACTGGGTGGGCACCGTGCCGCAGGGCATCGCGAAGGTGTTCGTGGCGCAGACATGCACCGGCGTGGTCGTGCCCCGCGTCTTTCGCGAAGACACGGCGCAGGACCTGCAGGCGGTGCAGGCGGCCCTCAACCAGATCGGGCTGTACCCGGTGGCCGACTTCGACGGGAGGATGAAAGTCACCGACTGGCGCAAGGTGCCGGTGGTGAAAAAATCTTCGGAGAGTGGCGACGACGCGGAGACCAAGTGGGTCAAGCCGGAGAAGTTCCTGGACATGCTGCCGGGCGCCCTGGCCGATGCAAAGCCGCTGGCGGGGGAATCGGCGCGCTATGCGCAAGTGTTGGCAGTAGTGGATGCGGCCAGCAAGGATGCGCGCGTCAGGGGCGTCTTCAACCAGGCCCTGGCCGCGGCGGAGAAGGAACTGGTCGAGCCCCTCTTCCAGTTTCGCAACTACGGCCGGCAGCTGCCGCACCATTGGTCCACCATCGCCAACGGCGCGAGCTTCGGCAGCGACTACTTCACGCGCACGGCCGTGGCGAAGTCGAACATCTTCGTCAACAAGCAGAACGAGACCAAGTACTTCTACCAGGACCTCGACGCCGACGGCGCGCGGCTCAACAGCGCCAACCGCTACACGGTCACCTTCGCGAAGGGCGCGACGCCGCCGGTCCAGGGATTCTGGTCGCTCACGCTCTACAACCGGCACCACTTCTTCGAGCCGAATCCGCTGGGACGGTACTCGGTCGGCACCAAGAGCAAGTCGCTGAAGTACGAGGCGGACGGCTCGCTCACGATCTACGTGCAGGGCGAGTCACCTGGCGCCGACAAGGAGAGCAACTGGCTTCCGGCGCCCACCGGCGACGCGAGCGAGTTCTCCCTCTACATACGCTCCTACTGGCCGGAGCAGGCCGTGCTCGACGGCCGGTGGACGCCGCCGCCGGTCATGCGCGCCATCCAGGAGGCTTGAATGGCTTACGAAACACCACTGAAGGGCCCGGGGTCGGAGTCCGAACGCATCTCGGTCGAACTGTCCTCGCGGCGGACCGGGATGTCGTTCCAGCGCACCCGCATGAGCGCGGAGCGCACGCTGATGTCCGTGATCCGCACCTCGCTGTCGTTGATCGGCTTCGGCTTCACCATCTTCCAGGTGTTCCAGAAGCTGCACGATGCCCAGGTTCTCAAGAGCAGCGAGGCCGCGCGGCATTTCGGCATCGCCCTGGTCTTGCTGGGCATCGGCATGCTGGTCTCGGGGATCGGCTACCACCTCTCCTTCATGGTCGGACTGCGACGGGAACGCAAGGCGATGAAGGCAGAGGGGCTCGTCCACGCCGAAAGCCAGTTTCCGGTGTCGCTGACCCTGCTGGTCGCACTTCTGCTGCTGCTCATCGGCTTCATGGCGATCGCGAGCATGGTGTTCAACATCGGCCCCTTCGGTTGATGCGGTCGAGGATGGCCCGTCCAAGGAAGGCAAACAGTTGGAATGAGCGCAGATCCTTCGTCATCGAGCGTGCCGTCCGCCACGCTGCAAGAAGCGAATACCGACCGCTCGGTGGCGGAGCGCCGGCAACTGCTTCGCTTCATGTTGCGCCTCGGCCACCTGATGCTGGCCACTGGCGGACCTGTGGGGCTGGTCGAGACGAGCCTGCGGCGCGTCGCCCGCGTCAACCGTGTCGAGCACTTCAACGTGCTGGCACTGCCCACCGTGGTCTTCGTCAATTTCGCGGAAGAGGACTCGCTGCAGATCGAGTTCACGGCGGAGCAGGGGCTCGTGCTGCGATTCGACCAGATCGAGGCCACGCACGAACTCGCGCGCGACGCGGAGCGCGATCCGATCGACCCGGGTGAGGGTTTGAAACGCATCTACGCGATCCTGTCGATGCCGCCCCGGCTCGGGCTGCTCTGGGGCGTGCTCGGGCATGTGCTGGTCACCGTCGGGATCGCCCTGGTGCTGAGGCCCGCGTCCGACGTGGTGGGTGCGGCGGCCTTCTTCGGGCTGGTGGTGGGCGTGCTCAAGGTGCTTGCGCGGAACCGCGGCATCATCACGACGCTGTTGCCGACGGTCGCGGCCTTCGTCGTCGCGCTGGTGTCTTTACTGGCTGCGCAGCATGGCTTCGCGGCCAGTCCTATCTATGTGCTCGTCGCGTCGCTGGTGACCTTCCTGCCCGGCGGAACGCTCGCGATTGCGACGGTCGAGCTCGCCTACGGCGATGTTGTTTCGGGCGGGACCCGGTTCGTGTACGGCTTGCTGCAACTGGTGTTCCTGGTGCTCGGCATGCTGGCTGCGGCATCGCTGGTCGGGCTGCCGCCGGACCGGTTGCTCACGGCGCCGCCGGAAGCCGCCGTGCGTGCCTGGGCGCCCTGGCTGGGCGTTCTGTTGTTCGGCGTGGGGCACGTGCTGCATTACGCCGCGCGTCTGCGGACCTTGCCCTGGATGCTTGCGCTGCTGTGTGTTGCCCAGGCAGGCCAGTTGGTCGGCAATGCGGTATTCGGCGGCTACATGAGCGGCTTCTTCGCCGCGATGCTGATCACGCCCGCCTCGTATTTCGTTCAGTACCGTCTCGGCGGTCCGCCCGCGATGGTGACCTTCACGCCGGCGCTGTGGCTGCTGGTGCCCGGATCGCTGGGCCTGATCGGGATGGCCGAACTCGTCGGCAGCGACCGGCTCGCCGGTGCGGAGAACTTCGTTGCGACGCTGTTCACCATCGTCGCGATCGGCCTGGGCTCGGTGATCGGCACCGGTGTCTACAACGCACTATTCGAGCCGGTTTTCCAGCGGGCCGGCACGATGGCGAACGTCATGCTTCGCTACTTCCGGCTGCGTCGCTGACGTCCGATGCCGTGTTTGGCTGGCTCGGCACGAGGAAGATCCCAGGCAGGCTGGCCTTCTCAATTTTCGGCAAGGAGCCGCACCGTGAAGAAAACCTTAGGTTTGTGCTTGAACGCGATGCTGATCGTCAGCGCAGTAGTGGGGGCGGCCAACGCGTGGTCGGCCGACGACGCTGCGTCCTGCAACGACCCCCGCGTGGATCGGGCGGCCTGCATGCGCGAAGCCGGGGCGGCCAGGCAGGCAAAGCAGCAGGGCAACCTGACGAGCACCGGAGGCTACGAAGAGAACGCCCTGGCCCGCTGCCAGCGCCAGCCGGCGGACGCGCGCGCCGCATGCGAGGAACGTGTGCGTGGGACCGGCAACTCGGAAATCAGGGGCAGCGTGCCAGGTGGGGGCAAGATCCGCAGTACGGAAACGCCGGTGCCGGCGCCTGCCAACTAAAGTCTGAAGATCGAGCCGATGCCTTCAGGCCATCGAGGCCGGACGGTGGCAATGCGACAGGTGTCTTCGGAGGAGATAGGCCACCATTGCCGGGCTCTTGGCCTCGGCGCCCTACAGTCGCCCGGCCTCCAGATCGGCGCGCAGCGCGTCGTTGGCGCGCGTCTGCCAGCCCGGCCCGGTGGCCTTGAGGGCGGCCAACACTTCGGCATCAAAGCGAATCGTGGTGGACACCTTCGTGCGCTCCGATCGCGGACGCCCGCGCTGCGCGACCCGGGCGGCTGCCGCGTATTCGTCGCGCGAGACCTCACGCTCGCCCACGGTCGGCGTGGCGCGATCGAAAAACTCGTCCGTCAGTTCCGGCGCATCGTCAGGGTCAACGGAACCTGCTGGTGTGCCGGGCAATTTCGCGCTCATTGGCATTCCTCATGGAGATAACACGGCGCGCCTCGCCGCGAGGGGTCCACACGACAACCACATGGCGACCATCGAGCAGGCCGAAGCTGATAAAGCGAGCCTCGCCATAGTCGGCCCGATCGTCTGCCAGCGTCAGCACCGGGCCGGCGAACACCTCGCCCGATCGAGCGAAGTCCAGTCTTCGTTCCGCCAATGTCTTGTCGCGCTTGGCGGTATCGAACGTGATCAGCATGCCTCGATTTATTGTAGTAACAAAAATGTCGACAGACAAGATGATCGCTCGCCGGCAAAGAGTGGCTTTTCAAGGTGAGCGGAATGAGAGTGGGGCCATGCGTCGCGCGCGTCCATTGATTCCAGCACCTTCGGGGATGGCCGGCTGCATGGCGAAAGCAAAGAAAAAGGGCCACGAAGGCCCTTGAATTCCAGTTGGTGGAGAGGATGAGGATCGAACTCACGACCTCCGCATTGCGAACGCGGCGCTCTCCCAGCTGAGCTACCCCCCCAACGCAAGGAGAATTCTAACCAGAACCCGCACGACGCTGCACGACGGCCGTGCCAAGATTTGGCCCTCACAAACCCGGAGCAATCAAGATGGAGTCGTACGATCCCGCGTGGCTCGACCGCATGTACAACAACCGCGCGAGGGTCCCGGACCACCCCGCTACTCTGGGGCGATGGGCGACGGATTCCGCGGCGGCCCGTGCTTCCCTGGCCTGTCGGCTCGATGTGCCCTACGGCGACGGGCCCGCCGAAACCCTGGACATCTTCCCGGCATCGGTTCCGGGCGCACCGGTGTTGGTCTTTATTCACGGCGGCTATTGGAGCGCGCTCGACAAGAGTGACCAGTCATTCATCGCCCGGGCATTCACCGATCGCGGCGTGTGCGTCGTCATCCCGAACTATGCGCTGTGCCCCGGCACGCCCACGCAGCCGGTCGGCATCGGGGACATCTCGCAGCAGATGATTCGCGCGCTGGAATGGACGTGGCGCAACGTCGCGGCTCACGGTGGCGATCCTGCGCGGATCACCGTTTCCGGTCATTCGGCCGGCGGGCACTTGTCCGCGATGCTGTTCGCCTGCGACTGCAAAGCCGTGGCGCCGGACCTGCCTGCGAACCTGGTGCGCAGTGCACTGTCGATCTCCGGCCTCCACGACTTGCGCCCGCTGCAGCATGCGCCCTTCATCGAGAAGGCCATCCGGCTCAGCGACGCGGATGCGCTGCGCCTCAGTCCGGCACTGCGGCCGATACCGCAAGCCGGCACCCTCTACGCGGTGGCGGGCGGCGACGAAAGCGAAGAATTCATCCGCCAGAACGCGCTGATCCGGGAAGCCTGGGGGCGCGACGTGGTGCCTGTCTGCGAGGTGCTGCCGGGGCTCGACCACTTCAGCATCGTGGACACGGTGGCCAGCCCGGGCCAGCGGCTGCACGACCTCGCCATGCAACTGCTCCAGGCCTGACCCGCGCTAGCCGCAGCCTCACATCAGCAGGTGTTCGCCCGCGTTGTCCCCGCCCAGGGTGACGTAGTTGACCTTGCGGATGTCCATGAGCTTGCGTCCACCCGCGTAGCTGATGGAGCTCTGGATGTCCTGCTCCATCTCGACCAGCGTCTCGGCCAGCTTGCCCTTGATCGGCTCGAGGATGCGCTTGCCTTCGACGTGCTTGTATTCGCCCTTGTTGAAGTCGCTGGCCGAGCCGTAGTACTCCTTGAAGAGCACGCCGTCGACTTCCACCGTCTTGCCGGGCGATTCCTCGTGTCCCGCAAAGAGCGAGCCGATCATCACCATCGACGCGCCGAAGCGGATGCTCTTCGCGATGTCGCCGTGGTCGCGGATGCCGCCATCGGCAATGATCGGCTTGGTCGCCACGCGCGCGCACCACTTGAGCGCCGACAGCTGCCAGCCGCCCGTGCCGAAACCGGTCTTGAGCTTGGTGATGCAGACCTTGCCTGGGCCGATGCCGACCTTGGTTGCGTCCGCGCCCCAGTTCTCGAGGTCGATCACGGCCTCCGGCGTGCCGACGTTGCCCGCAATCACGAAGGTCTTCGGCAGCTTCTTCTTGAGGTACGCGATCATGTTCTTCACGCTGTCGGCATGGCCGTGGGCAATGTCGATCGTGACGTACTCCGGCACCAGGTTGGCGGCGACCAGCTGGTCGACCGTCTCGTAGTCCGGCTTCTTGACGCCCAGCGAGATCGACGCGAACACACCCTTGGCGTGCATGTCCTTCACGAACTGGACGTTGTCCAGGTCGAAGCGGTGCATCACGTAGAAGTAGCCGTTCTTCGCGAGCCAGGTGCAGATGGTCTCGTCGACCACTGTCTTCATGTTGGCGGGCACCGTCGGGATGCGGAAGCTGTGGCCACCCAGCGTGACGCTGGCGTCGCACTCGGAACGGCTTTCCACCACGCACTTGCGCGGCAGAAGAAGGATGTTGTCGTAGTCGAAGATTTGCATGAGATCCAAGCTCCTTGAAAAGGTCGTCGCCGAAGGATTTCGGCGGCGATGGGGCGCTTGGCTTGTGACCGGATTTGCGGGTGCGCCGTGGCGGCGCGACCGGACCCTGCTGTGCGCAGGCGCAAAAAAACCGGACGTCAAGAAACTTGGGCCCGGTGTCTGATTCTACCCGCGCGCGCCTGCGATGGTCTTCCGTCACTTCGTATAACCCGCATACGCGCTGCTTTCTACAATCGACGGATGTTCACCGACCTCGCGGCTGCCGCAGATTCGCCGCTGCTCCAAAACCTCAACCCGGAGCAGCGTGCCGCCGTGACGCTCCCGGCCGGCAACGCCCTCATCCTCGCCGGCGCCGGGTCGGGCAAGACGCGGGTGCTGACCACCCGCATCGCCTGGCTGCTGCAGACCGGGCAGGTGTCGCCGGGCGGCATCCTGGCCGTCACCTTCACCAACAAGGCCGCCAAGGAAATGATGACCCGGCTGGGCGCGATGCTGCCGGTCAATGTGCGCGGCATGTGGATCGGCACCTTCCACGGCCTGTGCAACCGATTCCTGCGCGCGCACTGGAAGCTCGCCAACCTGCCGTCCACCTTCCAGATCCTCGACACGCAGGACCAGCTCTCGGCCATCAAGCGGCTGATGAAGCAGTTCAACGTCGACGACGAGCGCTTTCCGGCGAAGCAGACGCAATGGTTCATCGCCGGCGCCAAGGAAGACGGCCTGCGACCACGCGACGTCGAGATCCGGAGCGACGACGACCGGAAGAAGGTCGAGCTCTACCAGCTCTACGAGGAGCAGTGCCAGCGCGAGGGCGTGGTCGACTTCGGCGAACTGATGTTGCGCAGCTACGAGTTGCTGCGCGACAACGACCCGGTGCGCGAGCACTACCAGCGCCGCTTCCGCCACATCCTGATCGACGAATTCCAGGACACCAACCGGCTGCAGTACGCGTGGATCAAGATGCTTTCGGGCACGACGACCGACGGCCGTTTCGCGCCGGGCGACAACAGCGTGATCGCGGTCGGCGACGACGACCAGAGCATCTACGCCTTCCGGGGCGCGCGCGTGGGCAACATGGCCGACTTCGTGCGCGAGTTCGATGTGTCGCACCAGATCAAGCTGGAGCAGAACTACCGCAGCTACAGCAACATCCTCGATTCGGCCAACGAGCTGATCAGCCACAACAAGAAGCGGCTCGGCAAGAGCCTGCGTACCGACCAGGGCCCCGGCGAGCCCGTGCGGGTGTACGAATCGACCAGCGATTTCGCCGAGGCGCAGTGGATGGTCGAGGAAATGCGGCAACTGGTGCGCGACGGCATCGACCGCAAGGAAATGGCTGTGCTCTACCGCAGCAATGCGCAGAGCCGCGTGATCGAAACGGCGCTCTTCAATGCCGCGGTGCCGTACCGCGTGTACGGGGGCCTGCGCTTCTTCGAGCGTGCCGAAATCAAGCACGCGCTGGCCTACCTGCGGCTGCTCGAGAACAAGGACGACGACACCAGCTTCCTGCGCATCGTCAACTTTCCGCCGCGGGGCATCGGAGCCCGCAGCATCGAGCAGCTCCAGGATGCGGCCCGCGCGGCCGGCCGCTCGCTGCACGACGCGGTGAGTGCCGTCGGCGGCAAGGCCGGTGGCAACCTCTCGGCCTTCGTCGCCAAGATCGACGTGCTGCGCGAGCAGACGGTGGGGATGTCCCTGCGCGAGATCATCGAGCTCGTGCTCGACCACAGCGGCTTGATCGAACACTACAAGGCCGACCGCGAGGGCGCGGACCGCATCGAGAATCTGGACGAACTGGTGAACGCCGCGGAAAGCTTCGTCACGCAGGAAGGCTTCGGTCGCGACGCGGTCGCGCTGCCGGTCGACGAACTGCGTCAGTCACCCGCCAGCCAGGGCCTCGACCCGAACCGTCCGATCACCGACGAGCCGCTGGCGCCGGACGCCGAAACCGGTGAGACGCTGAGTCCGCTTGCCGCATTCCTGACGCACGCCGCGCTGGAATCCGGCGACAACCAGGCGCAGGCCGGCCAGGACGCGGTCCAACTCATGACCGTGCACGCCGCCAAGGGCCTCGAATTCGACTGCGTGTTCATCACCGGCTTGGAGGAGGGCCTGTTCCCCCACGAGAACTCGATGAGCGACTACGAGAGCCTGGAGGAGGAACGCCGCCTGATGTACGTCGCCATCACGCGCGCCCGCAAACGCCTCTACCTGAGCCATTCGCAGACGCGCATGCTGCATGGCCAGACCCGCTACAACGTCAAGAGCCGCTTCTTCGAGGAACTGCCCGAAGCCGCGCTCAAGTGGCTCACGCCCAAGAACCAGGGCTTCACTCCTTCCGCCTTCGGCTTTGGCGGCGGCTACGCCACCACGCGCGGCGGCGCAGGCGCCTTCAGCAGCAAGGACACCTTCGCCAGCCCGCCCGTCCCACCCCAGAAAGCCGCGCCCTCGCACGGCCTGCGTTCAGGCATGCAGGTGTTCCACAACAAGTTCGGCGAAGGCACCGTGCTGGCGCTCGAAGGCAGCGGCGACGATGCCCGTGCACAGGTGAACTTCCCCCGCCACGGCGTCAAGTGGCTCGCGCTCTCAGTTGCAAAACTCACCCCCGTGTGATCCTTCGGCCGGCGAAGCCAGGCCCCTTCGAAAAACACCGCGGAACCGGCTCTGCCGGGCCGCCGGTGTTGCCCCCTGAAAGGGGGTGCCCGAGCCACACGAAGTGGGCGAGGCTGGGGGTTATTCCTTAAATGAATCCCTGAAAGTAAACCAAGTGCTGGTGAAGAACATCGCTGCCATCACCAGCGCGCCGCCGATCATCACGGCGCCGCCCGCCGCCGATGCGCCTTCGCCGATGCCCATGGCCCCGACGGCCACCAGCAGCGTCGCGAGCAGGCTCAGCACGATGCCGGCGCCGATGAAGACGCCGACCCAGACCAGACCGAACACGGTGAGCGCGCCGAAATTCCTGAAGCAGGCGACGAAGCTGAAGAACAGGCTCTTGGCCGGCGGCACGCGATGCCAGTGCACCAGCGCCGGCGCATGCCAGAAGGCCAGCGACAGCGGCAGGTACAGGCCCATGGCGATCCAGAGCGCCACCTGGAATTCGGTCGTCTCGGCCAGTTCACGGCTGAGCGGCCCGCCGAGCAGGTAGACGCGCGCGAACTGCCCGCCATCGGCCAGGGCGGAAATGGCCATCACGCCGAGAAACAGCGCGGCATACATCGCGCCCAGCATTGCCATGGGCCGCACGTCGGCCCGCACGGCGTTCAGCGCCGCCATGAACACCGTTCCCGCCGGCGGCTTTTCCGGCCCCGCCGCCTGCGCGGCGGCGGCCATCAGGCCCAACGTCATGGTCGGCAGGAGCATCAGCGCCACGGCCGCGCCGATCAGGGGCACCTGCGAGGCGATCGACACCATCGCCATGAAAAGGAAGAAGAGGGAGATGAAGGCCAGCGGCTGCCGTGCGAAAGCCTGGAGGCCGGCCCGGACCCACAGCACACCGGTGCGCGACGGCACGAGATTGAGTTTCATCGGGTCAGGTCAGGCGGCCAGTTCCGCGCCGCGGTCGAATTCGTAACTTGCGTGGGCCCGTTCGCGCAGCACGCGTTCGAAGTGGGTCGGATCGTGGGCCTTGAGCATGCTCGCTTCCCGCGGGAGGTGGTAGTCCCACAGCCGCGAGATCCAGAATCGGAGCGCGGCGGCGCGAAGCATGCCGGGCAGCAGGGCGCGCTCGGGGCCGGTCAGGGGGCGCACGGTGCCGTAGGCGGCCAGCAGTGTGTCGGCACGCGCGGCATCGTGGCGACCGGTCGGGAGATCGATCGCCCAATCGTTCAGGCACACGGCGATGTCGAAAAGCCAGGTGTCGGCGCCGGCGAAGTAGAAGTCGAACACGCCGGTCAGGCGGGGTGCGTCCGCGCTGGCGTGCGCGTCGAACATGGCGTTGTCACGGAACAGGTCGGCGTGCACCGGCCCGCGCGGCAGCGCCGCATAGGCGGAGGATTCGGCGATGTGGTTCTGGTAGGCCAGTTCGCTGCGCAGCAATGCGGCCTGAGAGGCTTCCAGATAAGGCAGGACCACCGGTGCGGTGTCGTTCCACCATTGGAGGCCACGAAGATTGGGCTGGATACGGGGGTAGTTCCGCGCCGCGAGGTGCATGCGCGCCAGCAGGCGGCCGAGTTCGGCGCAATGAGCGGCCGTGGGCACCAGTTCGCTCTTCCCCTTCAGGCGCTGCACGATGGCGGCCGGCTTGCCGGCGACGGTGAGCAGCAGTTCGCAGGGTGCGTTGGCCGGAATGGACAGCGGATGCCCGGTGGGCGGCGCAATGTCCGGGTCGGCGACGGGCTCGGGCACCGGAAGGCCGCGCGCCGCCAAGTGCTTCATTAGGCAAAGGTAGTACGGAAGTTGCTCGGCGCCGAGGCGCTCGAACAGGGTCAGGACGAATTCGCCCGACTCCGTGGTCGCGAAGTAGTTGGTGTTCTCGATGCCGCCCTCGATGCCCCTGAGGTCGGTGAGGCCACCCAGGCCGAGACGCCGAACGAGCGCGTCGGCTTCGTCGAATCCGACTTCCGTGAAAACCGCCACTGCGCGCTCAGAACTTGAAGACGTTCCACCAGACCCGGGAACCGTTTTCGCCGGAACTCTGGTCGGATTGCCCCTGGTTGCGCATGCGTTCGGTTTCGTTGGGCATCACCTGGTAGGACGGGCCCTTGGCCGGCTTCACGGTGATGTTTTCGGTCTGCCCGCCGACACGGAGTTCGTCGACCGTCGCGTTGCGGTCCTCCACGTGGATGCGCTCGATCTTCTGGTTCTGCCGGCCCGCGGCCTTGTCCGGGTCCGGTTGCGCCTGAGCGGGTTCCGGGGTGGGCTGCGGGTTCTGTGCGAAGACGGCAGCGGTCGGCGCGGCGCAGGCCAACACCAGCGATACAAGCCCGGTGCGGCGAACGAGGAGCGTGGAGGAAGACATGAAGAGATTGTAGGTCCGCGTTCATCGAAGGGGTACAACTATGTGCGGTTCTTCGGCGCCATCCGGACGGGGTGTCGCGGCACGGCAAAATGCCCCGATGACCGACAAGAAAACACTGCTGCTCGTCGACGGATCGAGCTACCTCTACCGTGCCTTCCACGCCATGCCGGACCTGCGCGCCGTGCCCGGCGACAACAGCAGTCCCGCCACCGGCGCCATCCGCGGAATGATCAACATGATGCAGGCCTTGCGCCGCGAGGTGCGCGCCGACTATGCCGCATGCATCTTCGATGCGCCGGGCAAGACCTTCCGCGACGACTGGTATCCCGACTACAAGGCGAACCGCTCGCCGATGCCGGACGACCTGCGCAGCCAGGTCGAGCCGATCCACCAGGTCGTCAGGATGCTCGGCTGGCCGGTGCTCTCCGTGCCCGACGTCGAGGCCGACGACGTGATCGGCACCCTGGCGCGCACCGCTGCGAAGCAGGGCGTCGAGGTGATCGTTTCCAGCGGCGACAAGGACCTGAGCCAGCTGGTGGACGAGCACATCACCATCATCGACACCATGAACGGCAAGAAGCGCGACGTTGCCGGAGTGACGGCCGAATTCGGCGTGCCGCCGAACCTGATGATCGACTACCAGACGCTGGTCGGCGACACCGTCGACAACGTGCCCGGCGTCGAAAAGGTCGGCCCCAAGACGGCTGCCAAATGGCTGCTCCAGTACGGCTCGCTCGACGCGCTGATCGAGCACGCGGCCGAGGTCAAGGGCCAAGCCGGCGAAAACCTCCGAAAGGCGATGGACTGGCTTCCGCAGGGCCGCCGGCTGGTGACCATCCGCACCGATTGCGATCTCGACGGTCACGTGAGCGGCCTGCCGGCGCTCGACGCGATCGCCATCGGCCCACAGCAGACGGACGGCCTGAAGACCTTCTACGAGCAGTACGGTTTCAAGAGCCTCGTGAAGACGCTGGAGGCCCACGAAGTCCAGCCGGAGCTGATCGAGGAAAACAAGCGGCGCAAGGGGCCGGAGGGCGGCACCGGTCTCTTCGACGACCCGAGTTTCGAGGCCGCATCGAAGGTGACCAACCTGGCCTACGACACGGTGGTGAGCTGGGAAGTCTTCGACACCTGGCTCGCAAAGATCGAGGCGGCCGACCTGGTGGCGATCGACACCGAAACCAACTCCCTCGACGAACTGCGCGCCGAGATCGTCGGCCTGAGCTTCAGCGTGAAGCCCGGCGAAGCCGCCTACATCCCGGTTGCACACAACTACCCGGACGCGCCCGTGCAACTGCCGCGCGACGAGGTCCTCGCGAAGCTCCGGCCCTGGCTCGAGGACGGCACGAAGAAGAAGCTCGGCCAGCACGTCAAGTACGACCGCCATGTCTTCGCCAACCACGGCATCGAAGTGCAGGGCTACGCGCACGACACCATGCTGCAGAGCTACGTGCTCGAAGTCCACAAGCCGCACGGCCTCGCGAGCCTCGCCGAGCGCCACCTCGGGCGCACCGGCATCGACTACGAGGACCTGTGCGGCAAGGGCGCGCACCAGATTCCGTTCAGCCAGGTGTCGATCGACAAGGCGGCCGAGTATTCGTGCGAAGACTCCGACCAGACGCTGGACGTGCATCTGACCCTGTGGCCCCGGCTCGAAGCCGACGAGAAACTGCGCTTCATCTACGAGCTGGAGATCGCATCGAGCGAGACGCTCTACCGCATCGAGCGCAACGGCGTGATGATCGACGCGCCCACGCTGTCCGCGCAGAGCAACGAACTGGGCAAGCGCATCATGGCGCTGGAGTCGGAGGCGTACGAACTCGCGGGCCAGCCCTTCAACCTCGGATCGCCCAAGCAGATCGGCGAAGTGTTTTTCACCAAGCTCGGCCTTCCAGTCATCAAGAAGACGCCGAGCGGCGCACCGAGCACCGACGAGGAAGTGCTGGAGAAGCTGGCGGAGGACTTTCCGCTGCCCGCCAAGATCCTCGAGCACCGAGGCCTGTCCAAGCTCAAGGGCACCTACACCGACAAGCTGGGCCAGCTGGCGAATCCGCGCAGCGGCCGCGTGCACACGCACTACGCGCAGGCCGTGGCGGTGACGGGGCGGCTGTCGAGCAACGATCCGAACCTGCAGAACATCCCGATCCGCACCGTCGAAGGCCGCCGCGTGCGCGAGGCTTTCGTCGCACCGGCGGGCAGCGTGATCGCGAGTTCCGACTACTCGCAGATCGAGTTGCGCATCATGGCCCACATCAGCGGCGACGAGTCCCTGCTGGGTGCCTTCACGGAAGGCATCGACGTGCACCGCGCGACCGCCGGCGAGGTCTTCGGCGTCGCGGTGGACCAGGTGTCCAACGAGCAGCGCCGCTATGCCAAGGTCATCAACTTCGGGTTGATTTACGGCATGAGCAGCTTCGGCCTTGCGCGCAACCTCGGCATCGAGACCAAGGCGGCCGCGTCGTACATCGAACGCTACTTCGCGCGCTATCCGGGCGTGAAGCAGTACATGGACGAGACCAAGGCGCTCGCCAAGCAGAAGGGCTATGTCGAGACCGTTTTCGGCCGGCGCCTCTATCTGCCCGAGATCAATTCGCCGAACGGTCCGCGCCGCGGTGGGGCCGAGCGTGCGGCGATCAACGCGCCGATGCAGGGCACCGCGGCCGACCTGATCAAGCTCAGCATGGTCAAGGTGCAGGACGTGCTCGACGCCGAGAAGCGCGGCACGAAGATGATCATGCAGGTGCACGACGAACTGGTGTTCGAAGTGCCCGACGCGGAGGTCGAATGGGTGCGCTCCGAGATCCCGCGGCTCATGGCCGGTGTGGCGGAACTGAAGGTGCCGTTGCTGGCCGAGATCGGCTTTGGTCCCAATTGGGACAAAGCCCATTAATCTTGCTCGCCCCCAGGCTGCGCGCACTTCGTGTCGCTTCGCCTACCCCCTGCCGGGGGCAATGCCGGCGGACCGGCTGAGCCGGTCCGCGGCATTTCTGGGAGGGTCGTTTTGATGTTTTTGGAGGTTTTGAGTTGATGAGTACTGCTGTTGTTTTTGGTCGCAAGGCCTTTTTGGTTGCTGCGCTTGCGGGGGCTTGTGCTTGCGTTTTTGCGGCGCCTGATCAACGGGTTGCTTCGCTGGCTGCGAAGGAGAAGCCAGCGTTGCTGGAGACGTTGAAGGAGCTCGTGTCGATCGAATCGGGGAGTCGCGATCTCGAAGGGCTGGACAAGATTGCGAATCTGATTGCCGACAAGTTCCGGGCCTTGGGCGGGCTGGTCGAGCTGATCGATCCTTCGGCGGATGCGTATCGGATGGAGGACACGCCGGAGAAGATCGGCAAGGTGGTGCGCGCGACGTTCAAGGGAACTGGCACGAAGAAGATCATGCTGATCGCGCACATGGACACGGTCTATCAGATCGGCATGCTGAACAAGCAGCCGTTCCGCGTCGAAGGCGACAAGGCTTATGGGCTCGGCATCGCGGACGACAAGCAGGGGATTGCGGTGATCACGCACACGGTCGCCCTGCTGAAGGCGATGGACTTCAAGGAGTACGGGACGCTGACTGTGCTGATCAACGGCGACGAGGAGATCAGCTCGCCGGGCGCTCGCAACCTCATCACGCGCCTTGGCGGAGAGCACGACGTTGTGATGTCGTACGAGGGCTCGTCGGTCAACGAGGACAAGCTGTCGCTCGCGACGGCGGGCATCGCCTCGGTGACGCTGAACGTGACCGGCAAGGCCTCGCATGCGGGCTCGGCGCCGGAGCAGGGCGTGAATGCGCTCTACGAGTTGTCGCACCAGGTCCTGCAGATGCGTGACCTGTCCGATCCGGCGACGGGGCTGAAGATGAACTGGACCATCTCGCGCTCGGGCTCGAACCGGAACGTGATTCCGGCGACGGCCACGGCTGGCGCGGACGTGCGGGTGCTGAAGGTCAGCGACTACGACCGCATCGAGCAGCAGGTGCAGGAGCGCGTGAAGAAGCAGCTCATTCCCCAGGCGAAGGTGGAGATGAAGTTCGAGCGTCGTCGTCCGCCGCTGGAAGCCACGGACGCGTCGCGCGCGCTGGCGCTTCATGCGCAAGGGATCTACAAGGATCTCGGCAAGCAGCTGGGCGCGGACGACAAGGTCGCGGGCGGCGGGACGGATGCGGCCTTCGCGGGCCTGAAGACGAAGGCCGCGGTGGTCGAGCGGTTCGGCCTGCAAGGCTTCGGCGCGCATTCGGCCGACGCGGAGTACGTGCTGGTGGATTCGATCGAGCCGCGGCTCTACCTTTCGGCCCAGATGATCATGGACATCTCGCGCGGCAAGGTCGGACGTCCGGCGCCCTGAGCCGGCCGTCCGTTCCTGCGATGCGCCTTCGTCACATCGAGGTCTTCAACGCCATCATGCTCACGGGGAGCGTGAGTGCGGCGGCGCGGCTGATCAACATCACGCAGCCAGCGGTTAGCCGCAGCTTGCAGCATGCGGAGATCCAGCTCGGTTTCTCGCTGTTCCAGCGAGCCAAGGGGCGGTTGACACCGACGACGGAAGCGCTGGCGCTGTATCCGCACATCGAGCGGCTGTTCGCGCAACTGGACGAGGTGCAACGGCTCGCCGCCAACCTGCGAACGGGCAATGACGCGGGAGAGTTGCGCATCCTGACGGTGCTGGCGCTGAGCTACGAGGTGCTGCCGCGTGCGCTCAAGCGTTTTCGCGAGAACCATCCGGCCATCGCGGTGACGGTCGAGTCGCTGCATTCGCCGCAGATCATGTCGGCATTGCTGCTGCAGGAAGCCGATGTCGGGTTCGCTTTCAGCCCGGCGGTGCATCCTTCGCTCACGCAGGAGTCCGTCGCGGACAGCCGCATGGTGTGCATCGCGCCCAAGGGCATGTTGTCGCGCGCGCTGCTGCGCAACGGGTCGGTGGCGCTGCACGACCTGGTGAACCTGCCGGTGGTGGGGCTGGACAGCCGCGATCCGGTCGGGACGAGCTTGAGCCAGGCTTGTCGTCAAGCGGGCGTCGGATTTCAGCAGGCCGTCGTGACGGTGCAGACGTACCACGCCGCGCTGGCAATGGCGCACCACGGGCTTGGCGTCGCGCTCGTCGATGGGTGTACGGCGAATTCTGCGGATCGTTCTAAGGTGGATGTGTTGACTTTGGAGCCACATATCCCAGTGCCAATTCGGGCGTTGCGGTTTGCGGGGCGGCCTGATTCCGTGGCTGTGCGGGGCATCACTCGGTTTATGCGTGAGGCGATTGAAGAAATGAGTTGACGGGGTTGGGTGGCGTCGTCGGGCGGTGTGCCCTGTGCCGGCCGACGTCACCGGCCGCTTCGCGGCTTCCCTGCGCTGCTCGCGCCAGGCGGGGTCCGCGCAAACTCGCTGCACTTCGTTCCGCTCAGACACGCGCGGCCCTATCCGCCTGTCGCTGCGCTGCGCTGCTCGGCGGTGCCTCAACGGCCGGCACAGGGCACACCGCCCGACGACGCTGGGACGCCGCGGTTGAACTGTCCGCCTCACACTGTGTGTTTACGCGCAGGCTGGCTACGTTCGAGACGCCCACAACCGTTATCCACACACAGAGCCCGGTAGGTGGTGCGGGCCGGACGACCCCTCTACGCCGCCGAAGCGCGCAGCTTCAGGCGGAAAAAGGGCGCCGCGTGTTTGAGCGAAGCGAGTTTGCGCGGACCCCGCCTGAAGCGAGCACTGCAGGGCAGTCCGAAGGACCGGCGCAGCGGGGTCGTCCGGCCCGCACCGCCTACCGGGCGCCCTCCCCAACGAGAGTTGCAACCTTCAGCGCAGACCCAAAAGCCAGCGTAAACCCCAACGCCCCATGCCCCGTATTGAAGACCATGTTCGAAGGCGCCGGCATCAAGCGCCCAACGATCGGAACCCCCGTCGGCGTAGCGGGCCGCATACCAGTCCAAGGATGCAATTCATCCAAACGCCCAGCATCCGGAAAGACAGCGCGCGTAGCCTCCGCCAGCGTCTCGATCCGCGTAGCCGGAATGCTCGCATCGTGCCCCACCAGCTCGGCCATGCCTGCGACCCGTAGCCGTGATCCGATTCGTGCGAACACCACCTTGCGCGCACTGTCCGTCACGTTCACCCGCGGCGCCGCACCCGGCGTCGGATCGACATCCACCGTGATGCTGTATCCCTTGAGTGGATACACCGGCAAATAGGCACCCAACTCGCGCCCGAGGCGGTGCGACGCCGTGCCTAAGGCCATGACGAACGCATCCGCTTCCACATCACCCGCCGCCGTCTTCACCGCCGCAACAACCCCACGGCGCATGTCGAACCCCGTGATTTCCGTATCGAGCACGAATCGAACACCGCGTTCCTGCAGAGCCTGCACCAGCGCCATGCACACCTTGAGGCAATCCGCAGCGCACTCGCTCGGCGTATGGATCGCGCCCACCATCTGCCCGCGATAACTTGCCAGTGCCGGTTCCAGCGCAACGCATTCGTCCGGCGTGACCAGCCGCTGCTCGCTGCCCAGCTCGCGCTGCAATTCGAGCTGCCGCCGCGCACCGTCGAGCGACGATTCGCTCGCATAGAGCACCAGCTTGCCCGTCGCGGAGAAATCGCAATCCGGGGCAACGTCGGCGCGCATCGCTTCGAACGCCGCACGACTCTCCGCCGCCAACGCCAGCAGACGAACCGTCGTCTCCCGCGAAGTCCTGGCATTGCATGCCGCCAGAAAGGCCATGCCCCAGCGCCACTGCAACGGATCGAGCTGCGGACGCAGCTTCAGCGGGGAAGAGGGCGACAGCAGCAGCTTCGGCAACTGCTTCCAGATCGACGGATCCGCCAGCGGCTGAACGTACGAATAGCTCAACTGCGCGCCATTGCCCCCGCTCGCACCGGCGCCCGGCGCGGCACGGTCGATCACGCACACCTCGTGACCGTCGCGATTCAACTGCCACGCCGTGGCCAAGCCCACGATGCCGGCACCCAGCACGCACACGCGCATGACCCTTCCTCCTCTCGAAATTCGAATGCGTCGACTCTAGGCGGGGGAGCGCCCTTGGGGAAATGCCAAAAACAGGGCGCCCCATAGCCAAAGCTCATGGGCGGACCCAGCCATAACTTTTTGACATGGGCTTCGGTGCAAAAGGAATTGTGACGGCCGCGCGTTTGCTTCCTACACTTCGTTTCACTTCAATCCACCGAAAGGGCTCGCATGAAACTCTCCGCATTGACGGCAGCCGTCCTGCTCACCGTCGCCGTGACGGGCGCACACGCCGCCGATACCCTGGCCAAGATCGCCGACTCCGGCAAGATCACGCTGGCCTACCGGGAGTCCTCCGTGCCATTCAGCTACCTCGACGGGAACAAGCCCATCGGCTTCTCGGTCGAGCTGTCCAACGCGGTGGTCGATGCGGTCAAGAAGAAGCTCAACAAGCCCAACCTCGAAGTGGCATTGCAGGCGGTGACCTCGCAGAACCGCATTCCGCTGATCACCAACGGCACCGTCGACCTGGAGTGCGGCTCCACCACCAACAACACCGCCCGCGGCAAGGACGTCGCCTTCGCCATCAACCACTTCTACACCGGCACCCGCCTGCTGGTGAAGAAGTCTTCCGGCATCAAGAACTACGGCGACCTCGCGAAGAAGACCGTGGCCAGCACCACCGGCACCACCAACGCGCTGGTCATGCGCAAGTACAACACCGACAAGAACCTCGACATGGACCTCGTCCTCGGCAAGGACCACGCCGATGCGTTCCTGCTGGTGGAAAGCGACCGCGCCGTGGCCTTCGCAATGGATGACATCCTGCTGTTCGGCCTCATCGCCAATGCCAAGAATCCTGCCGACTTCGAAGTGGTCGGCGACGCGCTGCAGGTCGAGCCCTACGGGTGCATGCTGGCCAAGGACGATCCGGCCTTCAAGAAGCTGGTGGATGACACCTTCATCGGCCTCATGAAGAGCGGCGAGTTCGAGAAGATGTACAACAAGTGGTTCATGCAGCCGATCCCGCCCAAGGGCGTGCCGCTCAATCTGCCGATGAGTCCGCAGCTGCGCGAGAACATCAAGGCGCCGAGCGACAAGCCAGCGACCTAGGCACACCCCCAGGCTTGCCCACTTCGTGTGGCCGCCTACCCCCTTGCAGGGGGCAACACCTACGGACCGGCGAAGCCGGTTCCGTGGTGTTTCTGGAAATTGTTGGATGCGTTGTGGGAGCTTGGCGTGACGCAGGTTGTTGGGATTCTGGGGGGCATGGGACCGGCGGCGGGGGCGGATTTCGTCCGGCTGTTTGTCGATGCCTGTGCTTGCCGGATGCGGGCGCGGGGTGAGGCGGTGCGGGATCAGGGGTTTCCGGAACACTGGCTGGCGCAGGTGCCGGTGCCAGATCGCAGCGGGGCGCTGGAGTCCGACGGGCTCGGTGGGCATCAGCCGCTGGAGCCGATGTTGCAGGCGCTGGGGCGGCTCGCGGCGCTGGGCAGCCGGGCGGTGGCGATTGCGTGCAACACGGCGCATGCATGGCACGGCACGTTGCAGGCGCGCTTTCCGCAGATCGAGGTGCTGCACGTCGCGCGGGAAGTGTCGGCGCACCTGGCTGCGCAGGGCGTGCGCGACGTGGCGCTGATGGCGACCGAAGGGACCTATCGCGTGGGGCTCTATCAGCAGGCCATGGCGGACGCGGGGATGGTGTGCCATCTGCCGCTGGCCGATGAGCGGCAAACCCTCATGCGCGGCATCTACGACGGCGTCAAGGCGGGCGACATGCAACTGGCGCAGGGCTGCTTCAACGAGGTGGCACTGCAGCTCGCACGGCGTCACGGACCGGTGGCGATCGTCATGGGATGCACGGAGATTCCGCTCGGGCTTGAAGGCTCGGCGGCAGTGGACGGACTCCGGCTGGTCGATCCGGCCCGAGTCCTGGCGTCCGCGCTCGCGTCCCGCGCCTACGACGCTTGACACGGTTGATAAGATGAAGGCTGTCCTGGCGACCGGCACGCACGCTGGCCCGGGTTGAGCCAACGGCGCGGCCCGGGCCGCATCCGCCAGCTGCTTTCGATCGAAAGCCGTCCGATGGACGGCTTTTGTTTTGCCACCCTTGCGCAAGCAGTCATGAACTTGTTAGCCATCATCGCCGCGACCCTGGTTGCCGGCATCGGAAGTGTCTGGATCGCCGCGCTCCTGTTGCGCGTGGGCGTGCGCAGCGGCTCCGGCGGCGTGAATCCGCAGCACCTCCTGAGCCTCGCCGCCGGCGCCCTGCTGGCGACGGCCTTCATGCACCTGCTGCCCGAAGCCTTCGAAAGCCGCATCGAGCCGGCCGTGCTGTTCGGCGTGCTGCTGTTCGGGCTGGTGTTCTTCTTCCTCCTCGACAAGGCGGAGCTGTGGCATCACGGCCATGAACATCATCAGGAGGAGGGCGGTTCCGACCATGCCCATGCGCACGGGCATGACCATGGCCACGCCCACGCCCACGCCCACGCCCATTCGCATGCGCAGGCCGAGACCGGCAAGGGTGGCGGCTGGGCCGTGCTCACCGGCGACAGCGTGCATTGCTTTGGTGACGGCATCCTGATCGCGTCGGCCTTCATCGCGGACATGCGCCTGGGTCTGGTGGCCGCGATCGCGGTGCTCGCGCACGAGGTGCCCCACCACATCGGCGACCTGGTCGTGCTGCGGCAGAGTTCGTCCAACCAGCGTATCGCGCTGGTCAAGGTGTCCCTGGCCGGGACCATGACCGCGCTCGGCGGGCTCGTGGGCTGGTGGCTGGTCGACCAGTTGCACGCTTGGCTGCCGTACTTCCTGGTGCTGGCGTCCAGCAGCTTTGTCTATGTCGCGCTGGCCGACCTGATCCCGCAACTGCAGAAGCGGCTGCCCGCGCGCCAGACGGCCCTGCAGATCGTGTGGCTGGCGTTCGGCATCCTGCTCGTCACGCTGGTGAGCCAGTTCGCGCACGCCGGCCACGACCATGCGCACGACGAAGCCGGACATGACCCGGCGCACGAGGCGTCCGACCACAGGCACTGAGTGGACATACGAGGCACTTTCTGACACGCTTGTTGCCCCTTCGCCGAAGTGGCTGATCCGGCGCGGACCCACACTCGGGGTGCATCATGCGAACCATCAGTCAGCCAGGAGCCCGATCATGACCAGCGCCGACCCCCCTCTGCGTTCCGGAGAAGCCGCAGACGAACCCGAGATCGACGAGACCGAGGACACCTTGCCCGAGGACGCCGAAGATGAGTTCGAAGACGAGGAAGCCGAAGCCACCGACGAGTTGTCGGAGGAAACCGGCATCGACCTGACCGACGCCAGCGAACTCGACGCAGACAACGTGCTCGCCGACGAAGAGTTCGACCGCGTGATCCAGGCGCCGGATTGAGCTCGCCCCCAGGCTGCGCGCACTTCGTGTCGCTTCGCCTACCCCCTGCCGGGGCAATACCGGCGGCCCGGCGGAGCCGGTTCCGCGGTATTTCTGGAATGGGTGCGCGTTGGGCGGCTAGTCCTCCAGGGTGAAGCCGACTTTGATTGTCACTTGCCAGTGCGCGACCTTGCCGTCGGCCACGTGGCCGCGTGTTTCCGTCACCTCGAACCACTGGATGTTGCGGACCGATTCGCTGGCTTTGGCGATGGCGCGCTGTACGGCATCGTCGCTGCTCGTGGGTGACGAACCGGTGAGTTCGAGGAGCTTGTAGACGTGATTGGACATGGAGGTCTCCTGTCGCGGAGGGCGTGCGGATTGCACTTGCCCGCCGTGCCATGTTGGCACGTTGCGAGCGATCGTGGGGCCTAGTTGAAACCCGGGGCTCACGGCGCGTGTCACGCATTTGCTTGTGAGCGTATGGGCGTGAAATATGCTTCTCTCCGCCCTTCAACTCCCATCTTGAAACAATGAATCAACGTGCTCACGGCGCCCTTTCTTCCATCGCGCTGGCCTGCGGACTGATGTTCGCCGCCGCGTCGGCCCAGGCCGCTCCCGATGCCAAGCTTCTCGCGGCCGCTGAAAAAGCGCAGCCCGCGGTGATCGACAACCTCAAGGAGATGGTGCTGATCGAATCAGGCAGTCTCAATGTCGACGGCCTGCTCAAGATGGCGGACGTGGTCGAAGGCCAACTCAAGGGCATCGGCTTCAAGACCGAGCGTCGCAAGGCCACGGCCGGTGCGGGCGCCGACATCGTCATCGGCACGCTCAAGGGCACGGGCAAGCGCAAGATCATGCTGCAGGCGCACATGGACACGGTCTACGCGCAAGGCATCCTCGGCACGCAGCCATACAAGGTCGACGGCAACCGCATCTACGGACCCGGCATCGCGGACGACAAGGGCGGCATCGCGGTGATGCTGGCCTCGCTGAAGATCCTCGCCGATGCCGGCTGGCGCGACTACGACACGCTCACGGTGCTGTTCAACACCGACGAGGAAGTGGGCTCGGTCGGCTCGGGCGAACTGATCGCCACGATGGCCGAGCAGCACGACACCGTGCTGTCCTTCGAGCCGACTGCCGCGAAATCGGTGGCGAAGGGCGAGTCACTGCTGCTGGGTGCCGCCGGCATCGCGACGGCGACCCTCAACGTCACGGGCCGGGCAGCGCACGCGGGTGCCGCGCCCGAACTGGGCCGCAACGCGCTCTACGAACTGGCCTACCAGATGCTGCAGACGAAGGACATCCCGAAGGACACGCCTGGTGCCACGCTGAACTGGACGGTGGCGAGCGCCAACGGTCCGCTCAACCAGATCACCGCGAAGGCACAGGCGCTCGGCGACATCCGCATCACACAGCCCGGCGCGGAGAAGAAGCTCGAAGCCGCGCTGCAGAAGAAGATCGCCAGTGGCAAGCTGATTCCCGACACCGAAACCACGCTGAAGGTCGAAGTGGGCCGCCCGGCGTTCCTCGCGGGCGAAAAGGGCGCCGCGCTGGGCGCGAAGGCCCAGGCCATCTACAAGGAAATCGATCGTGAACTGGGCCTGGCGCCGATGACTGGCGGCGGCACCGATGCCGGCTTCGCAGGCCGCTCGGGCAAGGCCACGGTGCTGGAAAGCTTCGGCCTCGCGGGCTTCGGCTACCACGCGAAGGACGAGTACATCGAAGTCGATTCGATCGTGCCGCGCCTCTACCTCGTCACGCGGCTGCTGACCGAGATCGGCAAGCAGTAACCACTGCTCTTTAGCCGCGTTGATAACCCGTACAGCGCCTTCATGACGAAGCCGCTGTAGCGGGTCGGTCGCGTTACTTCGCGCCGCCGGTGTACTTGGTGACGCTGTCGGCGGTGACGTGGTAGCCGCTCACGCCCATCATCGAATCGTTGCGCAGGGTCTGCAGCTTGCCGGTGACCCACACGGTGTCCATGGCGCGGAACTTCGCACCCTGTTTCGGACGCACGTGCAGGATCTGGTTGGCCGGCGGGGGCGGGGTGTGGATGCAGGCGCCGAAGTAGGGAACCAGGAGGAACTCGGTGACTTCGCCCTTGTTCTCTTCGAGCGGCACGATGAAGCCGGGGATCTTCACCTCGACGCCGTTCATCGCGGCGTTGGTCGGCGCGTTGTTCGACGCGTCCTGGAGCTTCATGAGCATCTCGTTGGCGCGCGGGTCGCTGTCGTCGAGCTTGCTCAGGTCCATGCCCTTGAGTTCCTTCATCGGATCCCAGTCTTTGGGCACGAGCTCTTCCCACGAAATGACGCGAGGCTGGCCCGGCGCGGCCTTGGCATCCGCTGGCTTGCCGCCGAGCGGGTTGGTGGGCGAGGTCGCCTGCGGCGAAGGTTCGGCCGCGAGCGCACTGCCGGCGATGACGACCGCGAGAAGGAAGGAAACGGGAAGGCGCAAGGTCATGTTCATATCCTGGGTGAAAGCCCATCCGCCAGGGAGAGGCGATAGGCGCGAATGCCAGGCAGCAGGCTGGCCACCCAGCCGGCGACCAGAAGGCTCGCAATCAAGGTCCATTCGTTCAGTGTAGGTTCGGACAGGTGGAGCGCGAGTCCGAACTGCGATTGAAGCCAGGGCGAGAGCAGGGCGATGCCGAGCACGGCGAAGACGAGGCCGATCGCCACGCCCAGCAGCGTGACCAGGGCACCCTCGAGCGCCAGCAGCGCGAGCACGTGCCGCAGGCTCGCGCCGACCGCGCGCAGCACGGCCAGCTCTCGGCGCCGCTCGTTGAGGCTCGCCATCACCACCGACACCAACCCTGCGAGGCTGACGAGCGCGACCAGCGCCGACATCAGCAGCAGCGCGTTCTCGCCGATGCCGATCACGCTCCAAAGCTCGTCGAGCGCGACGCCCGGGAGGATGGCCATCAAGGGCTCGTCGGCGTAAGTGGAGATCCACCGCTGCACCGCGAACACGGCGGAACGGTTCTTCAGGCCGACCAGCGCGGCCGTCACGTTCTTCGGCGTGAGGTCGAACTTGCGCACCTGTTCGGCGGGGATCTTCACGCCCGGCATTGGCGCACCGCCGACCCATTCGAGGTGGATGGCTTCCATCGCCGAAAGCCCGATGTGCACCGTGCGGTCGACCGGGGTGCCGGTGCGCGCGAGCACGCCCACGACCGTGAAGGGCTTGTCGGCATGTTCGGAAACGTTGAGCTCGCCGCTGCCGTGTGCCAGCGTGATCTTCTGGCCGACGTGATAGCCCAGCTTGTCGGCCACCTCGGCGCCGACGACTGCGTCGAACAGATCGCTGAAGGGCTTGCCCTCGCGCAACTGGAGCGTCTGGCGATTGCCGTAGTGGAAGTGCTCGAAGTAGGCGGGCGTGGTCGCCAGCACCGAGAAGCCGCGGTGCGAGTCGCCCAGCGACAGTGGCACGACCCAGTCCACCCCGGGGTGCGCGGCGAGTGCCTGCACGCTCTTCCACTGCATGTTGTTGGTCGCAGCGCCGATGCGGAACACGGAATAGAGCAGCAACTGCGTCGAGCCGGTGCGCGCGCCGACGATGAGGTCGGTGCCCGACACCGACGACGAGAAGTTCTCGCGCAGTTCGGTGCGGATGCGTTCGACGCCGAGGAGCAGGAAGGTCGACAGCGCGATCGACAGCACGGTGAGCGCGAGTGTGAAGCGCCGATTCCATGCGCTGCGCCAGGCGATGCCGAAGAGGGCCCTCATCAGCGAGCCTCCCCGGAAGCGGCGCGATTGATCTCGGGCAGCAGCACGTGGCGCGAGAAGCGCTCGGCGATGCGCCGGTCATGGCTCACGAACACGAGTGCGCTGTGGTTCGTCTCGCACGCCGAAAGCAGCACGTCGAGGAAAGCCTCGCGGCGGTCTTCGTCAAGCGCCGAGGTCGGCTCGTCGGCGATCACCACTTCGGGATGGCCGATGAGCGCGCGCGCGGCGGCCACGCGTTGCTGTTGGCCGACCGACAGTCGCATCGCCTGCCGATGCCACAGGCTGGCATCGAGGCCCATCTGGCCCAGCAGCGCTTCGGCCTGCTCGCGCGCCGTGCCGTCGCGCGAGGCCCGCGCCATGCGCCGCTCCGAGAAGCGGCAGGGCAGCAGCACGTTGTCGAGGACGCTGAGATACGGCAGGAGGTTGAACTGCTGGAAGATGTAGCCGACATGCGCGACGCGCGACCGGTCGCGCGCGGCGCCGGACTGTGCGGCCCAGTCATGTCCGAGCAGGGTGATGCGCCCCGAGTTCGCCACCAGCACACCGGCCAGCAGCGACAGCAGCGTGCTCTTGCCGCAGCCGCTCGGGCCGTGCAGGAAGACGGCTTCACCGGCCGAGATGTCGAGGCGTTCGATGTCGATGCAGGGCGCGCTGGTACCCGGCCAGGCAAAGCGCAGCGACTCGGCAGAAAGAACGAGGCTCACGTGCGAATCACTTGCTCCAGGTCAGTCGCGTGGCCGGCCGTTTCAGCGTGCGCTTGAACTGGCCCTGCGGCGAAGCGATCTGCGCCTCGATCTGGCGTGGCCCCTTGAAGGAGTTGAAGAGATCGATCTCGATGAACTTCGCGGCCGAGGCATTGGTGCAGTTGAACGCGAAGGTGCCGTCGAGGTCGGCATGACCTTCGGCGGCATTGGCCTCGGGCTTGCCCAGGCCCAGCGCCGCGGAGCGCAGCGTGACCGGGCCGAGCTTGCAGTTGGCCGTGGGATCGATCTGGAAAAGGCGATCCGCTGCGCGCAACTGCGCGACGGCATCGTCGACCGTCTTCTTCTCGGCATCGGTGCGGGGCGCGCGCTCGAAGCCGACGAAGTTGTCCAGCGGCGATTCCATTTCGATCACGACGGTCGGGCCTTCGATCACGACGTCGAGCTTGACCTGGCCATGCACGTGGGCGCGCTGGACTTGCTGGGCCGAGGCGGTGAAAGGGAATGCGGAGAGGGTGAAGAGAGCGGTCAGGGCAAGGGTCGGGATCAGCCTGCGCGTCAGGATCATGGTTGTGCGCCTTGCCGGGTCGGCAGCCCCGGCGTGTTGCTCCACTCGCTCCAGCTGCCGGCATAGAGCGCGGTCGGCCCGAGTCCCGCGATCTGCATCGCGAGAAGATTGGGCAGCGCGCTCACGCCGCTGCCGCAGTGGTGGACGACCGTGGTGGGATCTCGGCCCGCCAGCAGTGATTCGAATTCAGCGCGCAATTGCGCGGCCGGCTTGAACTTCCCGTCGGGACCGAGGTTCTCGGTAAAGGGCCGGTTCAGGGCCCCCGGGATGTGACCGGCGATCGGGTCCAGAGGTTCCACCTCGCCGCGATATCTTGCAGCGGCGCGCGCATCGATCAGCGTCTGGTCAGATTGCGCCAGATGCGCCAGCACCCGCTTCGTATCGGCGAGCAGGAGCAGCGGCTCGCCGGTCACGAAGTTCGACTGGAAATGCGAGGGCTCCTCGCCGCTGGCGATCTTGCCGCCCGCCGCCTGCCAGGCCTGCAGGCCGCCGTCGAGCACGGCCACGGCATCGTGACCCATCCACTTGAGCATCCACCAGAGGCGGCCGCAGTAGTTGGCGCCCTTGCGGTCGTAGACCACCGCCTGCATGTTGTTGGCGAAGCCGACGCTCGACAGCCAGCCAGCGAACTTCTCGCGGCTCGGCAGCGGATGGCGGCCGCCTGAAGCGGGCGGCCCGTCGTCCTGCGCCACGACCACGCCATGCGCACCGGCCACGCCGTGCTTCGCGCTGAGGTCGGTGTCGAGGTTGGCGTACACCGCGCCGGGAATGTGTGCCGCGCGGTACTGCTGGGCGCCGGCGTCGGGCTTCGTCAGGTCGAAGGTGCAGTCGAAGACCATCCACGGCGTGTCGCTCGCCTGCAGGGCCATCAGCGCTTCGGCGGAAATCAGGGTCGTGTCCATTCGAATTCCTTCAGTGTTCCTCGGCCGGGGCCTTCGGCAACGAGCGTTGACGCAACACCGTGGCCGCGATGCCGCTCGCGACGATCAGCGCCATACCGAACCAGCCTCCCGCATCGATGCGGTCCCCGAAAAGCAGCACGCTGTACATCGCGGCAAAGACAATGCCCGAATACTGGAGATTGGCAACCACCAGCGTACCGCTTTCGGTCTTGGCGCTCGCATAGGCGCGCGTCATGCAGAGCTGGCCGAGCGCAGCCAGCACGCCGACGGGCAGCAGCCAGAAGGCGTGGGCCAAGGTCCACTCGGCCCACGGCGTGGACTCGCCCAGCGCCGTACCAAGGCCGCCTGCGACAGCCGATCCCACTGCGAAATAGAACACCGTGCGCGCTTCGGGCTCGCCAAGGCGCGAGAGCGCCACCACCTGCATGTAGGCGAATGCGGCCGTGAGCCCCGACAGCAGACCCATGAGGCCCGCGAAGCCCTGGTTGTCGCCGACGGTCGGCTTGAGCATCAGCACGACACCGCCGAAGCCCGCGAGCACCGTGAGGACCAGCGGCCCCTGCAGGGGCGGACGCGGCACGCTGCCGTCGCGCCCCGGCACCGGCACCCAGGCGAGCAGGGCGCCGCCAACCAGGAATGCCGCGATCCAGACGCTGCTCATGTAGTTCAGCGTCATCGCGGTGGCGAGCGGCATATGAGCGATGGCGTAGAACCACGCGCCCAGCGACACCACGCCGATCATGCTGCGCCATGCATGCATGCCCGGGTATTTCGTCGCGAGCGTGACGCCGCGGCTGCGCGCGAGCAACCACAGGAACACGATGCCGATCAGGCCGCGATAGAGCACCAGCTCGGCGCTCGAAAACCAGGCCGAGGCGATCTTCACGCACACGCCCATGGTGGCGAAGATCAGTGCGCCCAGCACCATCCAGAGCGCCTGCACTTAGCTCATCTCGCGGCGGTACCACTCGTGGAACTGCTGCATGCCGTCTTCCATCGGGCTCTGATAGGGGCCGCTCTCGTCGTCCCCGCGCAGCATCAGGGCGCGGCGCCCGGCATCCATGCGTTCGGCGATCTCGTCGTCCTCGACGCAGGTCTCCATGTAGGCGGCCTGCTGGGCCTCGACGAATTCGCGTTCGAACGCGACGATTTCCTCGGGGTAGAAGAACTCGACCATGTTGAGCGTCTTCTGCGGCCCGATGGGGTGCAGCGTCGAGACGGTCAGCACGTGCGGATACCACTCGACCATCACGTGCGGGTAGTAGGTGAGCCAGATCGCGCCGTACTTCGGCGGCTTGCCCTCGCGGTACTTCAGGAGTTGCTCCTGCCAGCGCTGGTAGACCGGGCTGCCCGCACGGCCGAGGCGGTTGGCGACGCCGACCGTCTGCACCGAGAAATGCCGGTTGAATTCCCAGCGCAGATCGTCGCAGGTCACGAAGCTTCCGAGCCCCGGATGAAACGGGCCCACGTGGTAGTCCTCGAGGTACACCTCGATGAAGGTCTTCCAGTTGTAGTTGCACTCGTGCAGCTCGACGCGGTCCAGCGCGTAGCCCTCGAAATCCAGGTCCGCGCGCGGGCCGAGGCTGGCGAGGTCGGCTGCGACGTCACGGCCCTTGCCATCGGCGTTCTTCTCGAACAGCAGGCCGTTCCACTCGGTCAGCGGGTAGTTGTGCAGATTGAGGCAGGGGTCCTGCTCGAAGTGCGGTGCACCGATCAACGTGCCGGTGGAACGCGGGTCCGCCGCCGCATAGGTCCACCGGTGCAGGGGGCAGACGATGTTGCCGCCGGTGTTGGCGTCGAGTTGCCCGCGGTCCCTGAGGATCAGGGCCTGGCGATGCCGGCACACGTTCGAGATCAGTTCCACGCCCTTGGGCGTGTGGACCAACGCGCGCCCTTGCTGCTCCTGCGGCAAGGTGTGGAAGTTGCCCGCTTCGGGCACCGCCAGCCGATGGCCGACATAACGCGGCCCGGCCGCAAAGAGCGTTTGCATCTCGCGGGCATAGAGCGCCTCGTCGAAGTACGCGGAAACTGGGAGTTGGCTCGAAGCCTGCTGCAGTTGAAGACTTAAATCAGACATGGGTGACCTGACCAAGCTCCCCACAGGGAGAGAAAGAGAACGGAAGGCTGCCGTCGAAGAAGAGGACGACCCGAAGATTGCGCCGGCTCCTGCCGGCCAAAGAGGGCGGATTGTACCCCGGAGAAATGTCCGCGTAGCCCCGGATCGGTATTCACCAGAGCTGCCGCGGACCCGGCTCCGCCGGTCCGCCGGCAGCGCCCCCCCGGAGGGGGGGAGGAGGCCACACGAAGTGGGCAAGCCTGGGGGAATCTAAAATGCCAGGTTTCACCCACGTCTCAGCGCATGCCCAAGGTGCCATCCTCCTCCGCGTCGGCCTCGCCGGACGCACCCGATACCGGTGCGCTGCCCGCGACCTACGAAGCCGGCCTCCAGGAGCTCGAACAACTCGTGACCGAACTCGAATCCGGCCAGTTGCCGCTCGACCAGTTGCTCGGAAGCTACCAGCGTGGCGCCGCCCTGCTCGCGTTCTGCCGCGACAAGCTGCAAGCGGTCGAAGACCAGATCAAGGTGCTCGACGCGGGCAGCCTGAAGGTCTGGGCAGGCGAATGACGGTCGCCGACACCCTGCGTTGGGATTCCGCCCGACTTGCCGCCTGGAGCGAGCCCAAACTGGCCCGCGTCGAAGCCGCGTTGTCCGAATGGGTCGGCGTCGACGCGCCGGTCGAACTCGGCGATGCCATGCGCTATGCCGTCCTCGACGGCGGCAAGCGACTGAGGCCGCTGCTGGTCTTCGCTGCGAGCGAGGCCGTCGGCGGTCACGCCGAAGCCGCCTTGCGCGCGGCGTGTTCGGTCGAACTGATCCATGCCTATTCGCTGGTGCACGATGACCTTCCGTGCATGGACAACGACGTGCTGCGTCGTGGCAAGCCCACGGTGCATGTGAAGTTCGGCGAAGCCGACGCACTGCTGGCCGGCGATGCGCTGCAGGCGCTGGCCTTCGAATTGCTGACCCCCGAAGACGACGACATCGTGCCGGCCGTGCAGGCGAAGCTGTGCCGCCTCCTGGCGCGCGCGGCCGGCAGCCAGGGCATGGCAGGCGGCCAGGCGATCGACCTGGCGAGCGTCGGGCTCGCGCTCGACGAAGCCCAACTGCGCGAGATGCATCGCATGAAGACGGGCGCCCTGCTGCAGGGCAGCGTGGAAATGGGCGCCGCCTGCGGCGATGTGCTCGCGCCCCAGGTGCTCGCAGCGTTGCGCGAATACGGCGCGGCCATGGGCCTCGCCTTCCAGGTGGTCGACGACATCCTGGACGTCATCGCCGATTCCGAAACGCTCGGCAAGACCGCAGGCAAGGACGCCGCGAGCGACAAGCCCACCTACGTGTCGCTGCTCGGCCTCGACGGCGCCCGCGCGCAGGCGCGCGACCTGCTCGCTCAGGCGCTCGCTGCCCTGGACAGGAGCACACTGGCCGATACCGGCGCACTGCGCGCACTGGCCCACATGGTCGTGGACCGCGATCGATAGAGAACAACAAACTTCCCCATGGCTCCGCTGCTTCCCACTATCCACGATACCTCCGTCCTGCGTCACTTCGACCGCGCCCAGCTCAAGCAACTGGCCGACGAGGTGCGCACCTGCGTGCTTGACAACGTGTCGCGCACCGGCGGGCATCTCAGCTCGAACCTCGGCACGGTGGAGCTCACGGTTGCACTGCATCACGTGTTCAACACGCCGCACGACCGGCTGGTGTGGGACGTGGGCCACCAGACCTATCCCCACAAGATCCTCACCGGCCGACGCGAGCGCATGCCCACCCTGCGGCAGCTCGGCGGCATCTCCGGATTTCCGCAGCGCACCGAAAGCGAGTACGACACCTTCGGCACCGCCCATTCGTCGACCAGCATCTCGGCGGCTCTCGGCATGGCCATGGCCGCGCGGCAGAAGGGCGAGGACCGGCATGCCGTCGCGATCATCGGCGACGGCGCGCTCACCGCTGGCATGGCCTTCGAGGCGCTGAACAACGCAGGCGTCTGCGACGACTGCAAGCTGCTGGTGATCCTGAACGACAACGACATGTCGATCAGCCCGCCGGTCGGCGCGCTCAACCGCTACCTCGCGCAATTGATGAGCGGCAACTTCTACGCCGCCGCCAAGAACGTCGGCAAGAGCGTGCTGCGCGCGGCACCGCCGCTCTTCGAGCTGGCCAAGCGCTTCGAGCAGCATGCCAAGGGCATGGTGGTGCCGGCTACGCTGTTCGAGCAGTTCGGCTTCAACTACGTCGGGCCGATCGACGGGCACGACCTCGATTCGCTCGTGCCGACGCTCGAGAACCTCAAGCACCTGCAAGGGCCGCAGTTCCTGCACGTGGTCACGAAGAAGGGGCAGGGCTACAAGTTGGCCGAGGCCGACCCCGTGGCCTATCACGGTCCGACCAAGTTCGATCCGGCCGTCGGTCTGGTCAAGCCGGCGACCGCGCCCAAGCAGACCTTCACGCAAGTGTTCGGCACCTGGCTGTGCGACATGGCCGCGCAGGATGGACGCCTCGTCGGCATCACCCCGGCGATGCGCGAGGGTTCCGGGCTCGTCGAATTCGAGCAGCGCTTTCCCGGTCGCTACTACGACGTGGGCATCGCCGAACAGCATTCGGTGACGTTCGCGGCAGGCCTCGCCTGCGAGGGCCTCAAGCCCGTGGTGGCCATCTACTCGACCTTCCTGCAGCGCGCGTACGACCAGCTCATCCACGACGTCGCGATCCAGAACCTGCCTGTGGTGTTCGCGCTCGACCGCGCCGGCCTCGTGGGCGCGGATGGCGCAACGCATGCGGGCGCGTACGACATCCCCTTCCTGCGCTGCGTGCCCAACATGAGCGTGGCATGCCCGGCGGACGAAGCCGAATGCCGCCAGCTGCTGACCACGGCCTACGAACAGAACCATCCGGTCGCGGTGCGTTATCCGCGTGGCGCCGGGGCCGGCGTCACGCCGCATCTCACGCTCGATGCACTGCCCTTCGGCAAGGGCGAGATCCGTCGCGAGGGCCGTCGCATCGCGATCCTCGCGTTCGGCACCTTGCTCTATCCCGCACTCAGGGCGGGCGAGGCACTCGATGCCACGGTGGTCAACATGCGCTGGGCCAAGCCGCTCGACGTCGAACTGCTGTTGAAGGTCGCCGGCACGCACGATGCGATCGTGACGGTCGAAGAGGGCGCCATCATGGGTGGTGCCGGCAGCGCGGTGCTGGAAGCCCTGCAGGCCGCCGGGATCCAGAAGCCCGTGCTGCAGCTGGGCCTGCCCGACCGCTTCATCGAACATGGCGATCCGGCCAAGCTGCTCGCCAGCATCGGCCTTGACGCGGAAGGCATCGAAGGCTCCATCGCGCAGCGCTTCGACAGCCTGGTTTCCGCAGGGAAAACCCGCCCCGGTGTCGTGTAAGCACTTTTTACAATGTTGCTCGACTAACCTAGTCAGCAACGCGGCCACAAGCCGCGTTCTCGTTTTTCCCAAGCACCCGGAGTGATTTCAATGGATCGTCGTTCCCTCATCAAAAACGCAGGCATTGCCGGCGTTCTCGCCGCCGGCATCGCGCCTGCTGTTCATGCGCAGGCCGCAGTCCGCTGGCGGCTGGCCTCGAGCTTCCCCAAGTCGCTCGACACCATTTTCGGAACGGCCGAAACTTTCTCCAAGAGCGTGAGCGACATGACGGGCGGCAAGTTCCAGATCTCGGTGCATGCCGGTGGTGAACTGATGCCCGCATTCGGCGTGGTCGATGGCGTGCAGAACGCTTCGGTCGAAATGGCACACACCGCACCCTACTACTTCTACGGCAAGGACCCGACCTTCTGCCTCGGCTGCGCAGTGCCCTTCGGCCTCAACACCCGCCAGATGAATGCGTGGATGTACGAAGGCAACGGCCTGAAGCTGATGCGTGACTTCTACGCCAAGTACAACATCTACAACCTGCCGGGCGGCAACACGGGTGCGCAGATGGGCGGCTGGTTCCGCAAGGAAATCAAGTCGGTCGCCGACTTGAAGGGCCTGAAGTTCCGCACGAACCCGTTCGCCGGACGCGTGCTCGAACCCTTCGGCGTGATTCCCCAGTCGATCCCCGGCGCCGACCTGTACCCCGCACTCGAAAAGGGCACCCTGGACGCGCTCGAATGGGTCGGACCCTACGACGACCAGAAGCTCGGCTTCAACAAGGTCGCGCCGTTCTACTACTACCCCGGCTGGTGGGAAGGTGGTCCGCAACTGGACTTCTACATCAACACCAAGGCCTGGGAAGGTCTGTCGGCCGAGTACAAGGCCATCGTCACCGCCGCGGCTGCACAAGCCAACATCGGCATGACGGCGAAGTACGACGCACGCAATCCGATCGCGCTGAAACAACTGGTGGGTTCCGGCACGAAGCTGCGTCCCTTTACGCAGGACGTGATGAACGCGGCCTTCAAGTCGTCGCAGCAGATCTATTCCGACCTCAACGCCAGCAACCCGGAGTGGAAGAAGGTCTACAGCGACTACGCGAAGTTCCTCGCCGACCAGAACGCCTGGTTCCGCTTCACCGAAGGCACCTTCGACCGCTTCATGCAACAGCAGAAGCTGTCGTAAGAGGGTCTCCGGCGCAAGCCGGTGTCCAGAAGCACAAGCCCCGCTGGCGACAGCGGGGCTTTCTTTTGCGCCTACGGCTCTTGTTGCTGGGACTTGTGCGGAAAGCTGCGCGCCGCAACACGCTCGGCAAAGCCGGTCAGCAGGCGCGCGTCCGCCGAATGGATCCATGTGACCGCGCCATTGCGACGACGCACCAGCAGGCGCGGCGCGATGACGCGTTCGAGCCAGCGCCAGTGCACGAGCTTGAGATGCGCGACGTCGGCGGCATGCTCGCGCTTGTTCCACAGCCAAGTCTGCGTGAGCACGTCGCCGTCGAGGCGCGTCCGGCTGTTGACGATCCAGTAGCCCATCCAGGCGATGCACACCGCGGCCAGGCCGAACAGCACGAGGCTCCCGGTCGACCACGATGCACCGCTGAGCGCAGGCACGCTCCAGATCCCGAAACCGATCAGGTCGATCACCACGATGATCGCGAGGATGCGGACGAAGGTCGGATAGGCCGGGCTCTCGAGCGCGACCGCCGGCTCGCCTTGCGTGCCGGGGTCTCCGACTTCGGCGGTGCTCACTGCTTGGGCGCTTCCGGCTCCGCGGGGGCGGGCGCCGGCTCCTCGGGCGTGGCCTGTTTCTGGTTGCCGAACGGGTCTTCCATGTTCATGCCGCTGTTGTCCGACCCTTGCGATTCGGCCGGCATTTCAAGCTGCACCTTGTCCACGTCGACCACCACCTTCTTGTCGAGGAACACGGTGACGGTCTGCGGGAAGAAGATCACGATTCCCACCAGCAGCAGTTGCAGACCGACCCACGGAATCGCGCCGAGGTAGATGTCGCGCGACTCGATCTTCCGCGGCAGCGCGCCGTTCTTGAACAGCGTGTCCGCGATGCCGCGCAGGTAGAACAGCGCGAAGCCGAAGGGTGGATGCATGAACGAGGTCTGCATGTTCACGCACAGCAGCACGCCGAACCAGACCATGTCGATGCCGAGCTTTGCGGCGACCGGGCCCAGCATGGGCAGGATGATGAAGGCGATCTCGAAGAAGTCGAGGAAGAAGGCCAGGAAGAAGACGAAGATGTTGACGACGATCAGGAAGCCGATCTGTCCGCCCGGCAGGCCGGAGAGCATGTGCTCGATCCACTTCGCGCCGTCGACGCCCTGGAACACCAGCGAGAACATCCGCGAGCCGATCAGGATGAACACCACCATGGCTGTCAGGCGCATGGTTCCGTCCATCGCGTCCTTCAGCATCCGCCAGTTGAGCCGGCGATGGATCGCCGCCAGGATCAGCGAGCCCACGGCACCCATGGCGCCGGCCTCGGTCGGCGTCGCGATCGCGTGGTCCATGAAGGGGAGGCCGCCCATCGAGCCGAGCACCGCGAAGATCAGGATCGCCGACGGGATGATGCCGCGCAGGCACTTGCCCCACAGCGCCCAGCCGCTGAGCGTGCGCGCCGAAGCCGGCACGCCCGGCACGTAGCTGGGACGGATGCGCGCCACCAGGAAGGTGTAGATCGCGAAGATCAGCACCTGCAGGATCGACGGACCCCAGGCGCCCTTGTACATCTGCCCGACGTCGGTGCCGAGCTGATCGGCCATGACGATGAGCACCAGCGACGGCGGCACGAGCTGCGTGATGGTGCCGGAGGCCGCCAGCACGCCGGTCGAATAGCGCATGTTGTAGCCGTAGCGCATCATCACCGGCAGCGAGATCATCGCCATCGCGATCACCTGGCCCGCCACGGTACCGGTGATGGCGCCGAGGATGAAGCCGACGATGATCACCGAGTAGCCCAGGCCGCCGCGGATCGGGCCGAAGAGCTGGCCCATCGAGTCGAGCATGTCCTCGGCCAGGCCGCACTTCTCGAGCACTGCGCCCATCAGCGTGAAGAACGGGATGGCCAGCAGCGTTTCGTTCGACAGGATGCCGAACACGTTCAGCGGCAGGTTGGCCATGAAGCCGGCCGGGAACCAGCCCATCTCGATCGCGAAGAAGCCGCTGAAAAGTCCCAGCGCGGCCAGCGAGAACGCGACCGGAAACCCGATCAGCATGATCACGACCAGCCCCGCGAACATGATCGGGGCGAAGTTTTCCATTTCCATTTTTCTTATCCTGCGAAGCGATGCGAGAGGCGGTCGGGGCTCGTGGAGGCGGCGCTCATTGCACCGGCTTCTCGTAGTGCGTGTCCATCTCGATCAGTCCGCGCAGGTAGGCGATGCGCTTGATGATTTCAGCCACGCCTTGCAGGAACATCGCGCCGAAGCCCAGCGGCATCATCAGCGCGGCCGGCCAGCGGATGAGGCCGCCGATGTTGCCGGAGATCTCGCCCGTGCGCAGCATGTTGAGGAAGAAGGGGAGGGTCAGCCAGAAGAGCAGGCCCATCACGGGCAGCAGGAAGAACACCAGGCCGAAGAGATCGACGTAGACGGGACCGTTGCGCTTGAGCTTGCCGTAGATGATGTCGACGCGCACGTGTTCATTGAGCTTCAGGACGATTGGCGCGCCCAGCATGACGGTGGCTGCGAACAGATACCACTGGATCTCGAGCCACGCGTTGTTGCTGAGGTCCAGGCCGTAGCGGATGACTGCATTGCCCGCCGAGATGACCGAAGCGGCCAGCACGGCCCAGGCGGCCACCTTGCCGAACTGGGCGCTGATCCAGTCCATGGCGAGTGTGAATTTGAGAAATGCGGGCAATTGCTTGTCTCCCTGCGGGATGAAAACGGTCAAATCGATATTGGCGCGCGCGGCGCAAAGCCCGCAATGGTAACGCTCTGTTGCCGAGACGCTCCTTGGCGCGGGTGCCCGGGTTTACCCGATGGGCGCCGCGTCGGCGGGGCTCTGCGAGCGGGTCTCGCCATAATGGCCCATGCCTTCGAGTCCGCCGTCATCGACGCCATTCAGCACGTCCGGCCACCCGCATTCGATCGACTCGCAGGACATGCGTCGTGCGGGGCGCGAACTGCTGTCGCTGGCGCTGATCGATGCGCGCAATCACACGCTGCATCTGCTCGCCCTGTACGAACAGGCGCTCGGCTCGGCCGTGCTGGCCGTGCCACGGGTCGAGGGTGTCGATCCGCCGGTTTGGCTCGCCGGCCACATCGGGTGGTTTGCGGAGTGGTGGATCGCGCGCAACACGCAGCGGTCGTTCGGCGCGGCATGCCCGGTGCGGCCGACGCGCCTCGCCGCGATCGAGCCCTACGCCGACGCCTGGTGGAACCCCTCGCAAAGCGATGTGCAGGAACGCTGGTCGCCCGAGATGCCCGATCTGGCGCAGACCAAGGCCTACCTGCTCGAAACGCTGGAGAGCACGCTCGAACTGCTCGAGCATGCGGCGGAGACCGACGCCGGCCTCTACTTCTATCGTCTCGCCTTGTTCCATGAAGACCTGCGCGGCGAGCAACTGGTCGTCATGGCGCAGACGCTGGGCCTGCCGCTGGGCATCGAACTGCCACCAGCCGCCGTCACGCGAGAGCCGCTGCTCGTGCCGTCGACGCCATGGGCGCTCGGGTTGTCCGATGCGGGATTCGCCTTCGCGCAGGAGCGTGGCCAGCAGCAGGTCGATGTGCCGGAGTTCGAGATCGATGCGCAGCCCGTGACCTGGAGCCAGTACGTCGAGTTCGTCGACGACGGCGGCTACGACCGAGTCGAACTGTGGCGCCCCGAAGGCCTGCAGTGGCTGGCGGAGCAGGCAGAAGGGCGTCGCGGCCCGCGACACGTCGAGCAGATCGGCGCGGCTCGCCATGGCACCGGCGGCTCGGTGCTGCAACAGCATTTCGGCCGCACCGTGCGCGCCGCGGGCAACCAGAGCGCGGTGCACGTGAGCTGGTGGGAGGCGGATGCATGGGCACGCTGGGCGGGTCGCCGCATCGTCACCGAGGTCGAATGGGAGATCGCGGCGCACACTGCCGGGCGACGGGGCTTCCGCTGGGCCGACGTCCACGAGTGGTGCGCGGGCACCCTGCAGCCCTGGGAAGGCTTCGCCGCCGACCCCTGGAGCGAAGGCAGCGAGTTCGATCCGCAAGCGGCTTTCGGCCGGGCGCGCGTGCTGCGCGGCGCGTCGTTCGCCACGCGCGCGCGGCTTCGGTCGCCCAAGCGACGCAGCTTTGCGCTGCCCGGGCGCGACGACGGCTTCTTCGGATTCAGGACCTGCTCGCTGTAGCCCGATGCCGCAGGGCAGCGGGGTTCATCGGTCCATCGGGAGGTAGAGGCTCTCCTTGACTTCTTCCATCACGATGTAGCTGCGCGACTCCGCGGTCACCGGCAGCTTCTTCAGCAGGTCGCCCAGCAGGTTGCGGTAGTCGCTCATCGCCCGCAGGCGGGCCTTGATCAGGTAGTCGAAGCCGCCGGAGACCAGATGACATTCCATCACTTCCGGCACGTGCAGCAGCTCCTTGCGCACCTTGTCGAAGACATCGCCCGACTTGGACGACAGCGTGATTTCGACGAACACCAGCAGCGTCTTGCCGATGGCCTGCGGATCGATGCGCGCGTGGTAGCCGGTGATGACGCCGTCGCGCTCCATGCGTCGCACGCGCTCGGAACAGGGGGAGGTGGACAGGCCGATCTGCTCGGCCAGATCGGTCATCGAAATGCGGCCCTGGCGCTGAAGGATGTCCAAGATTTTCCGGTCGGTGCGATCGAGATCGATCATTTCACTTCTCCAGGCCCCTATGGGCTTAAAATTTAGAAGAAACCACTGCCAAGAGGCCGAAGTTCGGTGGAGTTTGCGGCGAACGGTTGAATATGCTTGACCTGTTTCCTGCACACAAGGGGTTTTTCGATGAAAGTGATCGTTCTCGGCGGCGGTGTCATCGGTGTCACGACCGCTTATTACCTGGCCCGCGCCGGCGCCGAGGTGACCCTCGTCGATCGTCAGGAAGGCCCGGCGCAGGAAACCAGCTTCGCCAATGCCGGCCAGGTGTCGCCCGGCTACTCGACGCCATGGGCGGCGCCCGGCATTCCGCTCAAGGCACTGAAGTGGATGTTCCAGAAGCACGCCCCCCTGTCGATCCGGCCTGACGGCACGCTCTTCCAGTTGCGCTGGATGGCGGCCATGCTGAAGAACTGTTCGCCCGAGCGCTACGCCGTGAACAAGGAACGCATGATGCGCGTCGCTGAATACAGCCGGGACTGCCTGCGCGAATTGCGCGCGGAGACCGGCATTCGCTACGAGCACCGCACGCAGGGCACGCTCCAGCTCTTTCGCACGCAGGCGCAACTCGACGCCGTGCAGCGCGACGTCGCCGTGCTGCAGGAATGCGGCGTGCCCTATCATTTGCTCGATCGCAGCCAGCTCGCATCGGTCGAACCGGCGCTGGCGCACACGGGCGACCTGCTTGCCGGCGGCTTGCGCCTGCCGAATGACGAGACGGGCGATTGCAATCTCTTCACCCGCGGCCTGGCCGACATCGCGCGCGGGCTCGGCGTCGACTTCCGCTTCGAGCAAAGCGTGGATGGCCTGATCACGGAGGGCGGCCGTATCGCGGGCGTTCGGTTGGGCGGCGGGTCACGCGAAGTGCTGAAGGCCGACCGCTACGTGCTCGCCTTCGGCAGCTATTCGCGCGACTTCATCGCACCGCTGGGCCTGGACATTCCCGTGTACCCGGTCAAGGGCTACTCGCTGACTGTGCCGCTGGTCGATGCGTCGGCCGCGCCGCAATCGACCGTGCTCGACGAGACCTACAAGGTGGCGGTCACGCGCTTCGACGACCGCATCCGCGTGGGCGGCATGGCCGAGCTGGGCGGCTTCGACCTGCGGCTGAACCCGCGCCGGCGCGAGACGCTGGAGCGCGTGATCACCGACCTGTTCCCCTGCGGCGACCTGCCCCGCGCCACCTTCTGGACGGGCCTGCGTCCGATGACGCCGGACAGCACGCCCATCGTGGGTGCCACCCCCTACGCCAACCTGTACCTGAACACCGGCCACGGCACCCTGGGCTGGACCATGGCCTGCGGCTCCGGCAAGGTGGTGGCCGATCAGGTGATGGGGCGCCGGCCGGACATCCGCACGGACGGGCTGTCGGTCGATCGCTACTTCGCGCCTGCTTCGGGTTCGCGCGGCGCTTCGTTGCCGGTGGGTGCGCCCGCCTGATCCTTGTCCGGAATTGCCGGTCGGCCAAAAGGTCGCGATGATCGGCGGCTGCATTCGTATTCTTTGCACCTATGAGCCTCACTATTCCCGACATCGTCCAGTTGTTCGAAACCAAGGGCCACGCCCAGTACGACGGCGAGCCGGTCACGCAACTCGAACACGCCCTGCAGTCCGCGCATCTCGCGGAACGAGAGGGTGCGAGCAGCGCCCTGATCACCGCATCCCTGCTGCATGACCTGGGTCATCTGCTGCACGACTTCGGCGGCACGCCGACGCAACAGGGGCTGGACGATCTCCACCAGTACCGTTGCCTGCCTTTTCTCCGCCCGCTGTTCGGCGACGCGGCGGTGGAGCCGATCCGCCTGCACGTGGAAGCCAAGCGCTTCCTGTGCGCCCGCGTCACGGGCTATCTCGAAGCGCTGTCGCCCGATTCGAAGCGCAGCCTCGCGCTGCAAGGCGGCGTGTTCGACGAGGCACAGGCACAGGCCTTCGAGGCCTTGCCCTTCGCCAGTGACGCGGTCCGACTGCGCCAATGGGACGACACCGCCAAGTCCGCCGACGCCGTGGTGCCGGACCTCGTGCACTTCGTCCGCCACATGGAAATCTGCGCCGCCGATCATCGGCGCGCGGTGGCCGCCTAGCCCTTCGTTCCGGGAGAGCCGCGGCGGAGGCGCATGACCTCCCGCGTCATCGACCCGCGGCACGCTCGCGGCGACCATTCATTCACCCCGCGCTGTTGCGGGTCGTGACCACTGAAAGGATTCGCCATGAACACCGCCACTCCCGAAGCCGACCGCGTCGCCGAGCACTACATCGCCGTATGGAACGAGACCGATGAAGCCCGCCGGTTGAAGATGCTGGAAACCCATTGGGCCGCCGATGCGCGATACGTCGACCCCGTCATGCAGGGCAGCGGCCACACCCAGATCAGCGCACTGGTGGGTGGCGTCCACCAGCGTTTCCCGGGATTCCGTTTCTCACTGAAGGGCCGACCCGACGCCCATGGCGATCAGCTGCGTTTCTCCTGGACCCTCGGCCCGAGCGGCTCCGAGGATCTCATCGAGGGCACCGACTTCGCGCAGTTGGAAGCAGGCAAGCTGCGCGCTGTGACAGGCTTCTTCGACAAGCTTCCGGACGCGGCCTGAAGCGTCGCGCGCCCGTCCGGCCTCAGCGTCCGGTGCCTTGCGCCTGTTCCAGTTCCTGCCGGATGAGCGAGGCGCTCCCGGGCCGCACCAGCCGCCCGACCTCCTGCCCATCCCGCATGAAGATCAGCGTCGGCCACAGCTTGACCTGAAACGACCGCCCCAGAGGCCGCCCGCTCCCATCCTCGATCTTGAGATGACGCAGCGGCGGCCCGCCCGCCAAGGCCTCCGAGATCAGCGGCTGCGCCGCTTTACAGAAGCCGCACCAGTCGGTCCCGAATTCGACCAGCGTGAGACCGGAGAGAGCGTCGACCTCCGCGCGAGACGGAGCGACAGTTGCATAGCTTTGATTCATCACAAGATTCTGCGCGACCGCCGCCACCTCCGCTTGCCCCGGCCGGCGAAGCCAGGCCTGCCGGTGGAACACCACGGAACCGGCTTTGCCGGGCCGCCGGTGTTGCCCCCGGTAGGGGGTGGGCGTCTACACGCAGTGAGAGAGCCTGGGGGCGAGCGTCAACTGATCAGCCTTCCATTGGCACTGATCACCGCCACGTCCACGAACTGGTTGCCTTCGCGATTGCTTCGCCCGAAATTGATCTTCACGCCGCCCATGTCGAAGGATTCGATGCGTTCCAGGCCCTGCATCACGGCAGCGCGCGTCGGCGCCGGCCCCGCGCGGCGCAGGCCTTCCGCGAGCACGAGGGCGTCCATGTAGCCTTCCAGGCTCGGCAGCGAAAAATCCTTGGCGCCGCTGGCCAGCATGTCGGCCTGGTAGCGGCGGACGATCTCGAATTTCGTCGCGTAGGGCGAGGGCACGACGATCGCGAAACCCAACCCATGCGCGAGGTCACCCATGGCGCCGAGCGAACCGGCCGTGATCGACAGGCCGTAGGCGCTGCTCTTGCCCCCCGCCGCGCGGAATGCGCGCACGAAGGCCGGCGCGGTGCCGGCCAGGCCGATGATGACGATCTGCGGCTTGGCGGCGGCGATCTGCTGCGCCGCGGGCTCCACTTCCATGCTGGTGGTGCCCGGCGTGCTGGCGATCACCGCCGGCTCGAGCTTGACCTTGGCGAGCGAAGCCTTGAACCCGGCAAGCAGGGACTGCCCCAGCGGGTCGTTCGAGTACACGATGCCGATGCGCGACTGGCCGAGCACGGCCGCGGTGGCGATCAGCTTGTCGATTTCCTGGTCGTAGTTGGCGCGCACCCAGAAGGTGTTGGGCGAGGCCTTCTTGCGCAGCGACACCGTGCCGGTGTTCGGCCCGACCACCGCCATGCCGGGGACCGCATCGCTCACTTCCGCGGTCTGGCGCGTGCCGAGCGGATGCACCATCGCGAGGACCGAGTTGTCGGCGTAGAAAGCCTGCGCGTTGGCCTTGGCGTTGTCCGGCTTGAACTGGTCGTCCGCCATCACGAGTTCGACCTTGGTGCCGTTGATGCCGCCTGCACGGTTGACGGCGTTGAAGTACGCGGTCGATCCCAGGAACAGGCCCGTCCCGTTGGCCTTCTCGACACTGCTGTTGTCGAAGGTGGCGCCGATGCGGATGGTCCTGGCCTGCTGCGCGAACACGGGCAATCCCATGCTGGCCGCTGCTGCGACGCCGGTCATGCGCGTCAGGACCTGGCGACGGGTCGGTTTCGGCGACAAGGAAAAGGTACGGGCCTCGGATGCGCTCATGGTCAAACGTCCCAGTCATGCCGCCGAACCGGCGCGCAGGTAGTTGCAGACAAAGAATAGCAACGAAATGTAAGGGAGACCTGCGCGGAAGGAAAGCGACCTGTGGCGAACAGCACGAAGCCCGGCGTGAGATTTCTGACGCGGGGAGGTCCGAAGGGGGCTTCAGGACGGTGACCGGGGGCTGCGGGGTAACTTGCGATAGACGGTTGCGCGACTGATGCCCAGCGTGCGCGCGGCTTCCGCCACGTTGCCGCGCGCATCGTCGACCGCCTTGCGGATCAGCGCGGTCTCGACGTCGCGCAGGCGTGGCCGGGATGCGGCCGGTGTGGATGCCGACACGGGCACCGACACCGACGAATCGACGAGTTGGGGACGCGCCTGCACCCGCAGCCCCGACCAGAGCGGCACTTCGACGACCGCATCCCCCCGTCGCGCCGCATCGAACAGCATCTGCGGCGGCAACGCGAAGAGATCGTTGCAATGCAGCGCCGGATGGGCGCCGAGCGGCTGGTGCAGCATGTGGCGCGCCGCCGCATTCGCGCCGGTCACGTTGCCGTCGGCGTCGATGCACAGCAGCCCTTCGGTGTCCGCACCGGTCGCGCAGCCCGGCCAGCCGATCCGCAGCAGCAGGTCGCACGGATGGCGTTGCACCAGCGCGTTCTCGATGCTGCGCGCCGACAGCGCAGCCAGATGTCGCAGCTCGGGTCGCTCGACCACCTGCACGCCGGTCAGGTCCAGCATGCCGATGCAATCGCCCTGCGGTCCGAACAGCGGTGCGCCTGCACAGCTGTAGATGCTGGTGTCGTCGAAGAAATGCTCCCCACGATGCAGCCACACCGATTCACGTTCGGCGAGCGCCGCGCCGATGGCGGTGGTGCCCACCGCGCGCTCGGACAGGTCCACGCCGATCCGCGCGATGTCGCGTGCGTGCCGGGCCGACGTTTCGCTGCCGCCGGGCACGGCGCCCACATCGACCACGATGCCGTCCGCATCGGTCAGGATGGCGAAGTACCGTGTGTCGGCGATCGCGCGGGACAGCCGGTCGAGCACCGGCCGCGCGGCGGAGATCAATGCGCGGCTGCGCTCGGCGGCGCGCCCTGCGCCTTGCGCCGATACCGCATCGAAACTCACGCGCTCCCGGGGTCCGTGGCCGGCCGCCAGGCAACGTTGCCATGACCGCACGAGCCAGGGTTCGACCCATTTCCCCGGTGCGCCGGACGGTAGCTCGCCGTCGATCCATTCGCGCCGCGCCCGGGCGATGGAAACAGAGCGCTCGGGCAGGGGCGAAGGAGAGGAGAGATTCATCGTGTGGTTCGGGCCTGAAGCGGCGCCGGATCGGCGCCTCGTCGAAAGGCGGGCTGTTTCATTTTGAGAATTTCAGGAGCAAGGCGCAAGCGCCTAGGGTTTTGCCTAGCATGATGGTCAGGTCGCGCGTCCAAGATTCAAAGCGCCGAAAACAGCCATCACCTACAACGGAGACAGCCACATGCAGGTTCTTTTCACGGTCAACGGCCGCGAGGTCACGGTCGACGCGCCGCCCAACACCTTCCTGGTCCACGCGATCCGCGAGCATCTCCATCTCACCGGCACGCACGTCGGCTGCGACACCGCGCAGTGCGGCGCCTGCACCGTGCACGTCAACGGACGCGCCATCAAGTCGTGCAACGTGCTGGTGGCGCAGGTGGCTGGCGCGAACATCACCACCATCGAAGGCATCGCCCAGCCCGACGGCACGATGCATCCGATGCAGGCGGCTTTCAAGGAGTGCCACGGCCTGCAATGCGGCTTCTGCACGCCTGGCATGGTGATGAGTGCCATCGACCTGTGCACGCACCATCCCAAGTCCAGCGAGACCGAGATCCGCGAACTGCTCGACGGCAATCTCTGCCGCTGCACCGGCTACCAGAACATCGTGAAGGCCGTCCAGATGGGCGGCGAAGCGATGGCCGCCGCGCCCGCCAAGGTAACGGCTTCGGCCTGAGGAGCACGACATGGGTGCATCAGACTTTGCCGGCCTCCCGCACATCGGAGAGGCCCTCCGGCGCAAGGAAGACTATCGCTTCCTGACAGGCGCAGGCCAGTACACCGACGACGTGACGATGGCCAACCAGAGCCATGCCGTCTTCGTGCGTTCGCCGCACGCGCACGCGAAGATCAAGTCCATCGACATCGCAGAAGCCTCGAAGATGCCCGGCGTGGTCGGCATCTTCAGCGGCAAGGACATCGAGGGCAAGATGGGCGGCCTGCCTTGCGGCTGGCTCATCAACAACCCCGACGGCACGCCGATGAAGGAGCCGATGCACCCGATCCTCGCGATCAACAAGGTGCGCTATGTGGGCGATCACGTCGCGATGGTGGTGGCCGAGACGGTCGAGCAGGCGAAGAACGCCGCCGAGGCCGTGGTGGTCGACTACGAGGTGCTGACGCCGGTGGTCAGCGTGGCCGACGCCGCGAAGAAGCAAAGCGGCGTCACCATCCACGATGAGGCGCCCGACAACCAGTGCTACAAGTGGGCGATCGGCGACAAGGCGGCGGTGGATGTTGCCTTCGCCAAGGCGGCGCACGTCACGAAGCTCGACCTGGTCAACAACCGGCTGATCCCGAACCCGATCGAGCCGCGCGTCGCCATCGGCAACTACAGCCGGGGGAACGACGAGTACGTTCTCTACGTCGCCAACCAGAATCCGCACGTCGAACGGCTCCTGATGACGGCCTTCGTGCTCGGCCTGCCGGAGCACAAGGTGCGCGTGATCGCGCCGGACGTGGGCGGGGGCTTCGGCTCCAAGATCTTTCTCTATGCAGAGGATGTCTGCCTGACCTGGGCCGCGAAGCAACTCAACCGCAGCATCAAATGGACGGCCGAGCGCTCCGAATGCTTCCTTTCCGACGCGCATGGCCGCGATCACGTGAGCCATGCGGAGATGGCGATGGACGCGCAGGGCAAGTTCCTTGCGATGCGCGTGCACACCGATGCCAACCTGGGCGCCTATCTCTCGACCTTCGCAACGGCGGTGCCGACCATCCTCTACGCGACCTTGCTGGCGGGCCAGTACACGACGCCGCAGATCTACGTCGAGGTCGACGCCTGGTTCACGAACACCGCGCCGGTCGATGCCTACCGCGGCGCGGGCCGCCCCGAAGCCACCTACCTGCTCGAACGGCTGGTTTCTCGTTGCGCATGGGAAATGAATCTCGGCCAGGATGAGATCCGCAAGCGCAACTTCATCACCACCTTCCCGTACCAGACCCCGGTGGCGCTGCAATACGACACGGGCGACTTCCATGCCTGCATGGACAAGGCCCGGGTGCTGGCGGACGTGGCCGGTTTCGCCCAGCGCAAGTCGGCCAGTGAGGCCAAGGGCAAGCTGCGCGGCATCGGCTACTCGAGCTACATCGAGGCCTGCGGCATCGCGCCATCGAACATCGCGGGTGCCCTCGGCGCGCGCGCGGGCCTGTTCGAGTGCGGCGAGATCCGCGTGCATCCGACGGGCAGCGTCACCGTGTTCACCGGCTCCCACAGCCATGGGCAGGGCCACGAGACCACCTTCGCGCAGGTCGTCGCGGCGCGGCTCGGCATCGCCGTGGACGCGGTCGACGTGGTGCACGGCGACACGGGCCGGGTGCCCTTCGGCATGGGCACCTATGGCTCGCGGTCGATCTCGGTCGGCGGCGCGGCGATCATGAAGGCCCTCGACAAGATCGAAGCCAAGGCCAAGAAGATCGCGGCCCACCTGATGGAAGCGAGCGATGCCGACATCGAGTTCGCCAATGGCGAGTTCACCGTCAAGGGCACCGACAAGAAGATCCCCTTCGGCCAGGTGGCGCTGACGGCCTACGTGCCGCACAACTACCCGCTCGACAAGCTGGAGCCGGGCCTGAACGAGACCGCGTTCTACGACCCGACCAACTTCACCTTCCCCGGCGGCACCTACATCTGCGAGGTCGAGATCGACAGGCAGACCGGCGAAACGAAGATCGACCGCTTCACCGCGGTCGACGACTTCGGCACCATCATCAATCCGATGATCGTGGAAGGCCAGGTGCTCGGCGGGCTGGTGCAGGGCATCGGCCAGGCGCTGATGGAAAACTGCGTCTACGACAACGAGACCGGCCAGTTGCTCACCGGCAGCTTCATGGACTACGCCATGCCGCGCGCCGAGGACTTCCCGATGTTCAAGCTGGACACCGTGTGCACGCCCTGCACGCACAACCCGCTCGGCACCAAGGGTTGCGGCGAGGCGGGCGCCATCGGTTCGCCGCCCGCGGTCATCAACGCCGTGCTCGATGCGCTGGCGCCGCTGGGCGTCAAGGACTTCGACATGCCGGCCTCTCCGCACCGTGTGTGGGAGGCGATGCAGAAGGGCAGCGTGAGCCCGACGCAGCAGCCGCAGCAGCCCTCGCTGGCCGCCAGCACCCAAGGCCGTCCGGCTCGCTGAACACGGAAGGAACCAACACCATGTACGCCTTCACCCTCGAACGTCCCACCACCCTGGCCGACGCCGTCAAGCTGGCCGCTGCGGGCGCCAAGCCGCTGGCCGGCGGACAGACCCTGCTGGCCTCGATGAAGCTGCGCCTCTCGGCGCCCGAGCAACTCGCCGACCTGAGCGGCATCAAGGAACTCACCGGCATCACCAAGGAAGGCAATGCCTTCCTGATCGGCGCGATGTCGCGGCATCTCGATGTCGCGAACAACGCCGACATCAAGGCCGCCTACCCGGCGCTCGCCGATCTCGCGTCGCGCATCGGCGACCGGCAGGTGCGTGCCATGGGCACCATGGGCGGATCCGTCGCCAACAACGACCCCGCGGCGTGCTACCCCAGCGCGGTGCTCGGGTCGGGCGCGACCATCGTTACCACGCAGCGGGAGATCGCGGCGGATGATTTCTTCCTCGGCCTTTTCACCACCGCACTGACCGATGGCGAACTGATCAAGGCGATCCGCTTCCGGATCCCGAAGCGGGCGGCCTACGAGAAGCTGCGCCAGAAGGCGTCGAACTTTCCGCTGGTCGGCGTCTTCGTCGCGCAGTACGACGGCGGTGTGCGCGTCGCGGTCACCGGCGCGGGCAATGGCGTGTTCAGGCACGCGGGGCTGGAAGATGCGCTGACGAAGAGCTTCACGCCCGAGGCGGCAGCCGGCGTGAAGATCGATTCCAGCGATCTCAACAGCGACCTGCATGCGACCGCCGCTTACCGCGGCAATCTCATCAGCGTACTCGCACAGCGGGCAGTCAAGAAAGCGCTCGGCTAAAGGGATGGCCTCCACGGGCCGGCCCGGCGCCGGCCCGGTCGCTATCCTCTCGCAATGACCGATACGCTCGAAGCAACCCCGTTCCCCACCATCGACGCGGTCGTGCAGGCGCTCCAGGGCGCCGGCTACTACGCCGATCGGCGGCTCGCGACGGCTGTCTACCTCGCGCTCAAGCTCCAGCGGCCCTTGCTGCTGGAGGGCGAGCCGGGTGTCGGCAAGACCGAACTGGCCAAGGCCCTTTCCACCGCCTTGCAGCGCGAGCTGCTGCGGCTGCAGTGCTACGACGGCCTCGAGCAGCGCGAGGCGCTCTACGAATGGAACTACGCGGCGCAGCTCCTGCACATGCGCGCGGCCGAAGCGCACGGCGCATCGAGCGACGTCGAGTCCGAGGTCTACCAGCCGCGCTACCTGATCCGTCGCCCGCTGCTGCAGGCGCTGCAGGCCCCCGCACCCGGTGCCGTGCTGCTGATCGACGAGGTCGATCGCGCCGACGAGCCCTTCGAGGCCTTCCTGCTCGAATACCTCGGCGAGTACCAGGTCAGCATTCCCGAACTGGGCACGGTGCGGGCACTGGTGCCGCCCGTCACGCTGCTCACCAGCAACCGCACGCGCGAACTCAACGATGCCGTGAAGCGTCGCTGCCTCTACCACTGGCTCGATTACCCCGAGCGCGATCGCGAACTGGCCATCGTTCGCGCGCAGGTGCCGCAGGCGGGTGATGTGTTGTCCGAGCAGGTCGCGGCCTTCGTCGGACGCCTGCGCAGCGCGCCGTTCGCGAGCGCATTCCAGCGCGGGCCGGGGATCGCCGAAAGCGTCGAATGGGCCAAGGCGCTGGTGGCGCTCGACACGCTGGAGCTCGATCCAGAGATCGTGGTCGACACCGCCGGCATCCTCTTCAAGCAGCGCGACGACGTCGCCGCCCTCACGCACGAGCTCGCCTCCGATCTCCTCAAGCCCGAGGAGGAGGCTGCGCCTTGAGCACCCGGGTCCAGCAACTGGGCGACGCGCGGCGGGGCAAGCTCGCGGGCAACATGCTGGGCTTCGGCCGGGCGTTGCGACGCGCCGGCGTGCGGACCGATTCCATGCGCATTGCGCTCGCCGCCGAGGCAGCAACGCTCGTCGGCGTCGACGACCGGCTCGACCTCGCAGCGGCGATGGAGGCCGTGATGATCAGCCGCGAGGAGGACCGCATGGTCTTCCGCGAACTCTTCGATGCGTGGTTCCGCGACCCGGAGCTGGCCAACAAGCTGCTGGCGCAGATGCTGCCGAGCGCCGAAGGCAAGGCCGAGCCGTCGAAGCGGCGTCCCCGCGTGCGCGAGGCACTGGCCGCGCCACGCGATTCGGTCAAGCCGGCGCAGACCGACCGCGAGGTCGACTTCGACGCGGCCATGACCGCGAGCGACCGGCAGCGCATGCATCACGCCGACTTCAATGCGCTCGGCGCTTCGGAATACCGCTTGGTCGAGCGCCTGGCCCGCGACATTTCGCTGCCGATACCGACGCTGCCCGCGCGGCGGCTGCGCGTGACCGGCGACGCCGGTGCCCATTCGCGCATGCACTGGCCCGGCGTGCTGCACGAGGCGGCGCGCACCGGCGGCGAGATCATGCGGCTGCCGCGCTGGTCGCGCCGCAAGCAGCCTTTGCCGCTGCTGGTGCTCGTCGATGTGTCCGGCTCGATGGAGCGCTATGCGCGATTGCTGCTCGCCTTCCTGCACGCGTCGACGCGGCGCTCCGGACGGCGCGACGTGTTTGCATTCGGCACCCACCTGACCGACCTGACGCCGGCCTTCCGCATCGCCGACACCGACGCCATGCTGGCCGCAGCCGGCGAAGCCATCGATGACTTCGCCGGCGGCACGCGCCTGGGTGCATCGCTCGGTGAACTGCGCCGCCGCCATGCCCGTCGGCTCACCGGCCGTCGCACGCTGGTGCTGGTGATCAGCGACGGCCTCGACACCGGTGAACCCGAAACGCTGGAGAACGAGTTGCTCTGGCTCAAGCGTCATTCGCGCCGCGTGCTGTGGCTCAATCCGCTGCTGCGTTACGAAGGCTATGCACCCCTTGCGCGCGGTGCGGCCATGTTGCACCGCCATGCAGACGCGATGCTCGCGGTCCACAATCTCAGTGCCCTGGAACAACTGGCCGCGAGTCTGGCCAAGTTGATGCGGTCCGGCCGATAGCGGCCGCACCCGCCGGAAACAACATCAAAGGAACCCACCATGGAAATGCTCGGCAACCGCAGGCTCGGCGTCACGCAGCAGCAGGCATGGGAGGCACTGAACGACCCTGAAACGCTCAAGAAGTGCATTCCCGGCTGCGACAAGTTCGAGCTGACCGGCGACAACCAATACACCGTCGCGCTCGCGGTGAAGGTAGGCCCGGTGTCGGCCAAGTTCAACGGCAAGGTCTCGCTGGCGGACATCATGCCGCCCGACAGCTACAAGCTCTCGTTCGAAGGCCAGGGCGGCGTGGCGGGCTTCGCGAAAGGCTCGTCGAGCGTGTCGCTGAAGCCGGTCGCCGACGGCGCCGAGGGCTGCGAACTCGACTACACGGTGCAGGCGCAGGTGGGCGGCAAGATCGCCCAGCTCGGCCAGCGATTGATCGACGGCGCCGCCAAGTCGACCGCCGACGACTTCTTCAAGCGATTCGAAGCCGAGATGCAGAGCCGCTACGGCCCGCCGCCAGCCGAGGCACCCGCTGCGGAGGCGGCAGCCGCGCCGGCTGAAAAGTCAGGCGCCATGGCGGGCTTCATGCGCAAGCTCGGCATCGGCGGGAAGTCCGACAAGGACGAAGAGAAGACGGACGACAAGCCGGGCGAGAAGCCGGCCGAATAGCATGGAAAACCTCGACGTCATGGTGCTTCGCACCCTGCGCGACTGGCGACTTGCCGGGCGCCGCGCGCTGCTCTGCACCGTCGTGCGCACCTGGGGATCGTCGCCCCGACCCATCGGATCGATCATGGCGCTGGCCGAGGACGGCGCGGTCGTCGGTTCGGTGTCGGGAGGCTGCATCGAAGACGACCTGATCGTGCGCTACAGCCGTGCGCACGGCGGCGACGGTGCGATGCCCACGGGTGCGCCGTCGCTCGTCAAGTACGGCATCACGGCCGACGAGGCGCATCGCTTCGGGCTCCCCTGCGGCGGCACGCTGGAGCTGCTGCTCGAATACGACCCCGAGGCCGCCTCGCTGGCGACGCTGGTGGCGGCGCTCGAAGAGGGCCGGCTGATGCAGCGCACGGTTTCCCTCGCCGACGGCACGATCAGCCTGGCCGAAGCGGCATCGCCGGCCGAGCTGTCCGTCAACGACACCGAATTGGTCAACACCTTCGGCCCGGAATACCGCATGCTCCTCATCGGCGCCGGCCAACTGGCCGAGTACCTCGCGACGATGGCGAAGTTCAGTGGCTTCGCGGTCACCCTGTGCGACCCGCGCTCCGAGTACCGAACCGGCTGGACCCTGCCGGGCGTCACGATCACGACCGAGATGCCCGACGATGCCGTGACCGCTTTCAAGCCCGATCGCAGGACTTGCGTGGTAGCGCTCACGCACGACCCCAAGCTCGACGATCTCGCATTGCTCGAAGCCCTGGACAGCGAAGCCTTCTACGTCGGCGCCATCGGCTCCCGGCGGAACGCCGAGGCTCGGCGCGAACGGATGATCGATCATTTCGACCAGACGGAAGCCTCGCTGTCGCGCCTGCGCGGCCCGATCGGCATCTACATCGGCAGCAAGACGCCACCGGAAATCGCGGTGAGCGTGATGGCGGAGATCCTGGCGGTGAAGAACGCGGTGGCCTTGCCGCGCGAGGCGGCGGTCGCGGTGGCCAAGGCGGCCGTCGAATAGATCGGGAAGATCAGCGCTTGCTGGAATGGAAGAGGCCGGCGAGAAAGGTGGTGTTTCGCCCCATCTCCCTCTGGATCCTCTTCGACTCGCGCGCTTCGGTCCTGGCTGTCGAGAAGATGAAGAACAGCGTCACGAGGACCACGCAGATGCCCAATGCGATTGCGAGCCCCAACAGCGATCCGAAATAGAAAGCGACGGCAAGGACGCCGAAGTTGGCAAGCAGACAGAGGGTGCGCATGGCTGGACAGGCTATCAGAGATGGTGTGGCGTGCGGCGTGAAATACTGCACAGATCGCCTTGAACTACTCCCTGCTATTCGGCGGCGCCGGCATGGCTCGCGGCCGGTCCGTCGAAGGCGCGGAGGAGCACCGGCGTGAGTTCATCCATCGCCATGCGCGAGGTCTTCTCTGGAATCAATCCGGGCGTGAAACCGGCGGCCTCGAAGCGCGCGAGCAGTCTCGTATCGGCGCTGATGATGTGCACGGGCACGTCCCACGACGCATCACGCCCGCTCACGCTCGCCAACGGCTGGTGGTCGCCGATGACGATCGTCAGCATGCGCGGCGGCGCGCGGCCTGAGAGGTAGTCGCCCAGCCATTCGAAGGTGTAGGCCAGCGAATCGAGATAGGCGGGGACCGGCGCGAGCCACGACAGGGGCTCGGCCACCGCGCGCGCGACCTCGGCCTGTGGGTAGGCCTCGGCGCCGAGCAACCGGTCCCAGTCGGCCACGTAGGGCATCAGCGGCCGGAAAGGCGCATGGCTGGCCAACGTCGGAAAGACGATCAGGCGCGGTGCACGCGTGCCGGGTACGCCCGACAGCTCCTGGGCCTGCAGCAGCGCCACCGACGCCTGGTCCGGGATGCGCCAATGGCCGATCGGCGGTCCGCGATAGCCCATGTTGTTCGCATCGACGTAGCGGTCGAAGCCGTAGAAGCTGCCTTCGGGCCAGGGCTTCTGGAGGCCCGGCATCCAACTCACCGTGCGGTAGCCGTGCGCCTTGAAGTGGTGCACGAGCGTGTTCCGCTCGGTGGCGAGGAGCAGTTCGTAGTCGCCCGGCTTGCGCGTGTCGACACCGCTCAGCAGCGCCGCGTGCGCGAACCATGAGGCGCCGCCGTAGGTCGGCGAGCGCACCCGCGCCGACACGACCTGGCGCCCGCCGGCGCGAAGGGCTTCCGCCAGGCGAGCACGGTGCGGGGCCAGCGCCGCGGCCTGCGCTGGGTCGTCGAGCGTCGTGACGCCGTAGGACTCCGCAAAGATCACCAGCACGTCGGCGCCGCCAAGTCCGCCGAGGTCGCCCTCGAAGGCCGGGCTGGCCGGCAGGCGCGCGGCGACATTGCCGGGCCACAACTGGCCCGCGAGCAGGTCTGCCTGGCGGGCGATGATCGGCATCACCGGCATCGAGAAGAACCAGCGCGTGTCGCGGCCGCCGATGCCGTGCGCCGCAAAAGTCGCGAGCAGAAGCGTGCCGATGACGCCGATCGCAGGGCGTGGCCGATGCCAGGCCAGTTCGCGCGCGATCGATGCCCAGCATCGACGGGCAATGCCGTACACCAGCCACACGACAGCCGCGATGGCGACGGCACCCAGTGCCATCTGCCAAATCGCCACGTTGCCCATGCGGAGCACGTCGAACACGTGCCGGCCGTCCCAGTACAGGTTGATCTGCCGCCCGAACACGGCGGATGCCGTCACCTCCACGTAGCGCGTGACGACCCACACGGTCGTGAGCGCCGCCAGCGTGCGCTGCACCCGGACGCCCGCCGTGCCGCGCACAGCCAGCCAGGCCATGACCGCGAACGTCGCCATGCACAACTCGAAGGACAGGCGCAGTGCGGGACGCGCCCACAGCGTCGGCCAGACGTTCTCCAGCGTGAACATGGCGTTGAGCACCATGAACGGCAGCCCGAATCGCAGCAGCCACCGCGTCCATCCGGGCCATGGCACTGGGGTCATTTGCGCTGCGCTTCGAATTCGATGATGAGCGGAATCTCGTCGCCGACCCACTCGTTGCTCACGCCGTAGTTCATGCCGTAGCTGCTGCGCTTGAAGCTGCCGCGCGCCGACACGCCCATCGTGTAGACCTTGTCGATGGGCGACGGGCCGCTCTTGTTCCACGTGGCCGTGAGCGTGAGCGGTAGCGGCCGGCCCAGCAGTTCGAGCTGCCCGGGGATCTCGAAAGTACGCTCCCCGGTGCGCTTCGCGCTGGTCGCGGTGAACACCATGCGGGGGAATTCGACGCTGTTGAGGAAGTCGGCGCTCTTCAGGTGCCGATCGCGGTTGGCGTAGTTGCTGAACACGCTTTGCGTATCGACTTCGATCCGCACGTTGTTCAGCGTGGCCGTGGTTTCGTCGAAGCTGAAGCTGCCACGCGCCGCGCGAAACATGCCCAGCACCTTGGCGTAGCCGAGATGGTCGACCATGAAGGCGACGGTGATGTGATTCGGGTCGAGTTCGTAGTTCGCCGGTTCGCCCCGTGCCGGCAGGGCGAGGAGCGAGATCAGCGGGATCACCGAGATCAGCGCGATGCCCTGGCTCCGCATCGATTGAGCATTCATGGCGCGACCTCCGAACGAGCGTGGCGATGGCGGGACAGCCAGACAATGTCCGTCGCGAAGGATGCCGTGAGCGCAGCGAGACTGCCAGCCGCAATGGCCTCGCTCCATCCGACCGGCACGATCGGGACCAGGCACACGATCAGGCTCGTGATCTGCGCAACACAGATCGCCTTGCGCCGCTGGCTCGGCGGCAACGGGCGAGCCAGCCAGGGCCATGCACTGGACGACAGGACGAAGACATAGCGCATGAGTCCGGCGGCCAGGATCCACGCGCCGGCCTTGTCGAAGTGAAGCACCAGCAGGCACAGGACCAGCACCATGAGGGCATCGGTCTCCATGTCGAAGCGCGCGCCGAATTCGCTGGCGAATCCACGGGCCCGCGCCAGGGGGCCATCCAGCGCATCGAGCAATGCGGCGGCCGTGGCGATGGCGACGACCGCCCACGCGATCGCCGCATCGGGGGAAGCTTCGCCGATGCCGGCGGCGAGCAGGGCGATGAGCGCCAGCCGCACCAGCGTCACGCGATTGGCCAGGCCGAACCGTCGATTCGGCGAATGGCCGGGAAGCCCCGTCTGGGCGATCGCGAACGCGGCCACGAACACGCAGACCGCCTTCACCTGGAACCACGGCCCCAGACCCGCCAGCACCCCCGCGCCGCGCGCGAGCAGCATCAGCAGCACGAGACAGCCCAGCGCCTCGCGCCACGCATCGCGCCGCAGCGCTGCCGCATGCGCCAGGGGAAATCCACGACGGTCGTTGGAGGACTGCGAAGTCATCGTCTTAAGATCGGCTTCCATCGGCTTGAACAGGATCGCTCGCGGGCAGCGGGCGCTGAAGGCAGCATGCCAGCATATCCGTCTCGCGCAGTCTCAGGTGATCAAAGGGCTTGCTGGGTCGAGGCACCCGGCCGGGCGGCGATCCGCAGCGCCGAGCTGCGGCCGCCGGGCCCCGGCGAGGTGCTGGTGCGCGCGCTGCACAGCGGCATCAGCCGCGGCACCGAGATGCTGGTGTTCCGCGGCGAGGTGCCGCCCACCGAGTTCCGGCGCATGCGAGCGCCGTTCCAGGAGGGCGACTTTCCGGGGCCGGTGAAGTACGGCTATGCCAGCGTGGGGGTCGTGGAACTGGGGCCTGATGCGCTGGTGGGACGCACCGTCTTCTGCCTTCATCCGCACCAGACCCGCTACGTCGTCCCGGCCGATGCCGTCCATCCGTTGCCCGACGGATTGCCTCCGGCGCGTGCCGTGCTCGCCGCGAACATGGAAACCGCCGTCAATGCCCTGTGGGATGCCGCCCCGCGCATCGGCGATCGCATCGCGGTGGTGGGCGGCGGCGTGGTGGGCCTGCTCGTTGCATGGCTTGCGGGTCGCCTGCCGGGTTGCGAGGTCGAACTGGTCGATGTGCGGCCATCGCGTCGCGAGACGGCGCAGGCCCTGGGCGTGGGCTTCGCGACGCCGCAGGATGCGAAGCCGGAAGCGGACCGCGTGCTGCATGCGAGCGGCAACGCCCAGGGGCTGGTCACCGCGCTGGGCCTCGCGGCGTTCGAGGCCACGGTGATCGAGATGAGCTGGTATGGCCGGCGCGAAGTGGCGCTCCCCTTGGGCGAGGCCTTCCACGCGCGACGGCTCACGCTGCGGAGTTCGCAGGTCGGCCATGTCGCCGCTGCCCAGCGCGCGCGCTGGAGCCATCGGCGTCGGCTCGCGCTGGCCCTGTCGCTGTTGCGCGATCCGGTACTCGATCTGCTCGTCACCGACAGCGCGCCTTTCGACGACTTGCCCGAAGTGCTGGCCCGTCTCTCTTCGGGCTCCCCGGACACCCTGTGCCAGCGCATCGATTACCCCTGACTCCCTCCATCGGAAAGACCACCATGTACAGCGTCAATGTCCGCGACCACTTCATGATCGCCCACAGCTTCCGCGGCGAAGTCTTCGGCCCCGCCCAGCGATTGCACGGCGCGACCTACGTGGTCGACCTCGAACTGCGCCGCGCCGAACTGGATGCCGACGGCGTGGTCGTCGACATCGCGCTCGCAACCGAGGTGTTGCGAAGCGTGCTCGGCGAACTCAACCTTCGCAACCTCGACGACGATCCGGCGTTCAACGGAAAGAACACGACCACCGAGTTCATGGCGCGGGTGATCTTCGACCGGGTCGCCGCGCGCATGGCGAAGGGCGAACTTGGCGCGCATGCGGGTGGCCTGTCGTCGATGCGCGTGCGGCTCAACGAATCGCATGTGGCCTGGGCCGCCTACGAGGGCGCCCTGCCGGCGAGCGCGGGTTGACCGCCCGTTGCAGCTTCCTCGTGCCGGGCGACCTGAACACCCGGACAGGCGGCTACACCTACGACCGGCACATCATCGACGGGCTGCGTGCGTTGCAGTGGCAGATTGACGTGCAGTCTCCCGGCGAAGGCTGGCCGATGCCGGCCGCCTCGTCGGAGGCGTTGGCGCGCGGCATCGTCGAGGCGCTGCCTGACGACGAACTCACCGTGGTGGACGGCCTTGCATTCGGTGCGATGCCGGCGTTGGCCGAGGCCCATGCCCGGCGTCTTCGTTGGGTCGCGCTGGTTCATCATCCGTTGTCGATGGAAACGGGGCTGTCGCCCGAGGTGCAGCACAGCCTCTTCGAAAGCGAGCGGCGGGCATTGGCTACAGCACGAGGCGTGATCGTGACCAGCCCGTCCACCGCCCGCGCGCTCGCGGCGTTCGACGTGCCGGCGAGCCGCATCGTGGTGATCGAGCCGGGGACGGAGCCGGCGCCGCTTTCGGCCGGATCCGGTACGGACGGCCTGGCACTTCTTTGCGTAGCGACTGTGACGCCGCGCAAGGGCCACAGCCTGCTGATCGAAGCCCTTGCCGGATTGGACGACCGGCGCTGGACACTGCATTGCGCGGGCAGTCTCGCGATGGATCCTGCCTGCGCGGCCGCACTCGTCGAGGCCATCGAACGCCACGGTCTGCGTGACCGGGTCGTGCTCCACGGCGAAAAGGACGAGACCGGCCTGAGGGCGCTCTATGCCTGTGCCGATGCGTTCGTGCTGCCGTCCTTTCACGAGGGCTACGGCATGGCGCTGGCCGAGGCATTGGCGCACGGGCTGCCGGTCATCAGCACCAGTGCGGGCGCCATTCCCGACACGGTGCCTGCGGATGCCGGCTTGCTGGTTCCGCCGGGAGACCCCATCGCATTGCGCGCCGCCTTGCAGCGGCTGATGGATGACGCCGGCTGGCGCGCGCAGTTGTCCGAAGGCGCGCGCAGGGCCAGGCAGTTGCTGCCCACGTGGGCGGACAGTGCGGCACGCTTCGCATCCGCACTGCGCGACTGGCAGGACGAAGCGCGCCCATGACCGGTTTCAGCGCCGATTGGCTCTCGCTGCGCGAGCCCTTCGATCGGGAGGCACGCGGCATGGCGGCTGCATCGCTCGCGTTGGATGCGCTCGCTTCACGCCTGCGTGGCGATGATCCGACGCTCACCGTGCTCGACCTGGCTTGTGGAACGGGCGCGAACTTGCGTGAACTTGCGCCGCGCCTGAAGGGTCCGCAGCGATGGACCCTGGTAGATCACGATCTTCGGCTCTTGCAGGAAATCCCCGAAGCGATCGCAGCGTGGGCGAAGGCTGAGGGGTTCATCGCGGAGACCGGCGACGGATCCATCCGGATCGAAGGTCCCGACTGGAAGGCACGCGTGCAGACCGCATGCGTCGACCTTGCGTCGAACCTCGACGCCGTGCCTTTCGCCGGAACAAGACTGGTCACTGCTTCGGCGCTGCTCGACCTGGTGTCAGACCGGTGGGTCAAGGCATTGGTCGAGCAGGTTCGCTCGGCGGACGCTGCAATGCTCTTTGCATTGAGTGTGGACGGACGCGTCACGTGGGATCCACAGATGGACGGTGATGAGGAAGTGGACCGACTTTTCGCTTCGCACCAACGTCGCGACAAAGGCTTCGGTCCTGCACTCGGCGTCGAAGCTGTGGACTTCGCCGCACGTCATCTTGAAGGGTGCGGGTACGACACTGTCCGAGCCACCAGCGACTGGCGCATCGAAGGCGCAAGCGCCCATGCGATGCTGACCGCCATGGTGCAGGGCATGGCTACCGCATCGCTCGAACAGGATCTGACGGCCCGCAGCCGGGTGACCGACTGGATGCAGCGACGCCTCGATGTCATCGACCGGACCCGATTGCGCATCGGGCACCAGGAGATCCTCGCGACCTAGTCTCACGCCGTGGCGGCTTGCATCGTCCGCAGGTCGAGGTCCCAAAGCACATCCGCGCCCATGCGGAACACCCGTCCCGAAGGCCGCATGCAATCGCGCATCGCGAGACTCCTCGGCAGCTGCAGGCCGGGTCGTCCGGCGCCGATGATCACGGGCGCCACGCTGAGGTGGAGCCGGTCCAGGCACCCCTGGGCGATGAAGCGCGACACCGTGACGCCGCCGCCCTCGACGAACAACACGTGCAGGCCGCGTGCCTCCAGTGCCGTCGTCAGCGCCTGCAGATGGAGCACGCCATCGGCGCCCGTCAGGTCCGGCACGCCCAACACCTGATCGGCGCCCACGCGCTCCACCGCTTCGTTCGCACGCGAGGCATCGCACACAAGCAGGGTCGCGGCATGGCCGTCCGAGAAGACGCGCAAGGTCGGCGGAAGACGAAGGTCCGGGTCGAGAAGCACGCGCACGGGATGCGCGCCGGTCACATGGCGCGTCGTGAGCTGCGGGTTGTCGATGGCCGCGGTGCCGGCGCCCACGATGACCGCATCGCACAGGGCGCGCAGGCGATGCAGGTGCACGAGCACCTCCGGGCCGTTGACGTAGTTGGAGTCGCCGCCGTGCGTGGCGACGCAGCCGTCGAGGCTCTGGCCGAGCTGGCCGATCAGCCAGGGGGTGCCTTGACGCGGGCGGTCGAGCAGGGGCTTGAGAAGGTCGAACAACTCGACCGCCTCGTCATTCCAGACGCCGCGCAATGCGAAGCCCTGCGACGCATCCCATGCCAGGGGCGAGCGGGCGTTCCATTGCTGCGGTGCAGCGAGTCCGCGGCGTTGCGCGACGATGTCCAGGCACAAGGGCCAGAGGGCGTCGACGCCGGGGACGGAAGAATGGTTGGGCATCATGGAAGTCGATCCGTGTGTCTTGCCACTTCTACCATCGCGGCGTGTAGTAGGGGTCGTCGTTGCCACCGGCGGGCATCTTGGCATCGTCTCTCAGCGCCAGCGCGACGGCGCCCGTCACCCAGACCGCCGCCACCGACGCGGCGACCAATGCGCCGATCCACTTGCGTGTCGACGGAACGGGCGGAACGCGCCGGCGCCATCGGCCTGCCCAGTGCACGATCGGTCCGGACAGGAAGGCGCAAGCCAGCAGCAGGAGCACCAGCGGCTGCACCGGCGACAGCAACGCGATGCCTTGCGCCAGCGCGAGCCAGGCGATCACCGAGACCACGGCGCCGCAGGAGCCGAAGGCGATACGGGCCGTGGGCCAGAGCCAGAGCGCACAGCCGGCCACAGCGGCCGCGATGGACAGGCTCAGTTCGAACAGCAGTGCCGATCCGCTGATCAGCGCAACGGCCGCCAGGCCCAGCCCGGCGACGACAAGACTGGCCGACGCATGCGCGCTCTCCGCGGGTTGGCCCAGCACGGCGGCGATCACCGCGGCGCCGACCAGCCACGTCACGGCCTGCACCGAGAGTGACTGGTCGCTCAGCCCACCGAGCACGAGCGTCCAGAGCACACAGGCCGCGAGCCAGGTGGTGCGCCGGCCGGCCCGCATGGCTTCCAGGCCGACCCCTAGCAGCGCTCCGGCCGCATAGATCCAGGGCAGTTCCTCGGTCAGTGTGCGGGGCCACATGTCCCATCCGAGGACCCACACGGACCCGGCGACGATCGCGATCCCCACGCCGGCGGAAGCCCAGCGTCGCCCGTGATCCGGTCCCAGTGCGCCCCGCAGCACGCCCGTGGCCACGAAGGAAAGGACCAGCGGCAGCGCAAGGCTCTGGAAGAGCGGGTGGTGGAAATCCATCCTCGCGGTTATGCAGCCGCGCGGGCATTTCAGTCAATGGCGGCACTGCGCGGCGACAGGCCTTGTGCCAGCGCCGCGTCATGCTGCGCGGCCATGGCGCGCCTGAAGCCATCGCGCTGCTGCATGCTCTCCCAGTACGCTGCGACTGCGGGCGGAAAGCGCGAGACCAGGTCGATCTCTCCAGCGAGCATCAGCGCGTAGCTCACCGAGATGTCCGCGGCGGTGAAGCGGTCGGCACAGAGGAATTCGTGCTTCGCCAGCACCGCCTCGATGCCGCGCAGGCGCGAGATGAACCACTTGCCGTAGTCCTCGGCGGCCTGCGGCAGCTTGCGTTCGTCCGGCTCGAAACGGCCGTAGCGCAGCACGATGGTCTGCGGAAAAGTGAGCGTGGCCTCGCCGTGATGCAGCCAGTTCAGCCACGCGCCGAAGGCGGGTTCGTCGGGGCGAACGCCGAGGCCGCTTGCGTTGTCGGGGTCGCAGCGCTGCGCGAGGTACTGGCACATCGCGGCGGACTCGGTCATGCGCGTCTCGCCGTCGATGAGATAGGGCACGGTTCCCAGCGGGTTGATTTCCAGATAGGAGCGCTGCAGCGCGCGCGGCGGGAAAGGCAGCATGCGCAACTCGTACGGCGCCCGCAATTCCTCGAGCATCCAGAGCGGACGAAACGAGCGGGCACTGACGCAGTGATAAAGCGTGATCATGGCTCGCCCCCAGGCTGCGCGCACTTCGTGTCGCTTCGCCCACCCCCTGCCGGGGGCAACACCAACGGCCCGGCAAAGCCGGATCCGTGGTGTTTCATGCAGAGGTCGTCTGCGTTCATGCGGTGTGTCATACGAGGCGTTCTCTGAGTTCGCGCTTGAGGATCTTGCCGACCGGGCTGACGGGAAACTCCTCCATGATCTCCAAGCGCTCGGGCAGCTTGAACGATGCGATCTTCTGCTGGCGCAGGTAGGCGATGAGTTCGTCGAAGGCGAGCGTGGTGCCGGGCTGCAGGATCACGCAGGCGCAGGCCTTCTCGCCGAAGACCGGGTCGGGCAAGCCGACCAGCGCGACGACCTTCACCTGAGGCAGCCCGAAGATGAGGTTCTCGATCTCGTCGCAGCTGATCTTCTCGCCGCCGCGGTTGATGAGGTCCTTGCGGCGGCCTTCGGTGAAGACGTGGCGGCCGCGCTTGCGCACGATGTCGCCCATCCTGTAGAAGCCGTCGGCCGTGAAGGCTTCCGCGTTCTTCCCGGGTGCGTTGTAGTAGCCGCGGATGGTGTACGGGCCGCGTGTGACGAGTTCGCCCGTTTCGCCGTCGGGCACTTCGCGATCGTCGTCGTCCAGCACCTTGATCTCGTCGAACTCGCTGACGGGCGCACCGGAGCTTTCGAGCAGCAGGTCGTCCGGGTCGTCGAGGCGCGTCATGTTGATCAGGCCTTCGGCCGTGCCGTAGATCTCCTGCGGCGTGCAGTCGAACTGCTCGCGCAGGCGCATGCGCAGCTCAGGCGCGAGTCGCGCGCCGCCGTTCTGTACCACCTTGAGCGACGAGAGGTCGTAGCGCTTCGGCACGTCGCTGTTGAGCCAGTTCGAAATGAGCGGCACCACGCTCGCGATGGCCGACACGCGCTCGCGCTCGACGGATGCGAAGGTGGACTCGATGTCCGTGCCCGCTGCAATCACCACGGTGCCGCCCGCATGGAAGGTGCCGAGCAGGCCCGGCGAGGCGAGGTTGTAGTTGTGGCCGAGCGGCAGGATGGCCATGAAGACTGTGTCCCGGTCGAACCCTGCCGCCTGCGCGCAGAGGCGGGCGTTGAGCACATAGTCGTTGTGTGTGCGCGGGATCAGCTTCGACACCGAAGTCGTACCGCCGGAGAGCAGCATGGTCGAGACGTCGTCCGGCGAAGGTCGTACCGCGGCGAGACGGGCCAGCACGGTGTCGTCATCGAACTTTCCGCCATCGATCAACGGATCGAGTGACCGCTGCCCGGGTGCCGGCTCGCCCGCGACGATCACATGGCGCAGGAAGGGAAACTCCGCAACCATCTCGGCCGCCATCGGCCGGTAGTCGAAGTTGCCCACCACGTCGGGCACGAAATAGGCGGTGGCGCCCGAGGCGCGAATGAAGTGGTGCACTTCGGCGTTGCGATGCGCACGCAGCGCCATCACCGGGATCGCGCCCATCCAGTTGAGCGCGAGGTAGGCGATGACGAACACCGGCATGTTCGGCAACTGCACCACCACGCGGTCGCACGGCTTCAGGCCCAGGTCGAGCAGGGCGACTGCGAGTCGCCTCGAACTGCGCACCAGTTCCGCGTAGCTGATGCGCCGGTCGTTGAAGACGATCGCGGTCTTGTCCGGTGTGCCGCGCATCGTGCGCTCGACCATCTGGGCCACGGTGATGTCTTCCCACAGGCCGAGCTTGCGGAATCTCTCGGCGTCTTCCGGGGGCCAGGGAACGCAACCTTCGAGCATGGTGGATTCCTCCGGTTCAGAACGCGAGTTCGGGATGCAGCTTCTCGTAGGCGGCCGCGAGTTCGGGGTCGCGCTTGCGCACGTCGGCGTGGTCGACGCGGCCGCTGCGGGTGACGTAGTCGTACGCGAAAGAGATCGGATCGAGCGGCAGCTTGGGCCCGAGGTTCTCGTACCACTCGGTGCTCCTGATCGCGGCCTTCTGCAGCGAATCGGAGCCCGGCTGGCGGATGCGGACGAACTCCTCGAGCATCTTCGGCACGTCCGCGCCGCAGGTCTTGAAGGCGTCGAAGAGCGCGATCGAGTCCTGCATCGCGAGCCGCGTGCCCGATCCGACGGACGGGTGCCCCGTGCGCAGCGCATCGCCGATCAGCACGATGTTGCGGTAGTGCCAGTGGCGGTTCTTCACGATGGTGTAGCGGAACCAGTTCGACTTGTTGGACAGCAGCTTGTGCCCCTGGAGGTCGTCGGCGAAGACCTTCTCGCACCACGCGAGGCTCTGCGCTTCGCTCATCCGGTCCAGGCCCGACTTGCGGAAGGTCTCGGGATCGACCTCCACCAGGAAGGTGCTGTGCGTGCGGCTGTAGCGGTAGGTGTGCGCGATCGCCAGCCCATCGGGGGTCTGGCGAAAGATCAGCGACAGCGGGTTGAAGAGCTGCGTGGTGCCGTACCAGGCCAGCAGGTTCGGCCGCTCGTCGAGCGTCGGGCCGAAGTGTTCCTGGTAGCGCGTGCGGATCGCGCTGTTGGCGCCGTCGGCGGCGACGATCAGGTCGGCATCGGCGAAGGCCGTGACATCGTCGAAGCGCTGCTCGAACGCGATGACCACGCCGACCTTGCGGCAGTGCGCGTGCAAGGCCTTCAGCAGGTCGATGCGCGCCATGCGGTGGAAGGTGTTGTGGGCCAGCGTGACATGCACGCCCTGGTGGACGACTGCCATCTCGTCGAACACCTCCTGGTTGTGCGTCATGGCTTCGTAGAGCTCCGGCGCCAGGTCGCGCACGAAGGCGAGCGCCACGTCGGAGAAGACCACGCCCCAGCCGTAGGTGGCGCTTTCGGGGTCGCGCTCGTGGACGCGGATGTCGTGCGACGGGTCGTCGCGCTTCATCAGGTAGGCGTAGAAAAGGCCGGCGGGGCCGCCGCCGATGATGCGAATCTTCATGGGCTTGTCTCGATGTTGTCCTGGGCGTCGAAGTCCGCCGTTGCCGAGGCTACAGTGTCGGGCTCGATCCCCGCATTGTGGGGATCACCGACGGCAACGGAACACTTTCATCATGAACTCGAACATCGTCATCATCGGCGGCGGCCATGCGGCCGCGCAATTGTGCGCAGGCCTCGTGGAAGCGGGCCAGGGCGCCCGCGTGCACCTGGTCTGCGAGGAAGCCGCGATTCCCTATCACCGTCCGCCGCTTTCCAAGACCTTCCTGAAGAGCGCGGGGGAGGTGCCGCAGGCGCATCGTGCTGAGACGTGGTACGGCGAAGCCGGCATCACCATGCACATGGGCGATCCGGCGGTCTCCATCGATCGCGCGGCGCATACCGTCACGCTGCGCTCAGGCAAAGTGATCGACTGGGAGCGGCTCGTGCTGGCCACCGGCACGCGTGCGCGCCGGCTGGCTGCCCTGGCCGGGCTCGACAACGTGGCGCTGCTGCGTGCCGTCGACGAGGCGGCGCGTCTTCGCGCCCAGATCGGGGCGGCGAAGCACGTCACCGTGCTGGGTGGCGGTTTCATCGGGCTCGAAGTCGCAGCCACGGCACTCGGGCTCGGCAAACAGGTCGTGGTGCTGGAAAGCGCGCCTCGGCTGCTGAGCCGTGCGGTGTCGCCGGAGCTGTCCGCGCACGTGCTGGCGACTCACCGTGCGGCTGGCATGGATGTGCGTGTCGGCGTGCAGAGCGGCGCGATGCAGATCGATGGCAAGCGGCTGGCATCGATCGAGGTCGATGGGCAGCCGCTACCCATCGACCTGCTGCTGCTCGGCATCGGCGCGGTGCCCGAGACGGCCCTGGCGGAGGCGGCCGGCCTGGAATGCGTCGACGGCATCGTGGTCGACGCCTTCATGCAGACCAGCGACGAGGCTGTGCTGGCCGTCGGCGACTGCACGCGTTTTCCGGACCGCCGTGCCGGGCAGCCACTGAGGCTCGAATCGGTGCAGAACGCGAACGATCAGGCACGCACGGCGGTGGCGACGCTCACCGGCGCGCCGCGGCCGCACGACGCGGTGCCGTGGTTCTGGTCCGATCAGGGCACGCTTCGTCTTCAGATGGCAGGGCTCGTGCCGGCCGAAGGCACGCCGGGCGCGGTCACGGTCCGGCGCCCCGGTGCCAACGCCGCGTCCTTCTCGCTGCTTCACTATGTCGACGGACAACTACGCTGCGTCGAATCCGTGAATGCACCGGTCGACCACATGATGAGCCGCAAGTTGCTGGAAGCGGGTCGCAGCCCGGAGCCCGCGGTCGCGGCCGATCCGGCCGTGCCGCTGAAGACGCACCTCGCCTAGCCGGACACGCTGTCCCGCTGGGACGCGGGCGCCATGTTCTTGCGGATTTCGGCGTCCATCATCCGCGTACCGGCCGCGAGCGCGGCCTCGTAGGTGTCTGCGCCGTACTCGGCCGCTCTCACGACCTTCCGAGGCACGCCGCTGGCGTCGGTTTCGAGCAGCGTCCAGAGAAAAGACCCGGGCGCCGGCTCGTCGATGACGAGTTTGATCGGATTTTTCATGCGTTGATGGTGGGCGCCTGCGAGCGGAATTTATGTAGGCCAACACCTACGTTTCCGCCGGAATCAATTGGCTTCGGCCGCGCCGATCGCCGTGTCGTTTCGCAGGGCTTCGCCACCCGGCTTCGTGCGAAGGAGCGCGGCCGCGAGCAGCGCGGCCATCCCCGCGAAAACGGCGCCGGCCAGGAAGGCGATGTGGTAGCCGCCGTTCAGCGCGACCATCGGCGGTGAACCCAGCGCGAGCAGCCTGTCGGTCCTGGCCGCCGCAAGGCTGGCGAGCACGGCCAGCCCGAGCGCGCCGCCCATCATGAAGGCCGTATTCACCACGCCGGACGCGAGGCCGGATTCGGTAGGCGCCACATCGCTCATCGCCACGAGGAGCAGGGGGTTCAGCGCCATCCCCGCGCCGATGCCGAGCAGCGTCATGCCGGGCAGCACGTCGACCAGGAAACTGCCGTCGATGGGCGCGCGCACGAACAAGGCCAGCCCTGCCGCGGCGAGCAGCAACCCGAGCGAGAGCGGCGCCCGGTTGCCGAAGCGCATCACCAGCTTCGCCGATAGGCCGAGCGAGAAGGCCGCCATGATCAGATTGGCCGGCAGGAAGGCCAGCCCGACCTGCATTGGGCTGCGGCCCAGCACCAGTTGCAGGTACAGGGCGGAGATGAAGAACCACGCGAACATCGCGGCGGCCCACAGTACGCCGATCACGTTGGCCGTCGCGACATTGCGCAGCCTGAACAGCCGCAGCGGCATCAGCGGGTGTTTCACCCGTGCCTCGATCGCCAGAAAGGCGGCGAAGAGCAGCACCGACGTGCCCAGCAGAAGCGTCGTCTGGCGCGAGGTCCAGCCGGCCTCGTTGCCGTTGACGATGGCGTAGACGGCCAGCATCAGGGCGGTGGTGACCGTCAATGCGCCGCCGATGTCGAGGCGCTCGCCGGCCGCGTGGCCGTCGGCGTCCGGCAGCAGCGCCAGGCACAGGGCATAGACCGCGATCCCGATCGGCAGGTTGACCAGGAAGATCCAGTGCCAGCTCAGCGCGTCGGTCAGCAGGCCGCCCAGCAGCACGCCGATGCTGCCGCCGCCCGCGCAGACGAATCCGTAGATGCCCATCGCTTTTGCGCGCTCGGCAGGTTCGGTGAAGAGATTCATGATCAGCGACAACGCGACCGCGGAGACCACCGCACCGCCGAGCCCCTGCACGGCACGGGCCGTCACCAGCAGCGCCTGCGAGTTCGAGAGGCCGCAGCCGAGCGAGGCGAGGGTGAAGAGCGTGATGCCGAGCAGGAACAGGCGCCGGTGGCCGAACAGGTCGCCCAGCCGCCCGCCCAGAAGCAGGAAGCCGCCGAAGGTCAGCATGTAGGCGTTGACCACCCAGACAAGCGAGGTTTCGGGGAAGCCCAGATCTTCGCGGATCGAGGGCAGTGCGACGTTCACGATCGTGGTGTCGAGCACGATCATCAGCACGCCGAGGCAAAGGACCATGAGTGCGAGCCAGCGGTGCGTCATCGTCGTCAGTCCACCAGGAAGCCGCAACTCAGGTTAGCGACAGTGCCGGTGATCGCGCCGGCGTGGCGGGATGCGAGGAACACGGCCGTGTTGGCGACTTCGTCCAGTGTGGGCAGGCGCTTCAGAATCGTCCCGGCCGCTGCACCGGCTAGCATCTGGTCAATGGTGATGCCTGCGCGGTCTGCCATGGGTTTTAAGACTTGATGTCGGAGGCGACGGCGTCCAGCCTGGATCGGGTTCGGCCTGCGAGGAAGACCCTCTCGCCCTCTCGCCCTCTCGCGCCCTCGCGCGCGAAGGCACGGGCCACGGCGCCGCCGATCGCGCCGCCTGCGCCGTAGACCACGGCGCATCTGTCAGCGAGCAGCATGGATCTCTCCTGGCTTGTGTACAGCATCCACAAACCTTAGCAGAGAGAATGGACGGTGTCCACATAGCCCCTGGACACCATCAGCTGCGGCGCTGACGTTCAGTAGCGGTAGGGATTGTCCGGGCGCGAGTCGTAGCGGTTGGGCACGCCGTCACCGTCGCGATCGCGGTCGTAGCGATTGGGGATGCCGTCATGGTCGCGGTCTCCGTAGCCGCGATGGTGACGACCGTCGTAGCCGGGGCCGCGCTGCACGTAGCCCGGTTGCACATAGGCATAGCCAGGCGTCACGATGTACCCCCGCGATGGCGGCGGCGGTGCCGGCACGACGTACGCGCGGTCCGGATAGGGCTGCGCCGAGGCTGGCGCGCTGAGCGTCGCGATGGACAGCAGGGCAATGGTGCCGAGGGCGAGTGCAATCTTCTTCATGGCGGGACTCCTGATGGAAGGAATCTCCATGCTGGCCCTGCCATGTGAACCCCCGGTAATGGCGAAGCGAAATCTTGTGTAGTGTTGCGTCGCTTGCGTGTGTCGAAAACACGCGCAAGAGCTTGTGAGTAGCGGTGTAAGTGTAGTTAAAATGTATTACATGAACACCGACAGAGATAACTTTCACGACTGGGCACGAGACAAGCCGGACTCCACTTCCTTCTCTGGCCTCCAACGGAGCGATTTGTCCGGCATGTCGAACCAGCCCTCGGTGCGCTGGGGCCGCCTGGGTTTTCTGGTGGTCCTCGCGATCGTGCTGATTGTCGGCGTCAAGCACTTCGTCGGCCGGTGATCCCGGCAACGACGGTTCAGCCCATCATCCTCAGTCCGTCGAGCGCGCCGCGCTGGCGGCTGGCGCGCAAGCGGATCACCTGCACGGTAGCGCCGATCAGGAACAGCACGAACAGGACGCCGATGGCCGCCTGCAGGCCGGGCGATGCGTCACGATCGGCCACCAGCGGGGCGCCCAGCGGCAGGCGCGTGGATGTTTCGGTCGCGCCCGGAATCATGTGGAAGAAGAAGGTCAGCGAATAGCAGACAACGGCCACATAGGCCGACAGCTTGCCGAAGGCTTGCGAGCGTTCCGCCAGCATCGCGATGCCCAGGACCACCAGCGTCACGATGCCGAGGACGTGCGGCGGGCCGAACCCACCGTGCTGGAAGATGCCGAAACCGGTCAGGCAGGTGAGCACGGTGGCGATGACGTAGATCCGGCCGGCGCGCGTGGCCAACGTGATCTCCTTGTAGCGGACGAGCGCGATGAATCCGGCCACCACGGCCACGAGGCTGATGAGGGTGTGGACGATGCCGAGAGGGGTCAAGCCGTAGTACATGCGTGCTCCTTGCGATGGGAGATCGGGAAAGCAAATCGAAGGCCAGGGCGCGTGCGGCGCCCTCGCGAGTCGTTGCGTGGAGCCCTGAGTGTTCAAGGGTGCAATCGCCGATGACACTGCCTGTGGGGTCCTCCCCGGCTACCTCCAAAGGCTTGCCCGCGCATCACAAGGATTCACACCGCTTAATTTGCCGCCCGAAGGCTGCGCACCGATCATTTCCTCCCAACCAGCCTTGTGAGGAGTCAGCATGCCTGCCAACGACACCGTCCGCGTTCTCGTGATTCATGAGGATCCCATCATGGCCGCAGGCCTGGCCGCGGTCCTCGGCAACCGCCCCGGCCTGACCGTGACCGTCGGGCGTACCTGCGTCGACGGCGAGGTGCATTCCGCGGACCCGACGGGCGATGAACGCGACATGCCCGATGTGGTGGTGGCGGACTATCGCAGCGGCCTCGAATTCCTTGTCGACGCCAAGGCGGCCAGGAGCGCCCGGCGCCATCGCGGCCCCAAGGTGATGGTGGTGACGCCGATCGATCGCGAGTGGGAGATCCGCTCGGCCATCAACGCCGGCATCCACGGCTATCTCCTGCAGGGCTGCCAGATCGACGAACTCATCGATGGCGTGACCGCGCTGAGCCAGGGCCAGCGCTACCTAGCCCACTCCGTGTCCCGACGGATCGCCGACAGCCTGACCCGCGAGCGGCTCACCACGCGCGAGACGGAAGTGCTCAACCTGCTGACCACCGGCTCCTGCAACAAGGCGATCGCGAAGGAACTCGGCATCGCGGTCGGCACCGTCAAGGTGCACGTCAAGGGGATTCTCGAAAAGCTCGACGCGACGACCCGGACGCACGCCGTGATCGTGGCGGCGCAGCGCGGGCTGGTCAGCCAGGGCCTGCGGGAGGCGCCGGTGCAGGTGCGCACCCCAAGCGGTCGCGCGACGGTCACGCCGCTGTTCCAGGAACAGGGGCGTGTCCAGTACGCCTAGCGTCCGTCCGCCAGTTGCCGCAGCACGAGCCGCGCGCTCGCCACGTTCGTCGCGCAAGGCACGTCGTGAACGTCGCAGGCGCGCACCAGGGCGTTGATGTCCGGTTCGTGCGGCTGCGCCGTCATGGGGTCTCGCAGGAAGATGACCACGTCGACCCCGCCCGTGGCGAGCCGTGCGCCGATCTGCAGGTCGCCGCCCTGAGGCCCGCTCAGCAGGCGCTCGACCGTGAGGCCGACTTCGGCCGCGAGCCTTGCGCCGGTGGTGCCGGTCGCGCAGAGCTCGCACTGACGCAGCAGCGGCTCGAATTCGCGTGCCAGGGCGAGCATCGCAGTCTTCTTGCCGTCGTGGGCGATCAGCGCAACGCGGCGTCGCGGGGGCGTGGGGATCTCGGCCATGGGGTTCCTCCTGGTGGTCGCTGCCAGCGTAACAGCCCCCGATTGTCCTGCTGCCTGTTTCGCAGGCAACGCAGCGGGAACCCGCATGGGGCCAGCCCCCGTGCATGGGCCTCCACGCGCTACACACAACGTTATCCACAGAAGCGCGGCACAAGTCCGCGACGCGACCGGATGGACTCTCACTCTGGCGTACGATCGCCGCCGAAGGGAAATCAGTCTTGAAGAGCAATCAAACGCAGGGCGACCACGACGACCTGGAGGAATGGGCATCCCGGATCGCCGCGATCACCGCGGAGACCGGCGTCGGTGCGGACGGCAGCTTCACCGAGCGGTGCATCGGGAGCCTTTTGCGCGTGGTTCGCGAACAGCTCAATCTGGAGGTCGTCTTCGTCGGCGAGTTCGTCGACCAGAACCGGGTGTTCCGCCAGATTTCCGCCAAGGCGTTGAAGGCGATCGTCGAATCAGGGGATTTTCATCCGATCGCGGAGACCATCTGCCAGCGGATCGTCGACGGGCGCATGCCCTGCCTGGTGCCCGACGTGAAGAGCGTGCGGGTTGCCAACGGCCTGCCCGAGTACTACGACGGGCTGGGTGCGCACATCGGGGTGCCGGTGCGGTTTTCGGACGGCAGCCTCTACGGCGTCCTCTGCGGATTCAGCTTCGAACCCCGCGCCGAACTCGACGAGCGCGACGTGAAGCGCATGGAAATGGCGGCGCAGGCGACTGCCCGGTTGCTGGCGCAGGCCGACGGTCGCGACGTCACGCGCCCGGCCTGAGCTACTTGACGCGCTGCTTCACGAGCTTGCGCGCGAGCGTGCGCCGGTGCATGCCCAGCCGGCGCGCGGTTTCCGAAATGTTGAAGCCGGTTTCCGCGAGGGTCTCGTGGATGCGCTCCCATTCGAGCGTCTTGATCGACGTGGAGCGGTTGGTCAACTCGACTTCGGCATCGCCTTCCGCCTTGCCGAACGCGGCCTCGATGTCGTCGGTGTTCGATGGCTTGGCCAGGTAGTGGCAGGCGCCGAGCTTGATGGCCTCGACCGCGGTGGCGATGCTCGCGAACCCGGTCAGCACGACGATCAGCATCGCCGGATCGTGCTGGTTGAGCGTCTGCACGCAGGCGAGACCCGATGCATCGCCGTTGAGCTTGAGGTCCACCACCGCATAGCCCGGTGAATGCGCCTTCAGGATGACCGACACCTCGTCCAGGTTGGTGGCGAGCATCACCGTGTAGCCGCGCCGCTCGAACGAGCGCCCGAGCGTGCGCGCGAAAGCCGCGTCGTCCTCGACGATGAGCAGCAGTCGTTCAGCTTCCATGTCCTTCGCTTTCCTGTTCGTCGACTTCGTCCTCTTCGAGCGTGATCGCCGCGAGCGGCAGCGTCAGCGTCACGGCGGCGCCGCCTTCCGGCCGGTTGCGCGCCTCGACCCTGCCGCCCAGCGTGCGCGCCACGTTGACGACCAGGAACAGGCCCAGGCCGGCACCCGGCCGACCCTTCGTCGACTGGTAGGGCTTGCCGAACTGCGCGAGCATTCCGGAGGCGAATCCGGGGCCGCCATCGGTGACGGTCAGCGTCAGGTCGTCGCCGTCGTGTTCCGCCACGAGGGCGACCCACTGGGGCGAGGCCTCCAGGGCATTGTCGAGCACGTTGCAGATCATCTGCTTCAGCGCCGAATCCGAAACCATGGGCAAATCGTGGCCGAAGCGGTTCTCGTAGGTAAAGGAGATCGCCGGGCGCGTGGCGCGCCACTCTTCGACCAGATCATCGAGAAAGGTGCTGACGGTGGTTTCCACCGAGTTCTCGCCGCGTGCCTCGCCGGCCGACAACAGGATGCCGCTCAGGATGCTCTTGCAGCGCTGCACCTGCGCTTCCATTTCGCTGACCTCGGCGAGCAGCTCGGGGTCGGAGGTGAAGTGCGGCAGGTGCTGCCAGTCGCCGAGGATCACCGCCAGCGTCGCGAGCGGCGTGCCGAGTTCGTGGGCGGCGCCTGAGGCCAGCAGGCCCATGCGGACGAGGTGTTCCTCCTCCGCGGCGCGCTGCCGAAGGGCCGCGAGGCGCGCATCGCGGCCGCGCAGGTTGCGGCTGATCCGCGTGATGAAGATCACCAGCAGCGCCGCGATGAGCGCGAAGCAGATCAGCACGCCGAGGATGTAGGGGCTGAGCAGGCCGCGATCATGGTTGAACGGAACCGTGAGCGGCCCGGAGAAAAGGGCCAGGCCGGCGAAGCAGGCCGTGGTGACGCCCACCAGGGTCCATGTCGACCAGGCTTCCAGCAGCACCGCCGCCAGGATGACCTGCAGCAGGTAGAGAAAAACGAACGGATTCGTCGCGCCACCGCTCAGGTAGAGCTGCGCGGTGAGCATGCCCACGTCCACCAGCAGCGCGACGAACAGCTCGGCGTTGGAGACGTCGCGGTGGATGCGCCAGCGAAGCTGGCCCGCGGCATTGAACGCGGCGAGACAGGCCAGCACGGCCAGCATCTGGTCGAGCGGCAGCCGGATCCCGAAGCCGAAATGCACGACGAGGATGGTCGCGATCTGACCGACCACGGCGATCCAGCGCAGCTGGATCAGCTGCTGCATGTTCTTGAGGCCGGTCGCGTCGCCGTGGCCCGCGACGTGGGCGAGATCGGATCGCGGGACCGGGGCGATCGCGGTGACTTCAGTCATGCGCGCCATCTTCGTCCATGCGCCCCTGGTGTTGACGCAGCTCGTCACGCGCCACGTAGGCGGCGGCAGCGGCGACCATCAAGGCGAGCGCGAACCAGGTGAATGCGTAGACCAGATGGTTGTTCGGGAAGCTGATGACCGTCAGGCCGCCCGCCGGCCACGCGCGAGGCGTGTTGGGCCCGGTCGCCTCACGGCGCTGGGGCGGTGCCTCGGCATCCACGAAGAAGGGCGCGACACCTCTGAGCCCACGCGCCGTCGCGATCGCCTGGACATCGCGCGAGTACCAGCGGTCCGCGGCCGGATCGTTCCGGCGCAGGAAACTGCCGCCGGGCTCCGTGACCCGCAGCAGCCCGGTCACTGTCGACTCGCCTTCGCTCTCGGTGGCGCGGCGCGCCGCGCGCTCGCGGGCATCGGGCGGCACGAAGCCGCGGTTGACCAGCAGGACGCCGCCATCGGCCGCGCGCAGCGGCGTCAAGACCCAATAGCCGGCGCCGAGTTCGGTCGTGGCCTGGACGAGGGTTTCACGGTCGTGCAGAAAGGTGCCGGTCACGCGCACGCGGCGGTACGCATCGTCGGCCGCGTTGACCTTCGGCCATTGGTCGGCTGCGGGCGGCGCAACGGCCGGGCCGTGCACGCGCTGGTCGACCCGGGCAATGAGGTCGAGCTTCCATGCCCGACGCTCCACTTGCCAGATGCCCAGCGCGACGAATCCCGAGAAGGCGAGGAGGGCGCAGAGCGCCAGCGCGACGAGGACGGCGCTGGAGCGGGGCTGGGTCAAGGCACCTTGTGGGTGTAGTCGTGCATCATGCCCGGCATCATGTTGTGGTTCATGTGATACATCACCCACAACGAGCCGCTCAGCGTGATCCCGACCACCACCACCGTGAAGATCAGCGCCAGCATCGACCAGCCGTGCTCGGCCTTGGCGTTCATGTGCAGGAAGTAGATCATGTGCACGACGATCTGCACGGCAGCGAAGGCGAGGATGACCAGCGCGGTGGTGCTCGGCTTCTCGAACACGTTGCCCATGACGATCCAGAACGGGATGGCCGTCAGGATGACGGACAGGACGAAGCCCGTCATGTAGCCCTTGAAGGTGGCGTGGGGCGCGCCGTCGTCGTGGTGATCGTCGTGCGCACCGTGGTCGGCGCCGTGGGCAGTGGTTCCGGTGTTTGTGCTCATGGCAGTGTCCCCATCAGGTACACAAAGGTGAAGACGCCGATCCAGACCACGTCCAGGAAGTGCCAGAACATGGAAAGGCACATCAGGCGCCGGCGGTTCTCGGGGATGAATCCGTGGCGCGTCACCTGGGCCATCAGCACGATGAGCCAGATGATGCCGAAGCTCACGTGCAGGCCGTGCGTGCCCACCAGTGCGAAGAACGAAGAGAGGAACGCGCTGCGTTGCGGTCCGGCGCCTTCGTGGATCATGTGCGCGAATTCATAGAGCTCGATGCCGATGAACCCCGCGCCCAGCAGGCCCGTGACGACCAGCCAGATCAGGGTCGCGCGCACCTTGTTGCGCTGCATCTCCAGCATCGCGAAGCCGTAGGTGATCGACGACAGCAGCAGCAGGGACGTATTGAGCGCGACCAGCCGCAGGTCGAACAGGTCGGCACCCGAAGGCCCCGCGGCATAGCTGCGGCCGAGCACGCCGTAGACCGCGAACAGCGCCGCGAACACCAGGCAGTCGCTCATCAGGTAGAGCCAGAACCCGAGCAGCGTGCCGTTCTCGGGGTGGTGCTCGCCGCTCAAGTAGTAGCGGGCGCTCGGGTTGGCGCCGATGGCGCCTTGTGGGGAGAGGGCGGAGACGTCAGACATGGGCAGCCAGAAGGCGAGTGCGGGCGCCTTCGGTGCGGACGACCTCGTCCACCGGAACGTGGTAGTCGCGCTTGTAGTTGAAGGTATGGATGATGACGGCGGCCAGCATCGCGATGAAGCCGGCGCCTGCGATCAGCCACATGTGCCAGATCAGGGCGAAGCCGCACACCGCGGCCAGGCCGGAGATGATGAAACCGGCGCCGGTGTTCTTCGGCATGTGGATCGGGATGAAGCCTTCCTGCGGACGCACGTAGTGGTGCTTCTTCATGTCGGCCCAGGCGTCGTTGTCATGCACGTGCGGCGTGAAGGCGAAGTTGTACGCGGGCGGCGGCGAGGAGGTCGACCATTCGAGCGTGCGGCCATCCCACGGGTCGCCGGTGGTGTCGCGCAACTGGTCGCGGCGGATGTAGCTCACCACGAACTGGATGATGAGCGAGGCAATGCCCAGCGCGATCAGCACGGCGCCGAAGGCTGCGATCTGGAACCAGATCTGCAGCGACGGATCCTCGAAGCGGCTCAGGCGGCGCGTGACGCCCATCAGGCCCAGTACGTAGAGCGGCATGAACGCGAAGTAGAAGCCGACGACCCAGAACCAGAACGAGCACTTGCCCCAGAAGGGATCCAGCTTGTAGCCGAAAGCCTTGGGGAACCAGTAGGTGATGCCGGCCAGCATGCCGAAGAGCACGCCGCCGATGATCACGTTGTGGAAGTGGGCGATCAGGAACAGGCTGTTGTGCAGCACGAAGTCGGCCGGCGGAACCGCCAGGAGCACGCCCGTCATGCCGCCGATCACGAAGGTGACCATGAAGGCGATGGTCCACATCATGGGCAGCTCGAAGCGGATGCGGCCCTTGTACATCGTGAAGAGCCAGTTGAAGATCTTCGCGCCCGTCGGGATCGAGATGATCATCGTCGTGATCCCGAAGAACGAGTTCACGCTGGCACCCGAGCCCATCGTGAAGAAGTGGTGCAGCCACACGAGGTACGACAGGATGGTGATCACCAGCGTGGCGTAGACCATCGACGCATAGCCGAAGAGGCGCTTGCCGCAGAAGGTCGCCACCACTTCGGAGAAGATGCCGAAGGCCGGCAGGATCAGGATGTACACCTCCGGGTGGCCCCAGATCCAGATCAGGTTGACGTACATCATGGCGTTGCCGCCAAGGTCGTTGGTGAAGAAGTTCGTGCCGACGTAGCGGTCCAGCGAGAGCAGGGCGAGCACGGCGGTCAGCACCGGGAATGCAGCGACGATCAGGATGTTGGTGGCCAGCGCGGTCCAGGTGAACACCGGCATCTTCATCAGCGTCATGCCCGGGGCGCGCATCTTCACGATGGTCGCGATGAGGTTGACGCCTGAGAGCAAGGTGCCCACCCCCGCGATCTGCAGGGACCAGATGTAGTAGTCGACCCCGACGTCAGGACTGAACTGGAGTCCGGACAGCGGCGGATAAGCCAGCCATCCGGTGCGGGCGAATTCGCCGACGAACAGCGACGCCATCACGAGCCCGGCGCCGAAGGTGGTCATCCAGAAGCTGAAGTTGTTCAGGAAGGGGAAGGCCACGTCGCGGGCGCCGATCTGCAGCGGCACGACGTAGTTCATCATCCCGGTGACCAGCGGCATCGCCACGAAGAAGATCATGATCACGCCGTGCGCCGTGAAGATCTGATCGTAGTGGTGCGGTGGCAGGAAGCCCGCCTCGTTGCCGAAGGCGACGGCCTGCTGCGCGCGCATCATGATGGCGTCGGAAAAGCCGCGCAGCAGCATCACCAGACCGAGGATGATGTACATGACGCCGATCTTCTTGTGGTCGATGCTGGTGATCCAGTCGCGCCACAGCGTGCCCCATACCCGGAAGTAGGTGATCGCGGCAAGGAGCGCCACGCCGCCGAGGGCCACGGCGATGAAGGTCACAAGGAGAATCGGCTCGTGGAATGGGATCGCGTCCCAGGTGAGGCGGCCGAAGATGAGCCTCGTCAGGTCAGGATGGTCAGGCATCTTTACTCTTGGATGCGAAGGTTGCTACGCGGAACGGACATGCCGGCGGGATCATCGACCGTGCACATTGCCGTGACATAGGTTCGGATCGGAGAATTCTTCTGGTCAGCCTGCCAGGGTTTCGAGGCGATGTTGTACGCGCCCACCGGGCCGCTCAGGCCGCCGCTGGCGTCGATGGCCATCATCTGCTTCATGCACATCTTGTTCCGGTCGACGCAGCGGTTGAGGATGGCGTCATACAGGTCCGGCGCGACCGCGGCGAAGCGTTGCACGGGATGGCGTTCACTGGGGCGCTCGAGTTCGGTATAGCCCTCGCGTGTCAGCTCGCCGCCGCCCGCCTTGGTCTTCTGAACCCACTGGTCGAAGTCGGCGTTGCTCAGGCCGTGAAACTTGAAGCGCATGTCCGAGAAGCCTGCGCCGCTGTAGTTGGCGGAAAAGCCTTCGAACTCGCCCGGCTGGTTGATGACGGCGTTGAGCTTGGTCTCCATCGCGGGCATGGCGTAGATCTGGCCAGCCAGCGCCGGGATGAAGAAGGAGTTCATCACCGACGAGGCAGTGATCTTGAAGGTGATCGGGCGATCCACCGGCGCGGCCAGTTCGTTCACCGTGGCGATGCCTTGCTCCGGATAGATGAACAGCCACTTCCAGTCCAACGCGACGACCTCGACCGTGAGCGGCGTCGTGCCTTCGGGCACCGGGCGCTGCACATCGATGCGACGCAGGGGCCGGTAGGGGTCGAGCGTGTGGGTGCTGATCCAGGTGATGGCGCCGAGGGCGATGATGATCAGCAGGGGCGCCGCCCAGATGGCGAGTTCCAGCTCGGTGGAGTGGTCCCATTCCGGCGAGTAGGTGGCCTCCTTGTTGGACTGCCGGTACTTCCACGAGAAGAAGGCGATCAGTCCCAGCACGGGCACGATGATCAGCAGCATCAGGACGGTGGAGATGACGATCAGGCTGCCCTGCTGGCGGGCGACGTCGCCTGACGCGTTCAGCACCACCGTGTTGCAGCCCGCCAACATGGCGAGCGGGAGCAGGAGCAGTCCGCGAAGGTTCTTGAGGGGAGGCATGCCGGAGGATGAGCGTAGGGGGCGCAAAAGAGACCACAATCTACTTGGTTTGGGCCGTGGCGGATATTGGACGTTTTGTCCTATGGCGGCAATCCGCAATCAATGAGACGCTTGGATTGTCATGACACACGAATCGCAGTAGAAATGATGATGTCCGGCATCAGCCCCTCCAGTACCGAGTCTCCGTTGCACGAAACCCTCCACGAGGGCTCCGACTCGGATCACGCGCACGTCACGCCCTCGGAGATCGCCGTCGGCGTGGTCATCGGCCGCGCTTCCGAATACTTCGACTTCTTCGTCTACGGGATTGCGTCGGTCCTGGTGTTCCCGGCGGTGTTCTTCCCCTTCGAGAACCGCCTCGAAGGCACGCTCTTCGCCTTTACCATCTTCTCGTTCGCCTTCATCGCGCGGCCCTTCGGCACGGTGATCTCCATGGCCGTTCAGCGGCGATTCGGACGAGAGGCCAAGCTGACGATCGCGCTGTTCCTGCTGGGCATCTCGACCGCGGGGATGGCCTTCCTGCCGGGCTACGCGAGCATGGGCTTCACGTCGATCGTGCTGCTGTCCATCCTGCGCGTGGGGCAGGGGCTGGCACTGGGCGGTTCGTGGGACGGCCTGCCCTCGCTGTTGGCGCTCAACGCACCGCCCAATCGTCGCGGTTGGTACGCGATGCTGGGGCAATTGGGTGCACCGGTCGGCTTCTTCCTGGCCAGCGCGCTCTTTGCGTACCTCTATTCCAGCCTGACCACCGAGGATTTCCTCGACTGGGGATGGCGTTACACCTTTTACGTTGCGTTTGCCATTAACGTGGTCGCGCTCTTCGCCCGGCTGCGCCTCGTGTCGACCAACGAGTACGACCGGCTGCTCGAGGCGCGCGAACTGCAACCGACCAATGTGGTCGAGCTGACGCGTTCGCAGGGCTACAACATCGTCATCGGCGCGTTCGCGGCGCTGGCGAGCTATGCGTTGTTCCACCTCATCACGGTGTTCCCGCTGTCCTGGATCACCTTGTATTCGAACCAGTCCATCACCGAATTCCTGGTGATCCAGATGGTCGGCGCCGTGCTCGCGGCGATCGGCATCGTCGCGTCGGGCCTCATTGCCGACCGTGTCGGCCGGCGCCAGACGCTGGGCAGCCTGGCTGCGCTGATCGCGGTCTTCAGCGGGTTCGCCCCCACGCTGCTGGACGGCGGCCGGCTCGGGCAGGACGTGTTCATCCTGCTGGGCTTCGTGTTGCTGGGCCTGTCGTACGGCCAGGCGGCCGGTGCCGTCACGGCGAACTTCGAGGCGAAGTACCGCTACACCGGCGCCGCCCTGACCTCCGACCTGGCATGGCTGCTGGGCGCGGCTTTCGCGCCGCTGGTGGCGCTCGGCCTGTCGGCCAATTTCGGCCTGGGCTACGTGAGCGTCTACCTGCTGTCCGGCGCGGTCTGCACGCTCGTTGCGCTGCGGATCAATCGCGCGCTCGAAGTCCGCGACTGAACGGGAGCGGTGGCTGTTGCGCGGCTCATCGCCGGGCGCGCCACTGCGCGAACACCGCGACGGCCAGGGTGATGACGAGCCCTGCGACGATCAACTCGTGCTCGTGAGGACGCAGGCGCCCGACGAACGCATGGACCCAACCTGTGAGCTTCAGCCCGAACAGGCTCACCAGCGTCGCCCACACGACGGCCGACACCGCGTCCAGCGCGGCATAGACCGTCGCTGACATCCGGCCCATGCCCAGCGTGGCCGGCAGCGCAATGCGCAATCCCCAGGCAAAGCGCATCAGGAAGATCGTCGCCACCGGGTGACGCGACACGAATCCGTTGACCCGCGCGATATGGGCCCGGAGTTTCGGGCGACTCTCCAGCAGGTCCATGCCCTTCCGTCGCCCCAGGTGGAAGTAGAACTGGTCCGTCAGGAAGGCCGCCGCCGCACCGCAGGCAATCAGCGGCACCAGCGAGAGATAGCCCTGATGAACGGCGAAGGCACCGAGCATCAGGATGGTTTCGCCTTCGAACAGGCCCGCGATGAAGACGGCGGCGTAGCCATATTGCTGGAGCAGTTCGGAAAGATGCATGCGCGCCATCATGCCGGGATGCGCAGGCAACTGTCAGGATGGCGCAGGACTCGTTCGTCAAAATGACTGCATGGGCCATCTCGCCGTGATCCGTGACATGGGCGTCGGCATGCTCGACGAAGCGAGGGCGTTTTCGTTTCGCAGTCCGCGTGTGCTGCTGGCGCTGCGGCCGGTGCTGTCGGTGGCCATGGCCGTGACGGCCGCGCATGCGCTGGGGCTGCAAGACACGTGGTGGGCCGCGATCAGCGCCTTCGTCGTCATGCAGGAGGACTTCGGCGCGTCCCTGTATCGGGGCGTGCTGCGCATCGTCGGCACCCTGGCCGGGGCGGGTATCGGGTTCGTCCTGGGGCCGGCGCTGGCCGGGCATCCCGTCGCCTTCGTGCTGCTGATGGCCGTCGCCGCTTGGGGGGGACTGTTCGCGGCGCTTGTGTTCAAGCACAGCTATGCGTGGGTGCTGGCCCTGGTGACCTTCGTGATGGTGATGTGCGAGGCGCTGAACCTGCGCGCCGACCTGGCCGGTTTCGCGCTGGAGCGCGTCGCCAACATCGGGCTCGGAACCGTGGCCTGCGTTGCGGTCGCGGGCCTGACCGAACGGCGATTCATCGCGGCGTTGTCCTGGCGACGGCGGCCGTCCCCGCAGGCCGGATCGGCGGCCTCGCCGGGCCCCGCACCACCGGCGCAATCCGCACCGCCTGACCGGCGTACCGCCGCGCTGCATGCACTGCATGGCGCGTGCGCGGTCGCCTTGCTCGCGGTCTTCGTGCTCCTGCAGGAACTGAGCGCGTTTCCCCAGGCGCTGGTGACGGCGATAGCCGTCCTCGTCGTTCCTGTCGGCGCGAACGTCGACGAGGCGCAGGAGTCGGTGACGAATCGCATGGTGCAGCGCTTCGCGGGCTGCCTGCTCGCGGGCGCCATCGCCATCGCCTTGCTTCCGTTGATCGAGCAAAGGCCCTTGTGGTGCCAGCTCGTACTGGGCATCGGGGTGTGGCTGGGCGCGTACCTGCAGGCTGGCGCCGCCAGCGTCCGGTATATGGCCGTGCAGTTCAGCGTCGCCTTCCTGATGGTGTTCGTCCAGGACGGGGGATGGACCGTGCACGACGGGCCCGCCCTGCTGCGCCTGGGCGGCGTATTCGCAGGTATCGTCTCGCTCTCTCTGGTCCTTTTCGCTTCTAGCCTGATCAGGAAGGCCGCGGCCCGCAGCCCAGCGCGACACATTCCATGACTGAAGTCCTCCAGTCCGCCAGCGGCACCGGGAGCGCCCTGCATTTCGGCCCCTTCCGGCTCGTGCGCGCCCAGAAGCTGCTGCTCGAAGGGGACAAGCCGCTGCGCCTTGGCAGCCGCGCCTTCGACATCCTGACGGTGCTGGCCGAGCGGGCGGGCGACGTCGTGAGCAAGGACGAGTTGATCGCCCATGCCTGGCCGGACACGGTCGTGGAAGAGAACAGCCTGCGCGTGCACATTGCCGCCCTGCGCCGGGCGCTCGGCGACGGACAGGAAGGCCTGCGCTACATCACCAACGTGCCGGGCCGGGGCTATTGCTTCGTCGCGCCGGTCTTCCGGCCTTCCGAGCGCACTGCGGCGGCGAGCGAGTCCCGGACCTCGGCAGACCGGCCGATGCACAACCTGCCCGTGCGCCTCACCCGGATGATCGGCCGCTCGCAGTTCGTCGAATCGCTGGCGGAGGCCTTGCCGCGCCATCGATTCGTCAGCGTGGTGGGGCCCGGCGGCATGGGCAAGACGACGCTGGCGCTCGCGGTCGCGGAGGACACGCTGGCGAACTATCCGCACGGCGCCCGCTTCGTCGATCTGGCGCTGCTCGCGGACCCGCAACTGGTGCCGAGCGCCCTGGCCGCGGCGCTCGACGTGTCGGTCGCCATCGACGATCCAGTCTCGGGCCTGGTCACGCATCTTCAGGACAAGCGGCTGCTGATCGTGCTCGACAACTGCGAGCATGTGATCGAGGCCGCCGCCGCGCTCGCGGTGCGCGTGCTCAAGGCGGCGCCCGGCATCCACCTGCTCGCGACAAGCCGCGAGCCGCTGCGGGCGGAGGGCGAACGGGTGGTCCGGCTCGCCTCCTTGGCGGCGCCACCCGAATCGGCCCAGCTCACTGCCGCCGCCGCCCTGGCTTTCCCTGCCGTCCAGCTCTTCGTCGAACGCGCCGTGGCGACGCTGGACAGCTTCGAACTCACCGACGCCGACGCACCGCTGGCCGGCGAGCTGTGCCGGCGGCTCGACGGTCTCCCGCTGGCGATCGAACTCGCGGCGGCCCGCGTCGGCTTCTTCGGCATCCGCGAACTCGTGGCGCGGCTGGACGATCGCTTCCGCTTGCTCACCAGCGGTCGGCGCACCGTTCTAGCGCGGCACCAGACGCTGCGTGCCCTGCTCGACTGGAGCTATGAACTGCTGTCCGACAGCGAGCGGGTGACGCTTCGCCGCCTGTCGGTCTTCAAGGGCGGCTTCACGCTCGAATCCGCCGGTGCGGTCGCGGTCGACGGTTACGCCGGTGCGGTCGATGTGCTGGGCGATCTGACCGCGCTGGCGGCGAAGTCGCTCGTCACGGTGGATGTGAACGACGAGGTCACCCGCTACCGGCTGCTCGATACCACGCGCACCTATGCACTGGAGAAGCTGGTCCGCAGCGACGAGGGGACGAAGATCTGCCGCAGGCATGCGGAGCACCTCTGCGAGCTGCTCGTTGCCACCGACGTCGATTCGCCGGCGACCGTGCGCGCGCAATGGCTCGCGACCTATGGCCGACTGATCGACGAGGTGCGCGCCGCATTGGACTGGGCCTTTTCACTCGCCGGCGATCCGGCGCTCGGCGTGCGATTGACGGAGGCTTCCACCTCGTTGGCGTACCAACTGTCCTTGCTCGACGAATACCGTGTCCGCGTCGAGCGTGCGCTCGGCGACATCGCGTCCCTCGATACGCCACAGCCGCTGGTTGAACTGCGCCTGAATGTCGCTCTCGGTGCCTTCGCGGACCAGACGCGCGGCGAGCACGAAGTGGCGGCGCGCGCGTTCCGGCGCGCCTTCGAATTGGCGGAGCAGACCGGCCAGACGCAGCACAAGATCGAATCGCTGTTCGGCCTGTGGCTCGGCGCCTTCACTGCCGCGGACTATGCCGAGTCCCTTCGCGTCGCCGACATGATGGCCGCCGCGGCAAAGGCCGACGCCGACGCCGTGGCCATGCTGGTCACCGACAGGATGATGGCGCAGACGCAGCACTCCCTCGGCCATCACGCGACGGCGCGCGACTATGTCGGGCGCGTGCTCGAACGCCCGCTGGGGCAACTCCAGTTCGTGAAGAGCAAGCTGCCATCGGTGGATCGCCGCGTGTCGATGCGGATCATCCTGGCGCGCATCCTGTGGATTGAAGGCCATCCGGAACAGGCCGCGGCCATGGCCTGCGAGGCGCTGGAGTTCGCGCTGTCCGACGTGGCTTTCGGCGTCTGCCATGCGCTGGCGTGGGCGGCTTGCCCGGTGGCGCTGTGGTCGGGCGATCTCGTCGTTGCCGGGCGCATGGCCCAGGCCTTGCGCGAGCAATCCACCAAGTACGCGCTCGAGTACTGGCAATCGTGGGCGCACAACTACGAACGGGTGATTGCGCATCGGACGCCCTTCGTCGCGGCTTCCGATCACAAGCAGTCGGACATGCTCGGCACGATCGTCGCGACGCACGTGGGCGCCAGGAGTGTCGAGCGCGTCGAGAGCGGCAAGGTCGGCTGGTGCGCGCCGGAGATTCTTCGGGCCCATGGCGAAAACCTCAAGGCCCGCGGCGTCGCGGCGGGCGAGGTGGAGGCGCTCTTCGAGCGGTCGATCGAGATGGCGCGCCGCCAGGGCGCCTTGTCATGGGAGCTGCGCACCGCGACCAGCCTTGCCCGCCTGTGGCAGGAACGGGGGCGTGTGGCCGCTGCGCGCGAGTTGCTGGGATCGGTGAGAGCGCGCTTCACCGAGGGCTTCGGCACCACGGACCTGCAGGCGGCCGATGCCTTGCTGGCCCAGTGGGCGCCACCGCCGTCTCAGTAGCTCTGCTCGCCCTTGGCCTTGATCTCGCCGGACTTGTTGGCCTGCGCGGCGGTCGACCGGCGCGACTTGCGGGCCGAGGCGCGTTCGGCGCTTGACACCTTCGGCTCGGCCTGCGGGATGGGGTCACCTTCACCCATTTGCGGGCCCCGGGCCGCTTCCGCACCGACCGTCCTGCGCTCGGCGCGGGCAGCGGAACGTTGCTTGGCCGTGGTCTTTGGCGCGGGGGCGGGGATCGGCTGGCCTTCGCCCAACTGCGGTCCGCGCGCGGCTTCCGAGCCTTGGACCCTTCGCTCGGCGCGGGCAGCGGCCTTGTCGTCGGTGCCCATCACTTGCGCATGCGCGCTCAGGGCGAGCAACTGGCCGACGGCCAGTGCGGCTGTCAAAACAAGGACCTTCTTCATCTGGAACTCCGGGAAAACATCGAACAAGCGTCGCATGATCCTCCTTCGCGTGGTGGAGGCCAAGCGCCCGAGGTGAGAGTGGGGACTATCCCTCGCGGCCGATGCATCAGGCCAGGAAGCGGATCAGTTCCGCATTCACTTCCGGCGCGTGGGTCCAGAGCAGGCCGTGCGGCGCATCGTGAAGCACCACCAGCCGGGCGCCTTCGATGCCTTGCGACAGCGGCAGCCCCGTGAGTTGCACGGGATGCACGCGATCGGCGTCGCCGTGGATGACCAGCGTCGGCACGTCGATGCGACGCAGGTCGTCCCGGAAGTCGGTCAACCACGCCGCGAGGCCTTCGCGGGCGCCGACGGCCGAGGTATGGAGCGCGAGCTGCCAGTGGGCGCGAATGCTGTCTTCGCTCACGCGCGTGCCGGCGAGTTCATCGAAATTGTGGGCCTGTTCGAGGAAGGTCCTGAGGAACGCGGGGCGATCCTCGCCAAGCGCGGTGCGCATGTCGTCGAGGCTGGCTCGATCGGGCCCTTCGGAGGCATCGTCCGCCTTGAAGAGCCGCGGCGGCAGCGCAGCGACCAGCACCGCCCGGCGCACGCGGTCCGAGCCGAAGGTGCCCAGGTAGCGCGTGACTTCGCCGGCGCCCATGCCGTAGCCGATGAGCGCGGCGTCGTGCAGGTCGAGCACTTTCAGCAGACGATCGAGGTCTTCGGCGAGCGTGTCGTAGTCGAAGCCGCTGACGGTGCGGCTCGACCGGCCGAAGCCCCGGCGGTCGTAGGCAATGACGCGATGGCCGGCGTCGAGCAAGGCATGCGTCTGCTTCTCCCAGCAATCGCTGCCGAGCGGCCAGCCGTGAATGAGCACGACGGGCGACCCGGTGCCGTGGTCATCGTAGTGAAGCTCGATGGGCTTGGAGTTTTCGCGTCCGACGAGGATGCCTGCCATGGGGATTCCGATCAGCGGCGTCTGCCGATCGGATACTCCTCCCGTCCGCCGGGAGGTGGTAGGCCCATTGGGACCGGTCGAACCTATACCGATGGACGAGGCGGCGACCCTCCAGAAAGGTCGCTAGGGCCGTGGGCGATCGGGCGAGGGGACATCGCCACCTTTCTGCCGCTCCCGAAAGAGGGCAGCGCGCATCAGGAAGATCGTCGTCACCGGCGCCGTGAGCGCGACGAAGAGCGCGATCAGCGACGCGTGGAGGAAGAGGCTGCCGCCCTGCACCGAGAAGTAGACGATGGTGGCGATCGTGGTGCACCAGACGCCGACCGTGGCGCCCAGCGTCGGCGCATGGATGCGCCGGAAGAAGGTGGGAAGCCGCACCAGCCCGAACGAGCCGATGGCGGCGAAGGCAGCGCCGACCACCGCGAACACGGCGGTCAGGATCTCCGCCCAGAGCGGCAGCGGGCCCACGATGAAATCGGTCATGACCTTGCTCTCCGCGTCATTCGATCACCTCGCCGCGCAACAGGAACTTCGCGAGGGCCGTCGAGCCGACGAAGCCGAACAGCGCGATCAGCATCGCGGCTTCGAAGTACACGTTGCTCGCATACACGATGCCGAGCACCAGCATCATCAGCATGCCGTTGATGTAGAGGCAGTCGAGCGCCATCACGCGGTCTTGCGCGGTGGGACCGATGAGCAATCGCGTGACGGCGCACAGCATCGCCACCGCCAGCAGCAGCAGCGCGAACTTGAGCGCCCAGAAGAGGACAGGCGTCATGATTCGTAGATCTCCATCAGCGGGCGCTCGTAGCGCGACTTGATCAGGGCGATGAAGGCCTGCTCGTCCTCCACGTCGAAGACGTGGATCAGCAGGCTCGACCGGTCGAACGAGATCTCGCCCCAGGCCGTACCCGGCGTGAGGCAGAGGATCATCGCCAGCGCGGCGAGTGCATTGGGGTCGCGCATATCGAGCGGCACGCGGACGAAACGCGGCTTCATGTCGGCGCCACGCCGGGTGAGCAGCAGGCGCGCTACGGTCAGCGCCGAATGCACAAGGTCGTAGAGGACGACGCCGGTGAGTCGAAGCGCAAGGCCCGGCCGCCGTATCTTTATGGATCGCGCCGGACGCAGCGACTGGGTCAGCAGCGGCACTGCGATGGCGAATATCGCCGCGACGAGCAGCGTTGCGGCGTCCAGCGCCTGGTTCAGCAGCAGCCAGACGACGAAGAGACCCATCGACAGCGGAGGCGACGGTATCCAGCGCTTCATTTCGCTGCCCCCGGCTTCGGGGCGGGACTGGGCACTTGCCGGGCTCCGAGCACCGCTTCGCGGTATGCGGTCGGCGAGCGCAGCCCTTCCGCCGTGGCGGCGGCGTGCTGCATCACGGGCCCGGCTTCCCAGGTGAGCGCGAAGCAGGCGGCCAGGAGCGCCGCGACCGGCAGCACTTCGAGGGCGGGCAGCGCGGGCATGGTCGCGTGCACCTGCGTCCAGAAGTGGCGGATGCCCGTGCGGCCCAGGGCCAGCAAGGTGAAGAAGCCGGAGACGAGCAGCAGCGCCATGAAGGTCCATCCGGCAGGCGAGACCCGTTCGGCGCCCAGCAGGCCCGACAGCATCGCGAACTTGCCGACGAAGCCGGACAACGGCGGCAGGCCCGTGAGCAGCAGCGTGCAGCCGACGAAGCTGAGGCCGAGGAAGGCCACGCCGGCCGGAATGGCGCGTCCGTAGAGCGCCTGCGCGTCGTCGTCGAGATTCACGTCGTCGAGCCGTCGCAGGTCTTCGGACAGGAAGGGCGCATCGCCCGCCGCCTCGTGCGGCGCGATGCTCATGCCGGCATTGCGCCAACGTTCGATCATGTCGATCAGCAGGAAGAAGGCGCTCGCCGCCAATGTCGAGTTCAGCAGGTAATACAGCGCACCGGCCCACACGTCCGGCTGGCCGAAACCCACCGCCGCCAGCAAGGTGCCGGCGGAGACCAGCACGCTGTAGCCGGCGAGGTTGGACAGCCTCTGCGTGCCGAGGATGCCGAGCGCCGCGACGAAGAGCGTGGAGAGGCCGACCGTGACCAGCACCCACTGGCCGAACTGCGCCGATGCCCCGGTGTCCGGCGCGAAGAGCAGGGTCCACAGGCGCAGGATGGTGTAGATGCCCAATTTGGTCAGCAGCGCGAACACGGCGCCCACGGGCGACACGGCGGAACTGTAGGCCGGCACGAGCCAGAAGTTGAGCGGCCACGCGCCCGCCTTGGCGAAGAAGGCCGTCGCGAGGATGGCGGCCGCGGCATGGACCAGTCCGCGGTCGGCAGGCGCGAGCTCGGCGATGCGCACGCCGAGATCGGCCATGTTGAGCGTGCCCGTCACGCCGTAGAGCAGCGCAGCGCCGATCAGGAACAGCGACGACGCGGCCAGGTTGATCGCCAGGTAGTGCAGGCCGGCCTGTACACGCAGGCGCCCGGAGCCGTGCAGCAGCAATCCGTAGGAAGCGGCCAGCATCACCTCGAAGAAGACGAACAGGTTGAACAGGTCGCCAGTCAGGAAGGCGCCGTTGAGTCCCATCAGTTGGAGTTGCAGGAGCGGATGGAAGTGCACGCCCGCGCGGTCCCAGCGCGAGGTCGAATAGATCGACGCAGCGAACGCGACGACGCCGGTCAGCGCGACCATCATGGTCGACAGCCGGTCCGCCACCAGCACGATGCCGAAGGGCGCGCGCCAGTTGCCAGGCAGGTAGACGCCGATCGAGCCGGGCCCGCTGCCCGTGTCCGCCGCGTTCACCCAGTGCAGCAGCGCGAGCGCGGTCAGCAGGCCGATCAGGCCCGACACCACGCTGAGGGCGGACTTGGTGCGGCGACGCTGCTCGCCGAGCAACAGCATCAGGGCTGCGGTGAGCATCGGCACCAGGATCGGCACGGCCACCAGGTGCGGCATGCTGAACTCGAGCAGCCGGTCGAGCAGGCTGGACATGTCGGTCATTCCTGCTGCCCCCGCCGTTCCTCGCCATCCACATGGTCGGTGCCGGTGAGCCCGCGCGAGGCCAGCAGCACGACCAGGAACAGGGCGGTCATCGCGAAGCCGATCACGATCGCCGTGAGCACCAGCGCCTGCGGCATCGGATCGGCCGTGTTGGCCAGCGTGGCCTTGAAGCCGGGGATCAGCACCGGCTCGCTGTCGACCTTCAGGCGGCCCATGCTGAAGATGAAGAGATTGACCGCGTAGGAGATCAGCGTGAGACCCATGATCACCTGGAAGGTGCGCGGGCGCAGCACGAGGAACACCCCCGAGCCGGTGAGGACGCCGATGGCGATGGCGAGGACGATTTCCATCAGGCCGCACCCTCCGCTTCGGCCGCGAGGCGCTCGGCTTCCTTCTCGGCCTGCTCGTCCACCCAACGGTGACTGCGGATCGACTGGTGGGCGAGCGCGGTGAGGATCAGCATGGTCGCCCCCAGCACCAGCGAGAAGACGCCGATGTCGAAGAACAGCGCGCTGGGCACGTGCACTTTGCCCAGCAGTGGCAGGTGCAGATGCGCGGTGTGCGTGGTGAGGAAAGGGTAGCCCAGCGCCACGGCGCCGCCGCCGGTGGCCAGCGCGAGCAGCAGCCCGATCGCGATCCAGCGCCGGGGATAGATGCGCAGGTGCTCTTCGACCCACTCGGTGCCCGAGACGATGAACTGCAGCAGCAGGGCCACCGACATCACCAGCCCCGCGACGAAGCCGCCGCCCGGCTGGTTGTGGCCGCGCATGAAGAAATAGACCGACACCAGCACCGACAACGGCAGCAGCAGCCGGACCAGCACGGCGGGCACCATGAGGTAGCCGACGGCGGTGTCCTTGGCGCGGCGCGGATTGAGCAGGTCGCTGACGCCCTCGTCGGGCTGGATGCGCTGCTGCGGCGGCAGCGCCATCGATTCGGGCGCCGGACGGAAGCGCCGCAGCAGCGCATACACCGTGAGCGCGACGACGCCCAGCACCGTGATCTCCCCGAAGGTGTCGAAGCCGCGGAAGTCGACGAGCATCACGTTGACCACGTTGGTGCCGCCGCCCAGGAACAAGGCGTTGTCCAGGAAGAACGGCGAGATGCTCTGCGGGAAGGGACGGGTCATGACGGTCCACGCGAGCCCTGCCATGCCGGCGCCGGCCGTGACCGAGACGACGAGGTCGCGTCCGCGCCGTCCCCAGGGGCGCAGCAGCGAACGGACGGGCTCCGGCTTGGCGGTGCGCATCGGCAGCCAGCGCAGTCCGAGCAGGATGAGCACCGTCGTCACCACCTCGACCACCAGCTGGGTGAGCGCGAGGTCCGGTGCCGAGAACCAGATGTAGGTGATGCAGCACACCAGTCCGGCCGCCGATGCCAGCATCAGGGAGGCGAGGCGGTGGAACTTGGCCTGCCATGCGGCGGCGATTGCGCAGACGCAGCCGATGAGCCAGATCATCGAGAACATCGTCGAGAACGGGAGCAATTCGCGCGAGCCGCGCGCCGCCGGCGTGAGCCAGAGCGAAGCGCCCGCGCCTGCCACCGCGACCGCGACGAGCAGCAGCAACTGCGTCTGCAGGCGCCGCGTGCCCAGCAGGCGCCGGCTGCGGCGTCCGGCTTCGCTCATGCGCGCGAGGACGTTCTCGAAAACCCGCTGCCCGTCGAGACCGTGGAACAGCGGCGTTCGCTCCAGTTGACCGCGCTTGCGGCTGCGCCGCTGCAGCAGGTAGAGCAGCCCACCGCCTGCCAGTGCGATAAAGCTCATCAGCAGCGGCAGGTTGAAGCCGTGCCACAGCGCGAGGCTGTAGTCCGGCAGGTCGCCGCCGACGACGGGCGTGGCGGCGGTGGCGAGGAAGGCGCCCACCGACCACGCCGGCGCGATGCCGACCACGAGGCAGATCAGCACCAGCAACTCGACCGGCACGCGCATCCAGTGCGGCGGCTCGTGCGGCTGCTTCGGAACCTCCGGCGGACCGCAGGGCGGGCCGAAGAACACGTCGAACACGAAGCGCGCCGAGTACGCGACGCTGAAGATGCCCGCGATGGTCGCGATGACAGGCAGGCTCCTGTTGACCCACGGCGACGACTGGATGAAGACGGTCTCCGCGAAGAACATCTCCTTCGACAGGAAGCCGTTGAGCAAGGGCACGCCCGCCATCGACGCACTCGCGATGATCGCCAGCGTGCCGGTGATCGGCATCAGCTTGAGCAGCCCGCTGAGCTTGCGGATGTCGCGCGTGCCGCTTTCATGGTCGATGATGCCGGCCGCCATGAACAGCGATGCCTTGAAGGTCGCGTGATTCATGATGTGGAAGACCGCAGCGACGGCAGCGAGCGGGCTGTTGAGTCCGAGCAGCAGCGTGATGAGCCCGAGGTGCGAGATGGTCGAGTAGGCCAGCAGCGCTTTCAGGTCGCGCTGGAACATCGCCACGTAGCCGCCGAGCAGCAAGGTGATGGCGCCCGCGCCGCCGACGAGCCAGAACCATTGTTCGGTGCCCGAGAGAACCGGCCACAGGCGCGCCATCAGGAAGACGCCGAGCTTCACCATGGTGGCCGAGTGCAGGTAGGCCGACACGGGCGTGGGCGCGGCCATGGCACGCGGCAGCCAGAAGTGGAAGGGGAACTGCGCGCTCTTGGTGAAGGCGCCGAGCAGCACCAGCACGAGCGCGGCGGGGTAGAGCCGATGCGCGCGGATCAGGTCGCCCGAGGCCAGCACCACGTCGAGCTCGTAGCTGCCGACGATGCGCCCGAGGATCAGGACCCCAGCCAGGAGGCACAGGCCGCCCGCGCCGGTGATCACGAGCGCCATGCTGGCACCGCGCCGTGCATCGCGCCGGTGGTGCCAGTAGCCGATCAGCAGGAAGGAGAACAGGCTCGTCAGCTCCCAGAACAGCACCATCTGCACCAGGTTGCCCGAGAGCACCACGCCCATCATCGCGCCCATGAAGGCGAGGAGGAACGAGAAGAAGCGCGGGACCGGATCGGACGCCGACATGTAGTAGCGCGCATAGAGCACCACCAGCGCGCCGATGCCCAGCACCAGCATGCTGAACAGCCACGCGAAGCCGTCCATGCGGAAGGTGAGATCGAGGCCGAGCGCAGGCAGCCACTCGATCTCCTGCCGGATCACGTTGCCCTTGGCGATTTCCGGAAAGAACAGGGCCGCCTGGATCGCGCATCCCAGTGCAACGAGACCGGCCAGCGTCGATTCTCGATTGCGCGCGTTCGACGGCAGCAGGGCCGCGAGCACGCTGGCGATGAAGGGAAGTGCAACGAGGAAGACAAGGGGCATCGCGATCGATTCTATCGACCACCCCTCGGACGCCTACTCCGTCAAAAACTATGCGACGAAATGCTGCACCGTGCGAAAGCCGAGCCAGGTCAGCAGCAGCGAACCGCCCAGATGCATGGCCGCGGTGCCCAGCGCGAGGCCGGGACGCCCGCCGACGAGCATGCTGACGACCTCTGCGGAGAAGCTCGAGAAAGTGGTCAGCGTGCCCAGGAATCCGGTGATCACCAGCAGGCGCCAGGTGGGGTCGATGTCCGGCAGGGCGGTGAACCCCGCGACGGCCACGCCGACGAGATAGCCGCCGATCAGGTTCACCGCGAGCGTGCCCCACGGAAGCAGACCGCCCGGGTTGAGCCACATCTGGAAGCCCCAGCGCAGCAGCGCGCCGACGCAGGCGGCAGCGCAGATGACGACGACGTTGATCAGCATCGGGCGATTATCTTCAGCCGGCGCTCGGGCTACTTCTCGGCGCCCATCACGAGGTCGGGCAGGATCGTCACGATGCTCGGGAACACCGTGATGAAGCCGATGCAGAGCACCAGGCAGAAGAAGAACGGGATCGCGGCCTTGGCGATTACGTTGCTGTCCTTGCCGGTCATGTTCTGCAGCACGAACAGGTTGAAGCCGACCGGCGGCGTGACCTCCGCGATCTCGACCAGCAGCACGATGAAGATGCCGAACCACACCAGGTCGAAGCCGGCCTTCTGGATCATCGGCAGCACGACCGCGCTGGTCAGCACGATCATCGAGATGCCGTCGAGCGCCGTGCCGAGCACGAGATAGACCAGCACCAGCGCACCGATGAGCGCATAGGGCGACAGATGCATGCTGTCGACCCACTCGGCCAGTTCGCGCGGGATGCCGGTGAAGGCCATGGTCTTCGTCAGGAACGCGGCGCCGGCGAGGATGAACATGATCATGCAGCTGGTGCGCGTGGCGCCCATGATCCCGTCCTTGAAGTTCTGCCACGTGAGACTTCTGCCCCATGCTGCGATGGCCAGCGAACCCAGCACGCCGAAGGCCGCGCATTCCGTGGCCGTCGCCCAACCCGCGACCAGCACCCAGACGATGAAGATGATCAGCAGCGCGCACGGAAACAGATTGCCCGACAGGCGAATCTTTTCCATGAAGCGCGTCGGCGGATCGGCCGGCGGCACCTGGTCCGGATGGCGCAGGCTCCACCAGCCGATGTAGCCCGAGAACAGCACCATCAGCAGCAGCCCCGGCAGGAAGCCCGCGAGGAAGATGCGGATGATGGACGCATCGGCGGCGACGGCGTAGACGACCATCGTGATCGAGGGCGGGATCAGGATGCCCAGCGTGCCGGCGGTCGCCAGCGAGCCGATCGCCAGCTTCTCGTTGTAGCCGCGGCGCACGAGTTCGGGCAGCGCCACCTTGGCGATGGTGGCGCAGGTCGCTGCGGACGAACCGGACACCGAGCCGAACACGCCGCAGCCCAGGATGGTCGTGTGCATCAGCCGGCCGGGCACGCGATTGAGCCACGGGCGCAGGCCCTCGAACATCTCTTCGCTCAGCTTGGTGCGGAACAGGATCTCGCCCATCCAGATGAAGAGCGGCAGCGCAGCCAGCTCCCAGGAGGCGTTCGATTCCCAGAAGGACGAGAACAGGTTCTTGGCCGGCAGGGTGTTGGTGAAGAAGGCCTGGCCGACCCAGCCGACGATGGCCAGCGTCATCGCGATCCAGACGCCGCCGGCCAGCAGGACCAGCATGATGGCGAGCAGCAGCGCGCCCATCAGAAGGGTTTCGAGCATGGCTTGCCTTCTAGACGTCGGAGGAGAAATCGCCGGCGGCGTGCCGCTCTTCGACGGCGCGCTGGTAACTCGGCTTCTCGCCGCGCACGACGCCGACGAGTTCGTCGACCATCGCGATCAGCAGCAGCCAGCAGCCCAGCACGAAGGTTGACTGCGGAATCCAGATCGGTATGACGACGAGGCCCGTCGCCATCTCGGCGAACTCGTAGCTCTCCCAGGTGAAGCTGGTGGCAGAGTAGGCAAGATAGGTCACCGCCACCGCCGCGATCAACAGGCAGGTGACATCGAGCGCGCGCCGGGCCTTGGGGGACACGGCCTCGAGCAGCAGCGTGACGCGGACGAAGTCGCCGTGCCGGAAGGCATGGGCCATCGCGAAGAAGGCTGCCGCGGCGCACAGCCAGGCGACCACGTCGTTGAGCCCGCTGACGTGCCAATTCATCTGGCGTCCGACGCCGGCGACGATCATCAGCACGAAGATCAGGAACACGCAGAACGCAGCGAGCGCGCCCGCCCCGTCATAGAGGCGGTCGAGGAAGCGGCGCATCGCCTAGTTCTTCTTGTAGGTGGCGACGATGGCCGAGCCATCGGCGCCCGCAGCCTTGAGCCAGTCGGCCTGCATGATGCCGCCGACCTGGCGCATGTCGGCGTCGAGCTTGGGCGAGGGCTTGTGGATCTTCATCCCGCGTTCGGCGAGCAGGCGCTTGTATTCGTCGTTCTTTTCCTGCGCGACTTTCCAGCCACGTGCTTCCGCATCGGCGGCGGCCTTGGTGACGGCCGCCTTCGTCGCCGGGTCGAGCGCGTCGAAGGCCTTCTGGTTGACGAGCACCGCGTTCTTCGGAATCCACGCCTGGGTGTCGTAGAAGTTCTTGATGCTCTCGTAGGTCTTGGTGTCGTAGCCCGTCGAGCCCGAGCTCATGTAGCTTTCGATCACGCCCGTCGCCATCGCGGCGCTGAGCTCGGCCTGCTGGATCTGCACCGGCTGGGCGCCGATGAGTTCAGCGATCTTGGCCGTCGCAGGGCTGTAGGCGCGCCACTTGATGCCGCGCAGGTCGGCCACCGAGCCAATCTCCTTCTTCGAATAGATGCCCTGCGGTGCCCACGGCACCATGAACAGCACCTTGATGCCCTGCGCCGCGAGCAACTTTTCCATCGCGGGCTTGGAGGCGTCGTACAGCTTCTTCGCTTCGGGGTAGGTGGTGGCCAGGAAGGGCACGCCATCGAGCGCGTAGATCGGGTTCTCGTTCGCAAAGTTGGCCAGCAGGATTTCACCGGCCTGGGCCTGGCCACTCTGGACGGCGCGCTTGATCTCGGGGGCCTTGAAGAGCGACGCGTTGGCATGCACCGTGACCTTCAGCTTGCCGCCCGTCGCCGCATCCACATCCTTCGCGAACTGCGTGATGTTCTCGGTGTGGTAGTTGGTCGCAGGGTAGGCCGTGGGCAGGTCCCACTTGGCCTGGGCGAAGGCGGCTGCGCCGATGGTGAGGCCAGCGAGTGCAATGCCGAACTTGTGATTCATGGGCTCTCCAGAACGTCGAAAGTAAAAAGGCGTCGGGGAGCATACGTGCAAATATCGGGCCATCGCTCGGGCATTTCCCTGCCACGGACGCGGGCCGGTTCGCGAACGACGGAAACGAAAAAGGCCGCCCATGGCGGCCTTTGAACTGGCACGGTGCGGCCCTCCGCATCCGCGCAGTGGGCGGACTCAGTGCTTGGCAGAAGCCTTGTCGGCTTGCTTGGCCTTGGGCGCTTCGTCGGCCTTCTTCGGCTCGGCGGTGGAGACATTGCTCAGTGCCGGCGCGTCGTTGAAGCTCTTGCCGTTGACCGTCAGGCCTTCGGCCGACAGCTTGGCTGCCGCCTTTTCCTTCACGCCCTTGACGCGGCTCATGAAGTCGGGCCAGTCCTTGAACTCGCCTTCCTTGCGCGCGTCGATGATGCGTTTGGAAAGTGCCGGCCCGACGCCCTTGAGCGAATCGAGTTCGGCATCCGACGCCTTGTTGGCATCGACGGCCGCCCACGAGGCGACAGCAAACAGCATGGCCGTGACGGCCAGAATCTTCTTCATCATACAAACTCCCTGACATTTGTTTTATGAGAAACGCCGAAGCATTCCGCCGCGCGCCCTGTGCGCATCGGCGCGGAAATACTAGCGGCGAATCGATTTTGTGCAAGCGGTTCGATTTGTCCGCGGCCGGTCAGAGTTCCTCGACGCGCCGGGGCGGGTAGCTGTCCCAGGCCTGGCAGCCCGGGCAATGCCAGAAGTACTGATGGGCCTCGAAGCCGCATGCCGCGCAGCGGTAGCGCATGAGAGGGCGGGTGGCCTGGTCGAGGGAGCGCTGCACTTGCGGATGGAACTGCTCGTGCTCGAACCGCTCCCCGCTGAGCCAACGCGATGCGGCCACGAGCGACGGGTGGTGCGCCAGATGGGCGATGTAGCCGTCGCGTGGTTCGGGCACCGCGAGGGCCGCGGAATGTGCGTCGTCTGGCAGGGCGGGGGTGCCGCCGAGCGCAATGATGGCTTCGAGCACGTCGATCGACGGTGATGCGACGTAGCGACGTTGCAATAGCGCAAGGGCTTCGCCCGAACGTTGCGATCCAACCGCTGCCTGCTGCAGCATCGCCGCGTAGAGGGGCAGTGCCAGCGGCGCTGTTTCGCTGAGCGCTTCAAGCGTGTCGAAGGCGGCGGCGGAATCGCCGGTGCGCATTTGAAGGGTGGCCGTCTCGATGGCTGGCCGGGGCGCCTGCGGCGCCAGCGCGACGGCGGCCTGCAGCAGCGCGGCCGCCCCGTCGAGGTCGCCGGCCGCCACGCGCTCGTTGGCCTGCTCGCAGAGATGATGGGCCCGCCGCGTGCTGTAACTCGCCTGTTCGGATTCGTCGAGCTTCTGCGCCACGGCAGCAGCCTGTGCCCATTCGCGCGAACGCTCGTAGATGGCAAGCAGCGAAAGCCTGGCCTCGTTTTCGTAGCGCGTGCCTTCGAGCTTCTGCAGCGCGGCTTCGGCGCGGTCGAGCAGGCCGGCGCGCAAGAAGTCCTGTGCCAGCGCATGCTGGGCGCGGTCGCGGTCGGCGCGGCTCAGGTCGCCGCGTCCCAGCAGGTGTTCATGCACGCGCACGGCGCGCTGGTATTCGCCACGCCTGCGGAAAAGGTTGCCGAGCGCGAAGTGCAGCTCCTGCGTGTCGGGGTCGTTCTGCACCGCCTCGATGAAGGCATCGATGGCCTGGTCCTGCTGTTCGTTGAGCAGGAAGTTGAGTCCGCGAAAGTAGGCCTTGGGGGCTTGCCGGTTCTCGATCTTCAATTGACGGAGGTCGAATCGCGATGCGAGCCAGCCGAGGACGAAGGCGATGGGAATGGCGAGCAGCAACCAGCTGAGATCAAAGTCCATGTTGGCGTACGGCGGGTAGGTCGGTCGTGACAGCCGGCTGCGTGGGCGCGGCAGGTGCGGTGCCTGTCGGCGCCGGCGGCGTGGCGGGCAATTGCGCTGCCGCGCTGCGATGCTTCCACCACCCGGGCAGCATGCCGAGCGCGCCGACCACGAGTCCGCCCGCGAAGGCCGCGAGCACCACCAGCACGAGCGGGGCGCGCCAGGAGGTGCCGAAGAAGAAGTAGACGGTTGCGTCGTGCTGGTTGTTCAGCGCGAAGGCAAAGAGGGTAAAAAAAATGGCTGCCTTGAGCAGCCACAGGAGGTATTTCATGCGCGTCCCCGTTGGCGGGGGAATTCTATGCCCGCATGTCGCGGACCCCAATCGCCTCAGCCGCGCTTCTGCTTGGCGGCGTCGAGCTCGACGGTTCGTGCATCGACCGCTTCGCGCAGGGCCTTGCCCGGCTTGAAGTGCGGCACACGCTTCTCGGGGATCTGCACGCTCTCGCCCGATCGCGGATTGCGCCCGATGCGCGGGGGGCGCCGGTTCACGGTGAAGCTTCCGAATCCGCGGATCTCGATCCGGTGCCCGCGCACCAGTGCATCGCTCATCGCATCAAGAATGGTCTTGACGGCGTATTCGGCATCGCGGTGCGTCAGCTGCGCAAAGCGCGCTGCAAGTTCTTCGACAAGGTCGGAGCGGGTCATGGATCAGGCAAAAACGGAGACGAAAAAAAAGGACAGAGCGGCCTTGGAGCCTGCTCTGTCCCCGGACACAGCTTACTTGTCGCTGTTGTCCAGCTTGGCGCGCAGCAGGGCGCCCAGGCTGGTCGTGCCCGCGTTTTCGCGTGCCGACTGCTGGCTCAGGCTCTGCATGGCTTCCTGCTGGTCGACCATGTCCTTCTGCTTGATCGACAGCTGGATGTTGCGGGTCTTGCGATCCACATTGACCACCACGGCAGTGACTTCGTCGCCTTCCTTGAGCACGTTGCGTGCATCTTCCACGCGATCGCGGGAGATTTCGCTGGCGCGCAGGTAGCCGATGATGTCTTCGCCGAGGTCGATCTCAGCGCCGCGGGCGTCCACGGTCTTGACCTTGCCGGTGACGATCTGGCCCTTGTCGTTCACGGTGGTGAACGTCGTGAACGGATCGCTGTCGAGCTGCTTGATGCCGAGGCTGATGCGCTCGCGGTCGACGTCGACGGCCAGCACGATCGCTTCGACTTCCTGGCCCTTCTTGTAGTTGCGAACGGCGGTTTCGCCGGCTTCGTTCCACGAGAGGTCGGACAGGTGAACCAGGCCGTCGATACCGGCAGCCAGACCCACGAACACGCCGAAGTCGGTGATCGACTTGATCGGGCCCTTGACGCGGTCGCCGCGCTTGGTGTTCTGCGCGAACTCCTGCCACGGGTTGGCCTTGCACTGCTTCATGCCCAGGCTGATGCGGCGCTTGTCCTCGTCGATTTCGAGGACCATGACTTCGACTTCGTCGCCCAGGGCAACGATCTTGTTCGGAGCGATGTTCTTGTTGGTCCAGTCCATCTCGGAGACGTGCACCAGGCCTTCGATGCCGGGCTCGAGTTCGACGAACGCGCCGTAGTCGGCGATGTTCGTGACCTTGCCGAACAGGCGGGTGCCTTGCGGGTAGCGGCGCGAAACGCCCATCCACGGGTCGTCGCCCATTTGCTTGAGACCCAGCGAGACACGGTTCTTCTCGGTGTCGAACTTGAGGATCTTGGCGGTGATTTCCTGGCCGGCCTGGACCACTTCGCTCGGGTGGCGAACGCGGCGCCATGCCATGTCGGTGATGTGCAGCAGACCGTCGATGCCGCCGAGGTCGACGAACGCACCGTATTCGGTGATGTTCTTGACGACACCGCGCACGACTGCGCCTTCCTTCAGGGTTTCCATCAGCTTGGCGCGTTCTTCGCCCATGCTGGCTTCGACCACGGCGCGGCGCGAGAGCACCACGTTGTTCCGCTTGCGATCGAGCTTGATGACCTTGAATTCGAGGGTCTTGTTCTCGTAGGGGGTCAGGTCCTTGATCGGACGCGTGTCGATCAGCGAACCCGGCAGGAACGCGCGGATGCCGTTGACCAGGACCGTGAGGCCGCCCTTGACCTTGCCGCTCGTCGTGCCGGTGACGAAGTCGCCGGATTCGAGGGCCTTCTCGAGCGCGAGCCACGAAGCCAGACGCTTGGCGGTGTCGCGCGAGAGGATGGTGTCGCCATAGCCGTTTTCAACGCTGCCGATGGCAACGGAAACGAAATCGCCGGCCTGGACTTCGAGCTCGCCCTTGTCGTTCTTGAACTCTTCGATCGGCACGTAGGCTTCGGACTTGAGGCCTGCGTTGACCACGACGTGGTTGTGTTCGACACGCACGACTTCGGCGGTGATGACCTCGCCGGTGCGCATTTCGGAACGCTTCAGGGATTCTTCGAATAGGTCGGCAAAAGATTCAGACATTGTGTTTTCCTTCCGTCACGCAGGGTTGGCAGACGCTCATGCGAAATTGCTTGCGGCTGGCTTTGGTCTGGAGACGGCGGTTGTTTGGGCTTGGGCCCGGTTGAGGTTGAACAACCAGCAGGCCAGTGCGCTGTCGCGCGGCGGGGACCTGCTGGACCGAAACGCCGATCAAGAAGACTTGAAAGGCTGTACTTGCTGCCACCAGTCCAGCACCTGTTCGACCGATTGCTCGACCGAAAGGAAGGAGTTGTCCAGGAGGCGGGCGTCAGGCGCCGGTTTCAGTGGCGCGACGCTGCGGGACGAGTCCCGGAGGTCACGCGCTTCCAGGTCGGCGCGAAGACTGTCGATTGTAGTGGAAATACCCTTTGAAATCAATTGCTTATAGCGCCGCTCGGCCCGGTGGGCGGCGCTCGCGGTGAGGTAGACCTTGAGCCTCGCGTCGGGGAAGATCACGGTCCCCATGTCGCGCCCGTCGGCCACGAGGCCCGGCAGGCGGCGGAAGCTTCGCTGGAGGGCGAGAAGAGCAATCCGCACGGCCGGAAGCGCCGAGACGCGAGAGGCGTCCATGCCGGCGGATTCGGTGCGGATGGCGTCGCTGACGTCCTCGCCGGCCAGCAGCACGTTGCCTTCGTTGAAGCTCAGTGGCAGGGCGCGGGCCAGTTCGGCGATCCGGGCTTCGTGTTCCGGCGTCGCGTCCAGGCCGATGCGGCGCATCGCGAGGCCGGTCACGCGGTAGAGCGACCCGGAATCGAGATAGTGGTAGCCGAGCCGCCGTGCCACTTCGACGGTGAGCGTGCCCTTGCCGGACGCGGTGGGACCGTCGATGCAGACGACCGGAACGTCGACCGCCTCTGCGACCGAGAACAGGGTCTCGAAGTAATCCGGAAAGGTCTTGGCGACGCACTGCGGATCAAGGATGCGCACCGCCACGCCGGCCGGGTTGAAGGCCGCCAGCGAAAAGCACATCGCGACCCGGTGGTCGTCGTAGGTGTGGATGCTCGCCGCGCGCCAGTCCGTCACGGCCAGTGGATGAACCCGGATGAAATCCGGGCCGTCCTCGACGGTGGCGCCGAGCTTGCGCAACTCGTTGGCCATGGCGTCGATGCGATCGGTTTCCTTGACGCGCCAGCTGGCAATGTTGCGCAGGGTGGTGGGGCCGTCGGCGTAGAGCGCCATCACGGCGAGGGTCATGGCCGCATCGGGGATGTGGTTCGCGTCGATGTCGATCGCCTTCAGCGGCCAAGTGTCACGCGAGATCGCGAGCCAGTTCGGACCGCTGTCGATCCGGGCCCCCATCTGCCGCGCGGCCTCGACGAAGCGAATGTCGCCCTGGATCGAGTCGGCGCCCACGCCTTCGATCCGGATTCCCGGACCGCTGGCGATGGCACCGAGCGCGATGAAGTAGCTCGCGGACGATGCGTCCGCCTCGACGTGGATGTCCCCTGGCGAACGGTATTCGCTGCCCGCGGGAATCGTGAAGCGCTGCCAGCCGTCACGTTTCACCTCGATGCCGAAGCGTGCGAGCAGGTTGAGCGTGATCTCGATGTAGGGCTTGGAGATGAGCTCGCCGACCACGTCGATCACGATGTCTCGCCGCGCGGCCAGCGGCAGCGCCAGCAGCAAGGCCGTGAGGAACTGGCTGGAGACGTCGCCGCGCACCCGGATCGGCGCGTCGAGCTGGAGCGAGTCCAGTGCGACCGGATGAATCCGAAGAGGTGGATAGCCCGGATTGCCAAGGTAGTCGATGTGGCAGCCGAGCTGGGTCAGCGCGTCGACCAGGTCGCCGATCGGGCGCTCGTGCATCCGGGGCACGCCGCGCAGTTCGAATTCGCCGCCCAGCAGGGCAAGTGCCGCGGTGAGCGGGCGCATCGCCGTTCCGGCGTTACCCAGGAACAGCGAGGCTTCGGGCGTTCGCAGTTTCCCGCCGAGTCCGTCTATGCGAAGGGTCGCGCCTTCCCGGTCGATGCCGCAACCGAGTGCGGCGAGCGCATCCAGCATGACCCGTGTGTCGTCGGAATCGAGCAGATCGTGCACGGTCGTCGTGCCGGCGGCGAGCGCCGCGAGCAGTAGAACGCGGTTGGAGATGCTCTTGGAACCCGGCAGGCGGACGGTGCCCGCGGCCGCTGCGAGTGGCGGAATGTCGAGGAAGGGGGTCGAGAACATTGTCAGTCGGGTGAAGCCGCCACACCCGGCTGCCATTGGGCGCGGATGCGGCTGGCGGCGGCAATCGAATCTTCGAGTGCCTGCGCATTGCCCGAGGCCACCATCGCTTCGAGCTGCGTCAAGGCATCACGAAAGGCTTTCGACTGGAGCAGCACCTGTTCGCGATTGGCAAGCAGGACGTCGCGCCACATGGCCGGATCGCTGGCCGCGATGCGCGTGAAGTCGCGAAAGCCGGGGCCGGCCAGCTCGAGGAAACGCTCGCCCTGAGGCTGTGCGGCAATGGCATTGGTGAAGGCGAAGGCGAGCAGATGGGGCAGGTGGCTCACGGCCGCGAAGGCGCTGTCGTGCGCCTCGTGCGTCATCGTCACTACCTTGGCGCCGATGCCGGTCCAGACCTGCGTGGCCCGCTGCACGTTGGAGCGGAGCGTGGACTTGATCGGCGTCAGTACCACCTGGCGCCCGTTGTAGAGGCCGGCTTCCGCATGCTCGACGCCGGCCACTTCCTTGCCGGCGATGGGATGCGCGGGAACGAAAGCGCCAAGCTGGTCCTGTAGCCCGCGGCGTGCGGCGTCGATCACGTCGCCCTTGGTCGAACCGACGTCCATCACCAGCATCTGCTCGGTGATGCCATGGCGGATGGCCTTGAAGGTCTGTTCCGAAGCACCCACCGGCACGGCGATCAGGACCAGGTCGGCACCCGACACCGCGAGCAGCGCGGAGGGCGCCGCGACGTCGATCACGCCGAGCTGCTTCGCGCGTTCGGTCGTGGAAGGCGACTTGCTGTAGCCGACGACACGCTTGACCAGTCGGGCGCGCTTGAGCGCGAGGGCGAACGATCCGCCCATCAATCCGCAGCCGATCAGACCCAACTGTTCAAACATCGTCGATGGGCCTCAGGCGGTGACAGGGTAGGCGCCGATGACCTTGTAGAACGCGCACAGCTTGCGCAGTTCGGCAAGCGCGGCGGCAACGTTGGGCTGCGAGGGATGCCCGTCGAGGTCGATGTAGAAGTAGTACTCCCACTGGCCGGTGCGCGCAGGGCGCGACTCGAAGCGGGTCATCGACACGTTGTTGTTCTTGAGAGGTACCAGCAGGTCATGAACCGCGCCGGGGCGATTCGGCACCGACACGACGAGGCTGGTGCAGTCCTTGCCCGAGGCGGGCGGCATGGCCAGCGTCTGCGGCAGGCAGATGACGGCAAAACGCGTGCGGTTGTACGAGTCGTCCTGGATGGCGTGCGCGACGATGTGCAGTCCGAAGCGGGTGGCAGCGCGCTCGCTCGCCAGCGCGGCCCAGGCGGGATTCCCGGCCGCGAGCCGGGCGCCTTCTGCATTGCTGGAGACCGCGCGACGCTCCGCGTGCGGGAGGTGCTTGGAGAGCCAGATCTGGCACTGCGCCAGCGCCTGCGGGTGGGCCAGCACCGCCTCGATGCCGCCCAGTTCGTTGCTGGTGCGCAGCAGGTGATGCCGCACGAGCAGGCTGACCTCACCGACTACATGGGTGGGCGAGTGCAGGAACAGGTCGAGTGATCGGGTGACCACCCCTTCGGTCGAGTTCTCGACGCCGACCACGCCGTACTGGGCGCTGCCCGCGGCCGTGGCGTGGAAGACCTCGTCGAAGCTTGCGCAGTAGATCAGGTCGGCCGCACCGCCAAAATACTCGATGGCGGCCTGCTCGGTGAATGTGCCTTCGGGGCCCAGCACGGCGACCCGCTGCGGCGACTCCAGCGCGAGGCAGGCCGACATGATCTCGCGCCAGATGGCTGCAACGTGCAAGTCCTTGAGGGGCCCGCCGTTGCTTTGCTGCATCTTCTCGATGACTTGGGCGACGCGATCGGGGCGGAAGAAGGGCGTGCCCTCGCGCTTCTTGACCTCCCCGACCTGCTCGGCGACGTGCGCGCGCCGGTTCAGGAGATCGAGAAGCTGCTGGTCGAGCGAGTCGATCTGCACGCGCAGATCGGCCAGGCTGGAGGAAGTGTCAGGGGCGGAAGGCTGTGGAGCGGGTGCGGTCATCGTTGAGGTACGCAGCATCTAGGCTTGCGACCGCTCGAATTCTCGCATGTAGTCCACGAGCGCCTGCACCCCGGCAAGAGGCATGGCGTTATAGATGCTGGCGCGCATGCCGCCGACGGACTTGTGGCCCTTGAGTTGCAGCAGCCCCGCCTCTCGCGCGCCCGCGAGGAACGCGTCGTTGCGGCTTTCGTCGCGCAGGGAGAAGGGGACATTCATGCGTGACCGGCATGTGGTGTCGACCTTGTTGTCGTAAAACGCCGAACCGTCGATGAAGTCGTACAGGAGGCGTGCCTTGGCGCTGTTGCGTGCTTCCATTGCCGCAATGCCGGTGAGCGTGCCCTCGGTCTGCTGTCGAAGCCACTGGAAGGTGAGTCCGGCGATGTAGATGCCCCAGGTGGGAGGCGTGTTGTACATCGACTGGTTGTCGGCAACCGTCTTGTAGTTGAAGGCGCTGGGGCAGATCTCGAGGGCGTGGCTGAGCAGGTCGTCCCGCACCACCACGATCGTCAGGCCGGCCGGCCCGAGGTTCTTCTGGGCGCCGCCGAATGCGAGGCCAACGCGGCGCCAGTCCACCGGGCGCGACGCCACGTGGGACGAGAAGTCCATCACCAGCGGCGCCTTGCTGCCGAGGGCAGCGAGGTCGGGCAATTCCTGGAACTCGACGCCGTTGATCGTCTCGTTGCTGCAGATATGCACGTACGACGCATCGTCCGACAGTTGCCAGGTCGACGGATCAGGCAGGCGTGTGTGCTGGTCCGCCGCATTGGTCGCGACGATGTTGGCCTTGCAGTAGCGCTGCGCTTCCTTCTGGGACTTGATGCTCCAGCTGCCGGTGATCACGAAATCCGCGCTGGTGCCGCGCGAGAGATTCATCGGCACGATGGCGTTCTCGCCCAGCCCGCCCCCTTGCATGAAGAGGACGTGGAAGTGTTCCGGCACAGCGAGGAGTTCGCGGATGTCGGCTTCGGCCTGCCTGCAGATCGCGCCGAACTCCTTGCCGCGATGGCTCATCTCCATCACGCCCATGCCGCTGCCCTCCCAGTCGAGCATCTCGGCTGCGGCGCGCTGCAGCACCGCCTCCGGCATGGCTGCCGGACCGGCGGAGAAGTTGTAGGGGCGCGGACCCGCTGGCCGCGTCACTTCTTGGCGGGCGCCTTGGCGGGCGCTGGCTTGGCTCCGCCCGCTGCCGCGGCACCGCCGGTCGGCGCGCCCAGGGCCTTGGCGACACTGCTGTCCAGGGCGACCATCTTCGGCTCGATCGTGGCGCGGGTCTCCGCAACCAGCTTTTCCGTCAGTGCGGTCTGCAGCTTGGGATTCATTTCCTGGTACTTCTTGCTCAGCGGCGAGTTGATCCAGGCGAGGAGCTGGCGCATTTCGTCTTCGCTGAAGTTCTGTTCCATGATCGGGGTCAGGGCGCCCGGTGCGAGCTGGAGGGCCTTGTCGCGAACGATGGGGTAGGCGTCATCGAAGTACTTTTTGAGTTCGGCGTCGGCGGCCTTGGCTGCCGCTTCGCGCTTGTCGGCGGGCACCTGCGTCTGCAGATACTGGGAGCCTGCCTGGGCGATCGGAGCGCTCGACTGCTCGACCAGACCTCGCGCGAGTGATTCGATGCCGGGCTTCTGCAGGTCGATGAACTGCTTGATGAGCGCGGACTTGTCCTGGGCCATGGCCAGCGTGCTGCCGGCAAGCGCGACCGTCAGGAGCGCGAGTTGGATTTTTTTCACTGAGGATTCTCCGTTGAAGATGATGAGGAAGTGTCGTCGGCGCCGGACTCGTTTTCGACGTTCGCATCGTTCTCGACGATGCGCTGCAAGCCGCTGAGTTTGGCACCTTCGTCGAGTCCGATCAGCGTGACGCCCTGCGTCGCGCGACCGAGTTCGCGAATTTCGGCGACCCGGGTGCGCACGAGCACACCCTTGTCGGTGATGAGCATGATCTCGTCGTCGGCATGCACGAGGGTCGCGGCCACCACCTTGCCGTTACGTTCACTTTGTTGAATAGCGATCATGCCCTTGGTTCCCCGGCCATGCCGCGTGTACTCGGTAATGCTTGTTCTTTTTCCGTAACCGTTTTCGGTGGCGGTCAGCACGCTCTGCTCTTCGTCCTCGGCGACCAGCATGGCGATCACGCCCTGGCCGTCCTCGAGCGTCATGCCGCGCACGCCGCGGGCGTTCCGGCCCATGGGCCGCACGTCGTTTTCGTCGAAGCGGACCGCCTTGCCACCGTCGGAGAACAGCATCACGTCATGGGCGCCGTCGGTCAGCGCGGCGCCGATCAGGTAGTCGCCCGGATCTAGGTCGACGGCGATGATGCCGGCCTTGCGCGGGTTGCTGAACTCGTCGAGCGCCGTCTTCTTGACGGTGCCCATCGACGTCGCCATGAACACGTACTGGTTGGCGGGGAAGGTCCGCTTCTCGCCAGTCAGCGCGAGCACGACGTTGATCTTCTCGCCCTCCTGGAGCGGGAACATGTTGACGATCGGCCGGCCCCTGGAGCCGCGCGAACCGGCGGGCACTTCCCACACCTTGAGCCAGTAGAGCCGGCCACGGTTCGAGAAGCAGAGGATGTAGTCGTGCGTGTTCGCAATGAAGAGCTGGTCGATCCAGTCGTCTTCCTTGGTCGCGGTGGCCTGTTTGCCGCGACCGCCGCGCTTCTGGGCCCGGTACTCGCCCAGTGGCTGGCTCTTGATGTAGCCGCTGTGGGAGAGGGTCACGACCATGTCGGTCGGCGTGATCAGGTCTTCGGTCGAGAGGTCGAAGGCGCTGTGCTCGACCTGGCTGCGGCGCACGCCCAGCTTGGTCTGGCCGAACTCCTGCTTGATGGTGGTGAGCTCGTCGCCGATGATCACCGAGACGCGCTCGGGCTTGGCGAGGATGTCGAGCAGGTCGTCGATCTCGGCCATGACTTCCTTGTACTCGGCGACGATCTTGTCCTGCTCGAGGCCGGTCAGGCGCTGCAGGCGCATCTGCAGGATTTCCTGGGCCTGCGTGTCCGACAGCTTGTAGAGGCCGCTGGCGCTCATGCCGAACTCGCGCTCCAGGCCGTCCGGCCGGTAGTCGTCGGCATTGATCACGCCGCCGTCGGCGCGCGTGCGGGTGAGCATCTCGCGCACCAGCTTGCTGTCCCAGGCGCGGCTCATCAGCTCGGCCTTGGCGACCGGCGGCGTCGGCGCGTTGCGGATGATCGCGATGAACTCGTCGATGTTGGCGAGTGCGACGGCCAGGCCTTCCAGGACGTGGCCGCGTTCGCGCGCCTTGCGCAGGTTGAAGACCGTCCGGCGTGTCACGACCTCGCGCCGGTGCTGCAGGAAGACCTCGATCAGGTCCTTCAGGTTGCACAGCTTCGGCTGGCCGTCCACCAGGGCCACCATGTTGATGCCGAAGGTGTCCTGCAGCTGCGTCTGCTTGTAGAGGTTGTTGAGAACGACTTCCGGCACCTCGCCACGCTTGAGTTCGATCACCAGGCGCATGCCCGACTTGTCGGACTCGTCCTGGATGTGGCTGATGCCTTCGATCTTCTTTTCGTGCACCAGCTCGGCCATGCGCTCCTGCAGCGTCTTCTTGTTCACCTGGTAGGGGAGCTCGTCGACGATGATGGCCTGCCGCTGGCCGCGGTCGATGTCCTCGAAGTGGCATTTGGCGCGCATCACGACCTTGCCGCGGCCGGTGCGGTAGCCGTCCTTGATGCCGTTGATGCCGTAGATGATGCCCGCCGTCGGGAAATCGGGCGCCGGCACGATCTCCATCAGGTCGTCGATGCTGGCCTCCGGATGGCGCAACAGGTGGAGGCAGGCGTCGACGACTTCGTTCAGGTTGTGGGGCGGAATATTCGTCGCCATGCCGACTGCGATACCGCCGGCGCCATTGACCAGCAGATTCGGCAGTTTGCTCGGCAATACCAATGGCTCTTTTTCGGAGCCGTCGTAATTCGGGCCGAAATCGACAGTTTCCTTGTCAATATCTGCCAGCATTTCATGGGCAATTTTTGCAAGCCGAATCTCGGTATAGCGCATGGCTGCCGCCATATCGCCGTCCACGGAACCGAAATTACCCTGACCGTCCACCAGCATGTGGCGCATGGAGAAGTTCTGGGCCATCCGGACGATGGTGTCGTAGACCGACTGGTCGCCGTGCGGGTGGTACTTGCCGATGACGTCGCCGACGATACGGGCCGACTTCTTGTACGGCCGGTTCCAGTCGTTGTTGAGCTCGTGCATTGCATACAACACTCGGCGATGCACCGGTTTGAGGCCGTCCCGGGCGTCCGGAAGGGCGCGGCCCACGATCACGCTCATGGCGTAATCAAGATAGCTGCGGCGCATTTCCTCTTCGAGGCTGATGGGTAGTGTTTCTTTGGCGAACGAGGTCATGGGCAGCAGGCTGGCGGGCAAGGAGGCGAAATTTTACGCTGTGGGGGGTGTCGCACCGCCGCAACACAAGGCCGGTATTCCGCCTCCGTCCTACGCTTCCGGGGTGTCCGTCGGGCTGTTTGCCAAAGACCCTATGGCACAATCGCCTCAACGTTTTGGGTGGTGGTCACTTAAAGCGTCCTTGATTCGCAGCGCGGCTGCGGCTTTTTCCCCAAGAGGAGAACCATGAAGAAACTGAATAAAGTGGCGATGATGTTTGCAGTCGCTGCGCTCGCCACTGCCGCCGGCGCGCAGAACCGTGTCACCGCTGCGAATGGCGGTCCGGTGATCGACAACTGGCAAAACGGCACCGGCGAACTGGTTTGGAAGAATGGCACGAATGAGCTGTGCTGGCGCGATGCCAACTGGACGCCCGCAACGGCCGCCGCTGGTTGCGACGGCGCACTCGTTCCCGCTCCGCCTCCTGTGGCAACGCCTGCTCCGGTTCCCGCACCTGTTCCCCCGGCAGTCGCTGCTTCGAAGGTCACCTTCGCTGCTGACGCATTCTTCGACTTCGACAAGTACGTCCTGAAGCCGGAAGGCCGCGCCAAGCTGGACGACCTGGTCTCGAAGATCAAGGACGTGAACCTCGAAGTGATCATCGCTGTCGGCCACACCGACTCGATCGGTACCGTTGCCTACAACCAGAAGCTGTCGGTTCGCCGCGCTGAAGCCGTCAAGGCCTACCTGGTGTCCAAGGGCATCGAAAAGAACCGCGTGTACACCGAAGGCAAGGGCAAGAGCCAGCCGATCGCTGACAACCGCACCGCCGAAGGCCGCGCCAAGAACCGTCGCGTGGAAATCGAAGTGGTTGGTACCCGTCCCAACAAGTGATTCGCAAGAATCGCTAAATGAAACCCCGCCTCGGCGGGGTTTTTTTATGGCCGATCCACACGCAGGCGATAGCGCGCAGGCGCGATTCGGCAATTCCGTCGATTCATAATCAGCGGATGACCGATACCGTGAATGCCGATCCGGCCGAGCTCGCCAAATTTTCCGAGCTGGCGCACCGATGGTGGGATCTTGAAAGTGAATTCCGTCCGTTGCACGAAATCAATCCGCTCCGCCTGGAATGGATCGATGGCATCGCACCGATTGCGGGGCAAAGAGTGCTCGATGTCGGCTGTGGCGGCGGGATCCTCGCCGACTCGATGGCGCGCAAGGGTGCGGAGGTGCTCGGCATCGACCTGGCCGACAAGGCCCTCAAGGTGGCGCAACTACACGCGCTCGAAGCCGGGACGCGCGGGGTCAAGTACCGGTCGGTGAGCGTCGAGGCGCTGGCTGCCGAACAGCCAGAGAGTTTCGATGTTGTGACCTGCATGGAGATGCTCGAACATGTTCCGGAGCCCGCATCGGTCGTGAAGGCCTGTGCCGACCTCGTCAAGCCCGGCGGATGGGTCTTTTTCTCGACCATCCACCGGAATCTCAAGTCCTTCCTCCTGGCCATCGTGGGCGCGGAATACGTCCTGGGGATGCTGCCGCGCGGCACGCACGAGTACCAGAAGCTGATCCGACCCAGCGAACTTGCCGCGCATTGCCGGGCCGCCCAGCTCGATCTGCGCCACACGCGCGGGCTGGAACACAACCCCGTGACGCGCCGCTATTGGCTCAGCGACGACACCAGCGTCAACTACATGTTCGCGACCCAGAAGCCGGCGGTGCGACAGTGATGGGGGCTGGTGCAACGCAAGCGGTCCTCTTCGACCTGGACGGGACGCTGATCGACAGTGCCCCCGACCTCGGCGCCGCGGCCGACCAGATGCGCACGGACCGGGGAATGCCGTCGCTTCCGTTGGAGCGTTATCGGCCAATGGCCGGCGCCGGCGCGCGGGGCATGCTGGGCGTGGCGTTCGGAATCACGCCCGACGCCCCCGAGTTTGCGGCGCTGCGGGAAGAGTTCTTCGTCAAATACGAATCCAGGATGCTCCGGAACACGCAAGTCTTCGATGGCGTGGCCGAACTGGTCGAGGCACTCCGTGCACGCGGGCTGCGTTGGGGCGTCGTCACAAACAAGTCGGTGCGATTCACAGGGCCGCTCACGCGCTCGATGCCGTTGTTCGAAACGGCCAGGGCGATCGTCAGCGGCGACACGACGCCCTACTCGAAGCCGCATCCCGAGCCCCTCTTCGAGGCGGCGCGGCGACTCGGTGTGCCGCCAGAGGCCTGTGTCTACGTCGGCGACGACGAGCGGGACATGATGGCCGGCCGCGCCGCCGGCATGCGGACGGTGGCGGCCACCTACGGCTACATGGGCGAGCAGGCCGAAGTCGCGCGCTGGGACGCGGACGCGGCCATTGCTTCGCCGATGGAGCTCTTGCAGTTGCTCAAACAGGCCTAAAATGAATCGCTTGGGGCTGCACTGGTTTCGACGCGGGTTCGGAATCGCAGCGGGGCATGTCGAGCTGAATGCGCTCGTAAAACAGATTCAAACAAACTAACTGCAAACGACGAACGTTTCGCACTCGCCGCTTAATTGCCGGTGAGCTTTGCAACAGCAGGCCGATGGGCTGGGCAAGGGGGCGCTAGAGCAATCTGACGCCTCCCGGCTGCAAAGATAATCTACATGGGCTGGCTCCGATCCGGGTACCTTGGGTCGGGACGAGAAAATAGGGTACTGGCGGCCGGTGTAGCGTGCGACTGCGCGACACCGGTGGCGAGATCCAAATCAGACCGCTAAACATGTAGATCTGCGCGAAGAAGGCTTGCGGACGGGGGTTCAAATCCCCCCAGCTCCACCAAATACCTGAACCGGCGTCGGCAAAAGCCCGGCGCCGGGCTCGCAACCCCGGCCGCCACGCGTCCGGCGGCGCACTTCCCACCATTGCCTGCAGCCCTCCGGGCTCTTCCGCTGACCCCTGAGGCTTCGGGGAACACGTGTCCGTGCATGCGCGCGCTATAGTCGCTGTCGCTTTGGCACACAGCTTCATCGAGATGCTCGCGATCGCCGAGACATTCTCTGAAGGACACACGACATGAAAACACTTGAATGGACCTCGGTGCTCCGCACCACCGTCGCCGCTGCGCTCGCGCTGGCCGGCGCTGCGCAACTTCACGCCGCCTCCCAGGCGCCCGTGGCCGCCGAAAGCGGCATGGTCGTGAGCGCACAGCATCTCGCCACCAAGGTGGGTGTCGACGTGCTCAAGCGCGGCGGCAACGCCATCGATTCGGCCGTCGCCGTCGGCTACGCGCTGGCCGTGGTCTATCCGGCGGCGGGCAATCTCGGCGGCGGTGGGTTCATGACCGTGCAACTGGCCGACGGACGCAAGACCTTCTTCGATTTCCGCGAGAAGGCGCCGCTGGCGGCGACCGCCAACATGTACCTCGACAAGGATGGCAACGTCATCAAGGGCCTGAGCACCAACGGCCATCTTGCCGTCGGCGTCCCGGGCACCGTGTCCGGCCTCGAACTGGCGCGCGAGAAGTACGGCACCATGAAGCGCGCCGCCCTGATTGCCCCGTCGATCAAGCTCGCCGAGCGCGGCTTCGTCCTGGAGCAGGGCGATATCGACATGCTGGCGACCGCCACAGCCGACTTCGGGAAGGACCCGGTCTCCGGCGCGATCTTCCTGAACAAGGGCGAGCCCTTCGCAGTCGGCCAGAAGCTGGTTCAGAAGGACCTGGCCAAGACGCTTAAGACCATCAGCCGCAATGGCACCGACGGCTTCTACAAGGGCCCCGTCGGCGCAGCGATCGTGGCTTCGAGCCAGGCCGGTAAGGGTCTCATCACGCAGGCAGACCTCGACCAGTACAAGACGCGAGAACTTGCTCCGGTCGAATGCGACTACCGGGGCTACCACGTGATCTCGGCGCCGCCGCCGAGCTCGGGCGGCGTGGTGATCTGCGAAATGCTCAACATCCTCGAGGGCTATCCGCTCAAGGACCTCGGCTATCGCTCGGCGCAGGCGGTCCACTACCAGATCGAGGCCATGCGTCACGCCTACGTCGATCGCAACAGCTACCTCGGTGATCCCGACTTCGTGAAGAACCCGCTCGACCGGCTGCTCGACAAGGAATACGCCGCGAAGATCCGCGGTGCGATCGACCCGTCCAAGGCAGGCGTCTCGAAGGACATCAAGCCCGGCGTCGCGCCGCACGAAGGCAGCAACACCACGCACTACTCGATCGTCGACCAGTGGGGCAATGCGGTGTCTGTAACCTACACCCTCAACGACTGGTTCGGCGCCAAGGTGACGGCCGCCAAGACGGGCGTGCTGCTCAACAACGAGATGGACGACTTCACCTCGAAGGTCGGCGTACCCAACATGTACGGCCTCGTGCAGGGCGAAGCGAATGCCATCGCGCCGGGCAAGCGTCCGCTGAGCTCGATGAGCCCGACCATCATGACCAAGGACGGCAAGCCGGTCTTCGTCGTCGGCACGCCGGGCGGCAGCCGCATCATCACGGTGGTGCTTCACTCCATCCTCAACGTGGTCGATTACGGAATGAACGTGCAGGAAGCGGTCGACGCGCCGCGCTTCCATCAGCAATGGCTGCCGGACGTGACCAACGTGGAGACCTTTGCGCTTTCTCCGGACACGCGCAAGATCCTCACGGACATGGGCCACAACCTGGGCGTGCCGCAACCGGCCAACCACGTGGCGGCGATCATCGTGGGCGCGCCATCGCTTGGCGGCAAGCCGGTGGGCGCCAACCGCTTCTATGGCGCCAACGATCCACGTCGCAACACGGGGCTGGCGCTGGGCTATTGATGCGGATCGAGGAGATTCTCTACACGCAGGGATTCGGGACGCGGCGCGTTTGCGCGGGGCTGGTCCAGCAGGGCTTCGTGACGATCGAAGGTTCCGTGGTCAAAGACCCCGGGGCCGATTTCGAGACCGAGGCCTTGCGTTTCACGGTGCAAGGCGTCGAGTGGGAGTACCACGAAAAGGCCTACCTGATGCTGCACAAGCCGGCCGGCACGGAGTGTTCGCAGAAGCCGTCCACCTACCCGAGCATCTACACCTTGCTGCCTTCGCCGCTGCGGCTGCGTCCGAACAAGGGCGCCGTGCAAGGCGTGCAGGCAATCGGGCGGCTCGACCAGGACACCACCGGCTTGCTGCTCCTCACGGACGACGGCCAGTTCATCCACCGCATGGGTTCGCCCAAGCACCATGTGCCGAAGGTGTACGAGGTCACGACCAAGCATCCGATCGACGATTCCCAGGTCGCGCGCCTGCTGGCCGGCGTGGTCCTGGACGATGACCCGAAGCCGGTGCGGGCCGCGGCCTGCGAGGTCCCTGGTCCGCTGCACCTGAGTCTCACGCTCACCGAAGGCAAGTACCACCAGGTCAAGCGCATGCTGGCGGCGGTAGGCAACCGGGTCGAGGCCTTGCACCGTTCGCGCATCGGCAGCCTCGCATTGCCCGACGACCTGGCGCCCGGCCAGTGGCGCTGGTTGCGCGCGGAGCAGGTCGAAGCGCTGAGAAACGCACGTGGCGGTCAGCCTGCAGCGGGAGTCGATCGTTAAAATCGTGAGACCTCTTCCGGAATTCCTCCCTTGCGCCCCTTTCCCTCCCTGACAGGCCGCCTTGCGGCCTTTTTGTTTGTGTGCGCGACGCTTCCGTCGCATGCTGCCGAACCACCCCCGGTCTTCGTGCTCAACTCGCTCGACGCAACGGTCAGCGTGATCGATCCGGGCAACTGGACCGAGAAGCAGCGCATCCCGACCGGCAAGGAGCCGCATCACCTCTACCTGGCGCCGGACGAGACGTCGCTGATCGTGGCCAACTCGGCCGGTGATTCGCTGACCTTCCTGAACCCGCGCACGGCCGAGGTCCAGCGCGTCGTCTACGGCATCATCGATCCGTACCACCTGCGTTTTTCACCGGACATGAAGTGGTTCGTCACGGCGGGCAACCGCCTGAACCACGTCGACATCTACCGCTGGGACGGCAAGGAGCCCAAGCTCGTCAAGCGCATCCCGACGGGCAAGACGCCCAGCCACATCTGGATCGACGGCAAGAGCACCACCGCCTACGTGACGATGCAGGACAGCGACGAACTGATCGCCGTCGACATTGCTTCGCAAACCATTCGCTGGCGCATCGCGACAGGCCCAATGCCCGCCGACATCTTCGGCATTCACGACGGCAAGACCCTGCTGGTCGGCCTGACCGGCGGCGACGGCGTGCAGGTGTTCGACGTGGCGGGCGCGCAGCCCCGGCTCGTCGGCAAGATCGCGACCGGCAAGGGCGCCCATGCGTTCCGATCCGCCGGCGACGGCCGCAGCGTGTTCGTCAGCAATCGCGTGGCCAACACGATCAGCCGCATCGACATACAGACGCTGCAGGTCACCGACACCTACCCGGTGCCGGGCGGCCCAGACTGCATGGATGTCTCGGCCGATGGCAAGACGCTTCTCGTGACCTCGCGCTGGGCCAAGAAGCTCAGCGTGGTCGATCTCGCCAGCCGCAAGGTGGTCCAGCAGGTCAACGTCGGTCGTTCGCCGCATGGCGTCTGGACGCTCGCGCATGCCAAGCCTTAAGACCTCGGCCGCATCGCTGCTGGCGTCGGCGTGCGCGGTCGCCGCCGCATGGCCCGGCGCCGCCATCGCCCAGGGCACCTGCAGCAAACCCGTGTACCTGACCTTCGATACAGGCCACATGGGCGTCGCGCCGCTGGTCGCCGAAGTGCTGAAGCGACAGGATGTGCGCGTCACCTTCTTCGCCGCCGCCGAACGCACCCAGACCGATGGCGACAGCCTCGACAACCACTGGGCGCCATGGTGGAAGGCGAGGGCGGCGGAAGGCCACGAATTCGCATCGCATACCTACGACCATGCCGTCTGGCGCGGCGATCTGCCGGGTGTCGAGCCCCGCTTTCGCATCAAGCCGACGGCGGGCGCGTTCGCCGGCCGGGAGTTCACCTGGGACGCCAAGCAGTATTGCGCCGACGTCGCCAAGTCGTCCGAACGCCTGCAGGACATCACCGGCAAGAAGCCGCTCCCGCTGTTCCGGGCACCGGGCGGGAAGACCTCGCCGAAGTTGCTGGCGGTCGCCAAGGCCTGCGGTTTCGAGCATGTCGGCTGGGCACCCGCGGGATTCCTGGGCGACGAACTTCCGAGCGAGAAGTTCAGCAACGAGAAGCTCTTGCAACAAGCGCTCGACAGGATCGAGCCTGGCGACATCCTGCTGGCCCACCTCGGCATCTGGTCGCGCAAGGATCCATGGGCGCCGGCCGATCTCGAGCCGCTGATCGTCGGCCTCAAGGCCAAGGGCTTCTGCTTCGAAACGCTGCGCCAGCATCCGGCCTACCGCGCCTGGATCGCTGCGCATCCCTGAACCTTCCGGCGTCGTCAGGGGTCGCACGCCTATGGATTGGCTCACTGATCTTTTCGCGAACCTGCAGCAGTGGCTGTTCGAAACCATCGTGCAACCGGCGGTCTTCGCCGTCGGACTTGGCGGCTGGGTCGAGGATGCGTTCGACGCCACGGGCTGGCTGCTGGTCGGGTTGATCCAGATCGCGGTGCTGGTCGCCGTGATCGGCCCGTTGCAGCGCTGGCGGCCGGCCGAGCCCGTGGTCGACCGGCGCGCGATCCGCACCGACGTGATCTACACGCTGATCCACCGGCTGGGCCTGTTCCGGCTGGCGATGTTCCTCGCGCTCCAGCCGCTTTTCGACGACGTGCTGGGCTCGATGCGCGCCGCGGGCTGGGGCTCCTTCCATCTCGACGAACTCTGGCCCGGCGTCACCGACGTGCCGTGGATCGCCTTCGCCATCTACCTCGTCGTGCTGGACCTGGTCGAATACCTGATCCATCGTGGGCAGCACCGCTTCCAGTGGTGGTGGGCGCTGCATTCGCTGCATCACTCGCAACGTCAGATGACGATGTGGAGCGACAACCGCAACCACCTGCTCGACGACGTGATCCACGACACCATCATCGTGATCGTCGCGCAACTCATCGGCGTCGCGCCGGGGCAGTTCATTGCGATCGTGGCCTTCACGCAGCTCAGCGAAAGCCTGCAGCATGCCAACCTCCGGTTGAGCTTCGGCGCGATCGGCGAGCGGCTCTGGATCAGTCCGCGCTTTCATCGCGTGCACCACAGCATCGGGATCGGGCACGAATCGAAAGGGCCGAAGACCCTCGGCGGACACAACTTCGGAGTGCTGCTGCCGTGGTGGGACATGCTGTTCAGGACCGTCAACTTCGAACATCGCTACGACCCCACCGGCATCCGCGACCAGGTCGAGCCTGACGAACGCGGTCGCGTCAAGGACTACGGACTCGGCTTCTGGTCGCAGCAATGGCTGGGCCTCAAGCGCCTGGCCGGCAGGGGTTGACGGCGCCTTGACGCGCTGGCGTTATCCTCGGCGTCGATGCGGCTCCTCCTCGATTCATTCTGGCGTTCGGTTGCCTATTGCATGCACCCTCGGGTGATCGTGCTTTCCCTCCTGCCGCTGGGGCTCATGGTGGTGCTCGCGGCCGTCTTCGGCTATTTCTACTGGGACGCCTCCGTCGCCTGGACGCGCCAGGCACTCGACGCATGGCCCCTGCTGTCCAGCTTCTGGGGCTGGATCGGCCGCCTGTTTTCGGGCGATGTCACGGCCATGCTGGCACCGCTGCTGGTGGTGTTCGCGGCCACGCCGCTCATCGTGGTGGTGTCGCTGCTGATCGTCGCCGGGTTCATGGCGCCGGCGCTGACCCGCCTGGTGGCCGAGCGGCGCTTTCCCGCGCTCGAGCAGAAGAAGGGCGCGTCCTTCTTCGGCAGCGTGGCCCGCTCGCTCGGGCTGACGGTTCTGGCGATGCTGGCGCTCGTCGTGTCGATGCCGCTCTGGCTCATTCCGCCGCTCGTCCTCATCCTGCCGCCGCTCATCTGGGGCTGGCTGACTTATCGCGTGATGAGCTTCGACGCGCTCGCCGAGCATGCGAGCCCGGAGGAGCGCGACGAACTCCTGCGCAGGCATCGTCTGCCGCTGCTCGGTGTCGGCGTGCTGTGCGGCTACCTCGGCGCGGCACCGGCCATCGTGTGGGCGTCGGGCTTGCTCTTCGCTGCCGCCTTCTTCGTGCTCGTCCCCATCGCGATCTGGATCTACACGCTGGTGTTCGCCTTTTCGGCGCTGTGGTTCGCCCACTATTGCCTCGATGCGCTCGCGCAACTGCGAATGCAGCGTGCGGCCGCTGCTGTTTCACCACCCGCGGTCGAGTTGGCGGATGCCAACGCGGCCGCAAGCCAATGGGGTGCCCCATGAGTCGTTCATTCGGTTTGATCGTCGTCGGCGACGAAATCCTTTCCGGCAAGCGCGTCGACAAGCACATGCCGAAGGTCATCGAGCTGCTCGCGGCGCGCGGGCTGGAGCTCGGATGGGCCGAATACGTGGGCGACGTGCCCGTGCGCATCACGGCGGCGCTCGCGCGTGCCTTCGCGTCCGGGGACATCGTGTTCTCCACCGGCGGCATCGGCGCCACCCCCGACGACCACACGCGCCAGTGCGCGGCCGCGGCGCTCGGCGTGCCGCTCGGCCTGCATCCCGAGGCCGAGGTGCTGATCCGCGAACGCATGCAGGACACGGCGCGCGAGCAGGGCACCGTCTACGAGCCCGACCGGCCGGACAACGTGCACCGGCTCAACATGGGCGTCTTCCCGCTCGGCGCGAAGATCATCCGCAACCCGTACAACAAGATCCCCGGCTTCAGCGTCGGCGACGTGCATTTCGTTCCGGGCTTTCCGGTGATGGCTTGGCCGATGATCGAATCGGTGCTCGACGAACGCTATGCCGATCTCTTCGCGCGCGGGCGCGCCGCCGAACGATCGGTGATCGTCTACGGTGCCATGGAAGCCACGCTGACGCCGCTGATGGAGGCCATCGAGCGGGCCCATCCGGGCATCAAGGTGTTCAGCCTGCCGAGCGTCGATCATGCCGAACATGGCCGGCATATCGAGCTCGGCGTCAAGGGTGATGCCGACCGCATCGGGGCCGCCTACGCGCAGCTCCTGGCGGGCTTGCACGGCTTTAATGCGCGCCTTGGCCCCGAAATGGTGCGCTGATTTGGTGCGCACCAATTTGGTTACAACTCGCCTGTTTTTGGGGTCTGGCGGCTGCGCCAAACCCCCCTCGGCTGCAGTGACAATGGCACAGAAACTGCATTCCGGATTACCCGTACTTCCAACCACTATCCAAACCAGGAGAACCTGATGGCAAAGACCGTCGCCGATGTACTCAAACTCGTCAAGGAAAACGAGGTCAAGTTCGTCGACTTTCGCTTCACCGACACCCGCGGCAAGGAACAGCACGTGACCGTGCCGGTTTCCGCGTTCGACGAGGACAAGTTCACCGCGGGCCACGCCTTCGATGGTTCGTCGATCGCCGGTTGGAAGGGCATCGAAGCGTCGGACATGCAGCTCATGCCCGACCCGAATACGGCCAACATCGACCCCTTTTTCGAGGAAACGACGCTGATCCTGACCTGTGACGTGGTCGACCCGTCGGACGGCAAGCCCTACGAGCGCGACCCGCGTTCGCTCGCCAAGCGCGCCGAGGCCTACATGAAGGCATCGGGCCTGGGCGACACCGCCTACTTCGGACCGGAACCCGAATTCTTCGTGTTCGACGGCGTGCGCTGGCAGAACGACATGTCCGGCTGCTCCGTGAAGATCGAGTCGGAAGAAGCGGCCTGGAACACCGGCAAGGAATTCGAGCACGGCAACACGGGCCACCGCCCGGCCGTCAAGGGTGGCTACTTCCCCGTGCCCCCGGTCGACAGCTTCCAGGACATGCGCTCCGAAATGTGCCTGGTGCTCGAATCGCTCGGCATCCCGGTCGAAGTGCATCACCACGAAGTGGCGAACGCAGGCCAGATGGAACTCGGCACCAAGTTCAGCACGCTGATCCAGCGCGCCGACTGGGTGCAACTGCAGAAGTACGTGATCCACAACGTGGCCCATGCCTACGGCAAGACCGCCACCTTCATGCCCAAGCCGATCGTCGGTGACAACGGCTCCGGCATGCACGTGCACCAGTCGGTCTGGAAGGACGGCAAGAACCTGTTCGCAGGCGACGGCTATGCCGGCCTGAGCGAGTTCGCGCTGCACTACATCGGCGGCATCATCAAGCACGCCCGTGCGCTGAACGCCATCACGAACCCCGGCACCAACAGCTACAAGCGCCTGGTGCCTGGCTTTGAAGCGCCGGTGAAGCTGGCCTACTCGGCCAAGAACCGCTCCGCCTCGATCCGCATTCCGTTCGTGGCCAACCCGAAGGGCCGCCGCGTCGAAGCGCGCTTCCCGGATCCGCTGATGAACCCGTACCTCGGTTTCGCGGCGCTGCTGATGGCCGGCCTCGACGGCGTGGAAAACAAGATCCACCCGGGCGAAGCCGCCAGCAAGGACCTCTACCACCTGCCACCGGAAGAAGACGCGCTGATCCCGACCGTGTGCCACAGCCTCGACCAGGCACTGGACTACCTCGACAAGGACCGTGCCTTCCTCACCAAGGGCGGCGTGTTCACCGATGCCTACATCGACGCGTACATCGACCTCAAGATGCAGGAAGTCACCCGCTTCCGCATGGCGACGCATCCGGTCGAGTTCGACATGTACTATTCGCTCTGATGCTCGCCCCCAGGCTGCGCGCACTTCGTGCGGGCTTGATGCTCACCCCCAGGCTGCGCGCACTTCGTGTCGCTTCGCCTACCCCCTGACCGGGGGCGGGCCGGCCGCTTCGGGCGGCCGGGCGCGGCGGCCCTTGCGAACGGGATCGTCGCGGTGCATGGGGCGTTAAAAAGGACGGCTTTTGCCGTCCTTTTTCTTTTTGTACGGGTAGGAACACCAGCACGGCACACGTATCGATTTGCACGAAAATGCCGCTTTGCCGGGCACTCCTCCATGACCATGAAGACTCTCTCCGTTTTGCTGCTGACCGCCCTCGCTGCGGTCGGCTTTCACGTGCAGGCACAGGCGCAGGAGCGCGTCTGGCGCTGCGGCAACGAATACACGAACAACGCCGCCCAGGCGCAACAGCGCGGGTGCAAGCTGATGGAAGGCGGTAACGTCACTGTCGTGCAGGGCGCCCGGCCGATCGCTTCCGCGGCGTCGAACAGCGCGGTTCGCTCTTCCGCCACCAGCCCGGCGGGCAGTCCGCGCGTAGAGGGTGTCGACCAGCGCGCGCGGGACGGCGAAGCCCGCTCGGTGCTCGAATCCGAACTCAGGAAGGCACAGGACCGCCAGGCCCAGTTGCTGAAGGAATACAACAACGGCGAGCCCGAGAAGCAGGGCAGCGAGAGCAAGAACTACCAGAAGTACCTCGACCGCGTGGCCGAGATGAAGGCAGAGCTCGCGCGCAACGAGAGCGACATCGCCGGCATCCAGCGCGAGATTGGCCGATTGAAATGATGCTCGCCCCCAGGCCGCGCGCACTTCGTGTCGCTTCGCCTACCCCCTGCCGGGGGCAACGCCGGTGGACCGGCAGAGCTGGTTCCACGGCGTTTCGGGAAGGGGCTTGCGCGCGTGGCTTTTGGTAAATCTGCCGGGGCTGGCAAGCGCTTTCAGGCCTTCGATCTTCTCTCGACGCTGATTGCGGTGGTGCGCATCGACGGGTCGGTGCTGTTTGCGAACTCCGGCCTCGAGGATGCGCTTGGGACCTCGCGCCGCACGCTCGAGGGCTCGCAGTTCGGCGCTTGCTTCCATGAGCCGCAAGTGCTGCGTACGGCCATCGACGGCGCGCGTAGCAACGACTTCGCGACGCTGCGCTACGAGGCGCTTCTGCGCCGCGTGAATCACGAATTGATGCCAGTGCAGGTGACGCTCGCGCAGAGCGACAAGGCGGGCGAACTCATCATCGAGATGTCTCCGCTCGAACAGCAGGTGAAGCAGGATCGCGAAGAGCGACTGCTCGACCAGGCGCAGGCCAACAAGGAGCTGATCCGCAATCTCGCGCACGAGATCAAGAATCCGCTCGGCGGCATCCGTGGCGCGGCGCAACTGCTGCAGATGGAAGTCGAGTCGCGCGACCTCATCGAATACACGCAGGTCATCATCCACGAGGCCGACCGGTTGCAGACGCTGGTCGATCGACTGCTCGCGCCGCATCGGCGGCCGCACGTGGTGGGCGACGTCAACATCCACGAGGTTTGCGAGCGCGTGCGGTCGGTGATCCTTGCCGAGTTTCCGCGCGACCTGCACATAGAGCGCGACTTCGACGTGTCGATCCCGGAATTTCGCGGCGACCGCGAGCAGCTCATCCAGGCCACGCTCAACATTGTCCACAACGCCGCGCAGGCACTGGCGGAACGGCGTGCCGCAGGGGATGCGCAGATCACCTTCAGGACCCGCATCGCGCGCCAGGTTATCTTCAATAAGCAGTGGTATCGATTGGCACTGGAATTGCATGTCATCGACAATGGACCGGGCGTGCCGGACGCGATCAAGGACCGAATCTTTTACCCGCTGGTGTCGGGCAGGGAAGGCGGGACGGGCTTGGGATTGACGCTTGCGCAGACTTTTGTGCAGCAGCATCACGGCGTGATCGAAGTCGACAGCGTTCCGGGTCGGACCGATTTCAAGATATTGATACCGCTGCCCTAGCAGCCACGCAACAAGGAGCTGCATGAAGCCGATCTGGATAGTGGATGATGACCAATCGATCCGCTTTGTGCTGGAAAAAGCGCTACTGCGCGAAGACCTGCCAACCCGTAGCTTCACCAACACGCGCGAAGTTCTTGCCGCCCTCGAAGCGGCAGCCGACGACGAACTGCAGGGCCCGCAGGTCCTGGTGAGCGACATCCGGATGCCCGGTGGGTCGGGCCTCGATCTGCTCGACAAGATCAAGGCCAAGCACCCCGGGCTCCCGGTCATCATCATGACCGCGTTCTCCGATCTGGACAGCGCCGTCTCGGCCTTCCAGGGCGGTGCGTTCGAGTACCTGCCGAAGCCCTTCGACCTGCCGCGCGCGGTGGAACTGATCCGTCGCGCCGTCGATGAAAGCCAGCGCGAGGAAGTCGCCGAGGAACGCATGGCGGCGGCCCCCGAGATGCTTGGACAGGCCCCGGCAATGCAGGACGTCTTCCGCGCGATCGGACGGCTGTCGCAAAGCAACGTGACAGTCCTGATCACGGGCGAATCGGGCTCAGGCAAGGAACTCGTCGCGCGCGCGCTGCACAAGCATTCGCCGCGCGCTAGCGGACCCTTCGTCGCGATCAACACCGCGGCGATTCCGAAGGACCTTCTCGAAAGCGAACTGTTCGGCCACGAGCGCGGCGCCTTCACCGGCGCACAGACGATGCGGCGCGGCCGCTTCGAACAGGCCGAGGGCGGCACGCTGTTTCTCGACGAGATCGGCGACATGCCCTTCGATCTCCAAACGCGTCTGCTGCGCGTATTGAGCGATGGGCATTTCTACCGCGTCGGGGGCCACAACTCCGTCAAGGCCAACGTTCGCGTGATCGCGGCGACGCACCAGGACCTGGAGCAGCGCGTCAAGATTGGCGGTTTCCGCGAAGACCTTTTCCATCGGCTCAACGTGATCCGGTTGCGGCTGCCCGCATTGCGCGAACGCGGCGAGGACGTACCCGCGCTCACGCGCCATTTCCTCCAGCAAAGTGCCAAGCAGCTCGGCGTCGAGCCGAAGCGCATTTCGGACGCGGCGCTTGCGCAGCTGGCGACCTTCGGCTTTCCCGGCAACGTGCGGCAGCTCGAGAACATCTGCCACTGGTTGACGGTGATGGCGCCCGCGCAGCTCATCGAGGCCAAGGACTTGCCGCCCGAGGTGATGGCTGGCGCGCATGTCGATCCGCCCGCAGCGGTCGCAGTGGCGCCGGCATCGACGGCCGAGCGCGAGCCACTGGCCGCGGGCCCGGCGGCTGCACTGGCGCCCGCGACCGTGTCCGCCCAGGCCGCAGGTGCGCCAGCTCCGGTCGCGTGGGAGAGCGGGCTCGAATCGGAAGCGCAGAGCATGCTGGCGGCAGGACGTACCGACGTCTGGGATGCGCTCTCGCGACGCTTCGAATCGCGGCTGATCCTGACGGCTCTGGCAAACACGCGGGGACGTCGCATCGAGGCCGCGCAGAAGCTCGGCATCGGCCGAAACACCATCACGCGCAAGATCCAGGAACTCGGCCTGGAATGAACGGATGATCGACGGCGGTCAGCGGTTGCGCTGACCCACCGTCAGGGTGTCCAGCTGGAACTGTCCGCTCTTGTCCCAGAGCCACGTGTCGACGTAGGTATGGGCGCCCACTTTGCCGGGGCTCGGCAAGGGTGAAGCATCCTTGATCAGCTTCTCGATCATCGGGGCCACTTCCGGCGCATGGCTCGGCGTGCGGCTGAAGTACACGCCCGTGACCTTGCCCGTGCTGTCTATCTCCGTCTCGGTCACGACCACCGCATACACGAGCGGCGGAATCTTCCCCTTGTAGATGCGCTTGGGGTAAGTCTTGTAGATGTACGCCGCGCCGACCTTGCGATAGGCCTTGATGGCGGGTGTCTGCTGCGTGATGAGCCTCTCGGGCGGCCCCTGCGCAGCCGGGGTATCGGCCTTCGCGCCTTCCGCGGGCGCCTCGGTCTTCTTCCCATCCTGTTTCAGTGCCTCGCAGCCTGCAAGGCCGAGGGAGACGACGAGAAATGCCAGGATGAGATTGTTTTTCATGGTGTCAGGTCCAGTATCACAGGGGCATGATCGCTTGGCTTTTCCCACTTGCGCGGCACGCGGTCGATCACGCAGCCCTTGACGCGCGGGACCAGCGGTTGGCTCACCAGGATGTGGTCGATGCGCAATCCGCGGTTCTTCTGATAGCCCAGCATGCGGTAGTCCCACCACGAGTAGCTCTTCTCGGGCTGCTCGAAGAGGCGGAAGCTGTCGGTCATGCCCAGCTTCAGCAAGTCCTTGAAGTGGTCGCGCTCGGCGGTCGTGTGGTGGATCGTCTCCTTGAGTCCGACCGGGTCGAAGCTGTCGCGGTCTTCCGGCGCGATGTTGAAGTCGCCGAGCAGCACGAGGTCGGGGTGTGCGACCAGTTCCTCGCGCAGCCAGTCGCGCAATGCGCTCAGCCAGCGCAGCTTGTATTCGAACTTGTCGGTGCCGGGCGCCTGGCCGTTGACGAAGTAGCCGTTGACCACGCGAAGCTCGCCGGCCGGCGTGTCGATGGTCGCGCTGATGACGCGTGAGTGCTCGTCGGTGAACCCGCCGATGTTCTTCACCACCTCGCGCACCGGTGCCAGGCTCAGGATCGCGACACCGTTGTAGGTCTTCTGGCCGAACACGGCGGCGTCATAGCCGGCCGACTTCAACACCTCGAGCGGAAACTTGTCGTCGCTCATCTTGAGTTCCTGCAGGCACAGCACATCGACGGGGTTGGCGATGAGCCAGTCGAGCACATGCTGCAGCCGTGCGGTCAGGGAGTTGACGTTCCAGGTGGCGATTTTCATTGGGGTTATAGGCGCAGGCGCGTGGCGTCGCTGTAACGAAGTTTTGAGGAATCAGCGTCGTTCGAGCGTGACGAAGCTGAACGGAAGACCGCTGGCGGCGGTGTGAGATTCGCGCGCGACTTCGTGCCAGCCAGCGTCGAATTTCGGCGCCCATGTATCGCCTTCGAAGTCGCGTTCGATCTCGGTCACCACGGCGCGTCGAGCAAGGGGCTCGGCCTCCGCATAGATCTGCGCGCCGCCGATCACCCAGGCTTCGGGCGAGTCGTCGCGCTCGCAGATCGACAAGGCGGTTTGCAGGCTCGACGCCCGCTCCGCACCGTCGCCCTGCCAGTCCGGCTGTCGCGTGATGACGATGTTGCGGCGTCCGGGCAGCGGACGGAACCGCGGCGGCAGCGAATCCCAAGTCTTCCGCCCCATGATCACCGGCGCCCCGCCTGTCTGCTTCTTGAAATGCGCCAGGTCTTCCGGCAGATGCCAGGGCATCACGCCGTTGAGGCCGATCACGCCGTTGCTGGCGCGGGCGAGGATCAGGTTGATGCGCATCGCGATCAGACGGCCACCGGGGCCTTGATGGGCGGGTGGGGGTCGTAGTCGATGACCTCAAAGTCCTCGTACGCGTAGTCGAAGATCGACGGCGGCTTGCGCTTGATCACCAGGGTCGGGTAGGGCCGGGGTTCGCGGCTCAGTTGCAGCGCCACCTGCTCTGCGTGGTTGCTGTAGATGTGGCAATCGCCACCGGTCCAGATGAAGTCGCCGACGTCGAGATCGCACTGCTGCGCGATCATGTGCGTGAGCAGGGCGTAGCTCGCGATGTTGAAAGGCACGCCAAGGAAGATGTCCGCGCTGCGCTGGTAGAGCTGGCAACTGAGCTTGCCCCGCTCGCCGGCGGCTTGCGGCGGCGCCACGTAGAACTGGAAGAACGCGTGGCACGGCATCAGCGCCATCTTCGACAGCTCGGCCACGTTCCACGCGCTCACGATGATGCGGCGTGAATCGGGGTTGCTCCCGAGCGTGTCGATCACCTGCTGGATCTGGTCGATGTGGCCGCCGTCCGGCGTCGGCCAGCTGCGCCACTGCACGCCGTACACCGGTCCGAGGTCGCCGTCCTCGCGCGCCCACTCGTCCCAGATCGTGACGCCACGCTCCTTCAGCCAGTTGTTGTCGCTCGATCCGGTCAGGAACCACAACAGCTCCTGGATGATGGATTTGAGGTGCACCTTCTTCGTGGTGACCAGCGGAAAACCTTCGTTGAGGTCGAAGCGCATCTGGTAGCCGAACACGCTCTTCGTGCCGGTGCCGGTGCGGTCGCCTTTCTGCACGCCCGTCGTATCGACGTGGCGCATGAAGTCTTCGTATTGGGAGCGGATGGGGCGGGTGGTCATGTCAATAGGAACCGAAGAGGGTATCGAGAGCATCGACGATGGCGTCGCTCTGGGATTGCAGATTGGTCACAGGCGTACGCAGCTCGGCCACGGGAAACGCGGCAAGGGCTGCGGTGTCGAGGACAAGCTGCAACCCTTCGATCTCGAACAGGGGATTCAGATCTCGCATCGGCGGCCCGAACAGCTTCGAGGGACGAAGTGGAATGACGACGCGGGTGTCGACGCCGCTGATGTAGTTATTCTGCAAGTCGACCAGATAGGGCGTGTTCTTTCGAAGCGCCGCATCGGGATGTCGATAGACGTCAAACCTCGCCATGACGTCCTTCAGAAAGTCCGGTACTTGGCGAGTGGCAAGCCTTCCTTTGCAATGCGGGCGTTGTATGCCGCAATGCCGTCCTTGTTCTCTTCATTCCACTTCTCCCAGTAGCGGCGTTTGACTTCCTCGGCGAGCAGGCCATCGACCGTTTGAGAGACATTCATGCCCAATTCGCGTGCCATCTCCAGCACCTTGCTATTGAGCGAAAGGTTGGTGGCTTTCTTGGGAGCGTTATCGAATCGGAGCATGAAGAAAAATCCTCGGTGCATGCGGAATGCGCATAGTCTACGCGCATCGTTCATGTACTGCGAATGACGCGTCCGGGATTCAGGATGTTCTGCGGGTCGAGCCCGCGCTTGATGGCGCGCATCATGCCAAGGGCCACGGGCGACTTGTGCTTTTCGAGCTTGTCGACCTTCAGCGACCCGACGCCATGCTCGGCCGAGAACGAGCCGTCGAACTGCTCGACCGCGTCGTAGACCAGCGTGTTGATACGGTCCTCGTAGTCGCGCAGGAAGGCCGCGTTGTCGCCACCGGCCGGCGCCTGCACGTTGTAGTGCAGGTTGCCGTCGCCGAGGTGGCCGAAGTTCACGAGCCGCACGCCGGGAATCTCCCGCGCCAGCAGGGCATCGGTTTCGGCCACGAAGGCCGGGATGCGCGACACGGCGATCGAGATGTCGTGCTTGATGTTCAGCCCTTCCTCGGCCTGCGCGAGCGGGATGCTCTCGCGGATGTGCCAGAGCTGGTGCGCCTGCGTGAGGTTTTCCGCGACAACGGCGTCGGTCACGCAGCCGGCCTCGAAGGCGGTTTCGAGCAAGGCCTCGAAGCGGGCGCGGGCGTGGTCTTCCGACTCGTTGTCCGAGTTTTCGAGCAGCACGCAATAGGGCACGGCCTCGTCATCGATGAACGGGACGCGCATCGCGGGAAAGTGCCTGGCCACCAGGCTGAGCGCGAACTTGCCCATGACTTCGAAGCCGGTCAGGCCCGCGCCGAGTCGCTGGTGCGCGAGCCCAAGCAGAGTGACCGCGTGCTCCAGCGAGGGCACCGCGGCCCAGGCCGTGAGCTGTGCGGCGGGCAGCGGGTAGAGCTTCATGGTCGCTGCGGTGATGATGCCGAGCGTGCCTTCGCTGCCGATCATCAGGTCGCGCAGGTCGTAGCCCGTGTTGTCCTTGCGCAGGCCGCTGGTGCCTTCCCAGATCTCGCCTTGCGACGTGACGACCTCGAGCCCCAGGCACAGGTCGCGCGTGTTGCCGTAGCGCACGACCTGCGTGCCGCCGGCGTTGGTCGCGAGATTGCCGCCGATCGTGCAACTGCCCTCGGCGGCAAGGCTGAGGGGAAAGAGGAAGCCGGCGTTCCGGGCCGCTTCCTGCAAGGTCTGCAGGACGCAGCCGGCCTCGACAGTCATGGTGAGGTTCGCCGCATCGATGCCGCGGATCGCGTTCATGCGCTGAAGGCTGAGCAGCACCTGCGTGCCGCTCCCGTCCGGAATCGAGCCCACGGCAAGTCCCGTGTTGCCGCCCTGCGGCACGATCGACGTGCCAGCGTCGGCGCAGGCCTTGACCACGTCCGCAACCTGCTGCGCACTGGCCGGCCGCACGACCGCCAGCGCCTTGCCCCGCGAACGCTTGCGCCAGTCCTGCTCCCAGGCGGTGAGGTCACCGTCGGTCAACACATTCGGCGCGCCCACGATACCGCGCAACTTTTCGATCAAGACGCTCATTCCATAGTCTCCGTGCCCTGCACAACGGTGCCAGCTTGCCTGGAGCGGCCCCGCGCATTCATGGCCTCGCCCCTTCCAGGCTTCGCGCCTGCGCGGCGTACCGAAGGCGAAGCCGAACATGCCAAGCGCACGCCGTGAAGAGCGCCAGACAAAGCACCACCTGGATCAGCGCAAGCACCTGCCCGACGCCGTTGGTGTCGCTCCAGGCGCGCACTACCCCCTCGGTGAAATAGAGCCAGATCATCAGGCTGACCCAGCGGTAGGTGTACATGCGGTTCTTCAGCAGCCCCGCGAGCGGCACGACCAGCGGCAGCACCTTGAGCGCCAGCCAGGATCCGCCCGGACGCAGCGGCGCCAGCCACATCTCCCACGCCAGCCCCAGCACGATCAGCCCGACGAGGCTGCCAACCGCCAGCCAGCGGGTGGCGGAAACAGACGCAGGAGGAAGAGTGGACGTGATCAAGAGACAAGAATCCGTAACGCGCGCAATGCAATCCAGAGATACCGCAGAACTGGCTCCGCCAGTCTGCCGGTATCGCCCCCTCGCAGGGGGAAGGCGAAGCGACACGCAGTGCGCGAAGCCTGGGGGTGAGCCATGGTCAGGCATGATACCGGCCATGAATCGGCGGCAACTTTGGAGGGATCTTTCGCATTTTCCCTGGGGCAATACGGCGGCAGTCCTTGGCGAGCGTTTCCGCGAGGACCGTCTCGGCCTCACGGCGAGCAGCCTGACTTTCACGACGACCATCGCCATGGTGCCCTTCTTCACCGTGGCCGCCGCACTGTTCACGGTGTTCCCGATCTTTTCCAAGATGCAGGGCCGGCTGCAGCGCTGGCTCATCGAGAGCCTGATCCCGGACGACATCGCGCGGCAGGTGCTGGGCTACCTCAACCAGTTCGCGAGCAAGGCCAGCGGGCTTGGCGTGGCCGGGCTCGTGGTGCTGCTGGTCACGGCGGTCGCCTTGATCCTCACCATGGACAAGACGCTCAATAACATCTGGCGCGTGCGCAGCCCGCGGCCCCTGGCCCAACGGGTGCTGATCTATTGGGCCGCGATCACCCTGGGTCCGCTGGTGCTCGCGCTGAGCCTGAGCACCACCGCCGCCTTCTTCTCGGCATCGCGCGATGTGGTCGGCGTCAGCGTCGTCAAGCTGCTGTTCGACATCTTCGAATTCGTCCTGCTCGCGGGCGGGATGGCTGCGCTCTACCACTATGTGCCCAATACGCACGTCAAGTGGTCGCACGCGTGGGCCGGCGGGTTCTTCGTGGCGGCGGCGATCGAGGTTTCCAAGCGGGTGCTGGGCTACTACCTCAGCCTGGTGCCGACCTACTCGGTGGTCTACGGTGCCTTTGCGACGGTGCCGATCCTTCTCATCTGGATCTACGTTGCGTGGCTCATCGTGTTGTTCGGCGCGGTGATCGCGGCCTACCTGCCCAGCCTGCTGACCGGCGTCGCACGGCGGGGTGGCATGGCAGGCTGGCCGCTGCAACTGGCGGTCGAGACCCTGCAGCAACTCCACCACGCGAAGAGCGATCCGGCCAAGGGCCTGGGCGCTGCCGAACTGGTGGCGCAGATGCGGATCGACGCGCTGCAACTCGCGCCGGTGCTCGAAACCCTGGTGGCAATCGACTGGATCGCGCCACTGGCCGAGGAGCCGGACAACGAGGATCCGCGTTATGTTCTCCTGGCGGATCCGGCGGTGACACCGCTCGAACCGCTTTTGAAGGAACTGCTCATGCCACGAGCGCCGCCGCTTGAAAGCCTGTGGCGCAAAGGCCCCATGGACGCACTTCTGCTGCAGGATTTGTTGCCGACTCGATAATGGCACGGCACGATTCGTTTTTCCCTGATCCTCCGTCCTGGCCTTGACCGATTTCCCCGCTTCCGCAGACCCTTCATCGCCCGACGGCCCGCCGTGGGTCGTCTGCCTGTGTGCCGAGTGGTGCGGCGCATGCCGCGAATACCGGCCACTCTTCGAACAGGTGGCACGCGCGCATCCGGCGTTCCGATTCGCGTGGGTCGACGTCGAGGATCACGCGGACATCGCGGACGACTTCGACGTCGAGACCTTTCCGACAATGCTGGTGGCCGACGCGGCCGGCACGCGCTTTCTCGGCCCGCTGCTGCCGCATGCGGAGACGCTTTCACGCCTGCTGGGAGCGCTGCAGCCACCGCAGCCCTCGGCGCCGGAGGTGACCACGCTGCTCGGCGCCCTGGCGCGCGAGCCCGGGACCTTCACGGTCGCCTGATCCACTCCCTCAGGAGCCTTCATGAAAATCATGCTCTTTGGTGCAACGGGCATGGTGGGGCAGGGCGTGCTGCGTGAATGTCTCGTCGACGGCGACGTGACGCGCGTGCTCTGTGTCGGCCGCAAGCCGAGTGGCGAAACGCATCCCAAGCTGAGGGACCTCGTCCTGCCGGACATGATCGACTACTCTGCCGTCGAGGACCAGATCTCGGGCTTCGATGCATGCTTCTTCTGTCTGGGCGTTTCTTCCGTCGGCATGAGCGAACAGGACTATCGCCGCATCACCCACGACCTCACGCTGGCGGCGGCGCAGGCCCTGGCGCGGCTCAATCCGCAGATGACCTTCGTGTACGTGTCCGGCGCCGGCACCGACAGCACCGAGCGGGGGCCGGTCATGTGGGCAAGGGTCAAGGGAGCGACCGAGAACGCTCTGATGCGCCTTCCCTTCAGGGCCGCGTACATGTTCCGGCCGGGTTTCATCGAGCCGATGCACGGCGTGCGCTCCAAGACGGCGCTCTACCAGGCGGCTTATGTGATCGCGCGGCCGGTGTTCGGCCTGCTGCGCCGGTGGGCGCCCGACCGCGTGACGACGAGCGTGCAGGTGGGCCGCGCGATGCTCGTTGTCGCCAAGCGCGGGGCGTCTTCGCCGCTGGTCGAAGTCCGCGACATCAACGCGCTGCGCTGAAGCCGGCGCGCGCCTTCAGCCCTTCAGGAAAGAACTCAGCGCGAACAGCACGTCATCGGGCGCTTCGCTCATCAGCGCATGGCCAGCCTGGACGGTCACGACCTTGGCGTTGCGTGCCTTGGCGCTGAGCGTACGTGCGGCGCGCGGCGGCGTCATCTGGTCGGATTCACCGAGGAGGAACAGCGTGGGGCACTGCACGGTCGCCATCGCCTGCTCGCCGTTCGCATAGTCGTTGCAGGCCTTGAAGCCGATATGGAACACGTTCGCATCCGGGTTGCTCGCCAGCACGCGGCGCATGAGCGCGCGCGAACTGCCATAGAGCCACGTGCCAGGGCCGAGTGGCGGCGACAGCCGCGAGTGCGAGAAGGTGTTGACCATGCTGATCGCGCGCTGCGGATCGTTGAGCGCACCGTCCAGCAGCGCGGGCGAGACGGTCATCGGGTAGGCGGTGCCCACCAGCGCGAGGTGGGTCACGCGTTCCGGCGCGCGTGCCGTGGTCTCGAGCGCGATCAGCGAGCCGAAGCTGTGACCCACCAGCGCCGCTTTGGCGACGCCTGCGGCATCGAGCAACGCGACGATGAAGCCAGCCGCTTCCTCGACCGTCGCGGGCGGCGGCCCTTCGCTCTTGCAATGCCCCGGCAGGTCCACCGCGAGCACGTTCCAGCCGTGGTTCGCAAACCAGCGGCTCTGCAGAATCCATACGCTGTGGTCGTTGAGGACACCATGGATGAACACCACGGTCGGCTTGGCACTGTCGAGCGGTTTGCCGCCGGTGTAGCAATAGGTGCGGTGGCCGCTGACGATGAAGTCCATCAGGCACCTGCCTTTTCTGCGGCTTTGAGTGCGCGCTTCAGGTCGTCGATCAGGTCGGCCGGATCTTCCAGGCCGATCGACAAGCGGATCGTTCCTTGTGAGATGCCGGCACCGGCAAGTGCCTCATCCGTCATTCGGAAATGCGTCGTGCTCGCCGGGTGAATCACCAAGCTTCGACAGTCGCCCACATTCGCCAGGTGGCTGAACAACTTGAGCGCTTCGATGAATTTCTTGCCCTGCTCGCGGTTGCCCTTGAGGTCGAAGCTGAACACGGCACCCGCGCCCTTCGCCCCGTGCCGAAGCAGCTTGTTGGCCAACGCATGGCTGGGATGCGTCTCCAGCAGCGGATGCCCCACGTGGGCCACGAAGGGATGCGCGGCGAGGAACTCCACCACCTTCTGCGCGTTGTCGATGTGGCGCTCCATGCGCAGCGGCAGCGTCTCGATGCCCTGCAGGATCAGCCACGCGGTGTGCGGGCTCATCGAGGCGCCGAAGTCGCGCAGGCCTTCGCGCCGCGCGCGCAGCAGGAAGGCGCCGACCGTGCTCTCCTCGCTGAAGACCATGTTGTGGAAGCCGTCGTAGGCTTGGGTCAGCTCGGCGAACTTGCCCGAGCGCTCCCAGTCGAAGCTGCCGCCGTCGACCACGACGCCGCCGATGACCGTGCCGTGCCCCGACAGGAACTTGGTGGCCGAGTGATAGACCAGGTCCGCGCCCCAGTCGAAGGGTTTGATGAGGTAGGGCGAGGTCAGCGTCGAATCGACCAGCAGCGGCACCTTGGCCGCATGCGCGATCTCGCTGACCGCCGGGATGTCGAGCACGTCGAGCCCCGGGTTGCCCACGGTCTCGCCGAACAGCAGCTTGGTCTCCGGCCGGATCGCCGCGCGCCAGCCTTCGAGATCGCGCGGCTTCACGAAGGTCGTCTCGATGCCGAATCGACGCATCGTGTAATGCAAAAGGTTCTGTGAGCCGCCGTAGAGCGCCGTGCTCGCGACGATGTGGGAGCCCGCGCCCATCAGCGTCGCGATCGACAGGTGCAATGCGGCCTGCCCGCTCGCCGTCGCGATCGCGCCGATGCCGCCTTCGAGCGCCGCCACCCGTTGTTCGAGCACCGCGTTGGTCGGGTTGCTGATGCGCGAGTACACATGGCCCGCACGCTCGAGATTGAAGAGCGACGCCGCGTGATCGCTCGACTCGAACACGAAGGACGTCGTCAGGTGGATCGGCACCGCGCGCGCGCCGGTGGCGGGGTCGGGTGCCGCGCCGGCATGCAATGCCAGCGTGTCGAAGCCGGGGTCGGAGTAGCCGGACATGAGCGCCTTTCAGTGTCGTTTCTGCAATGCCCCGTTACGCGTGCAAACCCTGCGACGCTGACATGGGCGAGTGGATGGGCGGCCATTGTGGGCTATATTCAAATCGGCACGCCGCCTAGCTAGAGAGGAGCATCACGATGAAGGTCAGCGACATCCTGCGCGTCAAGGGCAACACGCTCTTCACTGCCACGCCCGATCAACCCCTGGCCGACGCCGTCAACACCATGGCCGACAAGGACATCGGCTCGCTGGTCGTCATGGAGCATGGTGATCTCGTCGGCATGCTCACCTTCCGCGAAGTCATCGTCGCCATCGTCGCCAACGGCGGCCAGGTGGGCGGCACGCTGGTGCGCAAGGCGATGGACGACCATCCCGTGACCTGCACCCTCGAAACCGATCTCGACGAGATCCGACGCATCATGCTCGAGCGACATGCCCGCTACATGCCGGTGATGGACAAGCGGATGCTGATGGGCGTGATCAGCTTCTACGACGTGGCGAAGGCTGTGGTGGACAGCCAGAACTTCGAGAACAAGATGTTAAAGGCCTACATTCGCGACTGGCCAGAAGAGACTTGACTCGCCCGAGGATTTAACTCGCCCCCAGGCTTGCCCACTTCGTGTGGCCGCCTAACCCCCTACCGGGGGCAACACCGGTGGCCCGGCAGAGCCGGTTCCACGGTGTTCCTGGACTCGCACCCACGCTCGCTCTCTTCGTATAGCCGCCTACCCGCTGCTGCAGGGAACACCGGCGCCCAGCTGAGCCGGTTCCGCGGTGTTTCACGAAGAGGCTGCTGCTATTGCGGCTTATTCCTTGATGTTGGCGGCCTGGACGATCTTTTGGTTGCGGGCGAATTCCGCGCGGACGAACTGACCCAACTCCTCGGCTGATCCGCTGCCGGGGACGGCGCCTTGCTCTTGGAGCTTGGCGCGCACTTCGGGGTCCTTCAGGACTGCATTGAGTTCCTGGTTGATGCGGCTCACGATCGCCGGCGGCGTATTTGCCGGCGCGAAGATGCCGGTCCAGCTCACCATCGAATAGCCCTTCAGGCCCGGCATCTCGTCGAAGGCGGGCACGTTGGGCAGGGCGTCGAGGCGTTTGCTGCTCGTCACGCCGAGGGCCTTGAGGCGACCGCCGTTCACGTGGGGGATCGCACTCGCGCTGACGAGCATCGCGAGGTCGACCTGGTTGCCGATCACGTCCGAGGCGATCTGCGCACCGCCGCGGTAGGGCACGTGGGTCACGAAAGTGCCGGTGCGTTCCTTCAGGAGTTCCATCGCGAGTTGCAGCACGGTGCCGACGCCCGAGGTCGCGTAGTTGTACTTGCCCGGGGATGCCTTCGCAAGCTTGACGAAGTCCGCGAAATCCTTGACCGGCAGGCCGGGCCGGGCGACAAGCACCATCGGCGCCGTGTTGAGCATGCCGACCGGCGCGAGGTCCTTGAGCGGATCGAACTTGAAGGCAGCGGGATTGATCAGCTTGCCGATCGCGATGGCGCTGTCCGGTCCGGCGACGAGCGTGTAGCCGTCCGGCGCCGCATTCACGGCCTTGGCAACGCCGATGGCACCGCCCGCGCCGGTGACGTTTTCGATCACCACCGACTGCTTGAGCCGTTCACCCAGCTTGGTGGCAACAAGCCGCGCGGCGAAGTCGACGCTGCCGCCGGCTGAATACGGAACGATGAGCGTGATGGGCTTGGCGGCCGGCCAGGCGGCAGCCTGCGCGAAAGCTGCGCCCGGCAAGGCAGCGGCCAGCATCGCGGTGAGCAGGAGAGAACGGCGGAATTGGTGGGTCATGACGTGGGGACGTGGGTGAGTTCAGTCTTGCAGGAGCCGGGTGCGGAGTGCGTCGAATTCATCGATCCATTGGCCGCGCCATTGGCTGCGCAGCGTGTCGTCGATCCACGCGCCGTCGAGCCCGTTGTGCATGAAGTCGCGCAGGTCGTCGATGCCGAAGCCGAAGTCGCGAACCATCATCAGCCACGCCTGCGTGGGCGTGACCTTGTGAAGGGTCGGGTCGTCGGTGTTCGGATGGATGCGCAGTCCGAGGCCGGGCATGCGGCGGATCGGGTGATCGAGCGCCCAGCGCTCGGGCGGCAGGGTGCGCAGGTAGTAGGAGTTGGTCGGCACGACGGTGAAGAGCACGCCGCGGTCGGCGCATTCGCGTGCGAATGCGGGCTGGTCGACGACGGTGTAGCCGTGGTCGATGCGATCGACCTTCAACACGTCGAGCGCGGTGCGCACGTTGGTCCAGGGCATGCCGAATTCGCCGGCATGCGCGGTGGTCTTGAGGCCGGCGCGCCGTGCGTCGGCGTAGGCCTGCATGAAGAGTTCGGGCGGACGATCGACCTCGCGGTAGTCGATGCCGATGCCGATGACTTCGTCGCGGCGGTTCTGCGTGACCCACTGCACCATCTCCACGGCGGCTTCGGGCGTGGTCTCGCGGTCGATCGCCGCGATCAGGCGGCCGGTGATGCCGAACTGCTGCCGTGCATCGTGGATGGCCCGCACGATCGCGTCCTGAGCCATCGGGTAGGCAATGCCCGATTCGTGGACCGTGCCGGTCGGGTTCCAGAAGAATTCGCTGTAGCGCACGTTGTGGCGGGCGGCGTCTTCGAGGTATTCGATCGTGATGCGATGGAGGTCGTCGGCGCTGCGCACGAGCTGCGCATCCAGCGCGCGCAGCACCCGCAGCACGCCGACCGGCTTGTCGCCGCGCGTGTAGAAGCCCTCGATCTCCTCGTCGGCCAGCGGCGCGCCGGCCCGCCGGTTGAGGTCCGCGAAGGTGTCGTGGCGCACGGTGCCGAACAGGTGGCAATGCAACTCCACCTTCGGGATCGCGTGCAGGAACGATTCCAGGGTGAGGGCCGGGGGTGCTGCAGGCTGGGTCATGACGCGGAGTCTAGGGACGATGCGTCGATAAGGAAAATTTTGAATTTCTATAATTTGATTCAGCCACGTGATAACCAACCCATGTCCACATGCCCGCGTCACCCCTTCGTGCATTGACGCTGCGTCAATTGCAGTTCTTCTCGGTGCTGGTCGAGGAGGGCCAGTTCGGTCGCGCGGCGAAGCGGCTCTCCATCACGCAGCCGGCGTTGAGCAACGCCATCAAACAGATGGAGAAACTGCTCGGCGCCGAACTGCTGACCCGCTCGACGCACAAGCTCGAACTCACGGCGGTGGGTGCCGAAGTGCTGGCGCGCACGGACTTCCTCGTCAACACCTTCGACGTCGCGCTGCGCGACATCGAAAGCACGGTGCAGCGCGGACGCGCGTTCGTGCGTGTGGGCGTGATCCCTTCGGCGAGCGGACGCGTCGCATCGGCCGTCGCCGACTTCATGGGCCGAAGCGCGGCGCGCGAGGTCGAGTTCGCCTGGCGCGATGCGCCGTCGAACACGCTGCTGGCCGAGGTGCGCAGCGGCCAACTCGACATGGCCGTGGCGGCCATCACCGAGCCGCCAAGCGGGCTCGTCTGCGTCGACCTTTTTCGCGACCCGCTGGTGCTCGTGGTGCGCCGGGATCATCCGCTCGCACAGGCGGGCGAGGCGAACTGGGAGGCGCTCGGCAACGAGCGACTGGTGCTCTTCGAAAGCGGGAGCATGCCGGCGCTGGGCGATCCCGCCCGCGCGCAGTTCGCGCAGGGCGCGGAGCCCTACCGCGTCAGCTACTCGGAAACGCTCTATGCGCTGGTACGCAGCGGCCACGCGCTCGGCCTGATGCCGAAGCTCTACACGTCGACGCTGCGTGACGAAGATTTGAGGGTCTTGTCCCTGCAGAAGCCTCACGTCGAGCGGCGCCTCGTGCTGGTCTATCTTCCGGGACCGATGCGCAACGTGGTCGCGCAAGATCTGATCACGCATCTGCGGCAACATCTGCCGATGACCCAGGACACGCCTGTTCGCCGTCTTCGCCGATCGCCGCGAAAGCGCGTCGGATGAACGCCGTTGCAGTTCAGTGCAACTCGGCAGCGGTATGGATCGCCTCCCGCACCCGCGGGTAGATCTGCGTATTCCACTTGCTGCCGCTGAAGACCCCGTAGTGCCCCACACCCGCCTGCAGGTGATGCGTCTTGAGGTACGGGCGAACGCTGGTGCACAGGTCCTGCGCGGCCACCGTCTGGCCGACGGCGCAGATGTCGTCGCGTTCGCCTTCCACGGTCAGCAGCGCGGTCTTGCGGATGGCGGCCGGATTGATCTTGCGGTCGCCCACAGTGAGTTCGCCACGGGGCAGGTCGTAGGTCTGGAACACGCGTTCCACCGTTTCGAGATAGAACTCGGCCGGCAGGTCGTTTACCGCCAGGTATTCGTCGTAGAAGTTGCGGATGGTGCTGGCCTGGTCGATCTCGCCGTCGACCAGGTGCTGGTAGAGCTTGGCGAACTGCTGCTTGTGCCGGTCCGGGTTCATGCTCATGAAAGCGCTGAGCTGCAGGAAGCCGGGGTAGACGCGCCGCATCACGCCGGCATGCGGCCACGGCACGCGACTGATCAGGTTGCGTTCGAACCAGCCGATGGAGCGCTCGTTCGCGAGCTTGTTCACCGCCGTCGGGTTGATGCGGCAGTCGACCGGTCCGGCCATGAGCGTCAGGCTCGCCGGCGTCGCCGGGTTGTCGTCTTCCGACATGAGCGCGGTGGCCGCCAGGGCGGCGACACACGGCTGGCACACCGCGACCATGTGCGCGCCGGGGCCCATGGCCTCGAGGAAGCGGATGATCTGCAGCGTGTAGTCGTCGAGGCTGAAGCCGCCATGCCACAGCGGCACGTCGCGGGCGTTGTGCCAGTCGGTGATGTAGACGTCGTGGTCGCGCAGCAGGGTGCGCACCGTTTCGCGGAGCAGCGTCGCGAAATGGCCCGACAGTGGTGCGGCCAGCAGCACCGGCGGATGCACCGCGCTGGTGTCCTTGCGAAAGTGCAGCAGCGTGCCAAAGGGCGCGACCAGCGCGGCCTCTTCATGCACCGCGACTTCCTCGCCGTCGACCATCACGCTGTCAATGCCGTAGGGCGGGCGCGAGTGCGTCAGCCGCAGGCTCGCGTAGACCTCCATCGCGGCAGCCATTCGCCGGGTCATGCTGCGATCGGCCTTGGGGTGCCACAGGGCCTTGCCGAAATACTGGGCCGCGAGCCGGGATGGCGAAAGAAGGTCGGCGTTGGTTTGGTAGGCCCTGTACAGCATGCACATGCTACAGGCAAGTTGCGGGCCAAGCTGGACCGTGCCCTCGGCCGAGGTGCACCTTTCTGGCACAGGCCTTGCACAGCTTCAACGCCGATCCGGCAGCCGAGGAGCGACAGCATGGCCAAACCCGTACTCACCATCAGCAGCAAGAACTACGGTGCATGGTCGCTGCGCGGCTGGCTGATGTGCCGGCTCGCGGGCCTGGAATTCACCGAGAAGATCATCCCGCCCGACGATCCGGCGATGAAGGCAGAGATGCTGCTGCTCTCGGCGTCGATGCTGGTGCCCGCGCTGGATCACGGCAGCATCAAGGTGTGGGACACGCTCGCGATCGGCGAATACCTCAACGAGATCAAGCCCAAGGCCGGATTGTTGCCGGCCGACGCCAAGGCCCGCGCGCATTGCCGGGCGATCTGCGGCGAGATGCACTCCGGCTTCGGCTCGATGCGCGGCTCGCTGCCGATGAACGTCAAGGCGAAATTCCCCGGCTTCAAGATCTGGTCGCGCGCGCAGACCGACATCGACCGGGTGGTGGCCATCTGGCGCGAATGCCTGGGCGCCTACGGCGGGCCTTTCCTGTTCGGCGAGCAACCCTGCATGGCGGACGCGATGTACGCGCCGGTCGTCACGCGCTTCATGACCTACGACGTCGCGCTCGACCGGTCCTGCGCCGCCTACTGCAAGCGGATCATCGAACTGCCTGCGATGCAGGAGTGGATCAAGGCGGCGAAGCAGGAACCCGAGGAGATCGACGAACTCGACGCCGAGTTCTGAAGCACCTGCCGGCCGATTCAGGCGGTCGGCTGGCGAAACATCCGCAAATCGAGCGTGGACTCGTTGCCCAGCCACATGGCATGCGCCGTGTGGTCGAGGTAGTCGTCGCCCGTCAGGCCGTGCACGAAGATGTCGAGGCCATCGCGGTGTGCGTCGAGCCATTCGATGACCTCGTCGAATTCCGCCGCGTCGAAGGCGATCTGGCAACTCCACTGCGGATGCGGGCCGACCAGTTTCTCGTGCACCCGGCCCACCACCACCAGCAGGTTGTGCCCTGCATCCTCGGCCAGCTTTCGAGCCTGCGCGACGGTGTCCGGGCCGAAATAGATATGGGCGTGGTACTGCGGATAGAGATTTTCGGGGCGGCGCGGCATGGAGGGCTCCGGTGGAAGGACGAAGCTTACGCCTCTGTCCGGCGCGGGGTAACAAGTGCTTGCTGCGCGATCGGCGGAAAGGTGAAATACTGTAGATTCATACAGTATTTTGGATGCCGCCATGGCCGACGCTTTCATCCCGCTGCACGCCTTGAAGGGCCGAGGCGCAGCCACTTTCCTGCCCCACCGTTTCGAGCGGAACGTCCGCAATGCCTTCGACGACGGTTGGGGCACGCTCGAAGAAGGCGCGGCCGAGCCGTTGCCGCCGCTCGCGACCGAGGTCCGCTTCGAGGACGCGAAGTCGGTCTTGAGCGAAAACGATTCGCCCGACATTCCCTTCGACCGGTCGCTCAATCCCTACAGGGGGTGCGAACACGGTTGCATCTATTGCTTCGCGCGCCCCACGCACAGCTACCTCAATCTCTCGCCGGGGCTCGATTTCGAGACCAAGCTGATCGCCAAGCGCAACATCGCCGAGGTCCTGCGCGCCGAGCTCGGCCGCAAGAGCTACAAGCCCAGCCACCTCGCGATCGGCACCGCGACCGACTGCTACCAGCCCATCGAGCGCGAACTTCGCCTCACCCGGTCGGTGATCGAAGTGCTGAAGGAAACCCGCCACCCCTTCGGGCTCGTCACCAAGTCCAGCGCCGTCGAGCGCGACCTCGACCTGATCGCGCCGATGGCGGCCGAGGATCTGGCGGCTGTCTACATCACCATCACCACGCTCGACGGCGAACTCGCGCGCAAGCTGGAGCCGCGCGCCGCTGCACCGCACCGGCGGCTGCGCACCCTGCGCACGCTCGCCGATGCCGGCGTGCCCGTGGGGGTGAGCGTGGCGCCGCAGATTCCCTTCGTGACCGAAGACATGGAACAGGTGCTCGAAGCCGCTTGGGAGGCCGGCGCGCGTTGCGCCTTCTACACGGTGATCCGCCTGCCCTGGGAAGTTGCACCGCTCTTCAAGCAATGGCTGGAACTGCACTACCCGCAGCGCGCGGCCCGCATCATGGCGCGCATCCGCGAGATGCGCGGCGGCAAGGATTACGACGCCGACTTCGCGACGCGGATGAAGGGAAGCGGGCTGTGGGCCGACCTGATTCGCCAGCGCTTCGAGAAAGCCACGAATCGCATCGGCTTCAACCGCCAGCGCATCGCGCTCGACCTCAGCGCGTTCCGACCACCTGGCGCAGCGGGGCAGGGCAGCCTGTTCTAGGTTCGGCCGCGCCGCGTGGCTCGACGCCGCACCAGTCGCCGCCCAATGCCTTCACCAGGAAGACCGAGGTAAGCATGCGCTGGCCGTTGATCTGCGCGGCCTGGCGTTCGGTGTTGAGCAAGGCCTGCTGCGCGGTGATGACGTCGAGATAGATCGATGCGCCGCCTTCGTAGCGGCTGGCTGCCATCTCCAGCACCCGGCGCGAGCTATCGACGGCCACCAGTGACTGCGTCGCCGCGCGGTCCAGCGAGGCGAGGCCGGTGATCCCGTCCTCGGCCTCCTGCATGGCGGTCAGGACGACGCGGCGGTAGTTGGCGACCGCGGCGTCGTACCCGGCCCGCGAGAAATCGACGTTGGCACGGATGCGTCCCCCATCGAAGATCGTCTGCGTGGCGGAAACGCCGATCGACCACAGGAGGCTGTTCGCATCGAGCAGGGTCGAGAGCGTGCGGCTGTCGAAGCCGCCGCTCGGCAGCAGCATGACGCTGGGATAGAACGCCGCGGTCGCCACGCCGATCTGCGCGTTCGCGGCGGCCATCGCGCGCTCGGCGGCCGCAACGTCGGGCCGGCGCTCCAGTGCGTCCGAGGGCACGCCGATCGGAATGGCGGGCGGCGCCAGGGGCTTGATGTCGGGCGCGATCGAGAACAGCGGCGCGGGCGTTCCGGTGAGCGTGGCGATGGCGTGCTCGTACTGCGAACGCTGCTTCTTGAGCACATCGACCTGCGTGAGCGTGTTGTCGAGCAGGGCTTGCTGCTGCGCGACGTCCAGGCCGGACACGGCGCCAAGTTCATGCCGGTCGGTCACGAATTCCAGGGCGCGGCGCTGCAGGGCGATGGAGCGCGCCAGCACGTCCAGCTCGATGTCGGTCGAACGCAGGTTGTAGTAGTTCGACGCCAGGTCCGTGGTGAGCAGCAGCCGCGTGTTCTCCAGATCGGCCGCCGACTGTGCCGCCGTGGCGGTCGCGCCTTCGACCGAGCGCTGTACACGCCCCGCAAGATCGAGTTCGTAGCTCGCCGTGAGCGAAAGCGCGAAGTCGTTCTGCACCGTCGAGAAGTTCGGCGCGTTGTAGTTGGTCAGCGGGCGGTTCTGGGAGATCTGGAAACGCGCCGCACGCGTGCCGAGCCCGACCTGCGGATAGCGCGCGGCTTCGCTGCCGGCGAGCGAAGCGCGCGCCTGCGCCAGCCGCGCTGCGGCGATATCGAGCGTCGGGTTGTTCGCCAGCGCCTGCTGCTGCAGTGCGTCGAGTTGCGGGTCGCCGAAGCGCAGCCACCACGGCCCCTTGGCATCCGTGTCGCTCGGCGTGCCCTGCCGCCAAGGCTCTTCGAGTTGCCATGTCACGGGCACATCGACCGGGGGTTTCCGGTAGTCCGGGCCTGCGACACAGCCCGACAGCAGTGCGGCCGCCAGCAGCGGGATCCTCCGGAAACTCACGCCGGTTCCTTGGCCGCCACGACGACGTCGCCCTCGGCCAGCGAATCCGAAGGATTCAGCACCAGCCGGTCGGTGGCGCCGAGGCCGTTGAGCACCTCGACCGTCTCGCCGTAGTTGCGCCCGAGCTGCAGCGTTCGCAGCTTGACCTTTCCTTCTGCGTCGATCACCGCAACGCGCGTGCCTTCGGCCCTGAAAAGCAGCGCATTGGAGGGAATGGTGAGCGACTGGCTGGCCGCGAGCGGCAGCGAGACCTGCACATAGGCCCCCGGCAGCAGGGTGCCGTCCTTGTTGGGCAGGGAGACCTCGACCTGCATCATGCGGGTGGTCGTGTCGATGGCGCCCGAGGTGCGCGCCACTTCGCCGCGAAAGCTCTGGCCGCGCAGCTCTGCCTGGGTCACGACGACGGGCTGCCCGGCCTTGATGAGTTGGGCATAGGCCTGCGGCACATTGATATACACGCGCAGCGGATCGGTCTGCGCGAGCTGGAACAGCGCTCGCCCCGTGCCGTTGCCGCCGCCCGCGTCGATCAGGTCGCCCACATCGACATTGCGCCGCGTGATGACGCCGGCGAAGGGCGCCAGCACGCGCTTGAATCCCTCGGTCTGGCGAAGCCGCTGCACGTTGGCGTCGGCGGCGGCCAGGTTCGCCGTGGACTGCGCGAGCGCGCTGCGGCGCTCGTCGAGATCCTGCTGCGAGACCACGTCCTTCTTGCGCAGGCTCTCCCAGCGTGCGACCGTGCTCTTCGCCAGTTCCAGGCCGGAAGCCGCCTGCTGGCGCGCCGCGATCGCTTGCGAGAGTTGCTGGTCGATTTCCGGCGTCTCGATCTCGGCCAGCAACTCGCCCTTCTCGACGCGGCTGCCGATGTCCTTCGTCCAGCGCCGCAGGTACCCGCTCGCGCGTGCGGAGATCGGTGACTGGACGTAGCCCTGCAGCGTGCCCGGCAGCGCCAGCGTCTGGCCGGCTGCCGCGGTCTGGGGCAGGGCGGTCTTCACGTACTGCGCGGCGCGCTCGGTGGTCCCGGCTTCCAGCGCACGGGCATTGCTCATGCGGACAAACACCGTGCGTGCGGCGCCGACGGCCAGCACCGCGAGCACGATCAGCACCACGATCCGGGTGCGGCGGACGATCTGCCGCCGCCTCGGCAACTCATGGTGTTCGCCGTCCTCGTCGGCGGCGATCGGGTGGATGGCCAATGCCGCGTGGCGTTGCTCCGACATGGTTTCAGGTCTCCAGGGGCTCGGCCCCGAGCGAGTGTGGTTCAGATTTGGACGCATTGCGGGCGGCATGGCGGCGCGCGCGACGGCTGTGGATTTCGGCGAAGACGGCCGGCACGAAGAACAACGTCGACACCGTCGCGAACAGCAGGCCGCCGATCACGGCACGGCCCAGCGGTGCATTCTGCTCGGCGCCTTCGCCAAGGCCCAGGGCCATCGGGATCATGCCGATGATCATCGCCAGCGCCGTCATCAGCACGGGCCGGATGCGCGTCGCGCCGGCTTCGAGCGCGGAGGACAGCGGGGTCGTCCCCGCGGCGAGGCGATCGAGGGCGAAGGACACGAGCAGGATGCTGTTCGCGGTCGCGACGCCCATGGTCATGATCGCGCCCGTCAACGCGGGCACGCTCAGCGTCGTGCCGGTGATGAAGAGCATCCACGCGATGCCCGCCAGCGCCGCCGGCAGCGCGGTGATGATGATGGCGGCATCGATCCACGACTGGAAGGTGACCACGATCAACAGATAGACGAGCACGATCGCCATGACAAGCCCGACGCCGAGTCCGATGAAGGACGACTGCATCGTCTGCACCTGGCCCCGCACCGTCACCTGGCTGCCGCGCGAGAGCTTCGGCCGCATCTCGTCGACCAGCGCCTGCACCTTGGTCGCCACGCTGGCGAGGTCGGTGCCCTGGACGCTCACGTAAACGTCGACCACCGGACTGATGTTGAAGCGCGAGACCACCGCCGGCTGCCGGCCGGGCTGCGCATCCACGAGGTTGCCGAGCAACTGGGGCGCGCCGCCGGACGCCGCAGGCCCGCCCGTGCCGACGGGAATGTTGAGCAGCGAATCGAGCGAATCCACGTTGTACTGCGGCGACTGCACGGCGATGTTGTAGACCACGCCGTTCTGCGGGTTGAGCCAGAAGGCCGGCGCCGTCTGCGAACTGCCCGAGAGCGCGATCAGCACGTTCTGCCCGACGTTCGCCGCCGTCAGGCCGAACTGCTGCAGCCGCGAGCGGTCCATCTGCAGGTTCAGGCCGGGGCCGTCCAGCCGCTGGTGGACGTGCGCATCGACCGCGCCGGGGATCTTCCGGATCGCCTTGACCAGTTCCGCCGCACGGGCGGAATTGGCGTCCATGTCGTTGCCGCTGAACTGCACGTCGATCGCCGCGGGCAGGCCGAAGTTGAGGATCTGCGTGACGATGTCCGCCGGCTGGAAGAAGAACTCCGTGCCCGGGAAGCGCTTGGGAAGTTCGGCGCGCAGCCGCGACACGAACTCCTCTGTCGGCCGGTGCCCTTCGCGCAGCGAGAGCAGCATCTCGCCGTCCAGCGTGCCGATCGTGCCGGCGTTGCTGTAGGAGAGGTTGATCCCACTGTTGGGCACGCCGAGGTTGTCGAGGATGGTTTCGAGCTGGTCCTTGGGAACGAGCTGCCGGATCGCCGCTTCGACCTCATCGGCCAGCCGCGCCGTCTCCTCGATCCGGGTGCCGGTGGGCGCGCGCATGTGGAGGCGGATCTGGCCGGCGTCCACGGTCGGGAAGAAGTCGCGGCCGAGCACGGGGTACAGCAGGCAGGACAGCAGGCAGAAGCCGAGGAAAAGCACGATGAACTGCCCGCGCTTTGCCAGCAGGGCCGACAGCACCAGCGTGTAGGCGCGCCGAACGCGCTCGAAATGGCGGTCGAAGCTGCGGTAGACGCGCTGCAGCAGGCTCGGCTTCGTTTCCGCGGCCGCCTTGGCATGCACGCCGCCCATCAGCAGCATCACCAGCGTCGGCACCAGCGTGCGCGAGAGCAGGTAGGACGCCAGCATCGCGAACACCACCGCCTCGGCCAGCGGCACGAAGAGGAATCGCGCCACCCCCGAGAGGAAGAACATCGGCACGAACACGATGCAGATGCACAGCGTCGACACGAAGGCCGCGGAGCCAATCTCGCCGGCGCCGACCAGGATCGCCTCGTTGAGCTCGGTGCCCATGTGCAGGTGGCGCTCGATGTTCTCGATCGTCACGATTGCCTGGTCGACCAGGATGCCGACCGAGAGCGCGAGCCCGCCCAGTGTCATGAGATTGAGCGTCTGCCCGAGCGCATAGAGCACGAGGATGGAAGCCAGGATCGACAGCGGAATTGTCAGCGCGATGATCAGCGTGCTGCGCCAGTTGCCCAGGAAGAGCAGCACCATCGCCGCCGTCAGTGCTGCTGCGATGACGGCTTCGGCGATGACGCCCTGCACCGCCGCCTTGACGAACAGCGACTGGTCGAACAGCGGCGTGATCTTGATGTCCGCCGGCATGCCCTGCGCCGCGACCGGCAGCAGGGCGCGAATGTTCGAGACGATGTCCAGCGTCGAAGCGCCACCGTTCTTGAGCACCGAGAGCAGCACGCCGCGGACGCCGTCCTGCCGCACGACGTTCGTCTGCGGCGAGAAGCCGTCGCGCACGTTGGCGACGTCGCGCAGGTAGGTGGTTGCGCCGGCGGCGGTGCGCACCGGCAGGTCGTTGAGCCCGGCGATGGCCTCGGGCGAGCCGTTCATGCGCACGCTGTATTCGGTGGCGCCGAACTTGGCGGTGCCCGAGGGCAGGATCAGGTTCTGCGCATTGACCGCATTGACCACGTCCGTCGGCGACAGGCCGCGCGCCTGCATCGCCTGGGTGTCCAGGTCCACCGAGATGAGCCGGTTCTTGCCGCCGTAGGGGAAGGGCACGGCGACGCCGGGCACAGTGATGAGCTGGGGCCGCAACTGGTTGATCGCCGAATCGAACAGCGAGTTTTCCGCCCGGGTGGGGCTCGACAGCGCCAGCTGGATCACCGGAATGCTCGACGCCGAGTACTTGATGACAAGCGGCGGCGTGATGCCGGGCGGCAACTGCCGGACCTGTGTCTGCATCGAGGCCACGACCTGCGCGATGGCCGTCTCGATGTTGGCGGTGGGCTGGAAGAAGACCTTGATGACCGTCACGCCCGCCAGCGACTGCGATTCGATGTGCTCGATGTCGCTCACCGTCGTCGTCAGGCTGCGCTCGGTCTGGCCGGCGATGCGCTGGCCCATCTCCTGGGCCGGCAGGCCGCCGTAGTTCCAGATGATGCTGATCACCGGAATGTTGATTTCCGGAAAGATGTCGGTGGCCATCCGAAGCAACACGAAGGGCGTTGCCAACACGATGAGCATCGCCATCACGATGAAGGTGTACGGACGACGCAGAGCCAGCTGGACCATGGACACGACTTGTTACTTCTGGGCGAAGAGGCCGCCATCATAAGGAGAGATGGCAACACAATGGAGCCTATGCAGCCACTTTACGTTCCCGCGCGCGACAGTCTCTTTCACTGGCTGGTGGTGATGGGCGTTTCAGGTTGCGGCAAGTCCAGCCTCGGCGCCGCGCTTGCACGCGACCTGGCGCTGCCGCTGATCGAGGGGGACGACTTCCATTCGCCGGAAAGCGTGAGCAAGATGCGCGCCGGCATCGCGCTCACGGATGACGATCGCGCGGGCTGGCTGGCGACTCTGGGTCGGGAACTGGCGAGCCACCGGGAGGGTGCAGTGCTCACCTGCTCCGCGCTCAAGCGTGACTACCGCGATCGCCTGCGTTCGGCGGTGCCGGGCCTGCGTTTCGTGTTCCTGGCCCTGACGCGCGAGGAATCCGAACGCCGCGTCGCCGCCCGGGCCGGCGCGCACATGTTCCCGGCCAGCCTTGTCGCCAACCAGTTCGCGACGCTCGAATCGCCGGTGGGTGAAGCAGGGGTGCTGGAACTGGACGCGACGGCGCCGACGGACGAACTCGTCGAGCGGACGCGCGCCTGGCTCGCAGTCGGCGTTCAGCGGGACTAGGCTTCGGCCCGAAGACCCAGCGCATCGAACACGCGGATCGCGGCGTAGGAGTCGTTGGCGGCATAGCGAAGTTGGGCATCGGTCAACTGCCGGTTGGCCCAGTTCGACGTGGTCGCCTTGCGCGACTTGATGAAGCGCCGGTTGAACACCAGCGCCACCGCGGTCTTCACGCCGACCGACTTGCGGTAGCCGAGACGGCGGAACTCGGCGTCGATGTCGAACACGGCTTTTGGCTCGACGCCGAAGCGCTGGCGGATCAGTCCCAGGTCGCTCGACAGCCCGAAGCCCACTTTCTTCAATTCGGCCGAGGCGAGCAATGCGCCCAGCTCGCCGTGGAACTCCGTTCGGTGCAGCTGGAACAGCCAGGCCTCATGGAGCGTCGCGAACTGGACGACGTGCGGACCGCCCGACACCTCGAATTTCGCGAAGGTCGGCTTCGATTCGGTGTCGAAGCCCACCACCCCACTCGCCAGCAGCGCCTTCGTGGCTGCCTGCGCATCCTGCGGTGTCGCGACCACCCGGATGTCCTGCAGCCCAAGCCCTTCAAAAGGTTCGAGGAGCGCAATCTGCTCGCGTTCAGGAAGTGGAGGGAGCGGTTTGTTCATGTGGAGATCAATTGCGCGAGCCTGGGGGGTCAGCTCAATAGTTTGGAGTGGTGCGCCAAGTGATCCGCGACGAAGCTCTGGATGAAGTAGTAGCCGTGGTCGTAGCCCTCATGCCGACGCAGCAAGAGCGGCTGGCCGGCCGCGAAGCAGGCCGCTTCGAAAAGATGCGGGTGCAACTGCTCGGCCAGGAATTTGTCCGCCAACCCCTGATCGACCAGGATGCCCTCGGGATAGGGCGCAACCACCTGCGACTGCATCAGCGCACAGGCGTCGTGCGCCAGCCAGGCGCTGCGGTCATCGCCCAGATAACCGCTGAACGCCTTCTCGCCCCACGGGCACTGCGAAGGCGCGCAGATGGGTGCCAACGCAGACAGCGACTTGAACCGGCCCGGATGGCGCAGCGCGAGCGTGAGCGCGCCGTGGCCGCCCATCGAGTGGCCGAAGATGCCGATGCGCCGATCGTCGACCGGCATCGCTTTCGTGACCAGCGGCAGCAGCTCGTGGACGAGCCAGCTTTCCATGCGCCAGTGCGCGTCCCATGGCTCGGCGGTCGCATCGAGATAGAAGCCGGCGCCGATGCCGAAATCCCAGCTCGCCGTCGCGCCTTTGATCTTTTCGACTTCCGGTCCCCGGGGGCTGGTGTCCGGCGCGATCAGCGCAAGGCCCAACTCGGCGGCCATGCGTTGCGCGCCGGCCTTGACCATGAAGGTCTCCTCGTTGCAGGTCAGGCCCGCGAGGTACAGCACGGAGGGCACCGGGCCGCGCTCGGCCTGCGGCGGCAGGTAGACCGAAAAGCGCATGGGCAGGCCGATCTCGCGCGAGACGTGCTCGTGAAAGCGCTGCACGCCGCCGAAGCAGCGGTGTTCGGAAAGGGTCTTCAGGGTTTCTGTCATGTCTTGCGATCGGCTACCAGTTCGAGCACCGCATCGGCGAACACGCGCGGCGCCTCCTGCGGCATGTTATGGCCCACGCCAGGCACGATGCGGTGCGAGCGGGGTCCGGTGAAGCGGTGCGAGTGCGCGGAAGCGTCGGCCACCGGCCGGACGCCGTCGTCGGCGCCGTCGAAGGTGATGGCCGGCACGGTGATGGGCGGTTGAGCGGCCAGCCGGGCCTCGATGTCGGCGTAGGCCGGATCGCCCGGCACGAGGCCGAAGCGATGGCGGTAGGAGTGGATCACGACCTCGACGAAATCCGGGTGGTCGAAGGCCGCGGCGCTGCGCTCGAAGGTCGCGTCGTCGAATTTCCAGGTCGGTGACCAGAGCCGCCACAGCAGCCCGGTGATGCCGCGGCGGTCGGCGGCGAGGCCGGCGCGACCTCGCTCGCTGTGGAAGTAGTACTGGTACCAGAGCCGGTGCTCGTTTTCCGCGGCTTCCGGTTCCATCGCCCTGGCGATGTTCTGGATGTTGTAGCTGTTGAACGAGACCAGCCCGGCGCAGCGCTCGGGCCAGAGCGCCGCTACCACGCAGGCCGCGCGTCCGCCCCAGTCGTAACCGGCCAGCACCGCGCGCGGGATCGCGAGCGCGTCCAGCAGCGCAAGAAGGTCCGCGCCCAGCGCGGCCTGCTCGCCCGAACGCGGCGTCGCGTCACTCAGGAAGCGCGTCGCCCCGTAGCCGCGCAGGTACGGCACGATCACCCGGCAGCCGGCATCGGCCAGCATCGGGGCAACCTCGACGTAGCTGTGGATGTCGTACGGAAAGCCATGCATGAGCAGCACCGGCGGGCCGTCCTTGGGGCCCGCTTCGAAATAGCCGACCTCCAGCACGCCGGCTCGAATCGTACGCAATGCTTGCATTCAGATCTTCCTTGGCAAGAAGCGGCGCCATGCCAGGGACGCCGCGGCACCGGCTTCGCCGGGCCGCCGGTGTCGCCCCCCGCAAGGGGGTAGGCGAAGCGACACGAAGTGCGCGTAGTCTGGGGGTTAGTAAATGACGACTCCACGGATGGACTCGCCCGATTTCATGAGGTCGAAGCCCTTGTTGATGTCTTCCAGCGGCATGGTGTGGGTGATCAGGTCGTCGATGTTGATCTTGTTCTCCATGTACCAGTCGACGATCTTCGGCACGTCGGTACGTCCGCGCGCGCCGCCGAAGGCCGAGCCTTCCCACTTGCGGCCGGTCACGAGCTGGAAGGGCCGCGTGCTGATCTCCGCGCCCGCCTCGGCCACGCCGATGATGATGCTGCGGCCCCAGCCCTTGTGCGTGCACTCCAGCGCCTGGCGCATCACCTGCGTGTTGCCGATGCATTCGAAGCTGTAGTCGGCGCCGCCGCCGGTGAGTTGCACGATCGCGTCCACGACGTTCGGCGTGTCCTTCGGGTTGATGAAGTGCGTCATGCCGAACTTGCGCGCCATGGCCTCGCGCGCCGGGTTCAGGTCGACGCCGATGATCTTGTCGGCGCCCACCATCTTCGCGCCCTGGATCACGTTCAGGCCGATGCCGCCGAGGCCGAACACGACCACGTTCGCGCCGGCTTCCACCTTGGCCGTGAAGATCACCGCGCCGATTCCCGTCGTCACGCCGCAGCCGATGTAGCAGACCTTGTCGAAGGGCGCGTCCTCGCGGATCTTCGCCAGCGAGATCTCGGGCGCGACCGTGTAGTTGCTGAAGGTGCTCGTGCCCATGTAGTGGAAGATGGGCTTGCCGTCCAGGCTGAAGCGACTGCTGCCGTCGGGCATCAAGCCCTTGCCCTGGGTGCCGCGGATGAGCTGGCACAGGTTGGTCTTGCGCGAGAGGCAGAACTTGCACTGCCGGCACTCCGGCGTGTAGAGCGGGATGACGTGGTCGCCTTTCTTGAGCGTGGTCACGCCGGGGCCGACGTCGACCACGATGCCCGCGCCCTCGTGGCCGAGGATGGCAGGGAAGATGCCCTCGGGGTCGGCGCCCGAGAGCGTGTAGTAGTCGGTATGGCAGATGCCCGTGGCCTTGATCTCGACCAGCACCTCGCCGAACCGGGGCCCTTCGAGGTCGACGGTCTCGATGGTCAGGGGGGTGGCGGATTTCCAGGCGACGGCTGCTTTGGTTTTCATGGGCTTCTTGGTTCGGTTCGAAAGGAGCCGATCACTATAAGATGCCCGGCACAGGAGAGACATGTCATGAAGAAAATCCTTGTACTCAATGGCCCGAACCTGAACCTGCTCGGCACGCGCGAACCCGCGCAATACGGCTACGAAACGCTGGCCGACGTCGAGCGCATGTGCGCCGAGACGGGCACCAAGGTCGGCGTCGAGATCGAATGCCGGCAGTCCAACCACGAGGGGCAGCTGATCGACTGGATCCACGAGGCTGGCCGCGAAGTGGCGGCGGGTCGCATGCTCGGCGTGGTCATGAACCCCGGTGCGTACACCCACACCTCGGTCGCGCTGCACGATGCGATCAAGGGCGCGAGCGTTCCGCTGATCGAGCTGCACATCTCCAACGTGCATGCGCGCGAGGAGTTCCGGCACCACTCGTTCATCTCGCCAGCGGCGCGCGGGATCATCGTCGGCTTTGGCGTGAAGGGCTATCCGCTCGCCATCGAGGGGCTGGTGCGCGTGAGCGAGACGAAGTGAAGATCAAGTCCGTCCAGCCCTTCATCCTGCACGTCCCGGTCACGGGCAGCCAGATCGCCGACAGCACGCACAGCATCACCCACTGGGGCGTGGTCGGGGCGCAGATCGAAACCGAGGATGGCCTCAAGGGCTACGGTTTCACCGGCACCCATGCGCACCTGCCGGGCGACCAGCTCATCACGCGGTGCATCGAGACCTGCCACGCGCCGCTGCTGATCGGCGAAGACGCGAACGACGTGCACCGGCTGTGGCTCAAGCTCGCGCGCAACCCCGCGCTGCAATGGATCGGCCGGGCCGGCATCACGACGCTGTCGCTCGCGGCCATCGACATCGCGCTGTGGGACCTGAAGGCCAAGGCGGCCGGCGTACCGCTGTGGAAGCTGCTCGGCGGCCAGGTGCGCCAGAAGGTCCGGGCCTACAACACCGACATCGGCTGGCTCAGCATCGCCGACGACAAGCTGGTCGAAGGCGCCCGGCGGGCGGTGGACGAGGGCTTTTCCGGCATCAAGATCAAGGTCGGGTCGACGGTGGACCGCGACTTGCGCCGGCTCGAAGCGGTGCGCAAGGCGATCGGGCCGTCGGTCACGCTGGCGGTCGACGGCAACGGCAAGTGGGGCCTCGCGGACTGCCTGCGTTTCTGCCGCGGCGCCGAGGCGTCCGACGTGTTCTGGTTCGAGGAGCCGCTCTGGTACGACGACGTCAAGGGCCACGCGCAACTGGCGCGCGCCACGCGGATCCCGGTCGCGCTCGGCGAACAGCTCTACACGGCCGACGCCTTCTCGGAGTTCCTCGCGCAGCAGGCGATCCACTGGGTGCAGCCGGACGTGACCCGGATGGGCGGCATCACCGAAGTCCTCCAGGTCTGCGAAACCGCGCACGCATTCCGACTGCCCGTCGCGCCGCATGCAGGCGACATGAGCCAGGTCCACGTGCACCTGAGCTATGCGCATCCGGCTTGCGAGGTGCTGGAGTACATCCCCTGGATCAAGGCCTGTTTCACCGATCCGGCCGAAGTGCGGGATGGCCACTTCGGGCTGCCGCAGGAGCCGGGCGCCGGCACCACACCAACTTCCGACGCCTGGCAGAAGTACCGCCAGGCCACCGCGTGATGGTCGAGCGGGCGGGGCTGTTCGAAGGCGCCGACGGTGCCCTGCGCTGCCGCTGGTGCGAATCGACGCAGGTCTATCAGGACTACCACGACAGCGAATGGGGCTTTCCGGTTACCGACGAGCGGCGCCTGTTCGAGAAGCTGTGCCTCGAGGGCTTCCAGGCGGGGCTGAGCTGGCTGACCATCCTCAACAAGCGGGAGGCCTTCCGGCGCGGCTTCGCGGAGTTCGACGCCGTGCGGGTCGCACGCTTCGGCGCCGATGACATCGCCCGCTTGCTCGCCGATGCGGGCATCGTGCGTCACCGCGGAAAGATCGAGTCGGCGATCAACAACGCGCAGCGGGTGCTCGAACTGCGCGAGGAATTCGGCTCGCTGGCCGCCTACGCGTGGCGCTTCGAACCGGAACATGCATCGCGCCCGAAGCGGATCACGCACGAGGCATTGCGGGCGATGACGACTTCGCCCGAGTCGGTGGCGATGTCCAAGGACTTGAAGAAGCGCGGCTGGAGTTTCGTCGGCCCGACGACGGTCTATGCGTTCATGCAGGCCATGGGCCTCGTGAACGACCACGTCGAAGGGTGCCACGCGCGAGAAAAGGCGCTGAAGGCGCGGGCCAAGCTCAAGCTGCCACGCTGATCCGGCAGGCGCGAGGCTAGGCCGACTGCGGCCCGGGCACCTTGCGGTGCGTCACGCGGCCCTGGTTGTCGACACTCTCCAGGTGCACATCGAAGCCCCACAGTCGCGCCACGTGCTTGAGCACTTCCTGTGAATCGTCGTGCAGCGGGCGGTTGTTGTGCTGCGTATGGCGCAGCGTGAGCGACCGGTCGCCGCGCAGGTTGACGCTCCACACCTGGATGTTGGGCTCGCGATGGTTAAGGTCGTACTGGCGCGAGAGCGATTCGCGCAGCTGGCGGTAGCCGCTGTCGTCGTGAATGGCCGAAACCTCGAGCTCGGATTCACTTTCCTGGTCGCGCACCGCGAAAAAGCGGAAATCGCGCATGAGCTTGGGCGAGAGGAACTGGCCGACGAAACTCTCGTCCTTGAAATTGCGCATCGCGTAATCGAGCGACGTCTTCCAATCCGAACCCGCCAGGTCGGGAAACCAGCGCTTGTCCTCTTCGGTCGGCTTTTCGCAGATGCGCCGGAGATCGGTGTACATCGCGAATCCCAGGGCGTAGGGATTGATGCCGCTGTAGGCGCGATGGCCGATGGGCGGCTGGAACACCACGTTGGTGTGCGACTGCAGCCACTCGATCATGAAGCCGTCGGCCAGCAGGCCTTCGTCGTAGAGCGTGTTGAGCAGGGTGTAGTGCCAGAAGGTGGCCCAGCCCTCGTTCATGACCTGCGTCTGGCGCTGCGGATAGAAGTACTGCCCGATCTTGCGCACGATACGCACCACTTCGCGTTGCCACGGGTCCAACAATGGTGCATTTTTTTCGATGAAGTACAGCAGGTTCTCCTGCGGCTCCGCCGGAAAGCGCTTGGAGGCCTCTTCCTCCTCGGCCGTGCGGCCGCCGCGGCGGGGCACGGTGCGCCAGAGGTCGTTGACCTGCTGTTGCAGATGGTGCTCCCGGTCCTCGCGGCGCGCCTGTTCCTGGCTGAGCGACAGGCGTTGGGGGCGCCGGTAGCGGTCGACGCCGTGGTTCATCAGTGCGTGGCAGGAGTCCAGCAGGTCCTCGACGGCGGAAACGCCGTGGCGCTCCTCGCACTCGCTGATGTAGTTCCGGGCGTAGACGAGGTAGTCGATGATGGACGAGGCGTCCGTCCACATCTTGAAGAGGTAGTTGCCCTTGAAGAAGCTGTTGTGGCCATAGGCGGCATGGGCGATCACCAGGGACTGCATCGCCATGGTGTTCTCTTCCATGAGGTAGGCGATGCACGGATCGGAGTTGATCACGATCTCGTAGGCCAGCCCCATGTGGCCGCGGCGGTAGTTCTTTTCGGTGGAGATGAACTGCTTGCCGTAGGACCAGTGGCGGTAGATGACGGGCATGCCGACCGAAGCGTAGGCATCCATCATCTGCTCGGCCGTGATGATCTCGAGCTGGTTGGGGTACGTGTCGAGCTTGTAGCCACGCGCCACGCGCGCGATCTCGGTGTGGTACTGCTCGATCAGCTCGAAGGTCCAGTCCGAGGGGCTGGGCAACGGAGTGCGGGTCTTTTCGTTCACGCCTGGGCCCTCTCTTTCTTGAACAAGTCGCGGAACACCGGATAGATGTCCTGCACGTCCGCCACCTTGCGCATCGCGAAGTTCTTGTGCGATCCGACCAGCTGGGTGTATTCCTCCCACATGTTCTGCTCGGCCTCGGCCACCTGCACGTAAGCGTAGTAGCGGACCACCGGCAGCAGGTGCTCGCTCAGCAGTTCGCGGCAGCGGCCGCTGTCCTGATGCCAGTTGTCGCCGTCGCTGGCCTGCGCGCCGTAGATGTTCCACTCGTTGCTGGGGTAGCGGGCGCGGATGATCTCGTTCATCAGCGTCAGCGCGCTCGAGACCACGGTGCCGCCGGTCTCGGTGGCATGGAAGAACTCTTCCTCGGTGACCTCGGCCGCCTGCGTGTGGTGGCGGATGAAGACGAGATCGATCTTTTCGTAGTGCCGCGTGAGGAACATGTACAGCAGCATGAAGAAGCGCTTGGACATGTCCTTGCGCGCCTCGTCCATGGAGCCCGAGACGTCCATCAGGCAGAACATCACCGCCTTGGCGGACGGCACCGGCACCTTCACGCGGTTGCGGTAGCGCAGGTCGATCGGGTCGAGGAAGGGCACGCGCTTCCCCTTGGTGCGGAGTTCCTCCAGCTTGGCCTCGGTCTCGCGGATCTCGCGCTGCACCAGGGCGTCGGATGCGCGGGGGCTGCGCTGCAGGTGCAGCAGGTGGGCCTCGAGCTCCCGAATCTCGCGCCGTGAATCGCCGCCGAGCGCGATGCGCCGTGCCAGTGCGCCGCGCATCGAGCGCACCACGTGCAGGTTGCTCGGATTGCCGTCGCTGACGAAGCCGGCGCGGTGGCTCTTCCACTCCGGCACTTCGGCGAGCTGCGTGCGGATCAGGTGGGGCAGGGCGAGGTCTTCGAAGAAGACCCGCATGAACTCTTCCTTGGTCAGGCGGAAGACGAAGTCGTCCTCGCCGCCTTCGCCGTCGCCGGCCTTCGAGCCGCTGCCCGATCCGCCGCCGCCTTGCGGCCGCTCGATGCGGTCGCCCTTGACGTACTCCTTGTTGCCCGGATGCACGTACTCGCGGTCGCCGCCCTGGCCATGGCCGAACACCGGCTCGGACACGTCGCGCTTGGGCAGCGTGATGTCCTCGCCCTGCTCGAGATCGCGGATGCCGCGACCGCTGACGGCGCGGCGCACGGCTTCACCGATCTGCTCGCGATAGCGCCGCAGGAAACGCTCGCGGTTGCCGATGGACTTGTTCTTGCCCGACAACCGGCGGTCGATGATCTGCTGCAGCATGGCCACGGCCGGAACTCCTTCAGCTCATCATGAGCTCTTGCGAACGCGTAGATACCACTCGCACAGCAGACGCACCTGCTTGGCGGTGTAGCCCTTCTGCACCATGCGATTGACGAAGTCCTCGTGCTTCTTGAGTTCGTCAGCGCTGCTCTTGGCATTGAAGCTGATGACGGGCAGCAACTCCTCGGTGTTGGAGAACATCTTCTTCTCGATCACCGTGCGCAGCTTCTCGTAACTGGTCCACAGCGGGTTCTTGCCCGCGTTGCCCGCGCGCGCGCGCAGCACGAAGTTCACGATCTCGTTGCGGAAGTCCTTCGGGTTGCTGATGCCCGCCGGCTTCTCGATCTTCTCGAGTTCGGCGTTGAGCGATCCGCGATCGAAGACTTCGCCGGTGTCCTGGTCGCGGTACTCCTGATCCTGGATCCAGTAGTCGGCGTAGGTCACGTAGCGGTCGAAGATGTTCTGACCGTACTCGGAGTAGCTTTCGAGGTACGCCGTCTGGATCTCCTTGCCGATGAACTCCGCGTAGCGGGGCGCCATCAGCTCCTTGATGTAGGACAGGTACTTCTGCTCCGTCTCGGGCGCGAACTGCTCGCGCTCGATCTGCTGTTCGAGCACATACATGAGGTGCACCGGGTTCGCCGCGACCTCGCTGCTGTCGAAGTTGAAGACCTTGGAGATGATCTTGAACGCGAAGCGGGTGGAGGTGCCGCTCATGCCCTCGTCGACACCGGCGTAGTCACGGTACTCCTGGATGGACTTCGCCTTGGGGTCGGTGTCCTTCAGGTTGTCGCCGTCGTAGACCTGCATCTTGCTGAAGATGCTGGAGTTCTCCGGCTCCTTCAGGCGCGTGAGCACCGAGAACTGCGCCATCATCCGCAGCGTGCCGGGTGCGCAGGGCGCTGCCGCGAGCGACGAGTTGCGCACCAGCTTCTCGTAGATCTTGATCTCTTCCGACACGCGCAGGCAGTACGGCACCTTGACGATGTAGATGCGATCGAGGAAAGCCTCGTTATTCTTGTTGTTGCGGAAGGCCTTCCATTCGCTCTCGTTGCTGTGCGCGAGCACGATGCCGTCGAACGGAATGGCGCCGAAGCCTTCGGTGCCCTTGAAGTTGCCTTCCTGGGTCGCCGTCAACAGCGGATGCAGCACCTTGATCGGCGCCTTGAACATTTCGACGAACTCCAGCAGGCCCTGGTTGGCCAGGCAGAGACCACCGGAGTAGGCGTAGGCATCGGGGTCGTCCTGCGCGTAGTCCTCGAGCTTGCGGATGTCGATCTTGCCGACCAGCGAGGAGATGTCCTGGTTGTTCTCGTCACCGGGCTCGGTCTTCGCGACGGCGATCTGGCGCAGCACCGAGGGATAGCGCTTCACGACCTGGAACTTGCGGATGTCGCCGCCGAATTCCTCGAGTCGCTTCACCGCCCAGGGCGAGAGGATGCGCTGGAGGTAGCGGCGAGGGATGCCGTACTCCTTTTCGAGGATGTCGCCGTCTTCGGCCGCATCGAACAGGCCGAGCGGCGTTTCGTTGACCGGCGAACCCTTGATCGAATAGAAGGGCACGTGCTCCATGAGCTGCTTCAGGCGCTCGGCGATCGAGCTCTTGCCGCCACCGACCGGGCCCAGCAGATAGAGGATCTGCTTCTTTTCTTCCAGCCCTTGCGCGCCATGCCGGAAGTACGACACCACCTGCTCGATGGCGTCCTCCATGCCGTAGAACTCGCGGAAGGCCGGGTAGATCTTGATGACCTTGTTGGCGAAGATGCGCGACAGCCGGGGGTCGTTGCGCGTGTCCACCAATTCGGGTTCACCGATGGCCTCGAGCATGCGTTCGGCCGCTGTGGCGTACGCCATGGGCTCCCGTTTGCAGATCTCAAGATATTCCTGCAGGGACAGGACCTCTTCGCGCGTACGCTCGTAACGAGCGGCGAAGTTGCTGATGACATCCATAGACACCTCCATCGAGTCAGCGGGGCGCTGCCCGGAGTTTCCGTGCTGCACACGTTGCATCGTTCGCAGGAATGGTGCCAGGTGATGTGTGCACGCTTTGGATTAACTCCTCAAGCAGGAACTTGATCAAAGCATAGAACAAACAACGCGTCGAGCAAATTGCTTTTCTTGCTTTTCGGTTAAGAACAACAAGAAGCAGAAAAAGTTCATGGAAAGGCCGCTTGCAGCGGTCGAAACAATCGCAAGACGGGGCGTGTGCGGCAGACCGCTCCACCTGCATCCTGGTGCGCGCGCGGCTCGCGACGGTGTCGGGAATCGTCATCAGCGCGTGTCCGTTCTTTCCATATTCTTCATTGTCTGTTTTACATCGAACGCGCGTACTTCGCCTCCGGCCTACGGACAAACTCGCAAAGCGCGACAATCGCAGTGCAATATTCACAAGCCACCGGACGCAACGAATAAAGGCGGCCGTCGGGGCCGCCTTTTCCGTACAGGTCATACGCCTTTTGGCGCACGGCTCTACTCGACCTTCCCGATCTTCCGGACGGCATCGGTCATCGTGCTCGCATCGGCATCCCAGTAGGTCTGGAACTCGGGCGCATCGAGGTAGGCCAGCGGGCTGCCGGCGCGCTCGATCACCTGCACCACGGCGGGGTCCACGGCGACCTTGGCGGACGCGGTGCGCAGCCTGCGTACGATGTCGTCGGGCGTCGCCGCGGGGACGAAGAGCCCCGACCACTGCGCGAACTTCACCTTGTAGCCTGCCTGCTCCAGACTGGGCACGTCGGGCAGTGCGGCCAGCGGCTTGTCACCCCAGTGCGCCAGGGCGCGAAGCTTGCCGGCCTTGATCTGCTGGACCACCGTCGACGGCCCGCTGGCCACCGCGTCCACCTGGCCCGACAGCAGCGCGACGATGGCGGGGCCTGCGCCGGTGTACGGAATGTGCGTCATCCGGAATCCGGCGGAGTTCTTCAGCATCTCCATCGGCACGTGCATGGTGCCGTAGTTGCCCGAACTGCCGTAGTTGTAAGTGCCGGGTTTGACGCGTGCGTCAGCGATGAACTCCGAGAGCGTCTTCCACGGCGCGTCGGCGCGGACGACCAGCACGGTCGGATCCGCGGTGAAGCGCGCGATCGGCTTGAACTGGTTCATCTGGTAGGCCGGCTTGCGGTCCAGGATCGCGTCAGCTTCGGGAAGGATCGAGATCGACGACAGGCTCAACAGCACCGTGTAGCCGTCGGCCGGCGCGCGAGCCACGAAGCCGATGCCGACCGCACCGCCCGCGCCGGCGCGGTTCTCGACGATGACGGGCTGCTTGAGTTCGCGTGACAGGGCTTCGGCCACCGGCCGCGCGACCGTGTCGGCCACGCCGCCGGGCGGGAAGGGCACGATCATCGTGATCGGCTTTTCGGGCCAGCCGCCCTGTGCAAAAGCGGCGGTGGTCGCGCAGCACGCGGCCGCCAGGAGCGCGGCGCGCAGCAGCGCGCGTCGTGGTTCATGCATTTGTCTTGTCTCCGTTGTGTCGTCTGGGCGAGGGCGCGGTTCAGGCGAACCGGTTTTCCAGGGTGCCGATTCCGTCGATCTCGATACGGACCACATCGCCCGTCTTCAGGTATTGCGGTGGCGACAGCCCCATGCCGACGCCGGCCGGCGTGCCGGTCGCGATCACGTCGCCGGGATGGAGCGTGATGCCGCGCGAGCAGGTTTCTATCAGCGTCGGGATGTCGAAGATGAGGTCGGTGGTCTGCCCGTCCTGCCGCAGTTCCCCGTTGACCCAGCAGCGCACCCGGGTGCGGGTGCCGTCCAGTTCGTCGGCGGTCACGATCCACGGCCCCATCGGACAGAAAGTGTCGAAGGACTTGCCGAGGTCCCACTGCTGGTGGCGCATCTGCACGTCGCGTGCGGTCACGTCGTTGACGATGGTGTAGCCGAACACGTGAGACAGCGCGTCATCGCGCGAAATGTTGCGGCCGCCCTTGCCGATGACGACGGCCAGTTCGGCTTCGTAGTCGATCTGGGCGGAGATGGCGTCGCCCGGCAGGCGGACTTCGTCGTCCGGGCCGACCACGCACTCCGGAACCTTGGTGAAGACGATGGGCCAGGAATCGGTCTTGGCGGCGCTGTTCTTGAAGACGGAATCGGACAACTCCTTGGCGTGCGCGTGGTAGTTGCGGCCCACACAGAAGATGTTGCGGCGCGGCATGGGCAGCGGCGCTTCGAGCCTGACCTCGCCCAACGGGACGGGCTCGCCGCTCGGCGGCAGTTGTGTGGCCCCCGAAGCGCGTTCCTCGATGAGGGACAGCGCGCCCCGGCGGGTTCGGGGGGCGTCGAACTGAAACGCCCGAACGGTCGCGCCGTCGTCCGAAACAAGGCCGACCTGTCGACGGCCTTGATATTGATATGTAGCAATGCGCAAAATGATCTCCTGAATGTCGACCAAATGCTACCAATCCGATACCAAGGGCACAATAGAGCTTGCGCCGGGTCGGGTTGCTACGATCGGCGCGTCCACCTTTCAACCTTCAGTCTCGCAACCGTGCACAGTGCCCTGACCCTTCGGGAAACCATTCTCGAGAACCTCAAATCGCGCGCATGGCGAGCCGGCCACCGGCTGCCGACCGAGCGGGAGTTGAGCGGGCAGTACGGCCTCAGCCGGTCGACCGTTCGCCGGGTTCTTGCCGACCTGAAACTCAAGGGACTCATCACGCAGACGGTGGGCAGCGGCACCTACGTCAGCGACGAGGTGACGCAGGCATTGGCGGACATCACCCACGGCGGTTCGCCGCTCGCGACCAGCCCCGCGGAGTTGATGAGCGCCCGCCTCGTGCTCGAACCCGCGATCATCGCGATGGTGATCGGCAACGCCACCCAGGCTGACTTCGACCGAATGGACACTTGCTGCGACAGGGGCGAAGCCGCCGGCACGATCGAAGAGTTCGAACTTTGGGATGGCAGACTGCACGAGGCCATTGCCGATGCCGCGCACAACGCCTTCATCTCGACTGTCTTCCAGCGCATGAACGAGGTGCGCGCCCAAAGCGAGTGGGGAATGCTGAAGCGCAGGGGTGCGACACCCGAGCGTCGCCTCGACTACCAGCGCGAACACCGGGAACTGGTCGCCGCCCTGAAGGATCGCGACGGCGCACGCGCGGGCGAGCTCTGCATCGGGCACCTGGTGCACGTACGGCGCAATCTGCTCGGTTACTGAGACGGCGCGCGGCCCCTTGCGGACAAACCCGGCCCTCCATTGACCCCGCAGGCAGCGGTCGCTATATTGGTTTTCGATTGGCATGCGTGGATACCAATCTAAACCAATCAATGCCCCACCCGGACGGCGATTCGCGTCCCACTGCCTGGAGACAACCGTGAAGACATCGTGGGCTGGAAGTCTGCGCGCGAAGCGGCGATGGTGCGCCGTCGCCTTGCTTGCGGTGGCGCCATGGGTCGCCGCGCAGGACTACCCGTCGCGCCCGGTGCGTGTCGTCGTTCCGTTCGCCGCCGGCGGACCGGCCGACGTGTATGCGCGATTCATCGCCACGCGCCTGCAGGAAGCGCTCGGCCAGGGATTCGTCGTGGACAACCGGCCCGGCGCCGGTTCGGTGATCGGCACGGACGCCGTCGCGAAAAGTCCGCCGGACGGCTACACGCTCCTGCTGATGTCGAACGCGCACACCGTCAATGAATCGCTGATCCCGAACAAGCCGTTCCAACTCATGCGCGATTTCGTGCCCGTCGCCGCCATCAACTACTCCGATCTGGTGCTGGTGACCCGAAGCGGACTGCCGGTCAACAACCTGGGCCAGTTGATCGCGCTGGCGAAGTCGAAGCCCGGCGCGCTTTCCTATGCGTCGTCCGGCCCGGGCACGCCGTACCACATGGCCGGCGAGCTTTTCAAGGCGATGGCCGGCGTGTCCATCCTTCACATTCCTTACCGAGGCAGCGCGGGCGCGCGCACGGACGTCCTGGGCGGCCAGGTCGACATGATGTTCGATGCGGTGCCGACCATGACGGAGCACGTCCGCAGCGGCAAGGTCAAGGCGATGGCGACCACCGGACTGTCACGCTCCGGCGTGATGCCGGACGTGCCGACGGTCAACGAAGCCGGGGTGCCGAAATACGAAGCCACGATCTGGCTGGGGTTGATGGCCCCCAAGGGAACGCCTGTCGCCATCGTCGACAGGCTGAACGCCGAGGTCGTGAAGATCGTGTCGAACCCGGAGGTGGTCCGCGCATGGAAGGCGCAGGGCGCCACGCCGCTGACCATGAACGTGGCCGACTTCACGCGCTACATGAACGGAGACATCGAGAAATGGTCCGGCATCGTGAAGATCTCGGGCGCAAAGGCCGATCAATGAACATTCTTTGTGCAGGCGCAGCGCAGGGCCTGGTCAAGGCCTTGCAGGGCGTGTTCCTTGAATTGACCGGCGCGAAGGTCGAGGGGCGTTTCGGCGCCGTCGGCGCGATGAAGGAAGCACTGCTCGCCGGCGAGGCCTGCGACGTGATGATCGTCACCGAGACCATGATCGCCGCGTTGCAGGCCGAAGGCCGCCTCCTGCCGGGCTCGGAAGCCGCATTGGGCCGCGTGCGCACCGGCGTTGCGGTGAGGGAGGGCGAAACGTTGCCCGACATCTCGACGCCCGAGACCCTGAAATCCAGCCTCCTCGCCGCGACGTCGATCTATTTCCCCGACGCGAAGCGCTCGACTGCCGGCATCCACTTCGCCGCGATGCTGGAGAAACTGGGCATCGCCGACGTCGTTTCGTCTCGCCTGCGCACCTTCCCGAACGGCGCCACCGCAATGCGCGAGCTTGCAGCCGACCCCCGCCCCGGCGCCATCGGCTGCACCCAGATCACAGAGATCAAGTACACGCCGGGCATCACATTGGTAGGCGCACTGCCCGAAGCGTTCGAACTGGCGACCATCTATTCCGCCGCAGTGAGCGCAACGGCAAGCGAACCGGCATTAGCCCGCCGCTTCGTCGAACTGGTCGCCGGCCCACGATCCCGCTGCCTCCGCGAACAGGGCGGCTTCGAAATCATCCGCAGCTGATCCGAAGGGCCGGCAAGCCAGGCCGTTGGTGAAACACCGCGGAACCGGCTCAGCCGGGCCGCAGGTGTTGCCCCCGGCAGGGGGTAGGCGAAGCGACACGAAGTGCGCGCAGCCTGGTGGCGAGCCCACTAACTAAAGAACTCTTTCGCCTTGTCGAACCAACCCTTGTCCGTCGGGCTGTGCTTCTCGCCGCCCTTCTTGAGCGACTCGTCGAGTTCCTTCAGCAGCTTGCGCTGGTGCTCGGTGAGCTTCACAGGTGTCTCGACACGCACGTGGCAGTACAGGTCACCCGGGTAGGTCGAGCGCACGCCCTTGATCCCCTTGCCGCGCAGCCGGAACTGCTTGCCGCTCTGGGTGCCGTCGGGAATGTCGATCGCCGCCGCGCCCTTGAGCGTCGGCACGTTGATCTCGCCGCCCAGCGCCGCGGTCGTGATGCTCACCGGCACCACGCAATGCAGGTCGTCGCCGTCGCGCTCGAACAGGTCGTGCTTCTTGAGCCGGATCTCTATATAGAGGTCGCCGGGCGGCCCGCCGTTGGTGCCGGGCTCGCCGTTGCCGGTGCTGCGGATGCGCATGCCGTCGTCGATGCCGGCCGGGATCTTCACTTCCAGCGTCTTGTTGTTCTTGATCTTCCCCTGGCCGTGGCAAGTGGCGCACGGTTCCGGGATGATCTTGCCCGAGCCGTGGCAGGTCGGGCAGGTCTGCTGCACGCTGAAGAAGCCCTGGCGCATCTGCACGGCGCCCTGGCCGTGGCAGGTCGTGCAGGTGATCGCCTTGGTGCCGGGCTTGGCGCCCGTGCCCTTGCAGGTGCCGCAATCGTCCCAGCTCGGGATGCGGATCTGCGCGTCCTTGCCGTCGGCAGCTTCCTCGAGCGTGATCTCCATCGCATAGCTCAGGTCGCTGCCGCGGAAGACCTGGCGCCCGCCGCCCTGGCGGCCGCCGCGCTGGCCGAACACGTCGCCGAAGATGTCGCCGAAGGCTTCCGCGAAGCCGCCGAAGCCTTCCGCGCCCGGGCCGCCGCGCATGTTGGGATCGACGCCGGCGTGGCCGTACTGGTCGTAGGCGGCGCGCTTCTGGGCGTCCGACAGCATTTCGTACGCTTCCTTGACCTCCTTGAACTTGGTCTCCGCGTCCTTGGAGTCCCCGTGGTTGCGGTCAGGGTGGTGCTTCATCGCAAGCTTGCGATAAGCCTTCTTGATTTCCTCCTCGCTCGCGTTCTTGGGAACGCCGAGGGTTTCGTAGTAGTCGCGTTTGGTGGCCATGGTCGGGGTCGGGCGGAGTCGTCGTCAGGAAGCAGGGTCAGGAAGCGGAAAAGGCTGGACCACCTTGCAGCGGGTCCAGCCTCGTGTCAGGGCGTGAGGGTCAGCCCTTCTTGACTTCCTTCACTTCGGCGTCGACCACGTTGTCGTCCGCCGGGGCACTTGCAGCTTCCGGGCCAGCGCCCGCCGCGCCGCCTGCTGCGCCGGCCGCGGCCTGCGCGTCGGCGTACATCTTCTCGCCGAGCTTCTGGCTGGCGCTCATCAGCGTGTTGGTCTTTTCCTCGATCGCGGACTTGTCTTCACCCTTGAGGGCTTCCTCGACGTCCTTGAGCGCGGCTTCGATCTTTTCCTTCTCGGCGGCATCCAGGCTCGCGCCGTGCTCGCCGAGCGACTTCTTCACGCTGTGGACCATGGCTTCGCCCTGGTTGCGGGCCTGGGCCAGCTCGACCTTCTTCTTGTCCTCGGCCGCGTTGAGCTCGGCGTCCTTCACCATCTTCTGGATCTCGTCTTCCGACAGGCCCGAGTTCGCCTTGATGGTGATCTTGTTTTCCTTGCCGGTGCCCTTGTCCTTGGCGCCGACGTGCAGGATGCCGTTGGCGTCGATGTCGAAGCTCACCTCGATCTGCGGCGTGCCGCGCGAAGCCGGCGGAATGCCTTCGAGGTTGAACTCGCCGAGCAGCTTGTTGCCCGAGGCGATCTCGCGTTCGCCCTGGAACACCTTGATCGTCACGGCCGGCTGGTTGTCCTCGGCGGTCGAGAAGGTCTGCGCGAACTTGGTCGGGATCGTGGTGTTTTTCGTGATCATCTTGGTCATCACGCCACCCATGGTCTCGATGCCGAGCGACAGCGGGGTCACGTCGAGCAGCAGCACGTCCTTGCGATCGCCGGAGAGCACCTGGCCCTGGATGGCGGCACCGACGGCCACGGCTTCATCGGGGTTCACGTCCTTGCGCGGTTCCTTGCCGAAGAACTCCTTGACCTTGTCCTGCACCTTGGGCATGCGGGTCATGCCGCCGACCAGGATCACGTCGCTGATGTCGGACACGCTGACGCCGGCATCCTTGATGGCGGTGCGGCAGGGGGCGATGGTGCGTTCGATCAGCTCGTCGACCAGGCTTTCGAGCTTGGCGCGCGTGAGCTTGATGTTCAGGTGCTTCGGGCCCGAGGCATCGGCCGTAATGTAGGGCAGGTTGATGTCGGTCGCGGCGCTGTTCGACAGCTCGATCTTGGCCTTTTCGGCCGCTTCCTTCAGGCGCTGGAGCGCGAGCACGTCCTTGCTCAGGTCGACGCCCTGGTCCTTCTTGAACTCGGAAATGATGTAGTCGATGATGCGCTGGTCGAAGTCTTCTCCGCCCAGGAAGGTGTCGCCGTTGGTCGACAGCACTTCGAACTGCTTCTCCCCGTCGACGTCCGCGATCTCGATGATCGAGATGTCGAAGGTGCCGCCGCCGAGGTCATATACGGCGATCTTGCGGTCGGCCTTGTCGTGCTTGTCGAGGCCGAAGGCGAGCGCGGCCGCCGTCGGTTCGTTGATGATGCGCTTGACGTCCAGGCCCGCGATGCGGCCGGCGTCCTTGGTGGCCTGGCGCTGGCTGTCGTTGAAGTAGGCCGGCACGGTGATCACGGCTTCAGTCACGGCTTCGCCGAGATAGTCTTCGGCGGTCTTCTTCATCTTGCGCAGGATCTCGGCGCTGATCTGCTGCGGCGCGAGCTTCTTGTTGCGCACTTCGACCCACGCGTCGCCGTTGTCGGCCTTGGTGATGGTGTAGGGCATCAGGTCGATGTCCTTCTGCACTTCCTTTTCCTCGAACTTGCGGCCGATCAGGCGCTTCACCGCGTAGATCGTGTTCTTGGGGTTGGTCACTGCCTGACGCTTGGCCGAGGCGCCGACCAGCACTTCGCCGTCTTCCTGGTAGGCCACGATCGAAGGCGTCGTGCGGGCGCCTTCCGAGTTCTCGATCACACGCGTGGTGTTGCCTTCCATGATCGACACGCACGAGTTCGTGGTGCCGAGGTCGATGCCGATGATTTTGGCCATGTTGTTTCTCCTGGGATCTGAAATGAGGTTGTTGTGAACTTGTGGATAACCCGGGTCGATTCAAGGGACGAAGCGGGGATTTCCTGTGGGTTTCTTGTTGGCTCTCAGCTCGGGCTGCTGACGGTCACGAGGGCGGGGCGCAGGATGCGGTCGGCGATCGTGTAGCCCTTCTGCAGGACGTTGGCGATGGTGTTGGGCTCCTGGCCCGGTGCCGGCACCACCGAGATAGCCTGGTGCAGGTGCGGATCGAACTTGCTGCCGGCCGCGGGCGCGATTTCGATGACCTTGTTGCGCTCCAGCGCGCTCTTGAGTTGGCGCAGGGTGGCTTCGGTGCCTTCGCGCAGGTGTTCCGTCGTGGCGTCCTGGATCGCCAGGCCGGCTTCGAGGCTGTCGAGCACCGGCAGCAGGCTTTCGGCGAAGCCCTCGATCGCGAACTTGCGGCCCTTGCTCACTTCCTCGTCTGCGCGTCGGCGCGCGTTCTGCACGTCGGCCTGGGCGCGAAGGAACTGGTCCGACAGTTCGGCGTTCCTGGTCTTCAGGGCGGCGATCTCGGCCTGGGCCGCTGCCAGCGCGTCGGCTTCGTTCGCGGCCTGTGCGGCCTCCAACTCTTCGGGGCTGGGCTCGCCCTGGAGGGTCTGTGGATTTTCTTGGTGGTTTTGCGGGTCAGTCATGCTCAAAAAGCCGGCGGCCACGCCGGAAAACAGTGAAAACGAACAATAGGCAGCCATTTGAGGCCTGCACAGGTGTTTTCAAGCAAAAAAATGCGCCTGTAACGGCGCATTTCGGGAAGTCGGGCAAAGCCCGAACTTGTCAGTGGGCGTCGAGGAGTTCGACGTCGAACTTCAGGGTGGCGTTGGGGGGGATCACGCCGCCTGCACCGCGCGCGCCGTAGCCGAGCGAAGCCGGGATGATCAGCGTGCGCTTGCCGCCGATCTTCATGCCCGCGACGCCTTCGTCCCAGCCCTTGATGACCTGGCCGGCGCCGAGCGAAAAGGCGAAAGGATCGTTCCGGTCGCGGCTCGAATCGAACTTGGCGCCTTGCACGCCGTCGTTGTAGAGCCAGCCGGTGTAGTGCACATGCACGTGATGGCCAGCCTTGGCTTCGGCGCCGTCGCCGACCGTGGTGTCTTCGTACTGCAGGCCGGAGGGAGTGGTGGGCATGGAGCGCTCCTTGGGGATTGAGGAAGGAAACCGCGCAGTTTAACGATCCGGCGGAGCCCCTCCATCACGGCGCCGCCGCTGCTAGGGCGCGGAAGGGGGCGGAGGTGGCGCCTTTTTCACCTGGCCTTGCTGCCATTTGCCGGCGAAGGCCTGCAGGTCGGACAGCCGCTTGAGCAGGTCCTGCCCGCTGAGGGTCAGGCTGTAGCCCTCGCTGCCATGGTTGACGAGGCCGGCTTCGCGCAACTCCTTGATCCGGGTGTTGAGCGTGTTCGGGGTGATGCTGCCGACGCTGTCCTGCAGCAGGCGGAAGGTCTGCGCATGCCCATCCCGCAAGGCCCAGAGGACGCGCAGCGCGTAGCGGGCCTCCAGCAGCGCAAGCAATTGGCTGATGGCTGCGTTTTCCTTGCTACTCATCGACTTCATCTCCTCGGGCTCGGCGGCCGGGCAGCGCGCCGCGCCGCCCGCTTCTTTTTTGTGACTGGTTGGTGACCACGCGAAACGGCCGGCGACTATAGCCCAGAAGGGCGCCTGCTACAAGTTTTATAGCTGTAACGGCAAGCAGGCTGCGGGCTGCAGCCCCGGCACTTCAGCGCGCCGGGTAGGTGGCCATCGCCTCTCCGAGCCGGACGGGGCGTGCCGGCGCCCACGCCGGATTGAAATCCAGCGCCGGAGCGGGGAAGAGCATCACGACGGTCGACCCAAGCAGGAAGCGGCCCATCTCGTCGCCTTTCCGCAGCACGACCTGCGAGTCGGCGTACTGCCATTCGCGGACCTCGCCGCCGCGCGGTGGATTGACCACGCCATGCCACACCGTCGCCATGCTGCCGACGATGGTCGCGCCCACGAGCACCAGCACGAAAGGCCCCTTCGCGGTGTCGAAGGCGCACACCACGCGCTCGTTGCGCGCGAAGAGCCCGGGGACGCCGCGGGCCGTCGTCGGATTGACGGAGAAGAGGTCGCCCGGCACGTAGATCATCCGCCGCAACCGGCCGTCGCACGGCATGTGGATGCGGTGGTAGTCCTTCGGGCTCAGGTAGAGCGTGGCGAAGCTGCCGTGCGCGAATTGCGCCGCGAGCTTTGCGTCGCCGCCGACCAGCGCCGTGGTCGTGTAGCGATGGTTCTTGGCCTGGAAGATCTGGTCGCCTTCGATCGGTCCGAACTGGCTGATCGCGCCGTCGACCGGCGAGATCAGGTCGGCCTGCGCCAGCGGACGCGCCCCGGGCTTGAGGGCGCGCGTGAAGAATGCGTTGAAGCTGGGGTAGCTCGCGATGTCGCTGTCGAGCGCCTCGTCCATGTTGACGTCGTACTTCGCCACGAAGCGCTTGATGATCCACGTCGTGACGGCACCGCGTTCCTTGCCCGCGACCCAGCCGGCGAAATGGGTCAGCGCCTGCTTGGGAAACAGGTACTGGGGCAGGACGGGCAGGCGATCGGACAAGGGGTCATCCCGGAAAAGCGGTGGGCGATTCTATCGACCGCCTTCGGCGCATTCCGCAGGACGAGGCCTATTCCGCCTTGATGTTGGCCGCCTTGATGACCTGGGCCCACTTCTCGACTTCGGCCTTCTGGAAGGCGGCGATCTGTGCCGTCGTCATGTCGGCCGGCTCCATGCCGAAACCCTTGAGCTTTTCCTGCATGTCGGGCTGGGCCAGGATCGTGCGGATCTCTTTGTGCATCCGGTCGACGATCGGCGCGGGCGTCCCGGTCGGCACGAAGATCGCCTGCCACGACACCACCTCGAAGTCCTTGAGCCCCGGCACGCCGGATTCCGCGACCGTCGGCACGTCGGGCATCGATGCCAGCCGCTTGCCGGAGGTCACCGCGATCGCGCGCAGCTTGCCGCTCTGGATGTGCGGGCCGGCCACCACCGTGGTGTCGAACATCATGTCGACCTGGCCGCCGATCACGTCCTGGATCGCCGGGCCGCTGCCCTTGTAGGGGATGTGCGTGAACTTGACGCCGGACTTGTAGGCGAGCAGTTCCAGCGCCAGGTGCTGTGAGGTGCCGGTGCCGGCGGATGCCGACGAGAGACCGCCCGCCTTGGCCTTGCTGGCCTCGAGAACGTCCTTCAGTGTCTTGTAAGGGCTCGCCTGGTTGACTACCAGCACCACCGGATTGGTGCCGATCAGCGTGACCGGGGCGAAGGACTTCTGCGGGTCGTAGCCGATCTTGGGATAGAGGCTCACGTTGATCGCGTGCGAGCTGATCGTGCCGCCCAGCATCATGTAGCCGTCGGGCGCGGCGCGCGATGCGATCTCGGAGCCGACGCTGCCGCCGGCACCGCCCTTGTTGTCGACGACGACGGTCGTGCCCAGCACCGGCCCCAGCTTCTGGCCGATCAAGCGGGCGAGCACGTCGGTCGTGCCGCCAGCGGGGAACGGAACCAGATAGGTGATGGTCTTGCCCGTCGGCCATTGACCCTGCGCGAATGCCGGCAGGGCTGGAAGGCCACCCGCGAGCGAGGCGAGTGCGGTGTGGATGAGGGTGCGGCGTTGCATGCGTTGTCTCCGTTGCGAGGTGGGTGCCGCGCTTCTTGTGGTTGGTGTCGCGGCGCGTCTGAATCCAGGCTTCGAATGTCGGCCTGGCGATGAATGTAGGGAGATTTCCGTCGGCGGCGCTCAGGGCATGTACTGCCCGCCGTTCACTTCGAGAATCTGGCCCGTCACGTAGCTCGAGAGCTGCGGCGAGGCCAGGTACAGGAAGGCGCCGACGCAGTCGTCCGGCTCGCCGATGCGCGCCAGCGGAATCGTGGCCTTGAAGCTTTCGAGCATCTGCGGCGTGGAAAAGCGATCGTGAAAGGGCGTCTGGATCACGCCGGGCGCCACCGCGTTGACGCGGATGTTGTCGGGCGCCAGTTCCTTCGCGAGACCGCGCGTCGCCGTGCTCACGAAGCCCTTTGCGCCTGCGTACAAGTACGCGCCGGGGCCGCCGCCGTTGCGCGCGGCGATCGACGACACGTTGATGATGCTGCCGCCGCGTCCCTGTGCCCGCATCAGCGGCACGACTTCGCGGCAGAAGGACAGCACCGAGCGCGCATTGATGTGCAGCACTTCGTCGAACAGCGCATCGTCGAATTCGGCGATCGGCACCCGCTTGACGAGGCTGCCGGCGTTGTTGACCAGCACGTCGATGCCGCCCAGGCGCTCGTTGGTTTCGGCCACGACGCGCCGGATCGCCGCACTGTCGCGCACGTCCGCCTGCAACGCGAAGGCTTCGCCGCCTGCTGCCTGGATCGTCGAGACCACCTTCGCGGCGGCGTCGGCGGAGCTGTTGTAGTGCACGGCCACGCGCATGCCGCGCGCGGCGTAGGCGATCGCCACCGCGGCGCCGATGCCGGTGCTCGCGCCCGTGACGAGGGCGCTGCGTCCTTGGAGGTCTTCCATGTCGTGATCCTTCAGGTGACCGGTGCCGGATTGAACAGCACCAGCGCGTTGTGCAGTTTCCACTGCTCGGCCCACGTCTTCTTTCTGCCGCTCGCCACGTCGAGCATGAGGCGGAACAGCTCCCAGCCCACGTCCTCGATCGTGGCGTCGCCATCGGCGATGCGACCGGCGTTGACGTCCATCAGATCGTGCCAGCGGCGGGCCAGGTCGCTGCGCGTCGCAACCTTGATCACCGGAACCTCGGCCAGGCCGTACGGCGTGCCGCGGCCGGTGGTGAAGACGTGCAGGTTGATGCCCGCGGCGAGTTGGAGGGTGCCGCAGATGAAATCGCTGGCCGGTGTGGCGGCGTAGATCAGGCCCTTCTGCCTGACCTTCTCGCCCGGCGAGATGACGCCGGAGATGGCACTGCTGCCGCTCTTGACGATGGAACCCATCGCCTTCTCGACGATGTTCGACAGGCCACCCTTCTTGTTGCCGGGCGTGGTATTGGCACTGCGGTCGACCCGCCCCTTGTCAAGGTAGGCGTCGTACCAGGCCATCTCGCGGATCATCGCGTCGGCCACCTCGGGCGTGGTGGCCCGCGAGGTGAGTTGGTCGATGCCGTCGCGCACTTCGGTCACTTCCGAGAACATCACGGTGGCGCCCGCACGCACCAGCAGGTCGGTGCAGAAGCCGACGGCCGGATTGGCGGTCACGCCGGAGAAGGCATCGCTGCCGCCGCACTGCACACCGACCACCAGTTCGCTGGCGGACACCGTTTCGCGACGGCGGGCGTTGAGGCGTTCGAGATGCTCCTCCGCCTGGCGCATGATCGAATCGACCATCGACATGAAGCCGACATGGGCGTCGTCCTGCAGGCACACGACGTCGAGCTTGCTCTCCGCGCTGTCGCCGACGTCGGCCACGTTGCGTTCGTCGATCAGCGGGATGGTGCCGGGCGGCATCAGCCGCTCGGGCTGGAGCTTTTCGCAGCCCAGGCTGACCACCATGACCTCGCCGCCGAAGTTGGGGTTGAGGCTGATGTTGCGCAGCGTGCGGATCGGGATGATCGCGTCCGGCGCGTCGATGGCCACGCCGCAGCCGTAGGTGTGCTCCAGGGCCACGACGTCATCGACGTTGGGAAACTTCGGCAACAACTCGTCCTTGATGCGCTTGACGGCGAACTCCGTCACTCCGGCCACGCATTGCACCGTCTGCGTGATGGCCAGGATGTTGCGCGAGCCGACCGAGCCGTCCGGATTGCGGTAGCCCTCGAAGGTGTAGCCCTCCAGCGGCGGCAGGGCCGGGGGCTTGACCGTTGCGATCGGCAGCCCTTCGAGTTCGCGCGCGGCGGGCATCTTCAGCAGGCGCTCGTGCACCCAACTGCCGGCGGCGATGTCCTTCAGGGCATAGCCGATCACGACGTCGTAGCGCCGCACTTCGCCGCCTTCCGGAATATCGACCAGCGCCACCTTGTGCGCCTGCGGCACCTTTTCGCGCAGCGTGAGGCCCGAGGGGAAGGCGGTGCCGCCAGGCAGGCCGCCGTCATTGGCCACGATCGCGACGTTGTCGCGCTCGTGCATGGTGATGTAGAGCGGCGGGCGCTCCGAAGCAGCAGAAGTCATGGGGTCCTCGATCAACTGTCGAGCATGATGCTCTCGATCCAGTTGGGTCCGCGGCCGACGGGACATTCGCCGATCGCTTGAAGCGAACCGGACTGTGCATCGATCTCGTACAGGCGCAGTCGATGCGAAAGCTGCCCGGCCGCGATCAGGAAGCGACCATCGGGCGTGATGTTGAAGCCTCGTGGCTGCGTCTCGGTCGGCACGTGGCCGACGAGGGTGAGCGAGCCGGTCGTGGCATCGACCCGGAAGGCCGCGATGGTGTTGGACCGGCGTTCGCTGCTGTAGAGAAAGCGCCCGTCGGGCGTCAGGTGCAGGTCGGAGGCCCAGGGGGCGCCGCTGAAGGCCGGCGGGAGCGAGTCGACCGTCTGCAGCGTGCTCAGCGTGCCGGTCGCCGAATCGAAGGCGAGCACGTCGATGGCGGCGTCCAGTTCGTTGAGCAGGTAGACGAAGCGTGCATCAGGGCTGAACACGAAGTGGCGGGGGCTCGCCGATGCGTGCGGTTGCAGCGTCGGCGGCGTGTTGGGCGTCAGCTGCCCTGTGGCTGCGTCGAAGCGAAGCTGCACCACGACGCCGGCGCCCAGCGTGCTCGCGAAGACGAAGCGGTTCGACGGATCGGCCTGGATCGCGTGCGCGTTGGGGCCGGTCTGCACGACCTGCTGCGTGGCCTGCACGACGCCGTCGGCGTCGATGGCGTTGACGGCGATCTGATTGCCGCCATAAGAAGCACTCAGCAGATAGCGGCCACTGCGGTCAGCCGCGATGTACGCCATGCTGTGCGGAAGGGCCGCGGCACCGATGGCGGTGAGCTGGCCTGTCTTCGGATCGATCGAGAAGCTCAGCGCCTCGCGCGGCTCCGAGCGCCGGGCGGCGTAGAGGCGCCGGCGATCGGGGCTCAAGGCAAGCGGCATCACCTCTCCGCCGACCGACACGTTCTGCACTGGCACCAGCGTGCGTGCCGCCGGGTCGAGGTGCAGGACGCTGATGTCGCCGCTCTCGGCGTTGGAGACGTAGACGCAGAACATCGTCAGAACACCGGATGGCCGTTGATGATCGACGGAAGCCAGGTCGAGAACCACGGCACGTAGGTGACCAGCGTGATGGCGACGAAGATCGCGAGGTAATAGGGCCAGGCTGTCTTCGTAGCCTCGCCGATGGAGATCTTCCCGATGGCGCAGCCGATGAACTGCACCGTGCCGACCGGCGGGTGCACCAGGCCCAGCGCGCAGTTGAGCAGCAGCATCATCCCGAACTGCACCGGACCGACGCCCATCTGGATGGCCAGCGGCAGGAACAGCGGCGTGGTGATCAGGATGTGCGCGGCCATGTCGAGGAACACGCCCAGGAAGATCTGGATGATGTTGATGTACAGCAGCATCAGCCAGGGCGTCGTGGTTGCCGCCAGCAGCGCCGCCTCGATCGTGTCGGGGATCTCGAGGTACGCCATCTGGTAGCGCAGCATGTTCGACACGCCGATCAGCAGCAGGATCACGCCCGTGGTCTTCGACGCCTTGGCGAGCGAGCGGAGCAGGTTCTGCTTCGTCATCGTGCGGTAGACGACGACCGTCAGCAGCAGCGAATACGTCACCGCGATGGCCGCCGCCTCCGTGGCCGTGGCGATGCCCTCCATCACGCAGAACAGGATGATGACGATCACCAGCAGGCCCGGGATGGCCGCGATGAAGGTGCGCAGCACCGTGCCCCAGCCGGGAAAGCGCTCGACCGCGGTCGTGCCGTCCGCGCGCTTCGGGTAGCCGTACTTCGCGGCCTGCCAATAGGCTGCGACCAGCATGCAGACCATGATCCAGAACACGGGGATCAGGCCGGCGAACATCAGGTCGCCGATCGACACACCCTTGATCACGTGCCCCGCGATCTCGCCCACGGCGGCTTGCGCTGCGAAGGCATAGATGATCATGTTGTGCGAGGTCGGCATGAGCGCGCCCGAGAGCGAGGCGTGCGTCGTGACGTTGACCGCATAGGCCGCGCTGTAGCCCTCGCGCTTCATCACCGGGATCAGCACGCCGCCCATGGCCGAGGTGTCGGCCACCGGCGAGCCGGACACGCCGCCGAACAGCGTCGACGCGACCACGTTGGCCAGCCCGAGGCCGCCCTTCCAGTGGCCCACGAGGCTGCGCGCGAAGGCGACGATCTTGTCCGCGATGCCGCCGTGCAACATCAACTCGCCCGAAAAGATGAAGAACGGGATGGCGAGGAACGAGAAGACGTTCATGCCCGACACCATCATCTGGATGGCGGTCTCGAAGGGCAGGCCTTCGTAGGCGAAGGTCAGCAGGCAACTCAGGCCGATCGCGAAAGCGACCGGCATCCCGAGCACCAGGAACACCAGGAAGCTGATGGACAGCAGTGTCAATGCCATGATGGAACGACCTCGTGGCCGGAGAATTTGGAGATCAGGTGCTCGATGGAGAACAGCGTGATGAGAATGCCGGCGATGAGGATCGGCACGTAGCGCACCGCCTCGGAGATTCCGAGCGTGGGGATGGTGGCGTCGCGCGTCGACACCGCCATCTCCAGGCCGCCCAGGAACAGGGCGGCCGCGAAGGCGATGGTCAGGACGTAGACGACGACCTTGCACCAGAACTGCGCTCTCTCGGGCAAGGCCTTCACCAGCGAATCCAGGCCGATGTGGCCGGCGTCCCGCACACCGGCGGAGGCGCCGAACATGGCGACCGAGATCACCAGGAGCAGCGCCACCTGCTCGACATAGGGCGGGGCATCGTTGAAGACGTAGCGAAGCACCACGCCGTAGACGACCACGCTCAGCAGCCCCGCGAGGCAGATGCACGCGAGGTACATCGTCCAGCGCGACAGCCTCGCGTTCAGTTGGGTCAGCAAGGTCATCGCGGGACCATTACTTGGAGCCGGTGATTTCCTGCACCAGCGCCTTCAGTTCGGGCGTGGCGGCGAACTTGTCCCACACGGGCTTCTCGGTCTCGACGAAAGCCTTGCGGTCGATCTCGGCCGCGGGAACGATCTTGGCGCCGCCCTTGATGACAGCGGCCTTGGCGTCCTTCTCGCGCTGTTCCCAGAGCTTCACGTAGTAGGGGACGGAATCCTTGGCGGCCTTGCGGATCGCGGCCTGTTCTTCCTTCGGCAGGGTGTCCCAGATCTTCTTGGAGAACACCAGCACTTCCGGCGTCATCACGTGCATGGTTTCCGAGTACACCGGAGCGGCCTCGTAGTGCTTGGCTTCCTCGTAGGACGGGTAGTTGTTCTCGGCGGCGTCCACCAGGCCGGTCTTGAGGCCTGTGTAGACCTCGGCGATCGGCATCGGCGTCGGCGATGCACCCATCGCGCTCACCAGGCTCACCATCAGGTCGGAAGGCTGGACGCGGATCTTCAGGCCCTTCATGTCGGCCACGTTCTTGATGGGCTTCTTCGCGTACACCGAACGCGCGCCGCTCTCATACATGACGAGGCCGATGAAGCCGGCCTTCTCGAAGGCGGCCAGGATCTTGTCGCCCGTCGGGCCGTACATGGTCTGGCGGAAATGGTCGATGTCGCGGAACAGGAAGGGCAGCGAAGGGATGACCGACTCGGGCACGATGCCGTGGAACGAGGCGCTGCTGACGCGCACCATGTCGAGCGCGCCGATCTTGACCTGTTCGACCGTGTCCTTCTCGGAGCCCAGCGAGCTGTCGGCAAAGATCTTGATCTTGTCCTTGCCGCCGGTCGCGGCCGACAACTGGTCGCTCATGTACTTGACGGCCATGTTGGTCGGGAAATCCTTCGAATGCACTTCCGCGGAACGGAAGTCGCGTGCCTGTGCATGCACGGCAGCGAGCGAAAGAACGGCTGTGGCGATCAGGCTCAGCAGGTTGCGGTTTGAAGTCTTCATGTCTCTTCCTCTGTTTGAATGAATGGTCTGAAATGAAACGGCGATGGACTCTGGGGAAACTGGCTTACTCGAAGGGGCCCTGCGCCGTGAAGGCGCCGCCTTGGTAGATGGCGTTCGGATCGGTCGGCGCGACCGGGGGCTGCGCCTCGACTTTGTCGCGGAAGACCTCGGAGCTGTCCTGCGGCACGAAGCCCAGCTTCGCGGCGGCGGCGTTGTCCCACCAGATGTCCCGGTTGGCCGACATGCCGTAGACGATGGTGTGCTGCACGTCAGGCGTGAACAACGACTTCTCGATGAGGTTGGTGAGGTCGCGGTAGCTGAGCCAGGTGCTCATCATCCGGCGGTTGGCGGGCTCCGGGAAGGACGAGCCAATGCGAATGCTGACGGTCTCGATGCCCCAGCGGTCGAAGTAGAACTGCGCGACGTCTTCGCCGAATGACTTCGACAGGCCGTAGTAGCCGTCGGGCCGCCGCAGCGCGTGCGCGTCGAGGTGCTCGCTCTGCTTGTAGAAGCCGATGACGTGATTGGAACTGGCGAAGACCACGCGCTTGACGCCATGCCGGCGCGCTGCTTCGTAGATGTGAAACACGCCCTTGATGTTGGCTTCGAGGATTTCCTCGAACGGACGCTCGACCGAGACGCCGCCCAGATGCACGATGGCATCGCAGCCTGCGACGAGCGCGTCGACCGCCGCCTTGTCGGCCAGGTTGCAGGGCACCGTCTCCTCGAATGCGCCCTGTGCAGGGCCCAGGGCGGCAACGTCGGACAGGCGCAGCACGTCGGCATAGGGACGCAGGCGCTCGCGGAGCACCTTGCCCAGGCCGCCGGCAGCGCCGGTCAGCAACAGGCGACCGAGCTTGCGGTCAGGGTTCGTCGTTGACATGGTGGAAACGTCTCCTGGATCAGGAAGGAAATTGAAATCGCGAGTCCGCGCGGAAGGCAGGCTGGCTCGGATGGCGCCAGCGTTCGAATTGCGCAATGATCATGGACTCGAAGTGAAACTTATATGTTGTCGTACAACGGCTTCGGATTATGATCGTGGCATGCAACCGTTGACCTCGGGTAATCCCTTAGCTCAGGCGCAGCCAGTCGCATCGGGCGACAGCGCGGGTCCCGCCATGCCTGGAGACGCCTTCGTGGGGCGGCCGCGCCAGCGTGCCCGCGGCCTGGCGCACGGCCTGGTCGAAGATCTCGGCATGAAGATCCGCGAAGGAGCGCTGCGCCCCGGCGACAAGCTGCCGACCGAGTCCGAGATCATGCAGGCCTTCAGCGTCAGCCGCACCGTGGTGCGGGAGGCGCTGTCGAAGTTGCAGGCGGCGGGCCTCGTGGAAACCCACCACGGCGTCGGCACCTTCGTGCTGCAACCGCGCGGGGGCGTCTTCCGGCTCGATCCGGGCGACGTGGCCACTTCGGTGGACGTGCTGGCGGTGCTCGAATTCCGTATCAGCCTGGAGACCGAATCCGCCGGGCTGGCCGCGACGCGCCGTACCGATGCGCAATTGTTGGCGATGCGGGAGGCGCTCGACGAGTTCGAACGCAACATGGCGCAGGCCGCCAACACGGTGCCTGCCGACTTCCGGTTTCACCTCGAGATCGCGCAGGCCACGGGCAACCCGTACTTCGCGGACATCATGAGTCACCTGGGCACGACCATCATTCCGCGCACCCGCATCAACGCGATCCGCGACCAGGAAAAGGGCAGCGAGTACCTGAGCCGGGTGAATCGCGAACATGAGGAGATCTATGCGGCGATTGCCCGCCAGGATCCCGAATCCGCACGCGCGGCCATGCGCATCCACCTCACGAACAGCCGCGAGCGCCTTCGCATCGCCCAGGAAGCTGCGAAGGGCGCCGCTGCAGGCGCTCAAACGCAAGCGCCGGCCTGAGCCGGCGCGGTCGTCTTGTTGTGTGACAACTGACGACCTGGCGGTTTCTGATCTTTTGGCGGCGCCTGTCGCTTCGACAGACGCCGCGCTGCTCAAGGCGCCCAGTGCGTGCCGAAGGGATTCGACGCACCAATGGCCGGGAAGTCGACGAAGGCCTGGCTGCAATCGAGCACGCGTTCCGGCTTGACCTTCTCCGTCGCCTCGCCGTTGAGCACGATGCGATTGGCGGTCGAAGCGAAGATCGGCAGGTTGACGCCGTCCAGCGTCAGGTTGGCGTCCGACGCGATCGTCGAGATCAGGGCCGGGCTGTCGGCAACCACGTCGGTCATCGTCATGCCGAGCGGATAGGCCGGCAGATAGCCCGTCGGGTAAGCGGGGGTCGGCGTGAAGTAGCCGCCGGTGTTGGCCGCGAAGCCCTGCAGCTTGATCGCAGCGCCCTCCATGATGCGCACGTTGCTCAGGTGGATGTCGTGGAAGTTCGGCACCTTGGGTCCGCCGCTCGGCAGCGCCTTGGTGCTGTAGTAGGCGGTGAACAGCAGGGCGTTCTGCGCATTCCGGACGCAGATGTTCTTGTAGAAGATGTTGCTCACCTCGCCGCCGCGCGCGTAGTCGGACTTGATGCGCAGGCCTTCTTCGGAATTGGTGAACGAGTTGTCGTAGACCTGCACGTTGGTCACGCCCGAGTTCGTCTCGCTGCCGATCGAAATGCCGTGGCCCCAGTAGATGTGGTTGTGCGCGATCACGATGCCGTAGGCACGATCGCTGCGCTTGCCGCGGTTGCCGTCGATGCCGAAGCCGACCGGGTTGGGGTTGTTGCTGCCCTTGAGCGCGATGTCGTCGTCGCCCGTGCTCACATGGTTGAAGGCGAAGACGAAGTTCTTCAGGTAGCCGTCGAAGGACATCTTGCCTGCCGTCGTCGTCTTGCTGCCCGTCGTCAGCGCATTCGACTTGGCACTGGACGCCGAGCCTGGATCGAAGGCGTCGGTGTTCTTGACGTTGTCGGCATTGAAGGTCTGGCCCGTGTACAGCGGATTGCCGTTGCCCGCGGGATTGGCGAAGGCGGCGAGCGATGGAGTCTGCACCTTGACACCCCAGATCGTCAGGCCGTCGACGCCGCTGGGCACGACGTGGAAGTTGGCGCTGTTGTTCAGGCTGACCTTGTACAGCGTCAGGTTCTTCGCGTAGTTGAAGACCATCATCCGGAAATTCGACTGCGAGCCGGAGCCGGTCGTGCCGTTCTGCACCATGTTGCCGAGATAGGCGAGGTCCCACCAGGTCATGTTGCGGACCGAGGACTTCGAATCGACCAGGGTGCCGCCGTTGTCGCACGGTGTGCCGTCGGGCGCCTGCGTGCTGGTGGCGAAGGCGGTGTAGGTGTTGGAGCAGCTCAGGTCCACCTTCATGATCGGGTACAGCGCGTTGGAGGTGACGATCTCCGCATAGGCACGGCTGTCGATGCTGCCTTCGCCGACCACGGCGGAGTTGACCGTGTAGTCGCCCCCGATCAGCGGGAGACAGTTGCCCGAACTGCCTGCTTGCGTCGCGCTGACGGCGGTATTGGCGCAGTATTTCGCGGGCGTGGTCTTGGGCAGGTAGGCCATGACGTCGCGCGTGGCGTACAGGGTCGCGCCCTTGTCGATCCACAAGGTCACGCCCGAGGGCAGCGTCAGCGGTCCGGAGATGAAACCGTTGCCAGGGCCCCTGCGGTTGGGCACCAGTCGCACGGCGAACTGCGGCGCCTTGTATTGCGGCTTCGCGAGCTCTTCGCCGGATGCGCCGGCGATGTTGATGTTCGGCAGCGCGGCAGCCTTCTGGCTGGCTGTTTCGCTTGCGTCGACCGACGCGATCGCCGCACCGACCGCCGCATCGACAGCGGCACCGCATGCGTCGAGGGCGGCCTGGATGCGGGCCTGGTCCGGATTCGCGGTCGCGACATTGACCGCGACGCCGACGCCCGGAATGGACGGGTCGGCCTCCGGCGGCAGCGCGCCATCCGGGCGGCGCACCAGGCTGTTGCCGGCCTCGAGGGTGGCGCAGACCTGGGCGTCGGTCGGAAGCACGGGCTCCGCGGGCAGGTCGGGATCGAAGGTCGTGGTGCCGACCTGGAACGGCTTGGCCAGGGAAGCATCCGGCTGCGCCGCGTTGGCGGCTTGGGACACCGCGGGCGTGGTCGTCGGACCGGCGGCCTGCGGCAGGAAGCCCGCGTTGCCACCGCCACCGCCGCCGCAGGCCGTGAGCACGGCAGACGCAACCAGCGGCAGCCACCAGGAAACGATCGGCTTGCGACGAGCCGATCCGGATTTCTGCAAGTTCATGGAATCACCTTTGAAGAAAAGCCGGCCTGAAGCGGCGTTCAGCCGCCGCGTCGAACGACGCAGCGCCTCCCGTCGCGAGCCAGCGGGACGGAATGCGAGTTTTAGAAAGCAGGGGTGACGGTCGTGCCGTGCGGGCGCGCGGCCGTCGAGGTCGGTCGGCCGCGTGTACGAGGTTCTTTCATGGGGTCTCCATCTATCGACGGTCGAGCAGCCAAAAAGCAGCGCGCCGGTCGTTGTTAGTTATCGGTTGTCGTACAAGAGCGGCGATTATTCGGCGCGTGCGCTGACCATGTCAACGCGTCGAACCCAGGGCGATGGCATCCGTGTCACAGGGGAAAACCCCAAGTAAGTCACGCTTTCAGGCGGTTGGGATGCCGGTGCCGTCTCACGAAGATGACGACCGTGAGGCTGGACAAGCTGGCAGACTAGTTATACGATAACCGATGAGCTGACAATGAGCGGGCGCAAGGCGCCGGCTTCTGTCCCATCCATTCGCATCCGGAGACAAATCCATGTCCTTGAATCGACGCGATCTCATGATCGGCGCGCTCGGCGGTGGCCTGATGGCCGCCGGAGGTGTCCAGGCGGCCGACAACTGGCCGTCGAAGCCCATCCGCATCGTCGTGCCTTACCCGCCCGGCGGATCGTCCGACATCATTGCGCGTTCCATCAGCCAGCCGCTGTCGGAAGCGCTGAAACAGTCGGTCATCGTCGAGAACCGGGCCGGCGCCAACGGCAACCTGGGTGCCGATTTCGTCGCGAAGGCGCCCGGCGACGGCTACACGCTGCTGTTGTGCGACGTCGGTGCCCTGGCGATCAGCCCCTCGGTCTACACGAAGCTGTCCTTCGATCCGTCCAAGGATCTGCGAGGCGTGACCATGCTGGCGTATTCGCCGCACCTGCTTGTCGTGCATCCGTCGGTGCCGGCGAACAACCTCAAGGAACTCGTTGCGCTCTCGAAGAAGAGCGACTTGAACTTCGCCGTGACTGCCACCGGCAGCGCGCCCCACCTCGCCGGCGTCGCGCTCGAACGCGCGAGCGGCGCGCGCTGGCAATACGTGCCCTACAAGGGCGGCGTCCAGGCGGTGCAGGACACCGTCGCGGGCCAGACGCAGGTGCTGATGAACGGCATGCTTGCGACGTTGCCGCACGTGCAGAGCGGCAAGCTCAAGGTGCTCGGCGTTTCCAAGGGCACGCGCATGCCGCTGATCGGCGACGTGCCGACCATCGCGGAGCAGGGCGTGGCGGGCTTCGAGTCCGGCACCTGGCAGGGCGTGCTCGTTCCCCGTGGCACTCCGGATGCGCTGGTCCAGCGTCTCAACAAGGAACTGATCACGATCATTCGCACGGCGGACATCCGCTCGCGTCTGGCCGGTCAGGGCGCCGAAGTCGTCACGATGACCCCGACCGAGCAGGAGCAGTTCTTCGAGAAGGAACGCTCGCGCTGGGCCAAGGTCGTCACTGCCGCGCAGATCAAGCTCGACTAAGCGTCGACTTTTCACTTTCGCCTCACTACACACTGACATGACTCCTCAAGAACTCAAATCCATCATGGGCTCCGGCCTGCTGTCGTTTCCGCTGACCGACTTCGACGCCGATGGCACCTTCGACAAGAAGGGCTACGTCGAGCGTCTCGAATGGCTGGCGCCCTACGGTGCCAGCGCGCTCTTCGCGGCCGGCGGCACGGGTGAATTCTTCTCGCTGACCGCCGACGAATACCCCGGCATCATCAAGACCGCCGTCGACACCTGCCGCGGCGTGGTGCCGATCATTGCGGGCGCGGGCGGCCCGACGCGCTTCGCGGTCCAGTGCGCGCAGGAAGCCGAAAAGGCGGGCGCGCACGGCGTGCTGCTGCTGCCGCACTACCTCACCGAAGCCGGCCAGGAAGGCCTCGCCGCGCACGTCGAAGCGGTCTGCAAGAGCGTGAAGTTCGGCGTCATCGTCTACAACCGCGGCCAGAGCAAGCTCTATCCCGCCACGCTCGAGAAGCTGGCCGAGCGCTGCCCGAACCTCGTGGGCTTCAAGGACGGCATCGGCGACATCGAGCTGATGAGCTCCATCCATCTGCGCATGGGCGATCGCTTTGCCTACCTGGGCGGGCTGCCGACGGCGGAGGTCTACGCGGCGGCCTACAAGGCGCTGGGCACGCCGGTGTATTCGTCGGCCGTCTTCAATTTCATCCCGAAGACCGCGATGGATTTCTATCACGCGGTCGCGAAGGACGACATGGCGACGCAGCATCGCCTGCTCAAGGACTTCTTCATGCCCTACCTCGACATCCGCAACAAGGGCCAGGGCTACGCGGTGAGCATCGTAAAGGCGGGCGCCAAGATCGTCGGCCATGACGCGGGCCCGGTGCGTACGCCGCTGACCGAACTCAAGCCGAACGAGTATGAAGCTCTTGCGGCACTGATCGCCAAGCTCGGCCCGCAGTAAGTCGACGCCGTTTCACGGCCACCGACGACACAACACCAGGAGACAAAAACATGCTGAAGAAACTCGTCCTGATCGCCGCCGCCGTCGTGGTCTTCGCCGGCTGTACGAGCATGCGCCCTGGCGATCCGTCTTCCGAGGCGGCCGTGGCGACGGCGGCCGAGAAGCTGCGCGTGGCGATGATCGACCCGACGCCCGCGGCGCTCAACGCCCTGGTCGCCGACGATCTGAGCTATGGCCATTCCGCCGGCAAGGTCGACACGAAGGCGAGTTTCATCAGCGACCTGATGGACGGCAAATCGGACTTCGTGACCATCACGATCACCGAGCAGACCATCAAGGTGATCGACAACGTGGCGGTCGTGCGGCACACGCTCACGGCCGACACCAATGACTCGGGCAAGCCCGGCAAGGTCAGCATCAAGATCCTCGGCGTCTGGCAGAAGCAGGGCGACGCCTGGAGGCTGTTGGCCCGTCAGGCGGTGCGCCCGCCGCAGTGAGGTGAGCAACAGGGGCAAGTTCGCGCCGGACGCCCTCCGGCCGGGCCAACCGTTACCCTCGCCATTGCGCGCCGGGCCGCCCATGCTGCCCGGCGCTTTTTCCGACCGATTCCAAGGACCCAAGCCATGCAGAAATTCGACAACCTCATCAATGGCGAGTGGCTCGCCGGTGCCAACTACAGCGCCAACACCAACCCGAGCAACCTGGGCGACGTGCTGGGCCAGTACGCCCAGGGCGACGCGAACCAGGTGAATGCCGCCGTTGCCGCCGCCACTGCCGCCTTCCCCGCCTGGTCCACCGGCGGCATCCAGGCGCGTTCCGAAGCGCTCGACAAGATCGGCAATGAAATCCTCGCGCGCAAGGAAGAACTCGGCACGCTGCTGGCGCGCGAAGAAGGCAAGACCAAGGCCGAAGGCATCGGCGAGGCCACGCGCGCGGGGCAGATCTTCAAGTTCTTCGCCGGCGAGTGCCTGCGTCTCTCGGGCGAGGTGGTTCCCTCGGTGCGCCCCGGCATCGGCGTGGAGATCACGCGCGAGCCCGTGGGTGTGGTGGGCCTCATCACGCCGTGGAACTTCCCGATTGCGATTCCCGCATGGAAGATTGCACCGGCACTGGCCTTCGGCAACTGCGTGGTGCTGAAGCCGGCCGACCTCGTGCCCGGCTGCGCCTGGGCGCTGGCGGAAATCATCAGCCGCTCGGGCATCCCGGCCGGCGTATTCAACCTCGTGATGGGTCGTGGCAGCGTGATCGGCGATGCGCTGGTCAATCACCCGGGCATCCATGCCATCAGCTTCACCGGCTCGGTGGGGGTGGGCCGCAACATCGCGGTGCAGTGCGCCACGAACCACAAGAAGGTGCAGCTCGAGATGGGCGGCAAGAACCCGCAGGTCGTGCTGGACGACGCGGACCTGAACCAGGCGGTCGAGCTCAGCGTGCAGAGCGCGTTCTATTCGACCGGACAGCGTTGCACGGCGTCGAGCCGCCTGATCGTGACCGAGGGCATCTACCCCAAGTTCATCGAGGCGATGAAGGCGCGCATGGCCAAGATCAAGGTCGGGGACGCGCTTGCGCAGGGCACCGACATCGGCCCGGTCTCCAGCGAGAGCCAGTTGCAGCAGGACCTGAACTACATAGAGATCGGCCAGGGTGAGGGCGCGACGCTGGCTGCGGGTGGCGAGCGGCTCCGGCTCGACACCGAGGGCTACTACATGTCGCCGGCGCTGTTCAGCGAGTCCGTCGCGAGCATGCGGATCAACAAGGAAGAAATCTTCGGCCCGGTGGCGAGCGTGATTCGCGTGAAGAACTACGAAGAGGCGCTGGCGACGGCAAACGACACGGAGTTCGGCCTGTCGGCGGGCATTGCCACGACCAGCCTGAAGTACGCGACGCACTTCAAGCGCCACAGCCAGGCCGGCATGGTGATGGTGAACCTGCCGACGGCGGGTGTGGATTACCACGTGCCGTTCGGCGGTCGGAAGGGATCGAGCTACGGTCCGCGCGAGCAGGGGCGCTATGCGCAGGAGTTCTTCACTGTCGTGAAGACGGCCTACACGCTGGCTTGAGTGTCTTGCTCCCTCCCCCTCTGGGGGAGGGGACCCAATCACTTGGTGCGGATCGCGGACTTGGGACGGAACGCCTTGCAGACTGCGTCGTCGGTTTCCAGATACGGCCCGCCGATCAGGTCGATGCAATAAGGCACCGCGGCAAAGATGCCCGGCACGGCCTGGGAGCCATCCGCATTCTTCAGCCCTTCGAGCGTTTCGGCGATCGACTTGGGCTGCCCCGGCAGGTTGATGATCAGGCTCTGGCCGCGGATCACCGCGACTTGCCGCGACAGGATCGCCGTCGGTACGAAGCGCAGGCTGATCTGCCGCATCTGCTCGCCGAAGCCCGGCATTTCCTTGTGTGCCACCGCCAGCGTGGCCTCGGGCGTCACGTCGCGCAGCGCCGGCCCGGTGCCGCCGGTCGTCAGCACCAGTGAACAGCCCGCGTCGACCAGTTCGATCAGCGCTGCGCTGATGCCGGCCTGATCGTCCGGAATCAGGCGCGATTCGAACGTGATCGGATTGCGCAGTGCGCGCTGCAGCCATTCCTCGAGGGCAGGCAGGCCCTTGTCCTCGTAGACCCCGCTCGATGCGCGGTCGCTGATCGACACGATCCCGATGCGTATGGATTCCACAAAGCCTCCAACGTCAGATCAGGAACACCGCGGAACCGGCTTCGCCGGGCCGCTGGTGTTGCCCCCGGTGAGGGGGTAGGCGGCCACACGAAGTGGGCAAGCCTGGGGGAGTTTCATGCGTCTTCTTCGCGGGACTGCTCGGCTGCTTCGGCGGCGTGGTCGTCGCTGCCGTGCACGCTGAGCTGCGCGCGAACCAGCTGGAATACTTCGCGGTAGGCCTTGCCTTGTCGCGGCGCCTCGCCGGGTGGGCCGGCCTTGATGTCCTTGCGCGCCTGGCGGATCAGGGCCCGCAATTGTTGGGCGTCAGTGCCGGGGTGGGTTTCGATCCAGCCCCCCAGCGCGTCGTCGTCGGCGATGAGGCGGTCGCGCCAGCGCTCGGCGTCGTGGAGCGCGGCGGTTTCCTGTGCCGGGCCGCGGTTCTGCTCGTCCAGAGCGGTGCGGACGGCATCGAGCGTGGCCTCGTCGAGGCCGCGCATCAGCTTGCCGATGAACTGCATCTGGCGACGCTTGCCCTCGAAATTGGTGATGCGTTTCGCCTCTTCGATGGCGTCCTTCAGCTTGTCGCCGAGGTCGAGCTTGTCGAAGAGGCCAGCGCGCAGGGTGAGCAAGGCTTCGCCGAGCGCCTGCAGTTCGGCGCTCTCGCGTTTGAGGTCGGTCTTGCTTGCCGCGTCGGTACCCTTGAGCTCGCGCTTGAGCTCCAGGTCGAGTTCGCTGCCTTCGGCGACGAACTGGCCGCGGACGAAGTAGCCTTTTTTAGGTTTGCGGGACATAGAGGCAATCGTTGGCCGCACCATCGGGAACAGGGGGCGCAAGTATCATAGCCAACACATGACCACACCATCCTCGCGCGCCGATTCCGGCTTCGCCTACAGCCGTCCCTTCTTCGAAAACCTGGTCGATTCGGCCCTGGCGCACGCCAAGCGGCTCGGAGCGACCGATGCCGGCGCCGAGGCGTCCGAGGGCTGCGGCCTGAGCGTCTCCGTGCGCAAGGGCGAGCTCGAGAACGTCGAGCGCAACCGCGACAAGTCGCTCGGCGTCACGGTCTACGTCGGCCACCGCCGGGGCAATGCCAGCACTTCCGATTTCTCCGAGGCGGCCGTCGCCCAGACCGTGCAGGCGGCCTACGACATCGCCCGGTTCACCGCGGAAGACCCGGTCAGCGGGCTGCCGGACGAAGCCGACATCGCCAAGAAGCAGCCTGATCTGGACCTGTTCCACCCCTGGGACGTGACCAGCGAGCAGGCCGCGACGCTGGCGCTCGAATGCGAGGCCGCAGCGTTGTCGACCGACAAGCGCATCACCAACAGCGAGGGCGCAGGCGTCTCGGCGCAGCAGAGCCACTTCTTCAGCGCCCATACGCGCGGCTTCCGCGGCGGCTATGCCAGCTCGCGGCACTCGATCTCGGTGGCGCCGATCGCGGGCAAGGGCGACGACATGCAGCGCGACGCCTGGTACAGCTCCATGCGTTCGGCCGACGAGCTGGCGAGCCCGCAGGCCGTCGGCCGCTATGCAGCGGAGCGCGCCCTGAGCCGGCTCAAGTCGCGCAAGATCAAGACGACCGAGTGCCCGGTGCTGTTCGAATCCCCACTGGCGGCCGGATTGCTCGGGGGCCTCGTGCAGGCGACGAGCGGCGGCGCGCTCTACCGCAAGAGCACCTTCCTGCTGGATTCCCTGGGCAAGCCGGTGCTGCCGAAGCACATCGACGTGCTCGAAGACCCGCACGTGCTTCGCGGCAAGGGCAGTTCGCCCTTCGACGACGAAGGTGTCGTTACGCGCAAGCGGAAGGTGGTCGATGGCGGGCGGCTCGAGGGCTATTTCCTCAGCACCTATTCGGCGCGCAAGCTGGGCATGAAGACCACCGGCAATGCCGGCGGATCGCACAACCTCACGATGACATCGCGGCTTACGAAGAAGGGCGATGACCTCGACGAGATGCTCGCCAAGCTCGGCACGGGCCTGCTGGTGATCGAACTGATGGGCCAGGGCGTCAACTACGTGACCGGCGACTACTCGCGCGGCGCGAGCGGCTTCTGGGTCGAGAAGGGTCGAATCGCCTTCCCGGTGCAGGAAATCACCATCGCCGGCAACCTGAAGGACATGCTGATGGGCATCGAGGCCGTCGGTGCCGACGCGTACAACTACGGCGCCAAGACAACCGGATCGCTGCTGATCAACCGGATGAAGGTCGCCGGGAGTTGAGTTCGGTCGAACTGGACGGCTGCCCGGCGCGGCAGTCGTCGATACCCGCGCCGGTCGCGCACGGCATTCGCATCGAGGCGGTGACGCTGGTACGCGGCAACGAGCGCGTCTTCGAAGGGCTGACGCTGGACCTCCGGGAGGCCCGGATCGGGCTGATCGGCGACAACGGGGCCGGCAAGAGCAGCCTGTTCCGCCTCATCAGCGGGCTCGACGCGCCTCTGCAGGGGCGTGTCGTCCTGCCCGGCGGAGAGCGCGGGCAGCCGCCGCACGTAGGGCTGATGTTCCAGAACCCTGACGACCAGATCATCTTCCCGACCGTGGGCGAGGAACTGGCGTTCAGCCTGACCGCTCGCGGGCGTCCGCGGGATGTTGCAAGGCAGCAAGTGCGCGAGTTTCTCGCGCAGCGTGGGCTGGCCGCATGGGCCGGGCGCGCCATCGGGGAGCTGAGCCAGGGCCAGCGGCAGCAGGTGTGCCTGCTGGCCTTGCAGATCAGCGAGCCGGCGACGCTGCTCCTCGACGAGCCTTTCGCGAGCCTCGATCTGCCGAGCCAGGCACGCCTTGCCGCGCAACTCGACGCGACGCGGCAGCAGGTCATCCTGTCGACCCATCTCCTCGAACACGTCCATGGTTTCGAGCGCGTGCTGTGGCTGGAGCGCGGCAGCGTGCGGGCGGATGGGCCAGGGCGCGAAGTCTGCGAGCGCTATGCCGACCACGTGCGCCAGCGCGTGCGGGACGAACGGGCCGGGCATGCGTAGCCTTTATTCGGCGCAGGCGACCTGGCTGCACGCGATCCCGGCCTGGGTCAAGCTCGCGCTCCTGTCGGTGTGCGGAACGCTCCTGGTGCTCGTTCACCGACCGTCGTACCTGGCCGTTGCCTGTATTGCGGCGTTGCTGGTCTTCGTTTCGCTCGGCCAGCCCGCGTGGCGCCGCATGCGAATGCTGGGCGGCGTGGCGATCGCCGGCGGGCTGATCGTCGGCTTTCACTGGGCCCTCGGGACGCCATGGCTTGGCGCGGCCAGCGCCCTGCGCCTTGCCAGTGCGGCGACGCTGGCGCTGATGCTCACGCTGACCACGCGCTTCGAGGACCTGCTGGCCGTGCTTGAGGCCGTGCTGCATCCGTTGCAGCGGTTGGGCGTACCGACCGGGCGGATCGCGCTCGGCCTGGGTCTGATGCTTCGCTTCGCCGAGAATTTCTACGCCCAATGGCGACGGCTCGACGACGCCTACCGTGCCCGCACTGGCCGCGGCGGCGGCTTGCGACTGTTGGCACCGCTGACCATCCGTACCTTGCAGACGGCCGAGCGCGTGGCCGACGCGCTGACTGCGCGATCGGGCCGATGAGGGCGTCGGCCTGGCTTCCCTTTGAACTCTGTCCTATCAAATTCCGATGACCTCGAACCCTTCCCTTGCTGCATCCCGATCGCTTTCCTACATTGCGCTGTTCGCGGCCTTGATGGCCGTGTTCGGTCTGATTCCGAAGATCGACCTGCCCTTCGGCGTGCCGATCACACTGCAGTCGCTGGGGGTGATGCTGGCGGGCTGCCTGCTCGGACCGCGGCGAGGGTTCCTCGCGATCGCGTTGTTCCTGCTCGCGGTGGCGCTGGGGCTGCCCCTGCTGCCCGGCGGTCGCGGTGGATTGAGCGTGTTTGTCGGTCCGACCGCCGGCTTCCTGTTCGGATGGATGTTCGGCGCCTTTGCCTGCGGCGTGATGATGCGCATGCTGGCGCGTCGCCTCGACGGCGCGACCGGCGCGGGCCTGTTCGCGGCGGCCTTCCTCTCCTGTGCCATCGGCGGGATCGTCGTGGTCTATGGCTTTGGTATCGCGGGGCTTTCGTGGGTTGCCAGCATGTCGCTGTCGCAGGCGGCGCTGGCGATGCTGATCTTCATCCCCGGCGACCTGATCAAGTGCGGCATCTGCGCAACGGTCGTGCAGACCGTGATGCGGGGCATGCCCGGCTGGCGGCTGGATCGCGACTGAGGCGTACTTGCTGGACGGGTCTACAGCTTCCGCCGAGGGCTGAAAACCGTGTCCGAAACGTAGTCCTTGCGCGGGCCACGTACCGCGTGCCGGATAGTGAAGGTGCCGTCGACGAGGAAGCGGTAGCTGCTGTCGTAGGTGTCGGGCGCGCACAGGTGGGGGGCCGAGCCGAAGAGGGCGACTGCGTCGGGCACGATCCTGATGCGATGGAAGAGGCGCAGCGGCTCTTCCCCGAAGTAGACCGAGAAGCCGTCGGCGGAGCGCTCGAAGCGGTACTCGCGATGCGCGTCGAACGCCTTGCCGTCGGCCAGCCTGACCCGGCACTCTTCGCGGTACTTGAGCATCGCGACGGGCTGCGGCGTGAACACGGCGACGCCGGTCATCGTGGCCTGGTTTTCGATGGTCCGGACGAGGTCCCAGGTGCCTTCGAGACCATCGAAAACCGTTTCAGCGGTACCCCACGGGGAGAGACCCGGCATCAGCTCGCGAGGGCCTCCCGGACCTTCGCGATGGCCCGGACATAAGGGTCGGCAAAGGCGTCGAGCGGGGCATCGGGTGCCAGCCAGCTGAAGCTGAAGACGAGGCCGTCCTCCTCCGGACTGCCCATGGCCACATGGTCGAACGCCTCGGGCAAGGCCGCCTCGTGGCGCATCAGGAAGAGGTGCCACAGCTGCGGATGGCGGTACTTGTTGCCCTCGACACCCGCCTCGCAGTAACGGTCGATGGTGCCGAGCGGAACCAGGGCGCCGGTGAAGTCGATGCCCGACTCTTCCTGCAGCTCGCGGCGCACCGCATCCTCGGGCGCTTCGCCGTGCTCGATGGTGCCCTTCGGCAGCTGCATCCCTTTGTCCTCGGGGTGGTGGAACACCAGCAGGCGGCCGTTGGCATCGACCAGGCAGGCGCAGGCCTTGAGGACCGGGCTCGCCGTCACGCTCAGGCGCCCGAGAGCGCGGCCTTGACGGCGGCGCTGACCTGGCCCATGTCGGCCTTGCCGGCAAGACGCGTCTTGACGACGCCCATGACCTTGCCCATGTCGCCCGGGCCCTTGGCGCCGAGTTCGGCGACGATCGCCTTGACTTCGACCGCCACCTCGTCGGCGCTCATGCGCTGCGGCAGGTACGCCTCCAACACCTTGATCTCCGCGGCTTCCTTGTCCGCCAGATCCGTGCGGCCGCCCTGCGTGAACGCGGCGACCGAGTCCTTGCGCTGCTTGACCAGCTTGTCGACGATGGCCACCACGGCGGCGTCATCGAGGACGATGCGCTCGTCGACTTCCTTTTGCTTGAGGGCGGCGAGCAGCAGGCGGATGGTGCCCAGGCGCTCGGAGTCCTTGGCGCGCATCGCGGTCTTAATGTCTTCGGTGATCTGGTCCTTGAGACTCATGGCGTGTTTTCCTTGACGGTCAAAAAACAAAAGCCGCGGCAGGCATTCCTGGCGCGGCTCGATCCGGCTGAACCGGGCGATGGCCTGAAGCCAACGCTGCGGGTGCTTAGTACAGCTTCTTGGGGAGCTGCATGCTGCGCACGCGCTTGTAATGACGCTTGACGGCGGCTGCCTTCTTGCGCTTGCGCTCGGCGGTCGGCTTTTCGTAGAACTCGCGGGCACGCAGGTCGGTCAGCAGGCCGAGCTTTTCGATGGTGCGCTTGAAGCGGCGCAGCGCGACGTCGAACGGCTCGTTTTCTTTTACGCGGATGGTGGTCATTTAAAAATCGGTTGGTTGAATTTGGCCTGGGGAAGATCGGGCCCCGGGCCGGGGTTCCTCAACTGGAAATGGGGTAGGCCGTTGAGGGGAGGCCAAAGTTAGCCGGACATTATAGCGTCAGCTTTGGCGTCGAGCGCCAGTGCCTGGGCGCACGCGTGGGCACTGGCCCAGGCCCACTGGAAGTTGTAGCCGCCCAGCCATCCGGTGACATCCACGACTTCGCCGATGAAATACAGGCCGGGCTGCTTCGACTCCATGGTTTGCGACGACAGGTCGCGGGTGTCGACGCCGCCCGCCGTGACTTCGGCCTTCTTGTAGCCTTCGGTGCCGCTGGGCGTGATCTGCCAGCGCGCGATGCGATCGGCCAGCGCCGACAAGGCCCGGTCCGCCGCTTCGTTGATCGGGCGCTGCAAGGCGGCGTCCTGCCCGACCCACGCGTCGGCGAGGCGCGAGGGCACCAGCGCCGCGAGTTCGTTGGCGATTCGCTTGCGCGAGCGCTGCTTCGCCTCGCCAAGCGAAGCGGCGACGTCGGTTCCGGGCGCGAAATCGATCGTCAACGGCGCGCCGGGCCGCCAGTAGCTCGAAATCTGCAGCACGGCCGGGCCTGAAAGCCCGCGATGGGTGAAGAGCAGGTCTTCCAGGAAGCTCATCCGCTCTTTCTTGCTTCCCGTCTCGATGTGCACGGGCAGCGCCAGCCCCGCCAGCCCGGCGTACGGCTCCCAGGCCTCGCCGCCGAAGGTCAACGGCACGAGCGCAGGGCGCGGCGTGACCATGCGCAGCCCGAACTGTTCGGCGATGCGGTAACCGAAGTCACTGGCGCCGATCTGCGGGATGGAAAGGCCGCCGGTCGCGACGACCAGCCGGGGCGCGCGGACGCTGCCACGGCGCGTCTCGATCTCGTAGCCGCCTTCTTCCGAATAGGCGACGTTGCCCACGCTGCAGGGCTGCCAGTGGGCGACGTGACCTGCCGCGCATTCGGCCAGCAACATGTCGATGATCTGCTGCGAGGGCCCGTCGCAGAACAGCTGGCCCTTGTGCTTTTCATGAAAGGCGATGCCGTGCCGCTGCACCAGCTCGATGAACTGCTGCGGCGTGTAGCGCGAAAGGGCCGAGCGGCAGAAGTTCGGGTTCTCGCCGATGAAATGCTTCTGCGGGGCGCGCGGGTCCAGGTCGCGATTGGTGAAGTTGGCCCGGCCACCGCCGGAAATGCGGATCTTCTCGGCAATGCGTTCGTTGTGGTCGAGCAGCAGCACCTTCAGGCCGCTCTGGCCCGCGAGCGCCGCGCAGAAGAGCCCAGCCGCGCCCGCCCCGATGACGACGACGTCGAAACTGCTCAACGTGCCGCTTCCATCAGGCGTATCGGGTCCCGCGGCGTGTCGCCGGGACGCCAGCCGCGGCCAGGCCGCGCAGCACGTCGCCCACGACGATCACCGACGGGCTCGCCAGCCCGGCAGCCGCGATGTCGGCGCGCAGACAGGAGAGCGTGGTCGCGATGTGGCGCTGCTGCGGCAGGGTCGCGTGCTGGATCACGGCCACGGGCGTATCACCCGGCAAGCCGTGCAGGAGTTCGTCCTGGATGTGCGCGACACCGGTCACGCCCATGTAGATCACCAGCGTGAGCCGCGCGTCGCGTGCCGTTGCGGCGAGCTGCTGCCAGTCCGTCGGATGCTCCGCGGCCGAATGGCCCGTCTTGGCATGGCCCGTGACGAACACGACGCCCTGCGCATGGTCGCGGTGCGTGAGCGGCACGCCCAGCGCGGTGACGGCAGCCAGCCCCGCGGTGATGCCGTTGACGACACGCACTTCGATGCCCGCTTCGCGCAGGTGCTCGACCTCTTCGCCGCCGCGGCCGAAGATGAACGGATCGCCGCCCTTCAGGCGCACGACGGTCTCGCCCTCCTGCACCGCGGTGATCATGAGGCGTTCGATGAAGGCTTGCGGCGTGCTCCGGCAACCGCCGCGCTTTCCCACGTGCACGATGCGCGCGTCGGGACGGGCATAGGCCAGGATCTCGTCGCTGACCAGATCGTCGACCAGCAGCACCGTCGCGGCCTGGATGGCCTTGACGGCTTTGATGGTGAGCAGTTCCGGGTCGCCGGGGCCGGCGCCGACGAGGGTGCAACTGCCTTGATGGGAAAGGGTGCTCATTCGGACTCCACCTGTTGCCGTTCCTGCGCCGACTGCGCCAGGCGCGCCAATTGCAGGATCTGCGCCACCTGCTGCGCGATCGCGTCGGGCACCGGCGTCTCGCCTGCGAGCACGCGCCGCGTGTAGTCGGCGGTCGTCTCGATGTCGATCTCCTTCGGCAACCCGGGAACCTCGGTCTGGGTGCCGGGCTGCTGCGCCTGCAGTTCGACGCGCTGGCCGTTCACGAAGCCGTCGACCTGCGCGATACGGCGCGGATCGGCCGCGCTCTCGCCTTCGAGTCCGCGCGAGAGCAGGGCGGTCATGCCCATCAGCTCGAAGGTGGCGGCCATGGACTCCGCATAGGCCGGGTGCGTGTAGCTGCCGATCACCACGCAGGCGCCGACGCAAGGCTGCATCAGCTTGACCACGCTGTGGCCGGGATTGCGCAGGCCGACCACGCGACGCACGTCCAGCAGGCGCTTGAGGCCGGGGCTCAGCAATTCGGTGGGCGCGAACACCACTTCGCCGTTGTCGATGGGACGGATGCCAGTGAGCGCCCGCACGCCCAGCGCGGCGAGCACGTTGGAGGCCAGCACCCGGGTCGACTCGGTGGCCGCGCCATGCACGAGCACCGGCAGTCCTTCGCGGGCCAGCAGGAGCGCCAACAGCGGCGTGAGGACCGGGAGCCGGCGCGCGCCGTTGTAGCTGGGCACGACGATCAGGGGCCGATCGGTGGCGGGAAAGCGGGCCAGCCGCGCATGCGTGGCGTCGAGGAAGCCGGCCATCTCTTCGGGCGTCTCCCCCTTGATGCGCATGGCCAGGCAGAAGGCCCCGGTCTCCAGGTCGGTCACGGTGCCGTCCAGCACCTGGCCGAACAGGTCAAGCGCCTGCGCGCGGTCGAGCGGCTTCGCGCCGCGCGCGCCGCGACCGATTTCCTTGATGTACTGGCTGATTCCCATGGGTGTCCGGATTGTCCCGCATGCCTTATGCCGCAAATCGGGCCTGCTTATGCCCTGAAGCGCAGGAGGGTCTGAGAGTTTCACGATGCTTCCGCCAAGGCCGGTGCGACGCCAGCGCGCACCATCCGCTTGAGTTCGGGCAGGCAGGAACCGCATTGGGTGCCGCATTTCAGTGCGCCCTGGAGTTCGCGCAGGCGCTCACCGTCGGATCCGCAGGCGCCGGCGAGCATGTGGACGATCGACGTCTCCGTCACGCCGAGGCAATTGCAGACGGTCTTGCCGCGCGCGGCCACGCCGCTGGGCGCGGCGGCTCCCGGGCGCAGGATCTGGCGGCCGAGGCGCTGGGCGGGCAGCCGGTCTTGCAGGAGCGCCTTGATCCAGGCTTCGGCGCGGATGTCGCCGCCCAGGAGAAAGCCTTCCAGATGGGCATCCGCGCCGTCCCGCAGCAACCGTACGGTGCGACGCTGTCCGCGCCTGGCGTCGGCATAGCGCAGGGTGTCGGCGCCGTCGAGTGCCAGGCGTTCTTCGATTTCCGCGAGCAGGGCGTCCTGTGGCGCCTCGTGCGCAGCCGCGCGAAAGAGGACGCCTGTGCGATCCCAGTCGCTCCCCAGTGATGCGCCGGCGGCACCAAAGGGCACACAGCTCGCGAACGGAAAGCGTTGCATCAATTCGCGCAACACCGCGAGGGTCCGCAAGGCGGTGTCCTGCGGCATCCATGCCGCCGCGAGCAGGGACCACGGCAGTTCGGCCTTGATGATCTTCACGGCCGCGTGCTTGAGTTCCGGTTGCTTCGAATCGGGGCAGAACGCTGGCGTCGTGAGCGCATTCACGCCCGCCAGTCGGGAGCCGGTGCTCGAAGAGCCGCTGAGGTACTCGCCGCCCCAGTGCATCGCGATGAAGGCCTGGCTCAGGCCGATCTCGGCGCTGGCCGCGACAGGCACCACGATCGACCCACGACGCGACGTGACCTGCACGAGGTCGCCGTCGGCGATCTGGCGACGCGCCATGTCCTCGGGGTGCATCTGCACCACGGGCTCCGCGGCGTGGCCGAACAGGTGGCCCACGGTGCCGGTGCGGCTCATGCCGTGCCACTGGTCGCGCAGACGGCCCGTGTTGAGCGAGAAGGGATAGCGCACCTCGCGCGACTCCGTCACCGCCCTGTAGGGCGTGTCGACGAAGCGGGCGCGGCCATCCGGCGTCGGGAAGATGCCGTCCTCGTAGAGCCGTGCACGGCCCGTCGATTCGCCTTCGCGCAGCGGCCACTGCTGAGGCGCGGCTTCGAGCATCGCGTAGCTCATGCCGGTGATGTCGAGGTCGCGGCCGCGCGTGGATTCGCGGTGCTCGTTCCAGACCGATTCGGCATCGGCGTAGGGGAAGAGCGACCCAGAGCGGCCCAGTCGTTCTTCGAGTCGGCGCGCGAAGGCCACGCCGATGGACCAGTCGTCGCGCGCTTCGCCAGGTGCGGGTACGGCCGGCCGCACACGCGAGATGCGCCGCTCGCTGTTGGTGACGGTGCCTTGCTTTTCGCCCCAGGTGGTTGCCGGCAAGAGGAGGTCGGCGTAGTCGCAGGTGGCAGTGGTCGAGAAAGCCTCCTGCACGACGACGAACTCGCACCGTTCGAGCGCACGGCGCACCGTCGCCTGGTCGGGCATCGATTGCGCCGGGTTCGTGCAGGCGATCCAAAGCGCGCGGATCTTGCCGTCGGCGGCCGCCTTGAACATCTCGACGGCCGTCTTGCCAGGCTGATGCGGCACGTCCTGCACGCCCCACAGCGCCGCGACTTCGGCGCGATGTTGCGGGTTCGCGAGATCGCGATGTGCCGAGAGCAGGTTGGCCAGGCCGCCCACTTCCCGACCACCCATCGCGTTGGGCTGGCCGGTCAGTGAGAACGGTCCCGCGCCGGGCTTGCCGATCTGCGCCGTCGCGAGATGCAGATTGATCAGCGCCGCATTCTTGGCCGTGCCGGAGGACGACTGGTTCAGGCCCTGGCAATAGAGGCTCAGCGTCGAGGCCGAAGTGGCGAACCAGCGGGCCGCCTTGGCGAGGTCTTCCTCGGAGATGCCGCAGACCTGCGCGACGCGATCGGGCGTGCAGTCCCGCGCAGTGGCCCGGATCGCATCGAACCCGCTCGTGTGATCGGCGATGTAGCGCGCATCGATCCAGCCTTCCCGCAACATCAGGTGCAGCATGCCGTTGAAGAGCATCACGTCGGTGCCCGGCTGGATGGGCAGGAAGAGATCGGCGATTTCCGCCGTGTCGGTGCGGCGCGGGTCGGTCACGACGATCTTCATCGCCGGGTTGGCCGCCTTCGCGTCCTCGATGCGCCTGAAGAGGATCGGATGCGCCCAGGCCGTGTTGCTGCCGACGATGAAGAGGCACTCGGCGTGCTTCAGATCGTCGTAGCACGCGGGGGGTGCATCGGCGCCGAGCGTCTTCTTGTAGCCCGCGACGGCACTGCTCATGCACAAGCGCGAGTTGGTGTCGATGTTGTTCGTGCCGACCAGTCCCTTGGCCAGCTTGTTGAAGACGTAGTAGTCCTCGGTGAGCAGTTGTCCGGAGACATAGAAGCCCACGGCGTCCGGTCCATGATCGCCAATTACCTGCGCGAATTTCTCGGCGGCCACGTCGAGCGCGCCGTCCCAACTGATGGCCTCGGGGGTGGAGCCTCGGGTGGCGCGCTGCAGCGGCCGCAGCAGCCGTGTCTGCATCGTGACCGCTGCGCTGGCCGTCAGGTGCAGCGTCGAACCCTTGGTGCAAAGGCGCCCGAAGTTCGCGGGGTGATCGGGGTCGCCGCGCACGCCGGTGATCTGCGCGCCGACGGATTCGATGACCACGCCGCAGCCGACGCCACAGTAGGGGCAGGTCGAGCGTGTCTCTTTCATCATGGGCCTCAGGCCGCGACGGCGTTCACTTCGCCGAACATCAGCGCGTCGCGGATGTCATGCACGCTGCGGCGGTCGCGCAGCAGCTTGAAATACCAACTGCCGTCCACCGTGTCGCCGTACAGGCAGGCCCCGACGAGCTTGTCGTCCTTGATCACCAGCTTCTTGTAGACGCCGCCGAAGGGGTCGCTCATCACGATCTCTTCCGTGCCTTCGCCGCCCATGAATTCGCCGGCCGAGAACAGGTCGATGCCGGTGACCTTGAGCTTGGTCGAAGTCACCGAACCCATGTAGCGGCCGATGCCGAACTGCGCGAGATGGTTGGCCGCGACCTTCGCCTGCTCGAACAGCGGCGCGACCAGCCCGTAGGCGATGCCGCGATGGGCCGCGCATTCGCCGACCGAATAGATGCGCGCGTCGGTGACGGTCTGCATCGTGTCGTTCACCACGATGCCGCGATTCACGTGCAGGCGCATCTTCTCGGCCAGTTCCGTGTTGGGGCGGATGCCGACGGCCATCACGACCAGGTCGGCCGCGACTTCGGTGCCGTCCTTGAACTGGATTGCGGTGACGCGGCCTTCGGGACCGCCGATCAGCTCTTGCGTTTGCGCACCGATCCGGAACCGCAGCCCGCGTTCCTCCAGCGACTTCTGCAGCAGCTTGCCTGCGACATCGTCGAGCTGACGCTCCATCAGCCACGGATTGACGTGCACCACCGTCACGTTCATGCCACGCAGCATCAGCCCATTGGCCGCCTCGAGCCCCAGCAGGCCGCCACCGATGACCACCGCGTTCCTGTGCGTCCTGGCGGTCTCGATCATGCAGTCGGTGTCCGCGATATCGCGGTAGGCGATCACGCCCTCCAGGTCGTTGCCGGGGACGGGCAGCATGAAGGGGTTGGAGCCGGTGCACATCAGCAGCCGGTCGTACGCGGCTTCGGTGCCGTCTTCGGCACGAACGATGCGCCTGACGCGGTCGACCTCGACCACCTTCTTGCCGGCGTGCAGCGTGATGCGGTTCTCGTCGTACCACGCCCAGCTGTTGAGCACGATCTCGTCCACCGTCTGCTCGCCAGCGAGCACCGGCGACAGGAGGATGCGGTTGTAGTTCGGATGCGGCTCGGCGCCGAACACGGTGATGTCGTAGAGGTCAGGCTCGATCCTGAGCAACTCTTCGAGCGTGCGGACCCCGGCCATCCCGTTGCCGACCATCACGAGCTTCCGCTTGACGCGCATGTCCATCGCGATGCCCTCCGCCTCAGGCGGCGACTTTTTCCACGTGCGCCTGGCGCGTGTAGAGGAAGTCGATCACCGCCTTGCGGGCATGCACGTAGACCGGGTCTTCGGCGAGCTCGACGCGGTTGCGAGGACGCGGGATGTCGACGCTCAGCACTTCGCCGATCGTGGCGGCCGGGCCGTTGGTCAACATCACGATGCGGTCCGACAGCAGCACGGCCTCGTCCACGTCGTGCGTCACCATGACCACGGTGCTGTGCGTCTTCTGCACGATGGCGAGCAGCTCGTCCTGCAGCTTGGCGCGCGTCAACGCGTCGAGGGCGCCGAAGGGCTCGTCCATCAGCAGCACCTTGGGTTCCATCGACAGCGCGCGGGCGATGCCGACGCGCTGCTTCATGCCGCCCGAGATTTCGCCGGGACGCTTTTGCGCGGCGGCCGTGAGCCCGACCAGCGCGAGCGCCGCTTCGGTGCGCGCCTTGAGTTGGGCCTTGTTCTCGGTCGATGCGAACACGCGCTCGACGGCGAGGTAGACGTTCTCGTGGCAGGTCAGCCAGGGCAGCAGCGAATGGTTCTGGAACACCACTGCGCGCTCCGGGCCGGGGCCCTTGATCTCGCGGTTGGCGCAGAGCAGGGCGCCCTCGGTCGGCGTGGTGAGCCCGGCAATCAGGTTCAGCAGCGTCGACTTGCCGCAGCCCGAATGCCCGATGAGCGTGATGAACTCGCCCTTGGCCACGTTGAGGCTCACGTCGCGCAACGCGAGGAAGCTGCCCTTGGCCGTCTTGAAGCGCTGCTCGACACCCTGGATCTCGATGTACTTGTTGTCATCGTTCATGACTTGACCTCCTCGAACGTGAACGCGGTGGCGATCCTGATCAGCGCGAACTCGAGCACGAGCCCGACGATGCCGATGACGAAGATCGCGATGATGATGTTGGCGACGTTGAGGTTGTTCCACTCGTCCCACACCCAGAAGCCGATGCCCACGCCGCCCGTCAGCATCTCGGCCGCGACGATCACGAGCCAAGCGGTGCCGACGGCAAGGCGGACGCCGGTCAGCATGTAGGGCAGCACGGCAGGAAAGAGGATGCGAGTGAAGATCTTCCATTCACTGAGGTCCAGCACCCGGGCGACGTTCATGTAGTCGCTCGGCACCCGTTGCACGCCCACGGCGGTGTTGATGATCATCGGCCAGATCGAGCAGATGAAGATGGTCCAGATGGCCGCCGGATTGGCACCCTTGAACACCAGCAGGCCGATCGGCAGCCAGGCCAGCGGCGAGACCGGGCGCAGCAGGCTGATCAGCGGGTTGAACATGCGCGAGAGGAACTCGAAGCGTCCGATCGCGAAGCCGGCCGGAATGCCGACCGCGGCGGCCAGGCCGAAGCCGAGGCCCACGCGCTGCAGGGACGAGAGCACGTTCCAGCCCACACCCTGGTCGTTGGGGCCCTTGCTGTAGAACGGATCGCTGAACACCGTCAGTGCCTGGTGCCAGGTTGCGAGCGGCGAGGGAAACCCGGTGGTGCTCTTCATCGCCACCAGTTCCCAGATCAGGATCAGGAGGGCGAAGCCCAGTACGGGCGGCAGCACGCGCAGCCAGAGGGCGTTGAAGTCGCGCGGCAGGCGCAGCGCGGGTTCGGCAGGCTGCGCCGGCGCGGCGGACCTGGCTGCGACGACGGGTTTCGAGGGAGCCGGCATGGCCGGGCTGGCATCGAGGGGGGAATGGAAGACGGCGCTGACCATGGCGGGCTCCTCAGGCATGGACCTTGAACGAATCGGCGTACTGCTTCGGGTTCTTACCGTCCCAGACCACCCCGTCGAACAGCTTGCTGGTGCGCATCGTGTCCTTGGGCACCGCAGTCTTCGTGGCCGCGGCGGCCTGCTTGTAGATGTCGATGCGGTTGATCTGCGTCGCCACCTGCAGGTAGTCGGGATGCTCCTTCAGCAGGCCCCAGCGCTTGTGCTGCGTGAGGAACCACATGCCGTCCGACAGGTACGGGAAGCTGACCGCGCCGTCGTTGTAGAACTTCATGTAGTTGGGGTCGTCCCAGTTCTTGCCGAGGCCGTTGGTGTAGCGGCCCAGGATGCGCTGGTTGATGGCATCCACGCTGGTGTTGACGTAGCTCTTGTCCGCGATGGTCTCGGCCATCTTGTTCTTGTTCTGCAGGCCGGTGTCGATCCACTTGCCGGCTTCCAGGATGGCCGCGGTCACGGCGCGTGCCGTGTTCGGGTACTTCTTGACGAACTCGCCGGTGGTGCCGAGCACCTTTTCGGGATGGTCCTTCCAGATGTCCTGCGTGGTGACGGCGGTGATGCCGATGCCGTCCATGATCGCGCGCTGGCCCCACGGCTCGCCGACGCAGTAGCCATCCATGTTGCCGACGCGCATGTTCGCGACCATCTGCGGCGGCGGCACGGTGATGACCTTGGCGTCCTTCAGCGGATCGATGCCGTTGGCGGCCATCCAGTAGTAGAGCCACATCGCGTGCGTGCCCGTCGGGAAGGTCTGCGCGAAGGTGTACTCGGCCTTGTTGGCCGCCATCACCTTGGCGAGCGAGGCGCCGTCCACGGCGCCCTTGTCCGCGAGCTTCTTCGACAGCGTGATGGCCTGGCCGTTGTTGTTGAGGGTCATCAGCACGGCCATTTCCTTCTTCGGTCCGCCGATGCCGAGGTGCACGCCATAGACCAGGCCGTAGAGCACATGGGCGAAGTCGAGTTCGCCGTTGACGAGCTTGTCGCGAACGCCGGCCCAACTGGCTTCCTTGCTGGGAACGATCTTCACGCCGTACTTCTTGTCGATGCCGAGCACCGAGGCCATCACGACGCTGGCGCAATCGGTCAGTGGAATGAAGCCAATCCGGACTTCCTCCTTCTCGGGCTTGTCGGAGCCCTGCGCCCAGACGGCGGCGCGCATGGCGGGGTCGAGCCCGACGACGCCCGCCGCAGCGGCCTGCAGCACACGTCGGCGACTCAGTTTGGATGTCAGCGAATCGGTCATGGGGCGAACTCCGAGATGGAAAGACAAAAGTCGTAAGCGAAAAACAAAAAAGGCGTCCTCACCGCGCAGGGGCTGCTCGAGAACGAGCCCTTGCGGGTGGGGACGCCTTTGTCCGGTTCGGTGGGCAACACCCGTCGTTGGATGTCGCCTGCCTGGAGACCTTCGTTGGTCTATGCGGGAGTCAATGCAAGCTGTGTGCCAGCGGATTCAAGTACGCCGTTGCTACTAAAACGATAGCGAATGAAGCGCTCTGTTCTTGGGCTGGAGGCCGATGGAGCTGCCGGACAGCTGAAGCGCGATTGTTGTGCGGCGCACCATTGCGGGAAGTCTCCACGTTCAGGACGATGCGTCCCTGGGCAGGTATTCGGCCATGGCGAGCACCGATTCGGCGACGTCGATCAGACGGCGGTTCTGGTTCATCGCGGTCTGGCGCAGCATCTTGTGCGCCTCCTGTTCGCTGATCCGGCGGTGCGCCATCAGCAGCCCCTTCGCGCGTTCGACCAGCTTGCGCTCGTTCAGGGCGGCGCGCACGGTGTCGAGCTCGTCGCTCATTGCCTGCAGCCGATGCGATTGCTCCTGGACCATGTCGAGGATCGAACGCTCGAGCTGTCGGCCGTAGGGTGCGGCGCCGGCCAGCGGCGTTGCGTCCGGCGTCGGCGAGCCGTCGAAGAACGCGGCAGACGTTGCAACTGTCTGGTCGCTCATCTTCGCCAGCAAGGCCTGGTGGGCATCCAGTTCCGCGCGCGCCTGGGCCGTCTTCTGGTGGCAGATCGCGCGGAGGTTGTCGGCCAGTTGTTCCTCGATGACCCGCATGGCGTCGATGCGACGCGTGCAGCAGTCGAACCACGACTGGCTCAGTTCCCTGTCGAGCACCACACCCGCGGGTGCCGCGCAGGCGATGCGGCGAAGGCGCTCCAGTTCGGCAATTTGCGCCGTCGACTGGCTCGCGCGCCAGAGCTCGACAAGCGCTTCGCCCGAGAACTCGGTGAACACCTGGAAGCACCGCTCCTGGGATTCGATGAGGTGAAGCCACTGCTGCTGACGGGTCCTGTCGTTGAGGCCCGACGCGAACGCAGCGGCACCGCACGCGCGTTCCTGCCCCGCGAACTCCTTGCCCTGCATGAAATTGAAGAGCGCCACGAGCACGCGCGAGACTTCCGGATCGGTCGCGCCGTCGGCGGCTTCGAACACGACCGCGAGCAGCCCGGCAATCAGCTTGACGAAGGCCGCGGTCGATCCGGCCGCATCGATCTCCAGGGCGCCGATGCGACGACGCAGTTCCGGCAGGGCATCCAGGCCGGGCAACACCCAGGCGATGCGGCTGAAAAGACGCGCGCCGTTCCCGATGCGGGCGGTTTCAAGCTCCAGCTGTTCGAACCCGAGGCGCGCTGCTTCTTCCATCCGCATGCACTCGGCGATCTGTTCGTCGCGCTGCGCGACGAAGCGCTGGCCCTGCGAGGCGAGCAGCACGTTCGAGATGCCGCGCTCGCGCTGCAGGGCGTGGACCAGGCGGCTGATCGTCCCGACCAGCTGGCTGGTGCGGTCGAGTTGCTCCAACCCGTCGATTTCGCATCGCAGGGCTGCAATCAGGAAGCTCAGGCCGGATTTCATGTGCGAGGGGTATGCAGCAACATCCGTGCCCTCAAAGGGTGCGCCGCCTACACTCGCTGCATGTTTGTATTGGGAATCGAATCGTCCTGCGACGAAACCGGCGTGGCGCTCGTCGAATCCGGCGCGAGCGGCCTTCCTCGGCTGGCCGCGCACGCGCTGCACAGCCAGATCGCCATGCATCAGGCGTACGGCGGCGTGGTGCCCGAGCTGGCGAGCCGCGATCACATCCGGCGCGTTCTGCCGCTGGCCGAGGCTGTGTTCGACCAGGCCGGACAACGGCTGGCGGATGTGGATGTCGTGGCGTACACCCGCGGGCCGGGCCTTGCGGGCGCCTTGCTAGTCGGCGCCGGCGTGGCTTGTGCGCTGGGCGCTGCGCTGGGCAAGCCCGTGCTGGGCGTGCATCACCTGGAGGGCCATCTGCTTTCGCCCTTCCTGAGCGCGGACCCGCCGGAATTCCCGTTCGTCGCGTTGCTGGTGTCGGGCGGTCATACCCAGCTGATGCGGGTCGACGGGGTGGGCCGCTACGAACTGCTAGGCGAAACCATCGACGACGCGGCAGGGGAGGCCTTCGACAAGAGCGCGAAGCTGATGGGGCTGCCCTATCCGGGCGGGCCGTGGCTCGCGAAGCTGGCGGAAGAGGGCGACGCCGCGGCCTTCAAACTGCCCCGGCCCTTGCTGCACAGCGGCGATCTCGACTTCTCGTTCGCCGGCCTGAAGACGGCGGTGCTCACGCAGGCAAAGAAACTCGGCGGCGAGCTCGAGGCGCGCAAGGCCGATCTCGCAGCCTCGACCCAGGCCGCGATCGTGGAAGTCCTGCTGAAGAAGTCGCTGGGCGCCGTCGAACAGACGGGCCTGAAGCGGTTGGTGGTTGCCGGCGGCGTGGGGGCCAACCGGTCGCTGCGCGAGCAGTTGAACGTGGCCTGCGCGAAACGCGGCGTGCGCGTCCACTACCCGGAACTGCACCTGTGCACCGACAACGGCGCCATGATCGCCATGGCTGCGGCGATGCGGCTGCAGGCCGGCATGCAGTCGCCGACCGAGCGCTACGCCTTCGATGTCAAGCCGCGATGGCCGTTGGCGTCACTGACCGCAGAGGCGCCAGCGTCCGCCTGACGTCACGCCGGGTGCTCGAAGGCAGGGGGAGTACGTCGAGCATCTTTCGCCACAGCTGCGACCACTGGGGCCAGTCGTGCCCGCCCTCGGTGGTGAAGACGCGTCCTGCCGGCAATGCGTCCGCCAGCAGTTGGTGGTTGGACGCGAAGCGGTCGCTGAGGCCGAATCCCAGGTACAGGAGCGGCAGGTTCTCCGCATGCTTCGGCGAGGCGTACTGCTGGAGCCAGGGCCAGAGCTTTCGGTCCACCTCCTCGTCCGGTGGCGGTCCCTCGGGCGCCTTCCAGGCACGCAAGCCGCCGGCCTTGTGGATCTCGGCGCCGATGGGGCGCCGCCCGAGATAGGGCGCGAGGGCCACGATGCCGTCCACGGCACCGGGATTCGCGAGTTCGTGGATCAGGGCGCCGAACCCGCCGATCGAGATGCCCACGAGCCAGATCGTCTTGTAGCCCAGTGCTCGCTGGGGCTGGATCACGTCGTTGTGGAGCCGTTCGACGAAGGTCTGGTCGTAGTAGTAGGAGACGTCGGCATCGACGAGCAGGGCGTCGGCAGCGAGCTCGCGCTCCTTGACGGCGTTGATGAAACCTTCGCGCTCGAACTCCTCGGGCTTCAAAAAGGCCCCTGGCAGGAACACCAGGAGGCTGTCCGAACGGGCATCGTCGTCTGCAAACTTCAGGTGCGTTTTCATGTTGCTTCGTCGGGCGCTGCGCGTCTGCTGCCCCCGCAGTCGTTGCGCGCCTTCGCCAATTAAGAGGAAAGCATTGAAAAAAACGTCACAGAACGTGACGTAGTACGCACCTATTGTGGAGTAGAAACAAGTTGGGCCGGCAACAGAAAGTTACCGGCCCGTTCATTGCCGTCGGGAAAACCCGGACGGAACGCTTCAGTTGATCGCGAGCTGCGCGACGTTGCTGACTGGAACCAGCTTGCCCAGCTTCAGCGTCAGAACGCCGTTTTCGAGCTTGGCTTCGCTGGCGGCGACGTCGATGTCCTGGGGCAGTTCGTACGCAGCCTTGAACTGGCGCTTGGCTTCGGCCTTGCTCTCGATGCGGACGACGGCGCCTTCGATACCGATCGTGACGTCTTCACGCGACAGTCCCGGAACGTCGAGCGACAGGGTCCAGGCCTTTTCGTCCTGTTCGACGTTGAGCGAACGCTGCGCGCCGGAGAGCGCCTGGTTGACGAAGCGCTCCAGACTGCGGTCGTACGAACGCGGAACGAAGCGGGCGGTGCGAATGGCGGGTGCGAAAAACATGGTGAGAACTCCTGAGCGAACGATGGGGACAAGGAATGTGTGTCCCTTACACTGCGCGGCGTTTCAACAAGACAGTGCCGCATGCCACCTCAACTAGGAGCGGCCCCAGGGACTTTCAAGCGATGAACTCCAGCTTTATTTGCCGTCGCGCCGCCTTGAAATTCGGCGCGCTGGCACTAGGCGTATCGGCGCTTGGGCGGGCCCGGGCGCAGACTGCCCCGCCCATCAGGATCGCGATGGTCGAGGGCATGAGCGGGCCCTTCGCCAATACCGGCGAGGCGGTGTTCCGCAACATCCTTTGGGCGGTGGAGCGCGTGAACGCGCGGGGCGGCATCAAGCTTCCGGGCGGCGCACGTCAGCTCGAACTGGTGCGCTACGACAGCAAGAGCCAGAACGAAGAAGCCCTGTCGGCGTTGCGTGCAGCGATGGACGGCGGTGCGCGCATCGTGCTGCAAGGCAACTCGTCGGCCACCGCCGGCGCGCTGATCGACGCGATCGAGAAGAACAACGAGCGCGACCCGTCGAACCGGGTGCTGTTCCTCAACTATTCGGCTGTCGATCCGGTGCTCACCAACGAGCGTTGCAGCTTCTGGCACTTCCGCTTCGACGCCCATGCCGACATGCGCGTCACGGCGTTGATGGATGTCGTGAAGGACAACAAGGCACTCAAGCGGGTCTACCTGATCGGGCAGGACTACAGCTTCGGCCAGGCGGTGCTGCGCGAATCGCGCCGGCAACTCGGCGTGCTTCGCCCGGACGTGGAGATCGTCGGCGACGAACTGCACCCGGTCGGTCGCGTCAAGGATTTCGCGCCCTATGCGAGCAAGATCATCGCCAGCGGCGCGCAAGGCGTGATCACCGGCAACTGGGGCAACGACCTGACCCTGCTCGTGAAAGCGGCGCGCGAAGCCGGCTTCAACGGCACCTTCTACACCTTCTACGGCAATGCGCTAGGCGCGCCGGCGGCGCTCGGCGATGCCGGCATCGGGCGTGTGGTCGCAGTGGCCGACTGGCTGCCGAACGTGCAGACGCCGCAGTCAGAGGCCTTCTACAAGGCCTTCCGCGAGCGCTTCCCCAAGCCGTCCGACGACTACGTCCACATGCGCATGCAGCTGATGATCGAGGCGCTGGCGCAGGCGATCGAACGCGCAGGCACTGTCGACACGGTGGCCGTCGCGCGCGCGCTCGAAAAGGCCAACGTCACGCTCGCCGGCCAGAGCGGCCACATGCGTGCGGCCGACCACCAGTTCCAGCAGACGCTCGTGGTCGGTGTCATGGACAGGCAGGGCACGCCCGGCGTGAAATTCGACGTCGAAGGATCGGGCTACGGCTTTCGCGTCATCAAGACAATCCCGGCCAGCCGCGCCGAAATGCCAACCAGCTGCAAGATGCAGCGTCCCTGAAACTCATAGGAAAAAAGATCGATGCGCGAAGCCATCCACAACCTCGAAGCCTCGAAGATTCGCGAGGTCGCCAACGCCGGCATCGGACGCAGCGACGTCCTTGCCTTCTGGTTCGGCGAGAGCGACGAAGTCACGCCGGAGGTCATCCGCCAGGCAGCCATCGAGTCGCTGCAGCGCGGCGAGACTTTCTATTCCCACAACCTGGGCCTGCCCGAGTTGCGCGAAGCGGTCGCCGACTACATGAGCGGCCTGCACCCGAAGATCGAGTCGTCGCGCATTGCGATCACGTCCGGCGGCGTCAACGCGCTGATGCTGGCCGTGCAGGCGCTCGTCGATGCGGGCGACGAAGTCGTGGCCGTCACGCCGGTGTGGCCCAACCTGACCGCGCAGCCGGCCATCCTCGGCGCGCGCGTGCGCTGCGTGCCCCTGGTGCCCAAGGGCGGCCAATGGACCCTTGATCTCTCCGCACTTCGCGCCGCCGTGACGTCGTCGACCAAGTTGCTCATCGTCAATGCGCCGAACAACCCGACCGGCTGGACGCTGTCGAAGGAGGAGCAACAGGCCATCCTCGATCATTGCCGCGCAACGGGCACCTGGATCCTCGCCGACGAGGTCTACGAGCGCCTGTACTACGAGCCGACGCCCAACCGGTGCGCCCCCAGCTTCCTGGATGTCGCCACGCCGGATGACCGCTTGGTCGTCGCCCACAGTTTCTCCAAGAGCTTCCTGATGACCGGCTGGCGGCTCGGCTGGCTGGTCCTCCCGCCCGTGTTGATGGAGGGCATGGGCAAGCTGATCGAATTCAACACCTCATGCGCCAGCGTCTTCACCCAGCGCGCTGCCATCGCTGCCTTGGCGCACACCGAGGAGATCACCCCGAAGATCGTCGCGCACCTCAAGTCCTGCCGCGACACCTTGCTCCCCCTGCTGGCCGACATCCCCGGCGTCCAGGTCGCTCCCGCCCCCGGCGGCATGTATGCCTTCTTCAAGCTCGACGGCTTCGGCGACTCCCTGGAAGTCGCCAAACGCCTGGTCGTCGAGGCCGGCCTGGGCCTGGCCCCCGGCAACGCCTTCGCCCCCGAAGCCCAAGGCTGGCTCCGCTGGTGCTTCGCGTCAAAGGACAAGCAGCGCCTGGTAGAAGGCGTCAATCGCCTCAAGCGCTGGTTGACCGAGCAGCAAAAGTCGTGAAACACCAAGGATCCGGCTCCGCCGGTCCGAAGGTGTTGCCCCCGGAAGGGGGTAGGCGAAGCGACACGAAGTGCGCGCAGCCTGGGGGCGAGCTATAATCCCAAGGCTTTGCATGCCGCAAGGCGCACGGTGCGCGCAGTTCCAGCGCACACCGCAAGTCAAACATCCCGGAACAAGGAAAATCAAATGATCGCAGCCTCCATCAAGGCCGAAGTTGTCAAGGACAACGCCCGCGCCGCCAACGACACGGGCAGCCCCGAAGTGCAAGTCGCACTGCTCACCGCCCGCATCAACGAACTCACCCCGCACTTCAAGACGCACGCCAAGGACCACCACGGTCGTCGCGGCCTGCTTCGCATGGTGAGCCGCCGCCGCAAGCTGCTGGACTATCTCAAGTCCAAGGACGCCGACCGTTACACCGCGCTGATCGCCAAGCTGGGTCTGCGCAAGTAAGCCGAATCGCATGCAAGAACGCCTGGGTTAGTCCGCTAGCTCAGGCGTTTTTTACTTCGGAGCCGCCAAACAGAGCGAAGCTGTGTCATTCCAACGAGGTTCCCGCCGAGCTTCTCTGGAATGGCATCGTGTTCTGAAAAGCGCTCCGGCCCCGCGGGACCTGTGGTCACCACAGGTCGAGCCGCTATCAAAAATCAGGAGCTGACATGAGCCTCTTCAACAAAGTCACCAAGACCTTCCAGTGGGGCGACAAGACCGTCGTCCTGGAAACCGGCGAGATCGCACGACAGGCCAGCGGTGCCGTGATCGTGGACATCGAGGGCACCGTCGTCCTGGCGACAGTGGTCGCTTCCAAGTCCGCCAAGCCGGGCCAGGACTTCTTCCCGCTGACCGTCGACTACATCGAAAAGACCTACGCCGCAGGCAAGATCCCCGGCAGCTTCTTCAAGCGCGAAGCCAAGCCCAGCGAGCATGAAACGCTGACCAGCCGCCTGATCGACCGTCCGATCCGCCCGCTGTTCCCCGAAGGCTTCCTGAACGAAGTGCATGTGGTCATCCATACGCTGTCGCTCAACCCCGAAGTCGATGCTGACATCGCCGCGATGATCGGTACGAGCGCTGCCCTGTCCATCTCGGGCATTCCGTTCAGCGGACCGATCGGCGCCGCACGCGTGGGCTACATCAACGGCCAGTACGTGCTGAATCCCGGCCAGACGGCGCGCAAGGATTCGCAGATGGACCTCGTCGTGGCGGGCACCGAAGCCGCCGTGCTGATGGTCGAATCCGAAGCCCTCCAACTGAGCGAGGAAATCATGCTCGGCGGCGTGGTGTTCGGCCACGAGCAAGCCAACATCGCGATCAACGCAATCCACGAACTCGTGCGTGACGCCGGAAAGCCGGTGTGGGACTGGCAACCGCCGGCCGAAGACGAAGCCTTCGTCGCCAAGGTCAAGGGCCTGGCCGAGGAAAAGCTCCGTGCCGTCTACCAGATCCGCAGCAAGCAGGCTCGTACGCAAGCCCTGCGCGAAGCCAATGCCAGCGTGATGAACGCGCTGAAGGAAAGCGGCGAGCCCTTCGACGCGGGCAAGGTCAACGACCTGCTGTTCTCGATCGAGTCGAAGATCGTCCGTAGCCAGATCCTGTCGGGCGAGCCCCGCATCGACGGTCGCGACACGCGCACCGTGCGTCCGATCGAAATCCGCAACAGCGTGTTGCCGCGTACCCACGGCTCGGCGCTATTCACGCGCGGCGAAACTCAGGCGCTGGTGGTGACCACGCTCGGTACCGAGCGCGACGCGCAGCGCATCGACGCGCTGGCTGGCGAATACGAAGACCGCTTCCTGTTCCACTACAACATGCCTCCCTTCGCCACCGGCGAAGTCGGCCGCATGGGTTCGACCAAGCGCCGCGAAGTCGGCCACGGCCGTCTCGCCAAGCGCGCGCTCGTCGCCTGCCTGCCGAGCAAGGAAGAATTCCCGTACACGATCCGTGTGGTGTCGGAAATCACCGAGTCGAACGGCTCGTCGTCGATGGCTTCGGTCTGCGGCGGTTGCCTCTCGATGATGGACGCCGGCGTGCCGATGAAGGCGCACGTGGCGGGCATCGCCATGGGCCTGATCAAGGAAGACAACCGTTTCGCGGTGCTGACCGACATCCTGGGTGACGAAGATCACCTCGGCGACATGGACTTCAAGGTGGCCGGCACGACCAACGGCATCACCGCGCTGCAGATGGACATCAAGATCCAGGGCATCACCAAGGAAATCATGCAGGTCGCCCTGGCGCAAGCCAAGGAAGCGCGCATGCACATCCTCGGCAAGATGCAGGAAGCCATGGGCGAGGCCAAGGCCGAAGTCTCCAGCTTCGCGCCGCGCCTGTTCACGATGAAGATCAACCCCGAGAAGATCCGCGACGTGATCGGCAAGGGTGGCTCGGTGATCCGCGCGCTGACCGAAGAGACCGGCACGCAGATCAACATCGACGAAGACGGCACCATCACGATTGCGTCGACCGATCCGGCCAAGGCCGAAGAGGCCAAGAAGCGCATCGAGCAGATCACGGCCGAAGTGGAAATCGGCAAGGTTTACGAGGGCCCGGTCACCAAGATCCTCGATTTCGGCGCGCTCATCAACCTGCTGCCGGGCAAAGACGGCCTGCTGCACATCAGCCAGATCGCGCACGAGCGCGTCGAGAAGGTGAGCGACTACCTGAGCGAAGGCCAGATCGTGAAGGTCAAGGTGCTCGAGACCGACGAAAAGGGGCGTGTCAAGCTGTCCATGAAGGCGCTCTCCGAGCGTCCGGCGGGCATGGAATTCAATGAGCGTCCTCCGCGTGAAGACCGCGGCGACCGTGGCGATCGCCGTGAACGCTCGGACCGCGGTGACCGTGGCGATCGTCCGCCGCGTACCGAACGCGCGCCGCGCTTCGAAAATAACGAACGCAATGGCGAGCAGGCGGAACAGTTGGCCGAGCAAGCGCCCTTGCAAGAGTCGAACCGAGGCGACCACCAGGCTTGAAGTGGAGCGACGGCGGAGACGCCGTCGCGCTTGTAGTTCCAGCAATGCCCGCCTGACCGCGGGCATTGCAGCCAGAGAAGACCATGAAAGCCATTGAGATCACATCGTTTGGTGCCCCCGAGGTGCTGCGCATGGCGGAGCGTCCCGACCCCGTCGCGGGTGAAGGCGAACTGCTGATTCGCGTGGCCGCAAGCGGCGTGAACCGTCCCGACGTGCTCCAGCGAATGGGCAACTACCCCGTTCCGCCTGGCGCCTCGGACCTCCCCGGGCTCGAAGTGGCGGGCGAAATCGTGGGCGGCGACGCAAAGGCCTTGGCCGACGCCGGTTTCAAGATCGGAAACCAAGTTTGCGCGCTCGTCGCAGGCGGTGGTTATGCCGAACTGTGCGTGGCGCCTGTCGCGCAATGCCTGCCGGTCCCCAAGGGCTGGAGCGATGTCGAGGCGGCCACGCTGCCCGAGACTTTCTTCACCGTGTGGAGCAACGTGTTCGAGCGCGGTCGCCTGCAGAAGGGTGAAACCCTGCTGATCCAGGGCGGCTCCAGCGGCATCGGGGTCACGGCCATCCAGTTGGGCAAGGCGCTCGGCGCGACCGTGATCGTGACCGCGGGCAGCGACGACAAATGCGAAGCATGCAGGAGGCTGGGCGCCGATCACGCAATCAACTACAAGACCGCCGATTTCGTCGAGGAGGCCAAGCGCCTCACCGGCGGAAAGGGCGTTGACGTGGTGCTCGACATGGTGGCCGGTGCGTATGTCGCGCGCGAGATCGAATGCCTGGCCGAGGACGGACGGCTTGTAATCATCGCCGTGCAGGGCGGCATCAAGAGTGAAATCAACGCGGGACTGGTGCTGCGCAGGCGCCTCACCATCACCGGCTCGACGCTGCGTCCGCGGCCGATCGCCTTCAAGGGCGCGATTGCCAAGGCGTTGCGTGAGAAGGTGTGGCCGTTGCTGGAAAGCGGAGCAGTCAAACCGGTCATCCACAGCAGCTTTGCTGCAAAGGGTGACCCGAGCGGCGCCGCACAAGCCCACGTCCTGATGGAATCGAATCAGCACATCGGCAAGATCGTGCTGACCTGGTGAGCGAGACATTGATGATCAAGAAGAAGCTGATCGCCGGCAACTGGAAGATGAATGGAAGCCTCGCTGCGAACGAGGCGCTCGTGGAGGCCTTGTTGACGGGCATCGCAACGCCGGCTTGCGAAGTCGCGGTGTGCGTGCCGGCACCGTATTTGGCGCAGGTGCAGTCGTTGGTTTCCGGTACGGCGATCGAATTGGGTGCGCAGGACGTGTCGGCACAAGCGCAGGGCGCTTTTACGGGCGAGCAGTCGGCTGCGATGCTGAAGGAATTCGGCGTGCGCTATGCCATCGTGGGCCACTCGGAGCGGCGCCAGTATCACGGTGAGACCGACGAGGTTGTCGCTGCGAAGACGGCAGTTGCGCTGGGCAACGGGATCACGCCCATCGTCTGTGTCGGTGAAACGCTGGCGCAGCGCGAAGCGGGCCGGACCGAGGAAGTCGTCAAGCGCCAACTCGCGGCGGTGATCCACGTCAATGGCCACTGCATCAGCGAGATCGTCGTGGCCTACGAGCCTGTCTGGGCGATCGGGACCGGCAAGACTGCAACGCCCGAACAGGCGCAGGCGGTGCATGCGGTGTTGCGCGCGCAGCTGCATCACGCGGCGAGCGAGCATGCTGCAGGCATCCGGATTCTCTACGGCGGCAGCATGAACGCCGCGAACGCGGCAGAGTTGCTCGCGCAGGTCGATATCGACGGCGGATTGATTGGCGGCGCATCGCTCAAGGCCCCCGATTTTCTGCAAATCATTGCCGCGGCCCGCTGAGACAGCGCGCCGCCAACAAATTTAGGAGTTAGAACGAATGAACGTGGTCCTCAACATTCTCGTGGGTGTGCAGATGCTCACCGCACTCGCGATGATCGGTCTCATCCTGGTCCAACATGGCAAGGGTGCCGACATGGGTGCGGCCTTCGGCAGCGGCAGCGCCGGCAGCCTATTCGGCGCGAGCGGCAGCGCGAACTTCCTCTCGCGCACGACCGCGGTCCTCGCGGCAGTCTTCTTTGCATGCACGCTGTTGCTGGCCTACTTCGGTCACTCGCGCCCCGTGGGCGGCGGCAGCCTGCTCGAGCGCGCGGCCGTTGGTGCGCCCGCGCCGGCTTCGACGCCCGCAACAGAGATTCCGGCGGGAAGCGCGCCTGCCGCTCCTGCAACGAATGCACCGGCTTCGGCCCCATCCGCACCAGCTTCGGGCGCGGCACAGATTCCGGCCAAGTAAACCTTGTCGTGATCTCTGCAGTCGTCCAGTGAAAACGGCTGTATTTCAGGGTAAACTCTAAAGCTGTTCCGGAAAGCCAAAAGCCTTTTTGAGGTTCCTCATGCCATCCGGACAGCAAAAACCGCGGTCGTGGTGAAATTGGTAGACACGCTATCTTGAGGGGGTAGTGGCGAAAGCTGTGCGAGTTCGAGTCTCGCCGACCGCACCAAATCTCACCGACAGGAATCAAACGCTTCCTGTCGGTGGCAAGCGGTGATAGAACCCCCTGATGAACCTCGATTCCTACCTCCCCGTCCTGTTGTTCATCCTGGTCGGTGTCGGAGTCGGCGTCGCACCTCAGGTTCTGGGTTACATCCTCGGTCCCAACCGGCCCGACGCGCAAAAGAATTCCCCTTACGAATGCGGCTTCGAAGCCTTTGAAGACGCGCGCATGAAGTTCGACGTTCGGTACTACCTAGTCGCGATCCTCTTCATCCTCTTCGACCTCGAAATCGCCTTTCTCTTCCCGTGGGCCATTGCGCTCAAGGAAATCGGCCCTGTCGGCTTCTGGGCAATGATGATCTTTCTCGCCATCCTCGTCGTGGGCTTCGCCTACGAATGGAAAAAGGGCGCCCTCGACTGGGAATGACAAGGAATCCGAAAAATGGCCATTGAAGGCGTCATGAAGGAAGGCTTCGTCACCACGACGTACGACTCGGTGGTGAATTGGGCCAAGACGGGATCACTGTGGCCCATGACCTTTGGTCTGGCCTGCTGTGCCGTGGAGATGATGCATGCTGGCGCTGCGCGCTACGACATCGACCGCTTCGGCATGTTGTTCCGGCCCAGTCCGCGCCAGTCCGATCTGATGATCGTCGCCGGCACGCTCTGCAACAAGATGGCGCCGGCCCTGCGCAAGGTCTACGACCAGATGCCCGAGCCTCGCTGGGTCCTCTCGATGGGCTCGTGCGCCAACGGTGGTGGCTACTACCACTACAGTTACTCGGTCGTGCGAGGGTGCGATCGCATCGTGCCGGTCGACGTCTACGTGCCGGGCTGCCCGCCGACGGCGGAGGCTCTTCTCTATGGGGTGATCCAACTCCAGCAGAAGATTCGCCGTACCAACACGATCGCGCGCGCCTGAAGAGCAAGAGACGATGACTGACTTTGCCATTTCTCCCGAGGCGCTCCAAACACAGATCACCGAAACGCTTGGCACGAAGGCGAGGAGCGTCACGCTCGCGCTGGGCGAGGTAACGGTGGTGGTCGGTGCGGCCGATTACCTGGCGGCCGCCACTCTGCTGCGCGACGCGCCGGGGTGCCGGTTCGAGCAGTTGATCGACCTCTGCGGCATGGACTATTCCGGATACCGCGACGGCGAATGGGAAGGCGAGCGCTTCTGCATCGTCACCCATCTGCTTTCGGTGAGCCTCAATCAGCGCGTTCGCCTCAAGGTCTTCGTGCCGAACGAGGACCTGCCGGTCATCGATTCGCTCACTAGCGTCTGGAATGGCGCGGGCTGGTTCGAGCGCGAGGCCTTCGATCTCTACGGCATCGTGTTCGAAGGCCATGACGACCTTCGTCGCATCCTGACCGACTACGGCTTCATCGGGCATCCGTTCCGCAAGGACTTCCCCGTTTCCGGTCACGTCGAGATGCGCTACGACGCGGAACAGAAGCGCGTGATCTACCAGCCCGTCTCGATCGAGCCGCGCGAGATCACGCCGCGCGTGATCCGCGAAGACAACTACGGCGGACTCCACTGATGGCCGAAATCAAGAACTACACGCTGAACTTCGGACCCCAGCACCCGGCAGCACACGGCGTGCTGCGCCTCGTGCTGGAACTGGATGGCGAAGTCATCCAGCGCGCCGACCCGCACATCGGCCTGCTGCACCGTGCGACTGAAAAGCTCGCCGAATCGCGCACCTATATCCAGTCCTTGCCCTACATGGACCGGCTCGACTACGTGTCGATGATGAGCAACGAGCACGCGTACTGCCTCGCGATCGAGCGGCTCATGGGTCTCGAGGTGCCCATTCGCGCCCAGTACATCCGGGTGATGTTCGCCGAGATCACGCGCTTGCTGAACCACCTCTTGTGGCTCGGCGCGCACGGGCTCGACTGCGGTGCGATGAACATGCTCATCTACTGCTTCCGCGAGCGTGAAGACCTGTTCGACATGTATGAGGCAGTGTCGGGTGCGCGCATGCACGCCGCCTATTTCCGTCCTGGTGGTGTCTACCGCGACCTGCCCGATGTGATGCCGCAGTACAAGGCCAGCAAGATCAAGAACGCGAAGGCGATCGAGCGGCTCAATGAAAACCGACAGGGTTCGCTGCTAGATTTCGTCGACGACTTTTGCAAGCGCTTCCCGAAGATGGTCGACGAGTATGAAACGCTTCTCACCGACAACCGGATCTGGAAGCAGCGCACCGTCGGCATCGGCGTCGTTTCTCCGGAGCGCGCCCTGAACCTCGGCTTCACCGGCCCGATGCTGCGTGGCTCGGGCGTCGAATGGGACCTGCGCAAGAAGCAGCCGTACGACGTGTATGACCGCATGGACTTCGACGTGCCCGTGGGCAAGACCGGCGACTGCTACGACCGCTACCTGGTCCGGGTCGAGGAAATGCGCCAGGCCAACCGCATCATCCAGCAATGTTCCGCGTGGCTCCGTGCCAACCAGGGTCCGGTCATCACCGACAACCACAAGGTGGCTGCGCCAGCGCGCGAGTCGATGAAGGCCAACATGGAGGAGTTGATCCACCATTTCAAGCTCTTCACCGAAGGCTTCCACGTGCCCGAAGGCGAGGCCTACGCGGCCGTCGAACACCCCAAGGGTGAGTTCGGCATCTATCTGGTGAGCGACGGCGCCAACAAGCCCTATCGGCTGAAAATCCGCGCACCGGGCTTCCCACATCTGGCGGCGCTCGACGAAATGGCGCGCGGGCACATGATTGCCGATGCAGTGGCCGTGATCGGCACGATGGACATCGTCTTCGGCGAGATTGACAGGTAAGTAAACCCATGAATTCCGACACCACCCACAGCTCCCAGGCGCCACTGTCGCCTGCGACGCTGGAGCGTTTTGCGCGAGAGGTCGCCAAGTATCCGCCGGCAGGAAAGCAGTCGGCGGTCATGGCGTGCCTGGCATTCGTGCAGCAGGACGAGGGCTTCGTGAGCGAACAGCGCGAGCGCGAGATTGCCGCCTACCTGGGGATGGCACCGATCGCGGTGCATGAGGTCACGACCTTCTACAACATGTACAACCAGCGGCCGGTGGGCAAGTTCAAACTCAACGTCTGTACCAACCTGCCTTGCCAGTTGCGCGACGGTGCGGTGGCGCTCAAGCATCTTGAAAAGAAGCTTGGCATCGAGATGGGCGAGACCACGCCGGACGGCCTGTTCACGCTGCAGCAGAGCGAATGCCTCGGCGCCTGCGCCGATTCGCCTGTGATGCTGGTCAACGATCGCACCATGTGCAGCTTCATGAGCAATGAAAAGCTCGATCAGCTGATCGACGGCTTGAAGGGAGCGCAATGATGTCGCCCGAGCAAGTGCTTTCGCAGTTCCAGGCCACTGGCGTCCAGACCTGCTTTCACGACCGTCACATCGCGCCGCAGATCTATGCCGGCCTCGACGGTACCAACTGGCGGCTCGCCGACTACGAGGCGCGCGGCGGCTACCAGGCCCTGCGCAAGATCCTGAGCGAGGGGCTGACGCCCGATCAGGTGATCGCCGAAGTCAAGTCTTCGGGCCTGCGTGGCCGCGGCGGCGCGGGTTTTCCGACTGGCCTCAAGTGGAGCTTCATGCCCCGTCAGTTCCCGGGTCAGAAGTATCTCGTCTGCAATTCCGATGAAGGCGAGCCGGGCACGTGCAAGGACCGCGACATCCTGCATTACAACCCGCACATCGTGATCGAGGGCATGGCCATCGCAGCCTACGCGATGGGCATCAGCGTAGGCTACAACTACATCCACGGCGAGATCTTCCAGACCTACGATCGCTTCGAGGAAGCACTGGAAGAGGCGCGTGCGGCCGGCTACCTGGGTGACGGCATCCTGGGCAGTACCTACAACTTCCAACTGCATGCGGCGCACGGTTTCGGCGCCTACATCTGCGGCGAGGAAACTGCGTTGCTCGAATCGCTGGAAGGCAAGAAGGGGCAACCTCGCTTCAAGCCGCCATTTCCGGCGAGCTTCGGCCTCTACGGCAAGCCCACGACGATCAACAACACCGAAACCTTTGCGGCAGTGCCTTGGATCATCGTCAACGGTGGCCCGGCCTACCTCGAGTGCGGCAAGCCGAACAACGGCGGCACCAAGATCTTTTCGGTCAGCGGCGATGTCGAACTGCCCGGAAACTACGAAGTGCCCATGGGCACACCTTTCTCGAAGCTGCTCGAACTTGCTGGCGGCGTGCGCAAGGGGCGACAGCTCAAGGCAGTGATTCCTGGCGGTTCGTCCGCTCCGGTGCTGCCGGCCTCCATCATGATGGAGTGCACGATGGACTACGACTCCATCGCGAAGGCAGGGTCGATGCTGGGTTCCGGCGCCGTGATCGTCATGGACGACAGCCGCTCGATGGTCGAATCGCTCAAGCGCCTCTCGTACTTCTACATGCATGAATCGTGCGGCCAGTGCACGCCGTGCCGCGAGGGCACGGGCTGGCTGTGGCGCGTGGTGGATCGCATCCACAACGGCCAGGGCAAGGCCACTGACATGGACCTTCTGAATTCCGTCGCCGACAACATCCAGGGCCGCACCATCTGCGCGCTGGGCGATGCCGCCGCGATGCCTGTGCGGGCCATGATCAAACATTTCCGCCACGAGTTCGAGGCACTGATCCCGGGCTACGTCCCGAAGGCGCCGGTCAAGGCCTGAGCGCAAGAAGAACACATATGGTTGAAATCGAACTGGACGGCAAGAAGGTCGACATCGTCGAAGGCAGCATGATCATGCATGCGGCCGACAAGGCGGGCACCTACATTCCGCATTTCTGCTATCACAAGAAGCTCAGCATCGCGGCCAACTGCCGCATGTGCCTTGTCGATGTGGAGAAGGCGCCGAAGCCGATGCCTGCCTGCGCTACACCGGTCACGCAGGGCATGATCGTCCGCACCAAGAGCGACAAGGCGATCAAGGCCCAGCAGTCGGTGATGGAGTTCCTGCTGATCAACCATCCGCTCGACTGCCCGATCTGCGACCAGGGTGGCGAATGCCAGTTGCAGGATCTGGCCGTGGGCTACGGTGGTTCTTCTTCGCGCTACGAGGAAGAAAAGCGCGTGGTCTTCCACAAGGACGTCGGCCCGCTCATCAGCATGGAAGAGATGAGCCGCTGCATCCATTGCACGCGCTGCGTCCGCTTCGGCCAGGAAGTGGCCGGCGTGATGGAGCTCGGGATGTCGAACCGCGGCGAGCACTCCGAGATCGAGACCTTCCTCGGCGACTCGGTCGACTCCGAACTGTCGGGCAACATGATCGATATCTGCCCGGTCGGCGCGCTCACGAGCAAGCCCTTCCGCTACAGCGCCCGGACGTGGGAACTGTCGCGTCGCAAGTCGGTCAGTCCGCACGACTCGACGGGTGCCAACCTCATCGTGCAGGTCAAGAACAACCGCGTGATGCGCGTCGTGCCGCTCGAAAACGAAGATGTGAACGAGTGCTGGATCGCCGACCGCGACCGCTTCTCCTACGAGGCATTGAACGGCCCTGAGCGCCTGACCCAGCCGATGCTGAAGCAGGGCGGTCACTGGCAGGCGGTCGATTGGCAAACCGCGCTCGAATACGTGGCCAACGGCCTGAAGCAGATCAAGGCCGACCACGGCGCGCAAAGCATCGGCACGCTGGTCAGCCCGCACAGCACGCTTGAAGAGTTGCACCTGGCAAACCTGCTCACGCACGGCCTTGGCAGCAACAACATCGACTATCGCCTGCGCAATGCCGAATTTGGCGCATTCGAAGGGGTCCGCTGGTTGGGCACCCCGATCGCTTCGCTGTCGCAGTTGCAACGCGCGTTCGTGATCGGTTCCAACCTGCGCAAGGACCATCCGCTGTTCGCGCAGCGCATTCGTCAGTCGATCCGCAAGGGAGGCGTGCTGAGTGCACTGACTTCCCCGGACCTGCTCGCCGATGCGGATGCCTGGGCGATGCCTGTGGCGAACGCTGTCCTGGCGCCTGCTCAGGAATGGGTTGCAGCGCTGGTCGACATCGCGGCCGCCGTCGCTGAAAGCACCGGGGCCACGGCGCCCGTGACGACGAACGAAGCTGCAAGCGACGCAGCAAAGGCGCTCGCAGCTTCGCTGCTCGGCGGCGAACGCAAGGCCATCCTGCTCGGAAACGCCGCTGCACATCATGGCGAAGCCAGCACCTTGCTGGCACTGGCGAACTGGATCGGCGCACAGACGGGCGCCAGCGTCGGCTACCTGACCGAAGCGGCCAACACAGTCGGCGCGCAAGTTGTCGGCGCCTTGCCGAAGGCGGGCGGCCTGAATGCGGGCCAGATGCTGGCTGGCGGACTCAAGGCTGCGTTGCTGCTCAACACCGAGCCCGTGTTCGACTCGGCGGCGGGTGCGGCCGCAGTGGAGGGCCTTGCCCACGCGCAGATGGTCGTGACGCTGAGCCCGTTCAAGTCCAACCTCGAATTCAGCGATGTGCTGCTGCCCATCGCGCCATTCACCGAGACGCCCGGGACCTTCATCAACGCCGAAGGTCGCGCGCAAAGCTTCCACGCAGTCGTGAAGCCGCTGGGCGAAGCGCGTCCGGCCTGGAAGGTCCTGCGTGTGCTGGCCAATCTGCTCGGCCTTTCGGGCTTCGCATTCGAATCGACGGCGGATGTGCTGGCCGATGTCGGCTCGCCCGGAGAAGTATTGGCCGACAGGCTGAACAACACGACCACCGCGTCGATCCAGACGGGCAACGGCGCAGTTGCATCGCCTGTCGTTGCAAGCATCTACCAACTCGACGGCATCGTTCGCCGCGCGCCGTCCCTGCAGCTCACGACCGATGCGCGGATGGCTCAGGCCGCCGCAGCACAGGAGGTGCTCGCATGATCGACGCGCTGCATGGCTTCGGCCTGGGCCTGGTCTCTGCCGGCTGGTGGACCGGCCTGGCGTGGCCTGTGATCTGGACGCTGATCAAGATCGTCGTCGTGGTGCTGCCCTTGATGGGCGCCGTGGCCTACCTCACGCTGTGGGAACGCAAGGCCATCGGATTCACGCAGATTCGTATCGGCCCCAACCGCATCGGGCCGCTGGGTCTCCTGCAGCCGATCGCCGACGCGCTCAAGCTGCTGACCAAGGAAATCATCCTGCCGACGGTCGCCAACAAGGGCTTGTTCCTGTTGGGACCCATCATGACCATCATGCCGGCGCTGGCAGCCTGGGCGGTCATTCCTTTCGGACCCGAAGTCGCGCTGGCCAACATCAATGCCGGCCTGCTGTTCGTGATGGCCATCACCTCGCTCGAGGTCTACGGCGTGATCATCGCGGGCTGGGCGTCGAATTCCAAGTACGCCTTCCTCGGCGCGTTGCGCGCTTCGGCCCAGATGGTCAGCTACGAAATCGCGATGGGCTTCTGCTTCGTCGTGGTGCTGATGGTGTCGGCCAGCCTCAACATGACCGACATCGTGATGGGGCAGGGCAAGGGTCACTTCGCCTCGATGGGGATCGGCTTCCTTTCGTGGAACTGGCTGTCGCTGCTGCCGATCTTCGTCGTCTACTTCATCTCGGGTCTGGCTGAAACCAATCGCCATCCGTTCGATGTGGTGGAAGGCGAATCCGAAATCGTCGCCGGTCACATGATCGAGTACTCGGGCATGAGCTTCGCGATGTTCTTCCTTGCCGAGTACGCCAACATGTGGCTCGTCTCGATCCTGTGCGCGGTGCTCTTCCTCGGCGGCTGGCTGCCTCCGTTCGACTTCCTGGCATTCATTCCAGGATGGATCTGGCTGGGTATCAAGACCTTCGTCGTGGTGACGATGTTCCTCTGGGTTCGTTCGACCTTCCCACGCTTCCGCTACGACCAGATCATGCGGCTTGGCTGGAAGATCTTCATTCCTGTCACGCTCGTGTGGCTGGTAGTGGTCGGCGCCTGGATGCAGACCCCCTTCAACATCTGGAAATAACTGGAACTGCCATGACTGCGCCCTCCGCCAGCGCGCTTGCGCGCTCCTCCTCCCTTTCCACGCCGTTCTCGCTGAAGGACTTCCTGCGCAGCTTCATGCTGTTCGAGTTGTTCAAGGGACTGGCCATTACCGGCAAGTACGCCTTCAGCCGGAAAATCACCATCCAGTTTCCCGAAGAGAAGACGCCGTTGTCGCCGCGCTTCCGCGGACTGCACGCGCTGCGCCGCTATGAAAACGGCGAAGAGCGTTGCATTGCCTGCAAGCTCTGCGAGGCCGTGTGTCCGGCGCTCGCGATCACGATCGAATCCGATGTTCGCGATGACGGCTCCCGCCGCACCACGCGCTACGACATCGACCTGACCAAGTGCATCTTCTGCGGATTCTGCGAAGAGAGCTGCCCGGTCGACTCGATCGTCGAGACCCACATCTTCGAATACCACGGTGAAAAGCGCGGCGACCTGTACTTCACCAAGGACATGCTGCTCGCCGTCGGCGACCGCTACGAAAAAGAAATCGCCGCCAACAAGGCGGCTGACGCCAAGTACCGCTGAAGCGCTGAGTTCCAGCCTAGCCCGAAACTCGCAACGAATTCGCTCCATGGACGTCAAGACCGGTCTGTTCTATCTGTTTTCCGCGGTGCTGCTGTTTGCAGCCTTCCGCGTCATCACTGCGCGCAACCCCGTGTATGCAGCGCTTTACCTGGTGCTGGCTTTCTTCCAGGCATCGGCCATCTGGCTGATCCTGCGCGCCGAGTTCCTGGCGATCGCGCTGGTGCTCGTCTACGTCGGGGCCGTGATGGTGCTGTTCCTCTTCGTCGTGATGATGCTGGACATCGATGTCGAAGGTCTTCGCGAGGGCTTCTGGCGGCATTTCCCGCTCGCCGCCGGCGTCGGGGCGCTGATCGCGCTCGAGATGGCCGCTGTGCTGATGGGCGGCTTCCGCCTGAGCGCACCGAAGAGTCCGCTCGCGTCCGGCCCCGACACGTCCAACACGCTCGAACTGGGCAAGCTTCTCTATACCGACTATCTCTATCCGCTCGAGATCGCGGCCGTGATCCTGCTGGTCGCCATGTTCGCGGCGATCGCGCTGACGCTGCGCGCCCGCAAAGACAGCAAGTACGTCAACCCGTCCGACCAGGTCCGTGTGAAGGCGCGGGACCGCGTGCGCATCGTGCAGATGCCGGTGACGCGTGCGGCGGAGCCCGTCGTCGAACAACCCTCGGCAGCAGCGGAGACCAAGGCATGACGCTCACGCTCGGACACTTTCTCTCGCTGGGCGCGATGCTCTTCGCGCTCTCGGTCATCGGGATCTTCCTGAATCGCAAGAACCTCATCGTGCTGCTGATGTGCATCGAGCTGATGCTGCTGGCCGTCAACATGAACTTTGTCGCGTTTTCGTACTTCCTCGGCGACATGCACGGTCAGATCTTCGTGTTCTTCATCCTGACGGTCGCGGCCGCGGAGTCGGCGATCGGACTGGCGCTGCTGGTCCTCTTGTTCCGCAACAAGTCGAACATCAACGTCGACGAACTCAACGCGCTCAAGGGCTGAAGGATTTCTCATGAGCGCAACACTTTCCGCATCCACACTGCTGGCGGTACCGCTGGCGCCATTGGTCGGCTCCGTCGTGGCCGGCATCTTCGGTACGAAATTCGGCGGCGCCTTCCTTGGCCGGCGCGCGACGCATTCGCTGACCATCCTCGGCGTGCTGATCTCCTTTGTCCTCTCGGTGATGACGCTCAACAGCGTCGTCAACGACGGTGCCCGCTTCAATGCCACGATCTACGAGTGGATGACGATCGGCAGCCTGAAGATGGAAGTCGGCTTCCTCGTCGATGGTCTCACGGCCTTAATGATGTGCGTGGTGACCTTCGTGTCGCTGATGGTGCACATCTACACGATCGGCTACATGGAGGAAGACGAGGGCTACAACCGCTTCTTCGCGTACATCTCGCTTTTCACCTTCTCCATGCTGATGCTCGTGATGAGCAACAACATGCTGCAGCTGTTCTTCGGCTGGGAAGCCGTCGGCGTGGTGTCCTATTTGCTGATCGGCTTCTGGTACAACCGGCCGACCGCGATCTTCGCCAACCTGAAGGCTTTCCTGGTCAACCGCGTGGGTGACTTCGGCTTCATCCTGGGCATCGGCCTCGTCGCCGCCTATGCCGGGACCTTGAACTACGGCGAGACCTTTGCCAAGGCGGATGAGCTGGCGAAGCTGAGCTTTCCGGGCACCGAGTGGATGCTGATTACGGTGATCTGCATCTGCCTGTTCATCGGTGCGATGGGCAAGAGTGCGCAGTTTCCCCTGCACGTGTGGCTGCCCGACTCGATGGAGGGCCCGACCCCGATCTCCGCACTGATCCACGCCGCGACCATGGTCACGGCGGGCATCTTCATGGTGGCGCGCATGTCGCCGCTGTTCGAGCTGAGCGATACGGCCTTGAGCTTCGTTCTGGTGATCGGCGGCATCACCGCGCTCTTCATGGGCTTCCTCGGCGTCATACAGAACGACATCAAGCGCGTGGTCGCCTACTCGACGCTGTCGCAGCTCGGCTACATGACAGTCGCGCTCGGCGCGTCGGCGTATTCGGTCGCGATCTTCCACCTGATGACGCACGCGTTCTTCAAGGCACTGCTGTTCCTCGGCGCCGGCTCGGTCATCATCGGCATGCACCACAACCAGGACATGCGGTGGATGGGGGCGTTGCGCAAGTACATGCCGATCACCTGGATCACATCGCTGGTGGGGTCGCTCGCTCTGATCGGCACGCCCTGGTTCTCGGGCTTCTATTCCAAGGACAGCATCATCGAAGCGGTCCACGAGAGCCATCTCTGGGGCTCTGGTTTCGCCTACTTCGCCGTACTGGCCAGCGTGTTCGTCACGGCCCTGTATTCGTTCCGCATGTACTTCATGGTCTTCCACGGCAAGGAACGCTACGACCAGAACCCGGATGCGCACCACCACGGGGCCGATGACGGTCACGGACATCATGACGACCACCACGAGCCGCACGAGTCGCCGTGGGTGGTGTGGGTGCCGCTGGTGATGCTGGCCATTCCGTCGGTCGTGATCGGCTACATGACGATCGAACCCCTGCTGTTCGGTGATTTCTTCAAGGGTGCGATTGTCGTCGGCGAAAAGCATGAAGCCATGAAGGAATTGGCCGAAGCGTTCCACGGCCCCATGGCCATGGCATTGCACGGTCTCACTGCCGCGCCGTTCTGGCTGGCGCTGTCCGGTGTCGTCGTGGCCTGGTATCTGTATCTGGTCAATCCGGCCGTGCCCGCCAAGATCAAGCGCGCGTTCGGTCCGATCTATCGCCTGCTCGAGAACAAGTACTACATGGACTGGTTCAACGAGAACGTGATCGCGCGCGCCACGCGTGCGCTGGGCACCGGCCTCTGGAAGGGCGGGGACCAGGGCATCATTGACGGTGCGATCGTGAACGGTTCCTGGAAACTGGTCGGCCGCATCGCCGGCGCCGTGCGCTGGCTCCAGTCGGGCTACATCTATCACTACGCTTTCGCGATGCTGCTGGGCATCTTCGTCCTCATGACGTGCTTCGTCTGGTTTAAACGGTAAGCGGCTCTCGCTGGAGAAAAACAAAAATGGGTTTGTTGAGCCTTGCCATCTGGATGCCGATCGCCTTCGGCGTGGTATTGCTGGCGTTCGGTCGTGACGAGCATGCGAGAGGCGTGCGCTGGGTTGCACTTGTCGGCTCGGTTGCGAGCTTCCTGGTCACCTTGCCGCTCTATTCGCGCTTCCAGACCGGAACCGCGGCGATGCAGTTCGTCGAAAAAGAAAGCTGGATCGAACGCTTCAACATCAGCTATCACATCGGTCTGGACGGGATTTCGTTCTGGCTGGTGCTGCTGACCGCTTTCATCACAGTCGTCGTGGTGATCTCGGCGTGGGAAGTGATCACCGAGCGCGTGAACCAGTACATGGGCGCGTTCCTGATCCTGTCCGGTCTCATGATCGGCTCGTTCTCGGCGCTCGACGGCGTTCTGTTCTACGTCTTCTTCGAGGCCACGCTGATCCCGATGTACCTGATCATCGGGATCTGGGGCGGCCCCAACAAGATCTACGCGGCGTTCAAGTTCTTCATCTACACGCTGCTGGGCTCCCTGCTCATGCTGGTCGCCCTGATCTACCTGTTCAACAGGTCGGGTGGCAGCTTCGACATCCTGACCTGGCACAAGCTGCCGCTGACCGCCAGCGAACAGACCTTCCTCTTCTTCGCCTTCTTTGCCGCATTCGCGGTGAAGGTGCCGATGTGGCCAGTCCACACGTGGTTGCCGGACGTGCACGTCGAGGCGCCCACCGGGGGCTCCGCCGTGCTGGCCGCGATCATGTTGAAGCTCGGTGCGTACGGCTTCCTGCGGTTCTCGATGCCCATTGCACCCGATGCCTCGCACGAATGGGCCTGGCTCATGATCACGCTCTCGCTGATCGCGGTGATCTATGTCGGCCTGGTAGCCCTGGTACAGCAGGACATGAAGAAGCTGGTGGCTTATTCGTCAGTGGCGCACATGGGCTTCGTGACACTGGGCTTCTTCATCTTCAACGACCTCGGCATTGCCGGCGGCATCGTGCAGATGATTGCGCACGGCTTTGTGTCCGGCGCGATGTTCCTGTGCATCGGCGTGTTGTACGACCGCGTGCACTCGCGGCAGATCGCGGACTACGGCGGCGTAGTCAACACCATGCCCAAGTTCGCGGCCTTCGCACTGCTGTTTGCCATGGCCAATTGCGGCCTTCCTGCCACCGCCGGCTTCGTCGGCGAATGGATGGTGATCCTCGGCGCGGTCAAGGCCAACTTCTGGCTCGGCCTCGGCGCCGCCACTGCGCTGGTCTTCGGCGCGGCCTACACGTTGTGGATGTACAAGCGCGTCTACCTCGGCCCCGTCGGCAATGAGCACGTCAAGGAATTGAGCGATATCAGCTCACGCGAATTCCTGATGCTGGCGCTGCTGGCGATTGCCGTGCTCTGGATGGGCATCTATCCGAAGGTCTTCACGGACGTGATGAATTCTTCCGTGGCCGAACTGCTCAAGCACATGGCAGTTTCGAAGCTGCCTTGAGTCCAAGCTGAACAAGAGAACGAGATGATTGACAAACTCAGCTGGATGACGATCTACCCCGAGGTGGTGCTGCTGGTCGCGACCTGCGTCATCGCATTGCTGGATCTGTCCACCACCAGCCCCCGTCGTACGGCCACCTACATCCTGACCCTGATGACGCTCGCCATCGTGGCGGTGCTTTGCGGGTTCAATGCCTCCACTGGCAAGACCATCTACGGCTTCGGCGGCATGGTGGTGAGCGATCCGATGGGCAACTGGCTCAAGTGCTTCGCGACCGTCGCCCTGATGATGACGCTGGTCTACGGACGTCCGTACTCGGCAGATCGCGGCATGCTCCGTGGCGGCGAGATGTTCACGATCAGCATGCTGGCCCTGCTCGGCATGTTCGTGATGATGTCAGGCAGCAATTTCCTCCTGATCTACCTGGGCCTCGAACTGCTGACGCTCTCGAGCTACGCGCTGGTGGCGCTGCGCCGCGACAACGCCGTCGCGAGCGAGGCAGCAATGAAGTACTTCGTGCTGGGCGCCATGGCGAGCGGCTTCCTGCTCTACGGCCTTTCGATGATGTACGGCGCGACCGGTTCGCTCGACATCAACGAGGTTTTCAAGGCCATCGCGAGCCGCAAGGTGAACCACCAGGTGCTGGTGTTCGGCCTGGTCTTCATCGTGTCTGGTCTGGCCTTCAAGGTCGGTGCGGCGCCGTTCCATATGTGGGTGCCGGACGTCTACCAGGGCGCACCCACCGCAGTCACGCTGATGATCGGTGCGGCGCCTGAATTGGCAGCTTTCGCCATCATCATCCGCCTGCTCGTCGAGGGCCTTCTGCCGCTCGCGATCGACTGGCAGCAGATGCTTGCGTTGCTTGCGATCGCCTCGTTGCTGGTCGGCAATCTGGCGGCCATTGCGCAGACCAACCTCAAGCGTATGCTGGCCTATTCGACGATTGCACAGATGGGCTTCATGCTGCTCGGTCTGGTCGCGGGCGTGGTCAATGGCAACACGTACAACGCGCAGTTTGCGTACAGCGCCTCGATGTTCTACATCGTGACCTACGTTCTGACCACGTTGGCGAGTTTCGGCATCATCCTGCTGCTTGCACGTGAGGGATTCGAAAGCGAAGAGATCACCGACCTCGCGGGGCTGAACCAGCGCAGCCCGCTCTATGCCGGCGTGATGGCGATCGCGATGTTCTCGCTGGCCGGTGTGCCGCCGCTCGTCGGCTTCTACGCGAAGCTGGCCGTGCTTCAGGCGCTGATCGCGTCCGGCCAGGCGATGTATATCGGGTTGGCGGTGTTCGCGGTCGTGATGTCACTGATCGGCGCGTTCTACTACCTGCGTGTGGTCAAGGTCATGTATTTCGACGCGCCTGTGACCGCCACGACCGTTTCGGCACCGCGTGACGTTCGTACGGTGCTCACGCTCAATGGCGCACTGATCCTGATCCTCGGCATCCTGCCCGGCGGCCTCATGACGCTCTGCGCGCAGGCGATCGTGGCCACGCTGGCCACCTGATCGCGGTCGTGTCGCAGGCTGCGTCGGTCTGGATGGTATTGTTGGTCGCCCTGACGGCGGCCAACTTGCCGTTCATCACCGATCGCTTGCTGGGACTGGTGCCACTCCCGGCGCGCCGCAAGTCGCTGGCTATGAGGCTGGGCGAACTCCTGTTTCTTTATTTCGTCGCGGGTGGCATCGGCCTGCTCTTCGAAAGCCGTGCCGGCCAGATTTCCTCGCAAGGGTGGGAGTTCTACGCGGTCACCGGTGCCTTGTTCATCGTGCTCGCGTTTCCAGGGTTCACCTGGCGCTACCTACTCAAACACCGGAGATAGGCGGAGATGGACGATTCACATCTGAAGGAAGAAGTCGCATCGAGCGAGATGCTCTTCAAGGGCAACTTCCTCCAGGCCAGGCGTGACACCGTTCGATTGCCGGATGGACATACCGCGACCCGCGAATACATCATTCATCCCGGGGCCGTGGTCGTGGTGCCGTTGCTCGATGACGGCCGCGTCGTCCTCGAGCGCCAGTTTCGGTACCCCGTTGGCCATGTAATGACCGAATTTCCCGCCGGCAAGCTCGATGCGGGCGAAGACCCGTTGCTGTGCGGACAGCGCGAACTGCTCGAGGAAACCGGCTACACAGGCAGCGAGTGGGCGCACGCGGGCGCCATGCATCTCGCTGTGGCCTATTCGACCGAGATCATCCATATCTACTTCGCACGGGGCCTCTCGCTCGGCGCGCGGCAACTCGACCATGGCGAATTCCTCGACGTGATCACGGCGACGCCCGAGGAACTGATGGGTTGGTGCAGGGACGGCACGGTGTCCGATGCCAAGACGCTGACTTGCACGCTCTGGTTGCAGAACGTCCTTTCCGGCGCATGGGTGCTCGACTGGAAATCGGCGTGATGTCCGATCGCGCCGGATAATCGGCGCATGAAGGTCCTTAACCTGCAGTGCGCGCACGGCCACGGCTTCGAAGGGTGGTTTGCGTCGCACGAAGCTTTCGAAACCCAACTTGCTTCAGGGCTCGTGGAGTGCCCCATTTGCGGCGACACGGCGATCACCAAGCTGCTGGCGGCGCCGCGCCTGAATCTGGGCGGTACCAAGCCGTCTCCCGAAACGCCCCCTGTGCAAGCCGTGGAGAACACGCCCGAGGCCCGTTGGTTGCGGGCGGTTCGCGAAGTGATTGCCCAGACCGAGGATGTGGGTGAACGCTTCGCCGACGAGGCGCGCAAGATGCACTACGGCGAAGCCGAAGAACGGGGCATTCGCGGCCAGGCGACGCGCGAGCAAGCCCAGACATTGATCGACGAAGGCATCTCCGTGTTCTCTTTGCCCCTGCCGGCAGCGCTCAAGGAAACGCTGCAGTAGCCGGCCGAGGCGCCGCCGCCGACCTCAAGCGGCGAACTGCAATGCCGCCAGACGAGCGTACACGCCATTCTGGGCAACCAGGGCCGCATGCGTACCCTGCTCGACGATCCCCCCGTGGTCCAGCACCAGGATGCGATCGGCTTTCTGGACCGTGGCGAGCCGGTGCGCAATGACGATCGTCGTGCGGCCGGACATCGCGGATTCCAGCGCGGCTTGGACCATGCGCTCGCTCTCGGCGTCAAGGGCACTCGTCGCCTCGTCGAGCAGCAGCAGCGGCGGATTCTTCAGGATGGCGCGCGCGATCGCGATCCGTTGGCGCTGGCCGCCCGACAGACGGACGCCTCGCTCTCCGAGGAATGTGTCGTAGCCTTCGGGCAGCGCCCTCAGGAAACCGTCCGCGAAGGCGGCCTTGGATGCCGCGTGCACTTCTTCCGCGCTCGCGTCCGGACGGCCATAGCGAATGTTCTCGAAGGCGCTAGCCGAGAAGATCACCGCGTCCTGCGGCACCAGGCCGATGCGTGTTCGAAGTTCGTCCAGCGACAGCGATACGAGCGGGGCTCCGTCGAGCGTGATTCGCCCGGATTGCGGGTCGTAGTAGCGCAGCAGCAGCTGAAAGACCGTACTCTTGCCGGCACCGCTCGACCCGACGAGCGCTACCGTTTCCCCCGGCGAAACGGACAGGCTGAAGTCCCGCAGGGCGTGCGTGCCCGGACGGGAAGGGTAATGAAAACTCACGGAATCAAGGCTCACCGCACTTCCGGCTTCGGGGATCGGAGCCCGTACAGGCTGCTCGGGCGACAGGATGACGGGCTTGGCATGCAGCAGTTCCATCAGCCTCTCGGTGGCGCCGGCGGCGCGCAAGAGATCGCCGTAGACCTCCCCGAGCACGGCCGCCGCGCTCGCAAGGATGATCACGTAGACCACGGTCTGGCCGAGGTGGCCAGCGGTAATGTCCCCGTGCAGCACAGCCTGGGTCCCTTGGTACAGCCCCCAGAGCAGCGCCGCCGACGTCGCGATGATGATGAAGGCCACCAGAACGGAGCGCGCCTTTGTACGGCGCACTGCCGTGCGGAACGCGCTGTCGGTCGAAGCGTCGAAGCGGGCCGCTTCGCGGCTTTCGGCGGTGTAGCTCTGCACGACCGGGATGGCGTTCAGCACCTCGGCCGCAATGGCGCTCGAATCGGCCACGCGATCCTGGCTGGCGCGGGAGAGCTTGCGGACGCGACGCCCGAACCACATGCTCGGCAGGACCACCAGCACCAGGATGCCGAGCACCTGCACCATCACATAGGGGTTGGTCCAGATCAGCATGGCCAGGGCGCCGACGCCCATCACCGCGTTACGCAATCCCATGCTGAGCGAGGAGCCGACCACTGTCTGGACCAGGGTGGTGTCGGCCGTGAGGCGGGACAGCACTTCGCCGGTCTGCGTGGTTTCGAAGAACACCGGGCTCTGGCGGAGGACGTGCGCATAGACGGTGTTGCGGAGGTCGGCCGTCACGCGTTCGCCAAGCCAACTGACGGTATAGAAGCGCGCTGCCGAAAAGACACCCAGGGCGACGGCAACGGCGAAAAGCGCGACGAAGTGATCGCGCAGCGCCATCGTCTGCTCGCCTCTGCCGCCGGGCACCAGCCCGCCGTCGATCAGGCTGCGAAGCGCTACCGGAAACACCAGCGTGGTCGCCGCTGCCAAGACGAGGAAAACGGCCGCCAGGCCAATCTGGACACGGTAGGGCCGCATGAACGGGGCCAGGCCGGACAGCGACTTGGGAGCGCCTGTGCCGGGCGAAGGAGAAGCAGGGGAAACCATGGCGAGATTCTAGCTAACGGTTGCCCGCTCAAAAGTCGCCTTGACAGTAATTGTCGCGGCAACTAATATTCAGACATGTCTGATTCAAAGCATCCCGATCCGGCGGGTCCGGCAGGCGATCTGCCTGAGGTCAAGGCCTTCTACAAGGCGGAGAACTATCGCGCCGAGGAAAGCATTGGCTACATGATGCGGCGCATCCTGACCGCCGTGGGTCAGTCCGTCGAACTCCACATGTGCGAGCCGGGCGGCCCGACCTATCCGCAGTGGGTCCCGTTGCACAAGTTGCACATGGGCCAGGCGACGACCGTCGCGGAACTGGCCCGCGAATGCCAGCTCGATACCGGCGCCATGACCCGGCTCCTCGACCGCCTGGAGGCCAAGGGCCTGTGCCGGCGGGTGCGTTCCGTGGCCGATCGGCGCGTGGTCAACATCGAACTCACCGACGAAGGTCGCGCCGCAGCGGAAGAGGTGCCCCATGTGCTCAGCCGCGTGCAGAACGAGCACCTTGCCGGATTCACCAACGAAGAGTGGCAGCAACTCAAGAGCTATTTGCGCCGCATTCTCGATAACGCACAGGCCCTGTCGGCCCGTGGAGAAAAAGATGACTCGACTCCTTCCTGAAGGCGCTTTGCGCCATAAGACCGCCGTGGCGGCCGCGGTGTTCGCGCTGGCGCTGGCCGGCTGCGCGAACATGGGCAATACCTCATCCCAAGCCACGCTTCGCGACGCCGCATCGCTGGGCCTTACGCCCGCGCCGGCCACGCCGTCCGCACCTGCCATCAGCGCAGCCGCCCCGACCGTCGATAGCCAATGGTGGCTTGCATTCGGGAATGCGCAGCTCGACGCGCTGGTCGCCCAGGCGATCCAGGGCAATCCGAGCTTGCAAGTCGCGCGCGCCCGCCTGGCCCGCGCACAGGCCAATGTCTCCGTGACCGAAGCTGCCGACAAACCCCAGATCAATGGCGCGCTCGACCTGACCCGCCAGAAGTTCAGCGGCAACTACATCTATCCGGCGCCGCTGGGTGGCTCGGTCCAGGAGACCGGAGCACTTCAACTGAACGGCAGTTGGGAACTCGACTTCTTCGGCAAGAACCGCACCGCGATCGAAGCCGCCATCGGCTCCGCCAACGCTACGAGCGCCGACGCCGACGCCGCGCGCATCCTGCTCGCCAGCAATGTCGCCCGCAGCTATGTCCAGTGGGCTCGCCTGCACGATCAACTGGCTGTCGCCGAGCGCACGCTTGCCCAGCGGGAGGAAGTCTTCAAACTGGTGCGCGACCGTGTGGCCGCGGGCCTCGATACCCGCCTGCAGTTGAAGCAGAGCGAAGGTGCCATTCCGCAGGCACGCCAGCAGATCGAGTCGTTCCGCGAGCAGATCGAGATCGCACAGCATGCGCTCGACGCGCTGGTCGCACAGCCCGGTGCGACTGCCGCGCTCGTTCCGCCGGCGCTCGGCAGCCTCAAGACGATGGCACTTCAGCCGGTCATCCCCGCCAATCTGCTGGGGCGTCGTGCGGATATCGCCGCCGCCCGCTGGCGCGTCGAAGCGGCGACCAGCGACGTCGCCAACGCGAAGACCCAGTTCTATCCCAACATCAATCTCGTCGCGTTCGCCGGCTTCTCCAGCATCGGCGTCGACAACCTTCTCAAGTCAGGCAGCCAGCAGTGGGGCGTGGGTCCCGCCATCCGCTTGCCGATCTTCGAAGGCGGCAGGCTGCGCGCCAACCTGCGCGGCAAGGAAGCCGATCTGGACGGCGCCATCGAGAGCTACAACTCGACCGTGCTCGACGCCGTGCGCGACGTGGCCGACCAGGTGACGAGCGTGCAATCGGTCGTTCGCCAGCAGGTCCAGCAGCGCGAGTCGCAGGATGCGGCCGAAGCCGCCTACGACATTGCCGTGCAGCGCTACAGTGCAGGTCTTGGCAACTTCCTTGACGTGCTGACTGCCGAAACCACCGTACTGCTTCAGCGCCGCGAAGGCGTGGATCTTGCGGCACGTGCGCTCGACAGCCAGGTTGCTCTCGCACGTGCGCTGGGCGGAGGCTGGCAGCCCACCGCCGACACCACCGCCGCCGCCGAATCCGCGCCCAAACACCCCTGAACATCGCCTTGACGCCGAAAGACATTGCCATGGAAAACAACAACGTCGCCAACCCCGTCGCACCCGAAGCGCCGGCCCCCAACAACAAGCGCCGCCGCGCGCTGACCGCACTCGCATCGATCGTCGTTCTCGCCGGCGCAGGGTGGGGTGTGTACGAGTGGCTGGTCGCCAGCCACTATGAATCGACCGACAACGCCTACGTGCAGGGCAACGTGATCCAGATCACCCCGCAGATCGGCGGTACCGTGATGGCGATCATGGCGGACGACACCGACCTCGTGAAGGCCGGTCAGCCGCTCGTGCAACTCGACCCGTCCGACGCCAAGGTGGCCCTCGACCAGGCCGAGGCGGCGCTCGCGCAGGCCGTGCGGCAGGTTCGCACCCTCTACGTCAACAACGCATCGCTGGCGGCCCAGGTGTCGCTGCGCCAGGCCGACATCGTCCGCGCACAGAGCGACATCGCCCGCGCGCAGGACGACCTCAAGCGCCGGCAGGCGCTGTCGGGCAACGGTGCGGTGTCGAAGGAAGAACTCAACCACTCCGAAACCGCGGTGGCCAATGCCAAGAGCGCCCTTGCAGCCGCACAGGCCAGTGTGCTGGGCGCGCGCGAACAGCTCGCGAGCAACCAGTCGCTGACCGAAGGCACCAGCGTCGAACAGCATCCGAGCGTTCAGGCCGCCGCAGCCAAGGTGCGCGAGGCTTATCTCGCCACGCAGCGCGTCGCGATGCCGGCGCCGGTCGAAGGCTACGTCGCCAAGCGCACCGTTCAGCTCGGCCAGCGCGTGTCCGCCGGCACGCCGATGATGTCGATCGTGCCGCTGAACCAGCTGTGGGTCGATGCCAACTTCAAGGAAGTGCAGCTGCGCAACATCCGCATCGACCAGCCCGTGAAGCTCACGGCCGACCTCTACGGCAAGAAGGTCGAGTACAGCGGCCGCGTCGCCGGGCTTGGCGTTGGCACCGGCGCGGCCTTTGCGCTGCTGCCCGCGCAGAACGCGACCGGCAACTGGATCAAGGTGGTTCAACGTGTGCCGGTGCGCATCGCGCTCGATCCCGAGCAGCTCAAGGCCAACCCGCTGCGCGTCGGACTGTCGATGGACGCCGAGATCGACGTGAGCCAGAAGGGCGGCAAGATGCTCGCCGACGCACCGCGTGACAGCGCGCTGGTCCAGACGCAGGTCTACAGCAAGCTCGACCACGGCGCCGACGCCGAAGTCGAACGCATCATCGCCGCCAACATGGGCCGTGATGTTCCGCGCAAGGCGCCGGCCTCCAACTCGAACAATCACGGCACACCGGCGCCCTCGCAGGGTCAGCCCGGCTGATCGATCCGGCGCGCACGATGTCGAACGCCCCGGTTACCCAGCCGCTCCCGCCGCTCGAGGGCGCCGCCCGCCTGTGGGGGACGATCGCGCTCTCGGCCGCGACCTTCATGAACGTGCTCGACACGTCGATCGCCAACGTCTCGCTCCCGGCCATTGCGGGCGACCTCGGCGTCAGCTCGACCCAGGGCACCTGGGTCATCACCAGTTTCGCGGTGTCGAATGCCATCGCCGTGCCGCTCACCGGCTGGCTGACGCAGCGCTTCGGCCAGGTGCGGCTGTTCATGGCCAGCGTTCTGCTGTTCATCATCACGTCGTGGCTGTGCGGCCTGGCGCCCAACATGACGATGCTCATCGCGTTCCGCGCGCTGCAGGGTTTCGTCGCGGGGCCGATGATCCCGCTGTCGCAGACGCTGCTGCTATCGAGCTATCCGCGCGCGAAGGCAGGCCTTGCCATGGCGATGTGGTCGATGACGACGCTGGTGGCGCCCGTCATGGGACCGCTGCTGGGCGGCTGGATCACCGACAACATCTCGTGGCCCTGGATCTTCTACATCAACATCCCGGTCGGCCTGCTCGCCGCGGCCATCACCTGGGGTCTCTACCGCAAGCGCGAAAGCGGTACGCGCAAGGTGCCGATCGACGGCATCGGACTGGCGTTGCTGGTGCTGTGGGTGGGCTCGCTTCAGCTCATGCTCGACAAGGGCAAGGAGCTCGACTGGTTCCATTCGCCGGTGATCCTGACACTTGCCGTGACGGCCGGTGTCGGCTTTGCCTTCTTCCTCGTCTGGGAGCTGACGGACAAGCATCCGGTGGTCGACCTGCTCCTGTTCAAGCGGCGCAACTTCTGGTCGGGCGCCTTCGCAACGGCGGTGGCCTATGGCCTCTTCTTCGGGAACGTGGTGATCCTGCCCCTGTGGCTGCAGCAGTACATGGGCTACACGGCCACGCAGGCCGGCATGATCATGGCGCCTGTCGGCATGCTGGCGATCTTCTTCTCGCCCATCGTCGGCCTCACCGTGGCCAAGGTCGATCCGCGCCGCTATGCGACCTTCTCGTTCCTCGTGTTCGCGCTGGTGCTCTGGATGCGGTCGAACTTCAATACGCAGGCCGACTTCTGGACCATCATGATCCCGACGATCATCCAGGGCGTGGCGATGGCGTTCTTCTTCATCCCGCTGGTCACGATCACCCTGTCGGGCCTCACGCCGGACCGGATCCCGGCGGCATCGGGCCTCTCCAACTTCCTGCGGATCACTGCAGGCGCGATCGGAACCTCGACCGCCACCACCGTGTGGGAGAACAGGGCGGCGCTGCACCATGCGCAACTGGTCGAATCGGTCACCCAGGGCAGCGGCGCCGCGAGCAGCGCCATCGCCGGCCTCGGAGGCACCGGTTTCAGCCCCGACCAGGTGCTGGGCCAGCTCAATCGCATGGTCGACCAGCAGGCGTTCATGCTGGCGTCCAGCGACATCTTCTACGGCTCCGCCATCCTGTTCCTCGTCCTCATCCCCCTGGTCTGGCTGTCCAAGCCCACCCGCGGCCCCGCCTCCGCCGACGCTGCCGCTGGAGCGCATTAGAGCCCACCCCCAGGCTGCACGCACTTCGTGTCGCTTCGCCACCCCCCTTGCAGGGGGCGTTGCCTGCGGCCCGGCGAAGCCGGTTCCGCGGCAACCCACGCAGTGGGGCGCAACTACGCACCAATAACCGTCCAGGGCAAGCGCAGCGAAGCCCGTTCGCGGAACACCGCGGAACCGGCTTTGCCGGTCCGCTGGTGTTGCCCCCGGCAGGGGGGAGGAGAGCGACACGAAGTGCGCGAGCCTGGGGGCGAGCTAGGCATTTGCCCCAGTAGGCAAGTTTTTGCGGCGCTGCAAACAATGCGGTCCGCGCAACCATGGTGGTGCGCACAGATGGACTGCATGACTGATTTTTCCTGCCAGCACACGGGCGACCGCGCGAGATGAGCGACATCATTCTCGAAACACGCCAGCTCACCAAGGAATTCAAGGGGTTTACCGCGGTCAGCAAGGTCAATCTTTCGGTCGTCCGGGGATCGATCCACGCGCTGATCGGCCCGAACGGCGCCGGCAAGACGACCTGCTTCAACCTGCTCACGAAATTCCTCGAGCCGACCTCCGGCACGATCCTGTTCAACGGGCAGGACATCACGAACGAACGTCCGGCGCAGATCGCGCGGCGCGGGATCATCCGCTCGTTCCAGATTTCCGCGGTGTTTCCGCATCTCACGCTGCTCGAGAACGTGCGCCTGGGCTTGCAGCGCGCGCTCGGCACGTCCTATCACTTCTGGAAGAGCGAAAGATCGCTCACGCCCCTCAACGATCGTGCCCGCGCGTTGCTGGCCGAGGTGGGTCTCGAAGACCTGGCTGACGAATTGACGGTGAACCTGCCCTATGGCCGCAAGCGTGCGCTGGAAATCGCGACCACGCTGGCCATGGAGCCCGAACTGATGCTGCTCGACGAGCCGACGCAGGGCATGGGCCACGAAGACGTCCATCGCGTGGCCGAACTCATCAAGCGCGTGTCCGCCGGCCGCACCATCCTGATGGTGGAGCACAACATGAGCGTCGTCTCGACCATCGCCGACACCATCACGGTGCTGCAGCGAGGTGCCGTCCTGGCGGAGGGGCCGTACGCCGAAGTCTCGAGAAATCCGCAGGTGATGGAAGCCTACATGGGCACCACCGACGGCCAGCTGCAAGGGGCGCACTGATGGCGACGCCCGCGCTCGAAATCAAGGGATTGCAGGCCTGGTACGGCGAATCGCATGTGCTGCATGGCGTCGACATGGTCGTGCAGCCCGGCGAAGTCGTCACGCTCCTGGGCCGCAACGGCGCCGGCCGCACCACGACGATGCGTGCGGTCCTCGGCCTCACGGGCGCCCGCAAGGGCAGCATCAAGGTCAACGGCACCGAAACCATCGACATGGCGACGCACCGCATCGCCCATCAGGGCATCGGCTATTGCCCGGAAGAGCGCGGCATCTTCGCCAGCCTCTCGTGCGAAGAGAACCTGCTGCTGCCACCGGCGCTGAAAGCTGCGGGGCAGGGCATGTCGGTGGACGAGATCTACGCGATGTTCCCCAACCTGGCCGAGCGCCGGAACAGCCAGGGCACCCGTCTGTCGGGCGGCGAGCAGCAGATGCTGGCCGTCGCGCGCATTCTTCGCACCGGCGCCAAGCTGCTGTTGCTCGACGAGATTTCAGAGGGGCTCGCGCCGGTGATCGTGCAGGCGCTCGCGCGCATGATCCACACACTGCGCGGCAAGGGCTACACGGTCGTCATGGTCGAGCAGAACTTCCGCTTTGCGGCGCCGCTGGCCGACCGCTTCTACGTCATGGAACACGGCCGCATGGTCGAGGCCTTTGGCGCCGCCGAACTCGAGGCCAAGATGCCGGTGCTCAACGAGCTGCTCGGCGTCTGAATTTCTCAACCCCTTGATTGGAATGGAGACCCCCATGAAAAACCAGCTCACCGCACTGACCTTGGCGGTCGCCGCCCTGGCGCTCGCTTCGGGCGCAGCGAATGCGCAGGAAAAGGTGAAGATCGGCTTCGTCACCGACATGTCCAGCCTCTACGCCGACGTCGAAGGCAAGAACGGCGCGCTCGCCATCCAGATGGCGATCGACGACTTCGGCGGCAAGGTGCTGGGCCAGCCCATCGAGCTGTTGACTGCCGACCACCAGAACAAGGCCGACATCGCGGCGTCGAAGGCACGTGAATGGATCGACACCGAAGGCGTGACGATGGTCTTCGGCGGCACGAACTCCGGCACGGCGCTCGCGACGGCCAAGGTGGCGCAGGAGAAGAAACGCGTCTACTTCAACAACGGCGCGGCGACCTCCGCGCTGACCAACGAGCAGTGCAGCCCGTACACGGTGCACTACGCCTATGACACGGTCGCTCTGGCGAAGGGCACCGGCGGCGCGGTGGTCGAGCGCGGCGGCAAGAGCTGGTTCTTCCTGACGGCCGACTACGCCTTTGGCCAGGCCCTCGAAGCCGACACCACGGCGGTCGTGAAGGCCAAGGGCGGAACGGTGGTCGGGGCGGTGCGCCATCCGCTCAACGCGTCGGATTTCTCGTCCTTCCTGCTGCAGGCCCAGAACTCGAAGGCGCAGATCCTCGGCCTGGCCAACGCGGGCGGCGACACCATCAACTCGATCAAGGCGGCGAAGGAATTCGGCATCGGCAAGACCATGAAGACGGCCGGCCTGCTGATCTTCCTGAGCGACGTGCACAGCCTCGGCCTCAAGAACACCGAAGGCCTGCTGCACACCACCAGCTGGTACTGGGACCTGAACGACGACACGCGCAAGTTCGCCAAGCGCTTCTTCGACAAGACCAAGCGCATGCCGACCGACGTCCAGGCCGCCGACTACTCGGCCACCACGACCTACCTGAAGGCCGTGCAGGCCGCCAAGTCGACCGATGCCGACAAGGTGATGGCCGAACTCAAGAAGACACCGATCAACGACTTCTATGCCAAGGGCACCATCCGCCCCGACGGCCGCTTCGTGCATGACATGTACCTGGTCGAAGTGAAGTCGCCCGCCGAATCCAAGCAGCCTTGGGACTATCTCAAGGTGAACGCCAAGCTGCCGGGCGACCAGGTTTTCACCGCGAAGGCCGACTCCAAATGTGCCTTGTGGAAATAGGGCTCGCCCCCAGGCTTCGCGCACTTCGTGTCGCTTTGCCTACCCCCTGCCGGGGGCGGCGGCCCTCTCGCAAATCCTTCCTCCTACCATCTGAGACAACCATGAAAAAGACAATTGCACTCTCCGCCGTTTCCCTTGCCGTTGCGTTCGCCACGGGCGCCGTGCAGGCGCAGGAGAAGGTCAAGATCGGCTTCATCACCGACATGTCGAGCCTCTATGCCGACGTCGAAGGCAAGAACGGCGCGACGGCAATCCAGATGGCCATCGACGACTTCGGCGGCAAGGTGAACGGGCTGCCGATCGAGCTCCTCACGGCCGACCACCAGAACAAGGCGGACATCGCGGCGTCGAAGGCGCGTGAATGGATCGACACCGACAACCTGACGATGCTGTTCGGCGGCACCAATTCCGGCACCGGCCTCGCGATGGCGAAGGTGGCGCAGGAGAAGAAGCGCGTCTTCGTCGTCAACGGTGCTGGGACTTCGGCGCTCACCAACGAGCAATGCAGCCCGTACACGGTTCACTACGCTTACGACACCGTGGCGCTCGCCAAGGGCACCGGTGGGGCCGTTGTGGCCAACGGCGGCAAGAACTGGTTCTTCCTGACGGCGGACTACGCCTTCGGCGCGGCACTCGAAGCCGACACGGCCAAGGTCGTCAAGGAAAAGGGCGGCACGGTGGTCGGCAGCGTCAAGCATCCGCTCAACGCATCGGACTTCTCGTCCTTCCTGCTGCAGGCGCAGAACTCGAAGGCGCAGATCCTCGGCCTGGCCAACGCGGGTGGCGACACCATCAATGCGATCAAGGCGGCCAAGGAATTCGGCATCACCAAGACCATGAAGATGGCGGGTCTGCTGGTGTTCATCACCGACATCCACAGCCTGGGCCTGAAGAACACCGAAGGCCTGCTGCTCACCACGAGCTGGGACTGGAACCTCAACGAGCAGACGCGCGCCTTCGGCAAGAAGTTCTTCGACAAGACCAAGCGCATGCCGACCGACATCCAGGCCGCCGACTACTCGGCCACCACGACCTACCTGAAGGCCGTGCAGGCCGCGAAGTCCACCGATGCCGACAAGGTGATGGCCGAACTCAAGAAGATGCCGATCAACGACTTCTACGCCAAGGGCAACATCCGCCCCGACGGTCGCTTCGTGCATGACATGTACCTGATGCAGGTCAAGTCGCCGTCCGAGTCGACGCAACCGTGGGACTACTACAAGGTCGTCGCCAAGCTGCCCGGCGAGGAGGTCTTCACGACCAAGGCCGAGAGCAAGTGCGCCGTATGGAAGTAAGGCTCGCCCCCAGGCTGCGCGCACTGCGTGTCGCTTCGCCTACCCCCTGCCGGGGGCGGGCCGGCCGCTTCGGGCGGCCGGGCGCGGCGGCCCTCTGGTGAAGAAGGTCGCTCCCGGTTGTTAAGACATTCATGAACATTTCACTTCCTGCCTTGTTGAGCCAGCTTCTGCTGGGGCTGGTCAACGGGTCGTTCTACGCCATCCTGAGCCTGGGGCTCGCGGTGATCTTCGGGTTGCTCAACGTCATCAACTTCGCGCATGGCGCGCTGTTCATGATGGGCGCCGTGTTCACCTGGATGGCGATGAACTATTTCAACGTCAACTACTGGGTGATGCTGGTGGTGGCGCCGGTCATCGTGGGGCTCTTCGGCGTGCTCATCGAGCGGTTGCTGCTGCGCTGGATCTACAAGCTCGACCACCTCTACGGCCTCCTGCTCACGCTCGGCCTGACGCTGCTCGTGGAAGGCGTGTTCCGGTCCATCTACGGCGTCTCGGGCCTGGCCTACGACACGCCGGATGCGCTCGCGAGTGCGACCGACCTCGGATTCATGATCCTGCCCAACTACCGCGCCTGGGTGGTGGTCGCGTCGCTCGTCGTCTGCTTCGCGACCTGGTTCGTCATCGAGAAGACGCGGCTCGGTGCCTACCTGCGCGCCGGCACCGAGAACCCGCGGCTGGTGGAGGCCTTCGGCGTCAATGTGCCGCTGATGATCACGCTGACCTACGGCTTCGGCGTTGCGCTCGCCGCTTTTGCCGGCGTGCTCGCCGCACCGGTGATCCAGATCTCGCCGCTGATGGGGCAGAACCTCATCATCGTGGTGTTCGCGGTGGTCGTCATTGGCGGCATGGGCTCGATCATGGGGGCCATCCTCACAGGCCTGGGGCTCGGCGTGATCGAAGGGCTGACCAAGGTGTTTTATCCGGAGGCCTCCTCCACCGTGGTGTTCGTGATCATGGTCATCGTGCTGTTGATTCGTCCCGCCGGCCTGTTCGGCAAAGAAAAATAAGACGGCAGCCGCATGAAGAAACTCTCTCTTGTCATCTACCTGCTGCTGCTCGTCGCGCTGATCGTGGCACCGTTCGCTGGCGCCTATCCGGTGTTCGTGATGAAGCTCATGTGCTTCGCACTCTTCGCCTCGGCGTTCAATCTGCTGCTGGGCTACACCGGGCTCCTGTCCTTCGGCCACGCGGCCTTTCTCGGTGGCTCGGCTTATGTCGCAGGCCACGCGATGAAGGTGTGGGGCCTCACGCCTGAACTGGGGCTCATCGCGGGCACGGTCACCGGCGCACTGCTCGGCTGGCTCTTCGGGGTGCTGGCGATCCGTCGGCAGGGCATCTACTTCGCGATGATCACGCTGGCGCTGGCGCAGATGGTGTTCTTCGTCGCGTTGCAGGCCAAGTTCACCGGCGGCGAGGACGGCCTACAGGGCGTACCGCGCGGCAAGCTGTTCGGTGTGATCGACCTGCAGAGCGACCTCACGATGTACTACGTGACGCTCGTGATCGTGGTGGCTGCCTTCCTGCTGATCGTGCGCACCATCCACTCGCCCTTCGGGCAGGTGCTGAAGGGCATCAAGGAAAACGAACCTCGCGCACTCTCGCTCGGGTACGACGTGAGCCGCTTCAAGCTGCTGGCCTTCGTGATCTCGGCGGCGCTGTCTGGCCTCGCCGGTTCGCTCAAGACGTTGGTGCTGGGCTTTGCCACACTGTCGGATGTGCACTGGAGCGCCTCGGGCCAGGTCATCCTGATGACGCTGGTCGGCGGCCTCGGCACGCTATCGGGTCCGATCGTGGGCTCGGCCGTGGTGGTGCTGCTCGAGAACAAGATCGGCGAGCTTGGTCACCTGCTGGCGCGCATCACCACCGTCGACTGGTTCAACACGCTGGGCGAATCCGTCACCATGGTCACGGGCCTGATCTTCGTGATCTGCGTGCTGGCGTTCCGGCGCGGGATCATGGGCGAGATCATCGCCTTCATCGACCGCCGGCGAGGGGTGGCGAAGGGCTGAGCGGCGAGCTGCCTCCCTCATCGGGGGGAGAGAAGTCGGCTGTTTCGGACCTGTCTGATGGCTTGCGCGGCGCGCCTCTCCTACCATCGATGTCTTGCTGTCACACAAGTCCGGGCCTTGAGCGCCCGGCGGCTTGCACCTCGCAAGCCTGCCCGCAGCGTCGCCCGGAGGGCGGCGCTGCGAAGGCTCGAATCGATCGAGCACCTTTCCGACATCTCGCTCTAATCGACTTCTAGCCGCCGACGCTCAGAGCCGCAACGGTTGCGCGTAGCCGGTGAGTTCCAGATAGCCGCGCCCGACCGCCTTGCCGCTCTCATCGAGCAATTCACTCAGCCCTTCCCAGTACACCGTGCCGGTCGAGCCCTGGCTGTCGAGCTCCTGGTCGTCGAGCAGGGCGCGTACGGAGAACGTGCCGGCGGGCGTCCCGATGCGCCATCGCGTGGGATACACCGCCCGGGTCCGTGGGCTCGTCCATGTCCCTTCGGCGTCGAAGCGCAGCGCATCCGGCCCGAACACCTGTTGACGCCCATCGGCGGTGCGCAGCGACCCGCCCGTCCACAACACCGATCCGTCGCGGCGCCGTATGCGAAACGCCATCAACGCGCTGCCATCGAACAGGTTCATCCCGATCCAGTCCCAGCCCGCCGCATCCGGGTCCAGGTAGGCGTCGCTCCACTCGTGATCGAGCCAGGCGGTGCCCTGCACATCGAAACGCACGCCTTGCAAGCTCAGGCTGCCCTTCGCCGCGAGATGCGGCTCGCTGTAGTAGTAGCTGGCCTGTTCGGTGTCGGGGCCCTTTCGAGAGAGCCCCGCGCTGCCTTGCAGCATCACGGGCTGCGTAGGCTCGAAGCGCAGGTCGAGCGAGAAGCCTTCGGCCGGCAGGCGCGCCGCGTAGCCTTGGCCGTCGCGCTGCAGCGTCCAGTCACGAAGGCGAACGTCCGTATCGGTTTCCGACGCAGACGCCACGCCGAAGCCCGCGCGCGCGATGCGCTGGTCGTGCCAGAGCTTGCGTCCCTGGAGGTCGGTGATGGCCGCGTGCGCAAAGATCAATTGCTTCGCCGCAAAGGCGGAGCGCATCGACTGCGTCGCTTCGACGCGCGAGCGGAAGAAGGTGAGCTGGAACCCGAATTCGCGCGCGCCGGCCTTCCCGTGCCCCGTGATGTACCACCACTCGGTGCGCAACTCGGGATGGCTGCCGAAGTCACGCGGGAATTGCATGGTGCGCGGCGGCAATGCCCAGGCGGCCGGCGCCCCGAGCGCGCATAGCAGAACGGCGCGCCGCGAAAGTCCATAGGCGCGCATGCTCAAGTCATTCCCCGAGCGCGGCGTCGATTCGCCGCTGCGCTTCGCCGACGTCGCCGAAGGCCTGCTGTACCCAAGCGGCATCGTGATAGCTCGGCAGATAGCGTTCGCCCGAATCGCAGAGGAGCGACAGGATCGAGCCTCGCTTCCCGGCCTCTCGCATCTCGCGGGCCAGCCCCAGCATGCCGATGAAGTTGGTGCCGGTCGACGGCCCGACCTTGCGGCCGAGCAAGGTCGAGAGCGCACGCATGGCCGCCATCGAATCGACGTTCGGCACTTCCATCATCCGATCCACCAGCGTGCGCACGAAGCTGGGCTCGACGCGCGGGCGTCCGATGCCTTCGATGCGCGAGCCGGGCGCCGTCAACGCGGCATCGCCGCTTGCGTGATAGGCCGCGAACACCGAGCCTTCCGGGTCCACGACGCAAACCTGCGTGTCATGGCAGCAATAGCGCACATAGCGGCCGATGGTCGCACTGGTGCCGCCGGTGCCCGCGCCCACCACGATCCACGCCGGCACCGGATGCCGCTCGCGCGTCATCTGCTGGAACATGCTCTCGGCGATGTTGTTGTTGCCGCGCCAGTCGGTCGCGCGCTCCGCGTAGGTGAACTGGTCCATGTAATGGCCGCCGCGCCGCTCGGCCAGGGCGCGCGCTTCCTCGTACACCTCGCCGGCGTGATCGACGAAGTGGCAATCCCCGCCATGGAAGGCGATCTGCGCCACCTTCTCGGGCGATGTGCTGCGCGGCATCACCGCGACGAAGGGCAGGCCGAGCAGGCGCGCGAAATAGGCTTCGCTCACCGCGGTGGAACCGCTCGATGCCTCGACGATGGTGGTGCCTTCACGGATCCAGCCATTGCAGAGCGCATAAAGGAAGAGCGAGCGCGCGAGCCGATGCTTGAGACTGCCGGTCGGATGGGTCGATTCGTCTTTCAGGTAGAGGTCGATGCCGGCCGATGCGAAGCCCGGCAGCCGCAAGGGTATGAGGTGCGTGTCGGCGCTGCGCCGGTAGTCGGCTTCGATGCGAAGGATCGCGGTGCCGAGCCAGCCGGCGCTGCCAGAGGAGGAGTCAATCATTCGCACATTCTCTGCCAATCGATTCAGAATGGCGCTCTCTGGAATCCGATGCAGAAGACTTCGCCCGCTCCAAGCCCCGATGCATATGTGCTGGCCCTCGACGGTTGGCAGCGTGCCTGTGTCGAGAAGCTGCGCGCGGCGGTGCGTGAAGCGTCCGCGATGGAAGAGGTCGTGAAGTGGCGGCACCTCGTCTATCTGGCGAACGGGCCCGTGCTGCTGATCCGCGCGGAAGATGATCGGGTCCTGTTCGGCTTCTGGCGCGGCGAGCGCCTGCGTGCCATCGAAGCGGGCCTGAAGCCTGGAGGAAAGTTCGAGATGGCCACCTTGGAACTGCGTGAAGGGATGACCATCGACACCGCAACGGTGGGTCGCCTGACGCGCGAGGCGGTCGATCTCAACCAGCGTCTCGGTGATCCGACGCTCGACGCCAGGCGGCCCTGAAACCCGGAGACTTCAAGATGCAGGATGCGAGCCCATTCTTTCGCGAAGCCGGCACGGGGCCGGGCGTGGTGTGTCTCCATTCGAACGCGAGCAGTTCGAGCCAATGGCGCGGCCTGATGGAGAGGCTGGCCCCGGCGTTCCACGTGCTGGCGGCGGATGCCTACGGCGCGGGCAAGAGCCCCCCTTGGCCGACCGACCGGCAGGTCGCGCTCCGCGACGAGGTGACACTGCTCGAGCCCGTCCTTGCGCGTGCTGGTGACGATCCTCTCGTGCTGGTCGGCCATTCGTATGGCGCTGCCATCGCGCTCGTCGCCGCCGTCGCGCAACCCCATCGTGTGCGCGCATTGGCCCTGTACGAACCTACCTTGTTCGCACTGGTCGACGCCGAGACGCCGCCGCCCAATGCGGCCGACGGCATTCGCGCTGCCGTCGACGGCGCCGGCATCGCGCTCGACAACCGCGATCCGTCCGAAGCGGCCCGCTGCTTCATCGATTACTGGATGGGCGCAGGCGCCTGGGCGCGCACGCCCGATGCCCGCAAGGGCCCGATCGAAAGTTCGATGGTCAACGTGCGCAACTGGGCGCACGCATTGCTCAACGAACCCACCCCGCTGCAGGCTTTTGCCGCGCTTCGGGTTCCGGTGCTCTACATGACTGGAAGGCAGTCGCCGGCATCGTCCCTCGGCGTCGCGAAACTGCTGACGCGCACGCTGCCCAATGTCGAGGTCGTCGAGTTCGAGGCGCTCGGCCACATGGGGCCGGTAACGCATCCCGATGTCGTCAACGATGAGATCTGCCGCTTCCTCGCGACGCTGGTCGACGAATGAAATCCCGCCGGCTCACCAGTCTTCCTTGACCGCCATCACCGCATCGCGTCCCGCGGCCGCGCGGCCGGCCAGCCATGCGGTGACCGTCCCCGCCGCCAGCACGGCTGCGCAGAGTGCGGCGAGTCGCTCCCAGGGCACGAGGAGATCCATCGTCCAGTGGAAGCTCTGCGGGTTGACCACGTGCACCAGCACCACCGACACCGCCAGCCCCAATCCCAGCCCCGCCACCGCGCCGATCGCCGTCCAGGCCGCGCCTTCGCCGGCCACGATGGCCAGCACCTGTGCGCGCGTGAATCCCAGGTGCGCGAGCAGCCCGAACTCCTTGCGTCGCGCCAGCACCTGCGCGCTGAAGCTGGCGGCAATGCCGAACAGGCCGATGCCGATCGCGACCGCCTGCAGCCAGTAGGTGACGGCAAAGCTGCGGTCGAAGATGCGCAGCGAAGTCGCACGGATCTGGCCGACCGAGGCCAGCTCGACGGGTTCGCTCGCACCGAGTTCGCGCGCTGCAAGCGTGCGCACCGCCTGCTCGGCCTCGCCGACGTTCGCTCCCGGCGCCAGCCAGAGCGCGATATCGCTCACGTTGCGCTCGCCCGTGAGACGCTCGAAATCGCGCGCGTCCATCGTGATGGCGCCGAACTGCCGGACGTAGTCGCGCCACACACCGGCGACGAAGAAGACGGATGGCGAAGTCCGCTCGCCTGCAGCACCGGGCGCGAACGCGCGTGCCAACGGCTCGAAGGCCCGGCCCGGCTGCGCGCCATACAGCTCGACCATCGCCTCGCTCACGTAAACGCCGATCTGCCCCGCCGGCACCGGAAATGCTGCGCCGATCAGGGGCAGCGCGCGGCTCGCATCCTCGTCCAGGCTGCGCGCAATGAGGGTGACGGCAGGCCGCGAGGGATCCAGCAGCAACGGCCGTGTGCGCAGCGTGCCGGTGCGCACCACGCCCGGCAACTGACCGAGCGACTTCACGAAGGCCGGATTGAATGTCGCCCGCTCGCTCGTCGAACTTCCGCCGGCCGCGCTGCGCACGTAGAGGTCGGCCGGCAGCACCACGTCGAGCCAGCGCGTGACCGAATCACGAAAGCTCGCGACCATGACCGTCAGCGCAACCGCGAGGCTGAGGCTGGCCACCACGCCGCTGACCGCCACCGCCGCGGTGCCGCGCATGCGGCGCGCACGCTCGATCGCGAGCAGCGGCAGCACCCGTCGCGCGAACAGGGGTGCGAGCCGGTCGTAGAGGAGGGCGATGAGCCACGGCAACGCCGCGATGCCACCGACCAGCAGAAAGCCGACCGAGAGATAGGCCGCGATGGGAATGCCGAACACCGCTGGTGCCGTGGCCAGCGCCCCACCGGCTGCAATCAGCAGCAACGCCATCCGATGGCCTGCGCCGCGTGTCGGCGGAGCGCCCAGGCCTTTCAGCGTCTGGGCCTCCGGCAAGGCCTGCGCGGCGCGTGCAGGCCACCATCCGCCCACGCCGGCAGCCAGCACGCCGAGTGCGCCGTAGAGCACCGCGGCGCTTGTGCTCCAGTGCAAGGTGGGCGCCACGCCTTCGAAGTAGCCGCCACCGAGATCGCCGCCCAGCACCTGCAGCGCGAACTGTGCGAGCGCCGTGCCCAACGCGATGCCGGCGATGCTTCCGATCAGCCCGAGCACGAGCGACTCGGCCAGCACCAGCCGCAGGCGCTCGCTTGGCGTGACACCAAGCACGCCAAGCAGCGCAAACTGCTGCGCCCGCTTCGCGACGCTCAGGGCCAGCACCGAGAACACCAGAAAGGCCCCGGTGAACAGGGCCACCAACGCCAGCACGGTGAGATTCACGCGATAGGCGCGCGAGAGGTTGCTGACCCGCTCCGCCGCGTCGCCCGGTTCCGCGATCTGGATGCTCGCCGGCCAGCCCGCCGAGTCGCGCAGCGATCGGATGAATGCCAAGCGATCCGCGCCCGCAGCGAGCCGCAGGTCGATTCGGGTGAGGCGGCCGCCGCGGTCGAACAGATCCTGCGCCGCGCCGATATCCATCACCGCGAGCGAGGCGCCGCCCGCGGCAACCTGCCCGGCGACATTGAGTGTTTGCCACTGGCTGCCGACGCGCAGCTGAACAGTCGTCGCGGTCTCTCCCAACGCCTTCCGGGCGGCCGCGTTGAGAAACAAATGACCCGGCGCGAGCAGCGCCAGCCGATCGCCGCCCTCCGCGGGCCGCGGCATCAACGCCGGCGCAATGGTCGGCAGCACCAGCGCATCGACGCCGACCACGCGCAACGGCACGCGCCGCTCGCCGGCCAGCGCCACGCCCTGGACTTCCAGCACCGGGCTTGCGAGCGCCACCTGCGGATGCCGCGCCACCTGCGCGAACACCGACTCGTCGAAGCTGCCTTGCAAGGCGCGCAGTTCGAGGTCCGGCTGACCGTTGACCGAACGCACAGCGCTCGAGAATTCATCCAGTGCCGAGGCGTTGATCAGCTGCACCGAAAACGCCAGTGCGACCCCCAGCATCACCGCCACGACCGCCGCCGCGTTGCGCCACGGGTGGTGGCGCAGCTCCTGCCAGGAGAAAGTGGAAAGCAGCGCCCTCATGCGAGGCGATTCTCGCCTGCCCCGACTGCTAGCATCCGTCGGCTACAACAACGAGGAGACAGATCCATGTTCCGCACCCGGCGCGCCCTTGCGGTCGCGGTCTTCAGTGCCAGTCTTTGGAGTTCGATGTCCAACGCCCAGAACCCGCCTCCCGCACTGCCCGATCCCGCGACGACGACGGTCGATGCGTTGGGCTGGATGCAGGGCTTCCCGCCGCCGCCCGACAAGCTGATCACCTTCGACAACCCGTCCGGCAGCGTCTATCCGCGCACGCGCTGGTCCTTCTCGCACGTGCGCGAATCCGTACCGACGCGGAACGTGTGGCGCGGTGGTGGCCAGCCGAGTCCCTTGCCAGCGGCGCCGCGCGATCTCGACAGCGTGCCCTTCAAGACGCTCGGCGGCGCCGACATGACTTTCGCGCAGATGATCACGGGCACCTACACCGACGGGATCCTCGTGCTGCATCGCGGTCGCGTCGTATACGAGAAGTACTTCGGCGCGCTCACGCCCGAGCGCCCGCACCTCGCGATGTCCGTCACCAAGTCCTTCGTCGGCACGCTGGCCGCCATCATGGTGGCCGAGGGCACCCTCGACCCGGCGGCGCCCGTCACGAAGTACATCCCCGAACTCAAGGATGGCGCGTACGGCGACGCCACCGTGCGCCAGGTGATGGACATGACCATCGGCGTGCACTACTCCGAGAACTATGCCGATCCCAAGGCGGAGATCTGGGACTACGCCCGCGCGGGGGGCATGATGACCCAAGGCCCCAACTACACAGGGCCCAAGTCCTTCTACGAATTCCTGGGCACGCTCAAGAAGGAGGGCGCGCACGATGACGGCTTCGCCTACAAGACGGTCAATGCCGAGGTCCTCGCCTGGATCCTGCGGCGGGCGAGCCAGAAATCACTCGCGGACCTGATGAGCGAAAAGATCTGGCGCCGCATCGGTGCCGAGGAAGACGCCTACTTCATGGTCGACCGCATCGGCACCGAATCGGGCGGAGGCGGGCTGAACACCACGCTGCGCGATCTCGCCCGCTTCGGCGAAACCATGCGCAACGACGGTCGTGCCAACGGGCAGCAGGCCATTCCGAAGGCGGTGGTCGACGACATCCGCCGCGGCGGCGATCGTGCCAAGTTCGTCAAGGCCGGCTACCCGCTGCTACAGGGCTGGTCGTACCGCGACATGTGGTGGGTCACGCACAACGCGCATGGCGCGTTCATGGCACGAGGCATCCACGGACAGAGCATCTACGTCGATCCGAAGGCGGAGATGGTGATCGTGCGCTACGCCGCGCACCCCATTGCCGCCAACGGCGCGAACGATCCGCTCACGCTGCCCGCGTTCGATGCCGTGGCGAACTACCTGATGGCGCAATGAAGGGCGTTCAGAGCTGGCTGGATGCCGAGGCCAGGTAGGCGCGGACCGCAGGGCTGGCACTGAGCCCTGCCGCACGGGCGTAGGCCTGCCGTGCTTCTCCGGCCTCGCCGGCCCGTCCCAGCAGGTGAGCCCGGGCCGCCCAGTAGGGTTGGTAATTGGCGACCTCAGCCGGCGCCAGCGCGTCGAGCGCACGCAGTCCTTCGGCCGGCCCCGCAGCCACGCCGACCGCGCAGGCGCGGCTGACCTGCGCGCCGACGCTCGGCCGCAGGGCCAGGAGCCCGTCGTACAGCGCCACCAGCGCGTCCGGCGGCACTTGCGCACCCAGGCGCCGCGCACAGTGGGCGGATTGGATCGCGGCCTCCATCTGGTAGGCGCCGGCGGCGTTCATCGATGCCGCGGCGCCTAGCGCCTGCTCGGCCTGGTCGCGCAGCGCGTGGTCCCAGCGTGCGGTGTCCTGCTCGTCGAGGGGCACATAGTCGCCCTGGTCGCTGCGCCGGGCCTTCGCGCGGCTTTCGCAGAACAGCATCAGCGCGAGCAGGCCCAGCGGCTCGGGTTCGCAGGGCATCAGGCCGCACAGGATGCGGCACAGGTCGATCGCCTCAGCCGTCAGGCCGCGCTGCGTGGCGTCGGCGCCGTCGACATCCTCCCAGCCGGTGCCATAGGCGGCGTAGATGCCGTCCAGCACATCCTGCAGTCGCTGCGGCAGGTCGCTCGCGCGCGGAAATTCGAAGGGGATGCCTGCAGCGCGGATGCGCGCCTTGGCACGCACCAGCCTTTGTCCGAGCGTTGCCGGTGCAATGAGGAATGCGCCTGCCATGCGGGCAGCGTCCAGACCCAGCACGGTTTGCAGCATCAGCGGCGCGCGCGCCGCCGCATCGATGGCCGGGTGCGCGCACACGAACAGCAGGCGCAGCCGTTCGTCCGGCACGGCTTCGCCGCCCGAGGCGTCGTCGCCGATCTCGTCGGTCAGCAGCAGCAGGGTCTGCGTCGCTTCGTCCTGCACCCGGCTGTGTCGCCAGGCGTCGAGGGTGCGGTTTCGCGCGACGCTCAGGAGCCAGGCCTCGGGCCGCTCGGGCACGCCATCCAGGGGCCAGCGCTCGAGCGCGCGGGCGAAGGCATCGGCCAGCGCGTCCTCCGACGCGGCGATGTCGCGTGTGCGCGCCGAGAGGATCGCCACCAGCCGCCCGTACGACTGGCGCGCGGCCATCTCTGCGGCCGCGCGTGCTTCCTCTAGCTGAAGCGCCGGGCCGGTCACATGTCCGGCGTGCTGAAGACGGGGCGCACTTCCACGCCGCCGGTGCTGGCGCAGGGCGCGCGGGCCGCCCATTCGAGCGCCGCGTCGAGGTCCGGCACATCGATGACGAAGTAGCCGCCGAGTTGCTCCTTGGTGTCGGCAAAGGGCCCGTCCTGCACCTGGCGCTTGTCGCCGCGCACGCGCAGCGTGGTGCCGGTCATGGGCGGCGTCAGGCCGTGGCCGTTCAGCACGATGCCCGATTGCCGCACCGCGCCGACGTAGGCCATCCAGCTGGCCCGGTAGGCTTGGGCAGCTGCATCCTCCCGCTGGTCGAATTCCGACTGGGGCTGGTAGAACATCAACATGTATTGCATGGGGACTCCGAAATTGGAAGAACACGAGCAGGATCGCTCACAGCAATGACGATGCGCAAGGGGGCATTTCGACAGGTCCCCCGCAAGTTTTTTTTGATGCGCGGAGGTAAGCTTCGCGCCATGCAGACACTCCCCACCTACGACGACGTGGTCGCCGCTGCCGCGCGGCTCGAAGGCCAGGCCCACCGCACGCCGGTGCTGCGCTCGCGGACGGCGGACGCCCGCTGGGGCGCCCAGTTCTTCTTCAAGTGCGAGAACTTCCAGCGCATGGGCGCCTTCAAGTTCCGCGGTGCGTTCAATGCCTTGTCGAAGTTTGATGCGGCCCAGCGCAAGTCCGGCGTGATCGCCTTTTCTTCAGGCAACCACGCACAGGCCGTCGCGCTGGCTGCGAGCATCCTCGGGATGCCGGCCGTCATCGTCATGCCCAACGACGCGCCGGCCGCCAAGCTCGCCGCCACGCGCGGGTACGGCGCCGAGGTGGTGCAGTACGACCGCTTCACCGAAGACCGCGAAGCCCTCACCCGGCGCCTGGCCGCCGAGCGCGGCATGACGCTGATCCCGCCCTATGACCATCCCGACGTGATTGCAGGGCAGGGCACGGCGGTGAAGGAGCTGATCGATGATGCGGGGCCGCTCGACGTGCTCTACATCTGCTTGGGCGGCGGCGGCCTGACGAGCGGCTCGGCGTTGTCGGCCCGCGCCCTGTCGCCCGACTGCAGGGTCTTGGGCGTCGAGCCCGAGGCCGGCAACGACGGCCAGCAATCGCTGCGCGCGGGCCGCATCGTGCACATCGAGACGCCCAAGACCATCGCCGACGGCGCACAGACCCAGCACCTGGGCGAATACACCTTCGGGATCATCCGCCGCGACGTGAACGACATCGTCACCGTGAGCGATGCCCAGCTCGTCGATGCGATGCGCTTCTTCGCCGAGCGCATGAAGATGGTGGTCGAGCCCACGGGCTGCCTTGCGTTCGCAGGGGCCTGTGCGGCCGGCGATGCGATCCGCGGCGCGCGTGTCGGCGTGATCATCAGCGGCGGCAATGTCGATCTCGGGCGCTACGCGGCGCTGCTCGCAGGCTCGGGCACCTAAGGTCGTATTCCTTCGGCGCTCAGGTGCAGCTCGCGGTCGGCACGCGCTGCCGCGGTTTCCGAATGCGTGACCAGGACCAGCGAGGCGCCATGCTCGCGCGTCTGCGCGATCAAGACGTCCATCACGCGGGCCGCGGTCGTCGGGTCAAGATTGCCGGTCGGTTCGTCGGCCAGCAGCAGCGAAGGGCGATGCACCAGGGCACGGGCGATGGCGACGCGCTGCAACTGGCCGCCGCTGAGTTCCTGGGGAAGACGCGCACCCAAGCCCGCCAGCCCGACGGCCTCCAGCATCTGCGTGACACGCGCATCGGCGGCCGGGCCGCGCCGGCCGAGCAGCATCAGGGGCAATCCGACGTTCTGCGCGACGTCCAGATGCGGCAGCACGTGGAAGGCCTGGAAGACGAATCCCACGTGCTGGCGGCGCCAGATCGCCCGCGCATCGGCGCCGAGCGTACCGATGTCCGTGCCGTCGTGCGTGACGGTGCCCGAATCCCAGCTGTCGAGCCCGGCCATGCAGTTGAGCAGGGTCGACTTGCCGACCCCCGACTCGCCCACGATCGCGACGAACTCGCCGGCCGCGACGTCGAGGGACACGTGCTCGAACACCGGCACCTCGCCATAGTGCTTTGCCAGATCGGAGATGCGCAAGCTCATGCGATGTCGATGACCTCTCGGACGACCTGCGCGATGGCGTCCGGCGCCTCCGCCGCGATCACGCGGCGCTGCGGCATGCTGCGCAGCCAGGTGATCTGGCGCTTGGCAAGCTGGCGCGTGGCGGCGATGCCGCGATCGCGCAGTTCGGTGATGGGCCATGCGCCGTCGAGCGCCTCCCAGGTCTGGCGATAGCCGACACAGCGCATCGAGGGCAGGTCCGCCGCTAGGTCGCCCCGTGCGCGCAGCGCCTGCACCTCGGCGATGAAGCCCGCCGACAGCATCGCATCGAAGCGTGCCGCGATGCGTTCGTGCAGCCATGCGCGATCGGTGGGTTCCAGCGAGATGAATGCGGCGGCCGGCCATCCGGCATCCGTGGCGCCTGCGCCATGAAAGCTCGACAGGGGCTGCCCGCTGCTGTGCCAGACCTCCAGCGCACGCTGGATGCGCTGGCTGTCGTTCGGCGCCAGTCGCGCGGCGGTGACGGCGTCAACCTCCGCGAGGCGGGCGTGCATCGCCGGCCAGCCGAGGTCGGCCGCATCGGCTTCGAGCTGCTTGCGTACTTCCGGGTCGGCCGCAGGCATGGCATCGATGCCGTCGGCGAGTGCCTTGAAGTAAAGCATCGTCCCGCCCACGAGCAGCGGCAGCTTGCCGCGCGCGTTGATCTCGCCGATGAGGCGCTTCGCATCCTGCACGAAGGCGGCCGCGCTGTAGGCCTCGCCGGGGTCGCGGATGTCGATCAGGTGGTGCGGCACTTCGGCGCGCTCCTGCAGCGTGGGCTTGGCAGTGCCGATGTCCATGCCGCGGTAGACGAGCGCCGAATCGACGCTGACGATCTCGACCGGCCGCACCCGCGCAATGGCGAGTGCAGCCGCGGTCTTGCCCGACGCAGTGGGGCCGGCCAGCGCGACATAGCGCTGAGAGTCGGGGGCGGGTGACGTGGTCGAGGCACGCGGCGCGCTGTGCGAAAGGGCCGGTGCGGCAAGGGGCGGCATGCGCCCGAGGTTAACAAAGCCGGCGCGCCGAGCGCCTGGGGTGCGTCAGATCGCCGGCCCCGGCTGCCGGGCTTGCCGGCGCGACTCTGGCGCTGGCGGCGGCGCGGTGGCGGTGGTTTCGTCGTGCGACGCCATCTCGGTGGGCGGCTCCTTCATGCGAAACAACTGCGTGAGCGCTGCGCGGTACTGCGCCTGGCCGATCGAATTGGCGTTGTGGTGCGATCCGCCCTCGATAAGTACGAAGAGCTTGGGCACGGTCGCGGCGTCGTACAGCTTGCGGCCCAAGGTCGGGTTGATGAGGCTGTCGGCCGCGCCATGCACCACGAGCAGGGGTGCGCCGATGTCCTTCACCTTGCTGATGGCCTCGAAGCGCTGTGTGATGAACGGCCCGAAAGGCAGCCAGCCCCATTTGAAGCTGCTCACCACGTCGGCGATGGACGTGAAGGTGCTTTCGACGATGACGCCACTTTCGTCGTGGACGCGGGAAGCCAGGTCGATCCCGATCGCGCCGCCGAGCGAATGGCCGAAGATGTATCTGGGCTGCTTCGGATGATTGGCGGCGAGCCAGGTCCAGGCCGCGTAGGCGTCCTCGCGGGCCGAGTCTTCCGAAGGCAGACCCTTGGAGCTCTTTCCGAAGCCGCGGTAGTCGATCGCCAGCACCGCGAACCCCAGTTCATGCATGCGCCGCATCCGTGGCGCCGACCCGGCCACGTTGTACCTCGCACCGTGCAGGTAGAGCAGGACCGGGGTGTCTGGCGTGTCGGGTGCGCCGCCGAGCCACAGCCCGTGCAGCCGCGCCGGCTCGCCGGTGACCGAGGACTTGAAATCGATCCAGACGTCGTCCATGCCCTCGCTCATGGCTTCCGAATTGCCCCAGCTTCGGTCGCTGGGCTGGAAGATCCACTCGCGCTGGCGCTCGTCGAGGGTGGAGCAACCGCCCGCCAGCAGGGCGACCAGGGCGGTAGCGGATGCGAACAGAGTCCAGGATTTCATGAAGGCTGAAGGACAGGCGAAAGGGCCGGAAAGTTCAACGAAAGACCTAATGCAACGTGCGTGCCCGGTCCTTCGATGACGCTCGAAAACCCTTGGTTTCATCTTCAAGATCGGCCAAATGCACCGAAATCCACTGCCGAGCGCGCCGTATACGCTTGGGTCCGGCAGGATGCAGGCGATGTAAAGACCGCGCTAGCGGCCGCGCATGAACAAGGCGTCGAGCTCGCGGACCGAGAGCTGACGCCAGGTCGGGCGGCCATGGTTGCACTGGTCAGACCGCTCGGTGGCCTCCATCTGGCGCAGCAAAGCGTTCATTTCGTCGACGGTCAGCTTGCGGTTGGCGCGCACTGCGCCGTGGCACGCCATGGTCGAGAGGAGTTCGTTCTGGGCGCGCTGCACCACGGTACTGGCGTCGTGGTTGGCCAGTTCCGCGAGCACGCTCCGCGCCAGTTCGACGGGGTCGCCATCGGCCAGCGTGCCGGGCACGGCGCGCACCGCCAGGGTGCGTGGCGAGAAGGGCGTGATTTCGAGGCCGAGCGATGGCAGCACGGCGGCGCAGGCCTCGGCGGTCGCCACTTCCTGCGGCGTGGCCGCGAAGGTGGCGGGGATCAGCAGCGGCTGGCTGGTGATCGCAGCGCCGTCCAGCTGGGTCTTGAGCCGCTCGTACACGATGCGCTCGTGCGCCGCGTGCATGTCCACGATCACGAGGCCCTGGGCGTTCTCCGCCAGGATGTAGATGCCCTGCAGTTGCGCCAGGGCACGGCCCAGCGGCCAGGCTTCGGACTGGCCCGGCGCCGAAGATTGAACCGGCGTGGCCGGGGACAGCGCTTGCGGCGCCAACGGCGCGATCCAGGGGCTGTCCGCGACCGTCGGTGGTTCGGCCGGCACTTCCTTCCGATAGGCGGGCCACATGGCTGCCGCATCGCCGAGGCCGCGCTCCGCGGCAAACGGCATCGCGGGTTGCGTCCATGACGCCGAAGCGGGCAGCATGCGCGGCTTGAAGAAGGGTTCGGCCGGCGCACCCACGGCATCTCCGGCGCGCGGTGCGGCGAGCGCGTCCTCGATCGCGTGGCGCACCGCCTGGTGCACTTCCCGCCCGTCCCGGAAGCGGACCTCGATCTTCGTCGGATGCACATTGACATCGACCCGCGCGGGATCGATCTCGAGGTACAGCGAATACACCGGCTGGCGCTGGCCGTGCAGCACGTCCTCGTAGGCGCTGCGGACCGCGTGCGCCAGCACCTTGTCGCGCACGAAGCGACCGTTGACGTAGAAGAACTGCTGGTCGGCCCGCGAGCGCGCGGCATCGGGGATACCGGCGCGGCCCGTGACGCGCACCGGTCCGGCGACATGCTCGACCGCGACGCTCTGCGGGACGAAGTCGTCGCCGAGCGTGTCGGCAAGCCGTTGATCGCGCGAGACGGCGGCCCGCCACTGCTCGACCAGCTTGCCCTCGTGCCAGATCGCGAAGCCGACCTCGGGCCGCGCGAGGGCGTGGCGGCGCACGGCCTCGATGCAGTGCGCCAGCTCGGTCGCGTCGGTCTTCAGGAACTTGCGGCGTGCCGGCGTCGCGAAAAAGAGCTCGCGCACTTCGACGGTGGTGCCGGTCGCGCGGGCCACGGGCCGCAGCTCGCCGGTACGCCCATCGAGCAGGAAGGCGTTGTCGGCGCCGGCGAAGCGCGAGAGGATGCTCAGCTCCGCGATGGCGTTGATGGCCGCGAGCGCCTCGCCACGGAAACCCATCGTGCCCACGGTCTCGAGATCGTTCAGGCTCGCGATCTTGCTGGTGGCATGGCGGCGCAGGGCCAGCGGCAGTTCGTCGCGCGGCAGGCCCAGGCCGTCGTCCTCGACCGAGATCAGCCGCACGCCACCCGCGGACAGCCTGACCGTGACCTGCCGGGCGCCGGCATCGAGCGCGTTGTCGAGCAGTTCGCGGACCACGGACGCGGGACGCTCCACGACTTCGCCGGCGGCGATCTGGCTGATCAGTTCGTCGGGAAGTTCGCGAATTGGACGGCGCGCCGCGGCGTCGATGGAAGAGGGGAGAGCGCTCACGGGGACATTCTAGAAGGCCGTCAAACGGTATCGTGATAATGGCCGCCATGGAAATCGTCACCTTTCTCGTCGACTTCGTCCTGCACGTCGACAAGCATCTCGAAGCCTTCGTCATCGCCTACGGGCCCTGGGTGTATGGCTTGTTGTTCCTCATCGTGTTCGTCGAGACCGGGCTGGTCGTGATGCCCTTCCTGCCGGGCGATTCGCTGTTGTTCATCGTCGGCGCGCTGTGCGGCGCGGGGCTGATGAGCTTCGGGCTCGCGGTGCCGATCCTGCTCGTGGCCGCCATCCTTGGCGACCAGTGCAACTTCAGCATCGGCCGCTATTTCGGCCCGAAGGTCTTCCAGTGGGAGAGTTCGCGCTTCTTCAACCGCAACGCGTTCAATCAGGCCCACGCCTTCTACGAGCGCTTCGGCGGCGTCACCATCATCCTGGCGCGCTTCATGCCCTTCATCCGTACCTTCGCGCCTTTCGTGGCGGGCGTGGCGGAGATGAACCGGGGCAAGTTCACGCTCTTCAACGTCGTGGGCGCGCTGCTGTGGGTGGTCGGCCTCTGCACCGTCGGCTATTTCTTCGGCAATCTCCCGATCGTGAAGGAACACCTGGAGAAGATCATCTGGGCGTTGATCCTCATACCGGGCCTGATTGCGATCTACGGTGCGTGGCGCGCCCGCGGCGCATCGGCCGCGCGCTGAGCAGGGGCCACGTCGCGGTTGCGCCCTTTGCTAGGGGCGCTGCCGCTCCGGCACCCGCGCCGTCAGCGGCGCCGGAACGTAGCCCGGGTCGAATTGACAGCCGCCGCCAAAGCGGATGTCGAACGCCTTGCAACTTTCGGCAATGCTCGCCGGCGTAGGCTTGCGACCGTTATCGACCCAGTCGAGCAAGGCAGCGAAAAGCGTGGGGTATTCAGCGTCGCTCAGGTAGCTGTGCTCGGATTCGCGGCTGAAGGTCTGGACCAGCAGTTCCGCCGTGCCAGCGCGCTCCCGCGCATCGCGATAGGCCGATTCGAGTTCGACGAAAGCCGTCGGGTCGTCGATGGCGTGCAGGCCGAGCGTCGGCACGTTCACCCGACCGGTCGGATCGCTGTCGGCGGCGAGCTTGCGCACGGCTGCGGGGTCCGCACGGTAGCGCAGCACCGCCGCGTTGAGCGCGATGTCGTCGGCGGATCCGCTGTACTTCACACCGATGTTGCCGAATGGGTTGATGCCGTCGAGCCGCTCCTGCACTATGTCCCGGAACAGGAAGGTGGCCCAGTTCACGTTGCCGACGAGCGATCGTTCGGGAATGCGGATGGTGTCGAGGAGTTGGTCGAGGTTCGCACGCTGTTGTGCGGTCCGTTCGGCCGGCGGCTTGCGCACGCCGGTGCAGTCGTCGATGCGGCCTGCCAGTTGGGCCGACGTGAGTTTCGAATCGCGCGGAAGGCCTTGCCAGAGCGGATAGGCAGGCTCGCTCGGCAACGGATGGTTGTTGCAGATGTACTGGTAGACCACGCGCAGGTCCAGTCGGTAGTCGTAGGCTTGCGTGCCACCGCCGAGGACGCCGCTCGTGAGCAGCACGCCGTCGTACGGGCCCTTGCGCCCGTCGACCGTCGCATACATTTCGGCGGCCTTGGCAGCCACCCCGGCACCGTAGCTCTGGCCGTGCAGCAGGGTGCGGCGCGGAGTGCCGAAGGTCTGGACGAACCATGCCCGCAGGCGCTCGGTGTCTTCGGCCGCCATCGTGACGCCGTAGCCTCCGCGTCGGTAGGTCGACCCAGCCCACGCGTAGCCGGCCTTCACCGTGATCGCCCATCGCTGGAGATCTTCGGTGGCGCGCGCCATCGTCGGCGCACCCAGTTCCGGGCCGCCATGCGCATGCATCACGAGCACCTGGTTCCAGTTGGCGGGAATGGCGCCCCAGTAGAAGGCACCGGCGCTGTCCTGCCCGCTGTAGCAACGCGTGTCGTCGGGGATGCCTGTGGGGCAGGGCGATGTGGCGGGCGGAGGAGAGGCGTTCGCGCGTTGCGGGGTCGGGCCGGCGTTGTGCGTCGCGCTGCACGCGCTCAGGACGACGGCGCATACGGCGATGAGGATTTGAAGTTTTTGTCTCATTCCGCGTTTATACGTTCAGGCGAGCCACGAAAAAGCGCGCCCTAAGGCGCGCTCTTTGGTCACGACCAGGTCCTTGCTCAGTAGCGCGGACCGTTGTTCGGGTAGTAAGTGTTGTTGGGGTAGTAGGTGCGCTCGGAATTGCGCTCGTCGACGTTGCGGCCCACCTGATTGCCGATCAGACCGCCCACCGCAGCACCACCGACGGTACTGGCCGTATTGCCGCCGATCGCATGCCCGATCACCGCGCCGCCGACCGCACCGCCTGCGGTGCCGAGCTGCTGGTTAGGGCCGCCTGCGCAGCCGGCCAATGTGAGAACGCAAGTGGCAGCCGCTGCCGAGATCCAGAGTCTTGTCTTCATGATGTCCACCTTTCAGTGATTGGGTGAATTCATTCTCTGGAGAACGCTGTTGCGGGATGTAGGAGACGGCCCCGGTACGGTGACCGAAAGCGTGGTCGCACCTTGCGCGACTGCAGCGCTGCGCACTGCGCGCCAACACCTGCTCGGCTTGATGACCCGCGCGAAAGTGTCATCAGAAGTTGCCGCTGCGCAGCGGCGCCGTCGAAGCGCGTGCGCACTGACCATCACCGCAGGCCGGGTGCGCGCACAGCGGGCCGCAGGCAAGCAGGAACCGGCTTGGGCGTCGACAGCCAGAACCTGAACGGCGCGAACCGCATCTACGAAGACTGCGGTTTCATCGTGGTCAAGCGCAACTGCGTGTTCCGCAAGCCGCTGGAACTCGACCAGGTGCCTTGAGCCCCGGCGCCCGGGACTACTCGATCGCCTTGGCCATGTCCTCGACCACCTTCTTGGCGTCGCCGAAGACCATCATGGTCTTGTCCATGTAGAACAGTTCGTTGTCCAGGCCCGCATAGCCCGCGGCCATCGAGCGCTTGTTCACGATCACCGTCTTGGCCTTGTAGGCCTCCAGGATCGGCATGCCGTAGATCGGCGTGCCCTTCTGCAGCGCCGCCGGGTTCACCACGTCGTTGGCGCCCAGGATGATCGCGACGTCGGCCTGGCCGAACTCGCCGTTGATGTCCTCCATCTCGAAGACCTGGTCGTAGGGCACCTCGGCCTCGGCCAGCAGCACGTTCATGTGGCCCGGCATGCGGCCGGCCACGGGATGGATCGCGTACTTCACCGTCACCCCATGCTCGGTGAGCTTGGCCGCGAGTTCCTTCACCGCGTGCTGCGCCCGCGCCACCGCGAGACCGTAGCCCGGCACGATGATCACGGTCTCGGCATTGGAGAGCACGAAGGCCGCGTCGTCCGCGCTGCCGCTCTTGACCGGACGCTGCTCCTTCGCGCCGGTGGCGGCACTGGCCGCCTCGCCGCCGAAGCCCCCCAGGATCACGTTGAAGAACGAGCGGTTCATCGCCTTGCACATGATGTAGCTCAGGATCGCGCCCGAGGAGCCCACCAGGGAGCCCGCCACGATCAGCATCGCGTTGTTCAGGCTGAAGCCGATGCCCGCGGCCGCCCAGCCCGAGTAGCTGTTGAGCATCGACACCACCACCGGCATGTCCGCCCCGCCGATCGGGATGATGATGAGAACGCCCATCACGAAGGCCAGCACCAGCATCGCGAGGAAGGCCGCCCAGCTCTCGGTGGCCATGTAGAGCAGGCCCAGCGCGATGGTCAGCAGGCCCAGCACGAGGTTGAGCATGTGCTGGCCCTTGAACTGCACCGGAGCGCCCTGGAAGAGGCGGAACTTGTACTTGCCCGAGAGCTTGCCGAAGGCGATCACCGAGCCGCTGAAGGTGATGGCGCCGATGGCCGCCCCGAGAAACAGCTCCAGCCGGTTGCCCGCAGGGATCGCATAGCGCAGGAAGCCGTCCACGATCATCGTGCCCTCGGGCGTGTTGACCGTGCCGCTCGCCGCCACCGGCAGCGGGGTGATGCCGAAGGCCCAGGGCTCGACCACCGCGGCCACCGCGATGAAGACAGCGGCGAGACCGATCATGCTGTGGAAGAAGGCGACCAGTTCGGGCATCTGCGTCATCTCGACGGTCTTGGCGCGGTAGGCGCCGTAGCCGCCGCCGACCACCAGCCCGAGCAGCACCCAGGCCATGCCAATCATCCTGCCGCCGGAGAGCTGCACGATCAGCGCGGCGGTGGTGAGGATGGCAATCGCCATGCCGACCATGCCGAAGAGGTTGCCCCGGATGGAGGTGGTGGGGTGGCTGAGGCCCTTGAGGGCCTGGATGAAGCAGACCGAGGCGATCAGGTAAAGGAGCGTGACGACATTCATGCTCATGATGCATTCCCCTTGTCGCCTGCGGCCACCTTCTTGTCCTTCTTCTTGAACATCTCCAGCATCCGCCGGGTGACCAGGAAGCCGCCGAAGACGTTCACTGCCGCGAGCGCCACCGCCAGCACGCCCATGGTCTTGCCGAGACCTGTCTCGGTGAGCGCTGCCGCCAGCATGGCGCCAACGATCACGATCGCCGAGATGGCGTTGGTGACCGCCATCAGCGGCGTGTGCAGCGCCGGGGTGACGGTCCACACCACGTGGTAGCCCACATAGATGGCCAGCACGAAGATGATCAGGTTGATGACGGTGTGTGAGACGGGATCCATGGCTGCTTCTCCTCGCTTGTTCGCGGTTTCGCGCTGTTCGCTGGTTTTGTCTGTTCGGCTTACTTCTTGGTGACCTGGCCGTCCTGCGCCATGCGGCAGGCCGCCACGATGTCGTCCTCCAGGTCGATCTTCAGCGCGCCTTCCTTGGTCACGATGAGCTTGAGGAAGTCGAGCACGTTGCGCGCGTAGAGCGAGGAGGCGTCCGCCGCGACGAGCGCCGCGAGGTTGGTCTCGCCGACGATGGTCACGCCGTGCTTGACCACCGTCTTGTCGGCCTCCGACAGCGGGCAGTTGCCGCCCACGCCGTCGGGGCCCTTGCCCGCGGCGATGTCGACGATGACCGAGCCCGGCTTCATCGACTTGACCATGTCCTCGGTGATGAGGGTGGGTGCGGCCCGGCCCGGGATCAGGGCGGTGCTGATCACCACATCGGCCAGCGCCACGCGCTTGGCGACCTCGACCTGCTGGCGCGCGAGCCAGCTCGGGGGCATCGGCTTGGCGTAGCCACCGACGCCGACGGCCGCTTCCTTCTCTTCATCGGTGTCGTAGGACACCTCGATGAACTTGCCGCCGAGCGATTCGATCTGCTCCTTGACCGAAGGGCGCACGTCGGAAGCTTCGATGACGGCGCCCAGGCGCTTGGCGGTGGCAATGGCCTGCAGGCCGGCCACGCCGACGCCCAGGATCACGACCCGCGCGGCCTTCACGGTGCCTGCAGCAGTCATCAGCATCGGGAAGAAGCGCTGATAGCGATCGGCCGCGATCATCACGGCTTTGTAGCCCGCGATGTTGGCTTGTGAGGACAGCACGTCCATGCTCTGCGCGCGCGTGGTGCGCGGGGCGGCTTCAAGGGCGAAGGCGGTGAGGCCCGCGGTCGCGAGGCGCTGCAGGCCCGCGGCGTCGAAGGGGTTGAGCATGCCGATCACGACGGTGCCCGGTTTCATGAGGGCGAGTTCGTTGTCGAAGGGCGAGCGCACCTTCAGCACGATGTCGGCGCCGAAGGCACCGGACTGGTCGGTGATCTCGGCACCGGCTGCCTGGTAGGCCGCATCGGTGACGCTGGCGGCCACACCCGCACCCGACTGCACTCGGATGACATGGCCCTGGGCCACGAGCTTCTTCGCGGTCTCGGGAGTGACGGCGACACGGGTTTCGCCCACGGCGGTTTCAGCGGGAATGCCTATCTGCATGTTCGATGGACTCCAGGCGTTGAGGCCGCGCTGCGCAGCCATACGAGGCGGGGCATCGGTGCGCTCATTCGAAGTTCAGCAGCACCTTCATCGCCTGCGACCGATCCGCGGCGAGCGCGAAGGCACGGGCCGAATCGCGATAGGACAGCGTCGCCGAGATCAGCGGCTTCACGTCGACCAGCCCCTTGTTGAGCAGCGCCACTGCCACCGCGAATTCCTCGTGGAATCGGAAGGCGCCGCGCAGGTCGAACTCCTTCGCCACGATGGTGTTGATCGGCAGCGTCATCTCGCCGCCCAACCCAAGCTGCACGATGATGCCGCGCGGCCGCAGGGCATCGAAGGCGCCACGCAGTGCGCGCTCGTTGCCGCTGGCCTCGAACAGCACGTCGAAGTGTCCCTTGTCGGCGGTGAATCGCTTCAGGCCGTCCGGCTCCTCGGCCACGTTGACCACTTCGTCGGCGCCGACCTTGAGCGCCTTGCCCAGCGTGTGCGCGCCGACATCGGTCGCCACGATGTGCGTGGCGCCCGCGCGCCGCGCGGCAATGATGGCCAGCGCGCCGATCGGCCCGCAGCCGGTGACCAGCACGTTCTTGCCGAGCAGAGGGCCGGCGCGGCGCACCGCGTGCAGCGCCACCGACAGCGGCTCGGCCATCGAGCCTTCGCCGTCGCTCACGCTGTCGGCGAGCCGGTGGGCCTGCCAATGCTCGACCACGATCTCCTGGCGGAACGCGCCCTGCACATGGGGCGTGCGCATCGCGCTGCCGTAGTAGCGCATGTCGAGGCAGTGGTTCTGCAGGCCCTGCTGGCAATAGCGGCACAGTCCGCAGGGCCGGCTCGGGCTGATGGCCACGCGTTCACCCGCGACGAAGCCGCCGGCATCGGGCCCGGCCTCCTCAACGATGCCCGCGACCTCGTGGCCCAGCACCATCGGCTCCTGGATGCGCACGGTGCCGAAGCCGCCATGCTGGTAGTAGTGCAGATCCGAGCCGCAGATGCCGCCGCAGCGCACGCGAACGCGCAACTGGCCCGGGCCGGTGGGCGGCGTGGGATAGGTTTCTACGCGCAAGTCGCCGGGGGCGTGAATGACGAGGGCTTCCATGAATTCTTCTCCTGTTTTTCTAGAGCGTTGCTGTCACGCCGCCGTCGACGTAGAGGATGTGGCCGTTGACGAAGTTGGAGGCCTCGCTGGAGAGGAACACCGCCGCGCCCACCAGGTCCTCGACGTCGCCCCAGCGCCGCGAGGGCGTGCGCCCGACGAGCCACTTGGTGAACTCCTCGTTCTTCACCAATGCTTCGGTCAGTTCGGTCTTGAAGTAGCCCGGCCCGAGGCCGTTGACCTGGATGCCGTGCTGGCCCCAGTCGATGGCCATGCCCTTGGTCAGCATCTTCACCGCGCCCTTGCTCGCCGTGTAGGGCGCGATGCCGGGGCGGCCGAGTTCGCTCTGTACCGAGCAGATGTTGACGATCTTGCCGCGTCCGCGCGGGATCATTTTTTGTGCGACCGCCTTGCCGACGAGAAACACGCTGTCGACGTTGGTCTTCATCAGTTCATGCCAGTTCGCTTCCTCGAACTGGTCGAGCGGCCCGCGGCGCTGCATGCCTGCGTTGTTGACGAGGATGTCGATGGCGCCGATGTCGGCTTCGATGCGGCCGATGGCCTCGTTCACTGCCTCGCCCGAGGTCACGTCGAACGCGGCCGTGAAGACCGTGGCGCCTTCGTCGCGCAGCTGCGCGGCGGCCTGGTCGAGCTTGGCGGCATTGCGTGCGTTGAGGATCACGCGGGCGCCGGCACCGGCCAGTCCGCGAGCCAGTGCGAAGCCGATGCCCGCGCTGGAGCCGGTGATGAGCGCCGTGCGCCCGGTGAGGTCAAAGTTCTTGAGGACGGATTGCAACAGGGTCTCCAGCAGTGAATGGGGTTTCGCCGAGCCAGCGCAGGACGGCCTCGCACTGTGCCTGAATCGGCTGCGTCGCGTCCGTTCGGACAACGCCGGGCTCACCGAGAGGCGGTTCGAGCACCTGGAACTGGTTGTCCACGAGGCTGGCCGGAAACAGGTGGGCGCGACGGGCCGCGACCCGTGCCTTCGACGCTTCGCGGCTGATTTCGAGGTAGACGATCTTCAGGGTCGGCGCGGCTGCGCGCAGGCGATCGCGGTAGCGTCGCTTTAACGCGGAACAGGTGAGCACCGTGTGGTCCGGGGAGAAGGCCAGCACCGAGCCGAGCTTGGCGAGCCAGGGTTCCCGGTCGTGGTCTTCCAGGGCGATACCGCGCCGCATCTTGTCGCGGCTTTCCGGCAGGTGGTAGTCGTCGCCTTCGACGAGCAGGCCCTCCAGTGCGCGCGCCAGGCTGGCCGCGACCGTCGACTTGCCGCAGCCTGCGACCCCCATGACGAGCAACTTGTGGGGCATCGCTCAGTTCGCCATGACCTGGGGATTGACGGGCGTCGGCGGGCGGCCTGCCGACGGACCGAAGCCGAGCGCGGCAATGAGGTTCTCGGCGGTGAGCGCGGCCATGGCATGACGGGTGCGCACCGAGGCACTGCCGATGTGCGGCGTCAGCACCACATTCGGAACCGTCAACAGGTCGGTATGGATCGCGGGCTCGCCCTCGAACACGTCCAGACCGGCAGCGGCGATCGTGCCGTCGCGCAGGGCCTGCGCCAGCGCGGCGTCGTCGACGATGCCGCCGCGTGCGATGTTGGTGAGCGTGGCGGTGCGTTTCATCTGTGCCAGTTCGGCTGCGCCGATCGCATGGTGGGACGAAGGCGAGTAGGGCACCACCAGCACGAGGTGGTCGGCCTCCCTCAGGAGCGTCTGCTTGTCGACATGGCGGGCCGCGCATCGGGCTTCGAGGTCTGCGGGCAGGCGCGAGCGATTGTGGTAGATCACCTTCATCCCGAAGCCGGACGCGCCGCGCCGTGCGATGGCCTGGCCGATGCGGCCCATGCCGAGGATGCCCAGCGTCGCGCCGTGCACGTCGCCGCCCACGAACATGTCGTAGATGCCGGTCTTCGTCCATTCGCCCCGGCGCAGGAAGCGTTCGGATTCGGCGATGCGGCGCGCGGTCGCCATCATCAGTGCGAACCCGTAGTCGGCGGTGGTCTCGGTCAGAACGTCGGGCGTGTTGGTGACGAGCACGCCGCGCTCCGTGCAGGCCGCGACATCGACGTTGTTGTAGCCCACGCCGACATTGCAGACGGCCTTGAGCGAAGGACAGGCGTCCAGCAGCGTGGCATCGATGCGCTCGCTGCCGGTGCTCATGACGCCTTGCTTGCCCTGGAGCCGTTGCACGAGTTCAGCGGGGCGCCAGACCGTGTCGGCGGGGTTGTCCTCGACGTCGAAGTGCGCCCGCAGGCGGTCGGTGATGTCGGAAAAAGTGGCTCGGGTGGCCAGGACGGCGGGGCGCATGAAAGTCTCCAGCAGGTCGGTCAGCGGTGGCCCAAAGGTATCCGCACCGCCGGAAGCGACCAAGACGGGATCGTTCTGGTGCTATTCAAAACGCTTATGTATGCGGATTGGAGCGTGGAGACCGCTCGCTATGCGGGCGGTCGTGGGCCGTCGCCGCCCACTCAATCCAGCTTCAGCGCGCCGAGCCGGTCGATGATCAGGTCATGCAGCGTCTGCGCAGCCACGGAGAGGCTGCCCTCACGACGCCGCACGAGGTACACCGTGCGCCTCAGCGACGGCAGCGGCAACGGCCGCGTCACCAGCGTCTCGCGCCGGAAGTGAAACAGCGTGAGCGCCGGCACCGCGCTGACGCCGAGCCCGGCCTCGACCAGGCCCATCACCGTGGCCAGATGCTCGACCTCGAAAGTCGCGTTGAGCCGCAGCGGGTGCAGTGCTGCGTCGAGCGACTGTCGCACGCTGCTGTTGCGCGCCATCTGGATGAAGGGCCAGGGCGCGAGCTTCTTCATCGTCAATCGCGGTTCGGTCGCGAGGGGATGGTCGGCGCGGCAGACGAGGTGGAAGCGGTCGCTGCACAGCTTGCGCGCCAGCAGATCACTCGCCGAGGCAGTGCCGGCTTCCGACGAAGCCAGCGCGAAATCCGCCTGGCCGCCGCGTAGCTGCGCAATGCAGGCGTCGGACAGCGCATCGTGCAACTCGATGGCGATGCCCGGCCACGCCTGCTGGAACTCCGCGAGGATCGACGGCAGCCATCCGGCGGCCAGCGAAGGCAACGCGGCGACGCGCACGCGGCCCTTGCGCCGCTCGACGTGGTCGGCGAGGTCCTTGATGGCGCTGCCCATGTCGTCCAGCAGGCGACGGGCCGAGCCGTCGAACAAGCGGCCTTCGGGCGTCAGTTGCACGCTGCGCGTATCGCGGTCGAACAGCCGCGTCCCGAGGGCATCCTCCAGGCCGCGAATCAACGCGCTGAACGCCGGCTGCGAGAGGTGGCAACTCTGCGCCGCGCGCGTGAAGTTGCACTGGTCGGCCAGCGCCAGGAACGCGCGCAGTTGGCGCGTCGAGAGATCAAGGGTCTTCATGCATTGATCCGGAATGCGGATGAATCCATCCGAACTTTCGATTTTACGGATGAGGCGGCGGCGCCTAGAGTGCAGTCCATGAACCCCATCGACCGCCCCCCGCTCCTGATCGGCTGCGCCGCCGGCTTCTCGGGTGATCGCACCGACGCCGCGGGCCCGGTGGTCGATACGCTCATCGCCCGTCTTCAACGCGGCCCCGCTGGCCAGCGCGCCTTCCTGATCTTCGAGACCCTCGCCGAGCGCACCCTGGCGCTTGCGCAGTTGCGTCGGCGGGCCGACCCCGAAGCGGGCTACGAGCCGTTGCTCGACGCGATGCTGCGCCCGGTGCTCGCGCGTTGCCTCGCGCAAGGCGTCCGCATCGTCAGCAACTTCGGTGCTGCCAATCCGCGCGCCGCGGCCCGGCACATTGCGCGCATGGCGCGCGAACTCGGCGCCGAGCCGCCGCACATCGCGGTGGTGGAGGGCGATGACCTGTCGTCGCCCGCGCAAGTCGCGCTGTTGCGGGAACAGCTTGGCGCAAGGATGGATGGCATCCGACTCGTCAGCGCCAACGCCTACATCGGCGCCGAGCCGATCGCGGCCGCGCTCGATGCAGGCGCGCAGATCGTCGTCTGTGGGCGTGTGGCTGATCCGTCGCTCACCGTCGGGCCGGCGATGTCGCACTTCGGCTGGCGCAGCGACGACTGGGAGCGGCTCGGCCGCGCAACCATGGCCGGCCATTTGCTCGAATGCGGTGCGCAAGTCTGCGGTGGCTACTTTGCCGATCCGGGCTACAAGGACGTGCCGGGCCTGGAGGCGGTCGGCTTCCCCATCGCCGAGATCGATGCCGACGGCTGCTGCACGATCGGCAAGGCCGACGGTACCGGAGGCCTCGTGACGGAGGCGACCGTGAAGGAACAACTGCTGTACGAGGTGCATGACCCGGCGGCATACCTGACACCCGATGTCGTCGCCGACATCTCCGAGGCGGAAGTCCGCGCGCTCGGTGCGGACCGCGTGGCGGTGTCCGGCGTGCGCGGCCATGCGCGGCCGACGCACTACAAGGTCAACGTGTGCCATGAAGGCGGCTGGCTGGCCGAGGGCGAGATCTCCTACGCGGGGCCGCGTGCCGAGTCGCGCGCAAGACTGGCCGCCGATGTGCTGAGGAAGCGTCTGGACGGCCTCGCGTTGCGCGTCGACCTCATCGGCGCAGTCAGCGTATTCGGCGACGACGCGGGCCGCACGCTCGCGGCGACACCGGACGCGGGTTTGCGCGATGTCCGCCTGAGGGTTGCCGCAACGCATGAGGACCGCGCGCAGGCCGAGCGCCTCGCGCGCGAAGTCATGGCGCTGTACACCTGCGGCCCGGCCGGTGGCGGCGGCGTGCGGACCGCGCTCACGCCGCGGCTCAACACGATCTCCTGCCTGTTGCCACGCGAGGCGGTGCCCGTCGGCTTCGCAAGGATCGAGGCGGTGACCGCATGAACACGCTTCACGAAATAGCCCTGTACCGCGCCGCGCACGGCCGCACCGGCGACAAGGGCGATCGCTCCAACATCAGCGTCATCGCGTGGCATCCGGCCCTCTATCCGTTGCTGGTGGAGCAAGTCACGCCCGAAGCGGTGGCTGCGCAGTTTCGGCATCGCGCGCCCGAGCGCGTGCAGCGCTTCCTGCTGCCGAGGCTCCATGCGATGAACTTCGTGCTCGACGGCGTGCTCGACGGCGGCGTGAACGATGCGCTGAACCTCGACACGCACGGGAAGGCGCTGTCCTTCCTATTGCTCGACCTGCGGATCCACGTTCCGCAGGACCTGCTTTCCCTGCTCGCCGGCAGCGACGAGCCCTGATTTCCCCATCTCGCCTACTCACCCTCTGGAGACAAGACAATGAAACGCTTCCCCTTCACCATGCTCGCTGCCGCGCTGGCGATCGTCCCGTTGCTGGCACAGGCGCAAGCCTTCCCCGAGAAGGCCATCACCTTCGTGGTTCCCTTTGCTGCGGGCACGGCCACCGACCAGATCGCCCGCGCGATCGGCAACGGCGTGACGGCGGAGACGAAGCAGCCCGTGGTGATCGACAACAAGGCCGGCGCCAGTGGCTTCATCGCCTCGCAGCAGGTCGCGAAGGCGCCGGCGGACGGCTACACGGTGCTTATTACCACCAACACCACGCACGCGGCCAACGAGCACCTCTTCAAGAAGCTGCCCTACGACCCGGTGAAGGACTACGCGCCCATCGCCGCGCTCGGCAAGGGCGGCCAGATCATGGTGGTCAACCCGTCCTTCCCCGCCAAGACCGTTGCCGAGTTCGTCGCGCTGGCGAAGAAGGAGCCGGGCAAGTACAGCTTCGGCAGCGGCAGTTCGTCGAGCCGGATGGCGGGCGAGCTGTTGCAGCAGATGGCCGACATCAAGCTGCTGCACGTGCCCTACAAGAGCAATACGCTCGCGGTGACGGACCTGCTCGGCGGCCAGATCAACATGATGATCACCGACACCGCAACCGGCCTGCCTCAGGTGAAATCGGGCAAGCTGCGCGCACTGGGTGTCTCCAGCGCCACGCGTTCGACCTTGGCGCCTGACGTACCGACGATCTCCGAAGCCGGCGTCAAGGGCTACGAGATGGGCTACTGGTTTGCCGCCTATGCGCCGGCCAAGACGCCGCCCGCGGTGATCAAGCGACTGAACGAGTTGCTGGTCAAGGCCGCGAAGAGCGAGGCGGCCAAGGCCGCGTTCTACGAACCGACCGGGACCGAGGTCTTCACGACATCGCCGGAAGAGCTTGCAAAGTTCCAGGCGGCCGAATCGCAGAAGTGGGGCCGCATCGTGAAGTCGGCGGGCATCGAGGCGGAGTAACTCCCCCGGCTACCGCCCCACGGTCGACATCACCGTCGCCCGGCATCGCGGCTGTTCGGCGGGCGGCAGGAGGCGGCAGTTGTCCAGCGCGCGCTGCTGCATGTCGCTCAGCCGGGGCTGATTGCGCCGCGGGGGCGGCGGCGGCTGGTGCCAGTGATGCGGTGGTGGCGATTGCCAGTGGTGCGGCGGCGACTGCCAGTGTTGCTGGTGACCCCTGCGAACCCAGCGATGGCCATTGCCACGCTGCCAGCCCCTGTCCCACATGCAACGCTCGAAATTGACGCCCCTGCGATCGCAGGCGTGCAGGTCGCGATCGAACTGGGAGCTGTTGTGCCACTGGGCCATGGCGGGTAGCGCCGTCAGCGCCGCGACCGCCAGCGCGAGTGTCGAGATCACTTTCTTCATGATTCCGGATTCTGCGCCCGCCGTCGGCGCGGAGTTGCAGCAATTTGCGCCAACGGGCGCCGCGGTTGCGCTATCGGAACTGCTGCCCGCTTCACTTGCGCGGCCGGTCCTTGCGCTCGTACTTGCGCCAGTACTGGAACTCTTCCTCGTGGACTTCGATGTCCAGTTCGGAGATCCTGGCCTGCAGCCGCTCCTGCACCTCGGCCACGGCGCGGTTGTAGATGACCGGGCCGACTTCCTCCAGGAAGAAACCGAGGAGGGCGCCCGCGGCGATGTTGCCGATGGGCTCCTCCATGTTTTCGCGGAAGTACCTCTCGATGGAGGTGATGGCCTCTTTCCGGGATTCCTTGCTCAGTTCGATCGTCATGAAAACCTGCCCTCCATGCGCATATGGTAGGGCTTATGGAATGGGCGATCTCCGTCGGCGCCACGCGCGCCAACGCGGATGTCAGGCCTCCTGCGGCCAGTAGAGCCGCCGGGGGTTGTCCACCAGCAACTTGCGCTGCAACTCGGGCGTGGTCGCGATGTGCGGAATGAAGTCGACCAGCAGTCCGTCGTCGGGCATGTGGTCCTTCAGGTTCGGATGCGGCCAGTCGGTGCCCCAGAGCACGCGGTCTGGGAATGCCTCGACGATGCGGCGCGCGAACGGAACCACGTCGCGGTAGGGCGCCTGTTCCTGCGCCAGTGCCGGGGGTCCGCTCACCGACAGGCGCTCGGGGCAGCTGACCTTGGTCCACACGTTCGCGTGCTCGCGCATGAACTTCACGAAGAGCTCGAACTCGGGACCGTCCACCGGCTTGCGGACGTCCGGGCGCCCCATGTGGTCGACCACGACGGTGGTCAGCAGGCTGGTGAAGAAATCCCACAGCTCCGGGAGGTCGACCGCTTCGAAATAGATCACCACATGCCAGCCGAGGCGGTGGATCCGGGTGGCGATCTCCATCAGTTCGTCTTTCGGCGTGAAGTCCACCAGTCGCTTGACGAAGTTGAACCTGACGCCGCGCACGCCGGCGGCGTGGAGCTCGTCGAGTTCGGCGTCGCTGATGCTGCGCCGGACGGTGGCAACGCCCCTTGCACGGCCATCCGAGGCGCGGAGCGCATCGACCAGTGCCCGGTTGTCGGCGCCATGGCATGTGGCCTGGACGATGACATTGCGATCGAAGCCCAGGTGATCGCGCAGCGCGAAGAGCTGGTGCTTCGACGCATCGCAGGGTGTGTACTTGCGCTCCGGCGCGTAGGGAAACTCCGCGCCCGGCCCGAAGACATGGCAATGCGCGTCCACGCTCCCGGGCGGAAGCTCGAACCTGGGCCTGGAAGGACCGGCGTACCAGTCGAGCCAGCCGGGCGTCTTGATGAAATCCGTCATCGGTCTACCTTGTCCACTCCGTCGGATCAGGCCGGCACCATGCCGTGGCGTCGAACGACTTCCTGGGCCTCGTCGGAAGTCAGGAAGCTCAGGAACGCTTCGACGGCATCACGGCGCTGTGAGGCGGCGACCATCGCGGCCGAGAACGTGGTCGTGATCTGGACGGCATCGGGCAGTGGCCCGACAACCTCGATGCCCTCGAGGTGCATCAGCTCGCTGAGCTGCTGGAAGCCGAGCGCCACCTTGCCGCTGGCAACGAGTCCACCGACCGGGACGCCGGCCGGAGCCTGCACCAGGCGCTCCTTCAGTTCGTCCCCGATGCCCCACCGGGCGAACAGCGCGATGAGCGCCACGCCGCTCGGTCCGGTCGAGTAGCCGATCGTCGGTGCCGCCTGCACCGCGCGGCGCAAAGCTTCTTCTGTCGCGATGTCCGGCGCAGGGCTGCCTGTGCGCACGGCGACAGCCACGCCGGACCGCGCCATCGCGATGACGCTGCCCGCGATCAGCCGGCCACTCGCTTTGAGCTTGCCGATGGCGTCGGCCGCAAGCACCACGATGTCGAAGGCCTCGCCCGAATCGACACGCCGGGCCGCATCGACCCCGCCGACCGATTCGACAGACACGTCGTTGCGCGTTCGCTGCCGCCACGCGTCGGCAAGCTCGTTCAGCAACTGACGCGTCGCCATGGAGGAAATGATCTGGATCGGGGTGCTGCTCATGGTTAGTCCGCCTTGATATGTCGGGCCTTGATGATCGCAGCGTAACGCTTGCTGTCGTCGCCCAGCACGGTGCGGAACTCCGCCGGCGTGATCGGCGTGGGCACGGCACCGAGGTTGTCGATCACCGCGTGCACGGCCGGGGTCGCGAGCGCCTTGTCGATCTCCCGGTTCAGGCGGCTGACGATTTCCGGCGGCGTGCACACCGGCACATAGAAGCCATGCGTGGTGCCGGCGTCCAGTCCCTTGAGCCCCGCCTCGTCGAGCGTGGGCACATCGGGGAACAGCGCCGAACGCTTCATGCCGGCCACGGCGATCATCCGCAGCTTGCCCGCACGCACCTGGTTGAGGGCGATGCCGGGATCGAAGTAGTAGTCGATCTGTCCGCCGAGAAGATCCTGCAAGGCCGGCGCAGCGCCCTTGTACGGCACGTGCACCGTGGAGATGCCGGCCTGGCTGTTCATCATCTCGGCCGCGAGATGCGGGCCGCTGCCGCTGCCCGCCGAACCGTACGAGAGCTTGCCCGGGTTGGCCTTGGCATAGGCGATGAACTCCGCCACGTTCTTGACGGGAATCTCGGGCCGGACGACCAGGAACAGCACCATGCGCGAGGCACCCGCCACCGGCACCAGGTCCTTCGATGGCGCAAAGGACAGCTTATCGTAGATGTACGGATTGATCGCCACCGTGCTTCCCGCAGACATGAGCACGGTATAGCCGTCGGGCGGTGCCTTGGCCACCGCGTCCGCACCGATGTTGCCGTTGGCGCCGACCCGGTTTTCGACCACGACCGGTTGTCCGAGCGCCTCGTACAGCGGGACGGCAATCGCACGCCCCACGACGTCGGGCGAGCTTCCTGGAGGAAAGTTGACGATCAGGCGGATCGGCTTGCTTGGCCAGGCGGCGGGGGACTGCGCCAGCGCGGTGGGAGCGGCGAACGCGAGCACGGCGACGGTAGACAGGGCAGCCATGGCATGACGGCGGGCGGATCGAAGGACTGGTTTCTGCATGTTGGGAATCCGTTCAGGCCTCGACGGGCAGGCCGGTGAAGTTCTCGGAGAACTGAAGACGTCCGGCAGCCGTGCCGGTCATGGTGGCGAGGTCCGCGCGCTTCAGGCGCCGCGTGAATTCGCTGTCGCCCGAGAACTGGTGAACCATGGTGCACAGCCCGGCGGCGAAGCGCTGCACCATCCACATGCGCTTCAGGCAGGTCTGCGAATAGTGCGCGAGGCGGTCATCGTCCGAGCGCTTGTAGTAGGCCGTCAGTGCCCGGCCAAGCACCTTGACATCCGCCATCGCGGAGTTCAGTCCCTTGGCCCCCGTGGGCGGCACGATGTGCGCCGAGTCGCCGGCCAGGAACAGGCGGCCATGCTGCATCGGCTCCGACTGGAAGCTGCGCATCGCCGTCACACCCTTCTGGGTGATCCGGCCTTCGTTGATGGGGGGCATGCCGGGCACGTCCAGCCGCCTGTGCAGTTCCGACCAGATGCGGTCGTCCGACCAGTCGTCCGGGTTCTCGTCCGGTGCGCATTGAAGGTACAGCCGCGTCACGCTGGGCGAGCGGATGCTCTGCATCGCAAAGCCGCCTTCGTCGCAGCCCCAGACCACTTCGTCGGTGGCGGGCGCCGATTCGGAGAGGATGCCCAGCCAACCGAACGGATACACGCGGTCGTAGGCCTTGAGGACACTGGGAGGCATCGCCCCGCGGCTGATGCCGCGAAAGCCGTCGCAGCCGACCACGAAGTCGCAATGCAGTTTGCGCGGCGAGCCGTCCTGCGTGTAGTGCAACACGGGCCGGTCGGTGTCGATGCCTTCGATGCGCTCGACCGGCGTGTCGAAAAGCATTTCAGCGCCCACGCGCAGCCGTGCGGCCATCAGGTCCGCAACGACCTCGTGCTGGGGATACACCCAGGCGCTGCGGCCTCCCGTGGCTTCATGGAAGTCGATCCGATGTGATGCGCCGCCGAAGCGGAAATCGATCGCGTGCTGCTCCAGGCCAACGCGTGCGATGCGATCGCCAAGGCCGAACTCCCGCAGCATCTCGACCGTGCCGTGTTCCAGCACGCCGGCGCGCAGCCGCGCCTGCACATGCTCGCGCCCGGCGCGTTCGATGATGACCGAATCGATCCCCTCCAGATGGAGCATGTGAGAGAGCATCAATCCCGCCGGCCCCGCGCCGACGATGCCTACCTGCGTGCGATTCATGCGTCCTCCTGCAGCGTGATCAGGCCCATGCCGGTCGTCATCGGTGCGTAGTAGTTGCGATGAATTCGCCGCACCTTGTCCGACAGCGCGCCGCGCATCACGAGCCACATGATCAGCTCGATGCCCTCGACGCCGAACTTCTCCATCAGCTGCTGGTGCGTAAGCTGCAGCAGGCTGTCGGGATCGGACTCGATGCGTTCCAGGAAGTCCATGTCGTTGTCGCGGTGCATGGCGCCGAATTCCTTGCCGGTCAGCTGGTGCGACATGCCGCCCGTGCCGATGATCGCCACGCGGATGTCGCGCTCGAAGGATTCAACCGCTCGCCGGATGGCCTGGCCCAGCCGATGGCAACGGCGGGCCGTCGGCAGCGGATGCTGAAGCACGTTCACCGCGAGCGGGATCGTGGGCACGGGCCAGGTCTCGCCATGCTCGAAGCACAGGTGCATCGGCACGAGGAAACCATGTTCCACGCGCATTTCCTGGCACACGGTGATGTCGAATTCGTCATACACCAGCGAACGGCACAGGTGCTGTGAGAACGCCAGGTCGCCTGGGATGGCCGGCAGGGGCCGGACGCCGAAGCCCTCGTCGGCGATGGCATAGCTGTCCGCGCAGCCCACGGCGAAGGTCGGGTACTTGTCGAAGAAGAAGTCGGCGCCGTGGTCGTTGTAGACCATGATGGCGACGTCGACCTTCATCTCCTTCAGCCATGCGCGCACCGGCACGTAGGCGTCGAAGAGCGGCTTCCAGGCCGGCGTGGTGTCGCGACCGCGGTCGTAGGCGCCGCCGATGGAAGGCACGTGGGAAGTCCCGATGCCTGCAACGATGTGTCCCATCAGGTGGCCTCTCTCTGGTTGCGCGTCGACAGGAACTGCTCGTAGCTTTCGCCGCGCATCTGCGCGCCCATGTGGTAGAGCCCGTTGCGCGTCACCACGCCGAGCTTGATCAGGAAATAGATGTTGCCGCCGGCCGCCAGCAGGCCCGGGAAGTCGCGACGGCGCACGAGTTCCTTCTCGGCGTCGGTGAGCGAGAAGGCGGCCATGAAGGCTTCTTCGTCCTGCACGTAGGCTTCGCGGTTGTGCGCCTGCGAGAGCGCATTGCACATCTTGTTGATGCGGTAGCCGCGCCACGATGTGCTTAAATCAAACACGTCGGAGCCCGCTATCGTGGCGCCCCGTTCAAGCTGCTGAATCGTCACTGCTCGCCCTTTCGCTATGGAAGTTGCGGGCGAGTCTAGGAGTCGATGCGGTAGTTCTTCTATACAACTATCGATCGGAAATCCTTCGTGATTCCGCGCGAAGGCCTTGCAGTCATGTCGTTCGCTCAGCCTGTGGTCGTCGAGGACCTCCTGAACTACAAGCTCAGCCGTCTGCTGGCCAGCAGCGGTTCCATGGTGACGCGGCTGTGCGAGGGCCGCTACGGCATCACGCGGCGCGAATGGCGGCTGATCTGCATCCTCGCGGCACAGGACGGCCTGTCTCCCTCGGCGCTGGCGCAACGTGCCCATCTCACCCGCGCGCGCATCTCGCGCCACATCGCCGACCTGACCGAGAAAAAGCTCGTGTCGCGCAAGACCGTGGCGACCGACAAGCGCCGGTGGGTGGTTTCGCTGACCGCCAGCGGACGAACCATCTACGACGAACTGTTTCCGCAATCGGTGAAGTTCAACAACATGGTGCTCGGGGCGCTTGCGCCCGCGGAGCTTCGGCACTTCGATGCCGCGCTGAAGAAGCTCACCGACGTGGCGGACGCGCTGAGTGCCACGGTCGTGCTGGAGGAAAAGGCCGACCGCCGCCATGGAGGCAGTCGACGCTTCTCTCGCGCGACCTTCGACGACCGTTTGTGGTGAAGGGCGGCAGCGTGGCCTCGAACACAGGCCACGACCGAGCGCAGTCCTTGCCTGTCTCGATGGGATGCCTATACTTTATTTCCCGCTGCCATCGAGCGCAGACGACATTCGGAGTGAAGTCATGACCCTTCCGGAGAGTCCCGCCACAGCCATCGACATCCTGCTCGAACCTGACGCCAGGATGCTCGAACACGCCGAAGCCAACAACGCGCGCCTGCTTCAGGCTTTTCCCAAGGGCTTTGCCCTCGACGCGACCCACCGGCCACATGTCACGCTCGTGCAACGCTTCGTCCGCACGGCTGAGCTGGACAAGGTGTACGCCGCCGTCGAAAAGGTTCTCGCTGGAACTCGACTGGGCGAGCTGGAACTGGAGGCTTTCCGCTACTACTACATCCCGAGCGGGGAGATCGGCTTGGCAGGCATCGTCGCGAAGACCACGCCTCGCCTCCTCGAACTGCAGGCGGCGCTGATCGAAGCGGTGGCGCCGTTCACGACCGAGACCGGCGATTCGGCCGCGTTCTTCACCACACCCGACGACCCTGTCATCGACCCGCAGCTCATCCAGTACGTTTCGGTGTTCGTGCCGAAGGCTTCCGGTGAGCATTTCAATCCGCACGTCAGCACCGGCGTCGGGCTTCGCACGTTCCTCGACGCGATGCTCGCCGAGCCCTTCGATCCGTTCGCCTTTTCGTTCAGTGGCGCGGCCGTCTATCAGTTGGGCCAGTTCGGAACGGCCGCCAGGAAACTCAAGGCGTGGGATTGAAGCTCCGGATCAGGTCGTGGTCCGCAATCCCGGGAAGAGCTTGAACGCATCGTCGCGAATCATCGCGATGGCCTCTGCGCCGGTGAGGTTCGCGTCCGGCGCGACGGTCGGCACCGCGGCGCCCAGGGATTTCTCCAGCGCCAGCATGCTGTGCACCAGCGCCTTGCCGAGCGGCGACAGCGGCAGATCCGGCGGAAGCAGCGCGACATCGAACTTCGGAACCGGCCGGGGGACGACCTCGGGCCATTGATCCGGTGTCCTGGGCTTGCCGAGCGACAGAACGGGAGCGAGGTCCGGGGCCGAGGCGTCACGTGCCGTGAGAGGGCGCCCGAGCGACCAGCGCCTGCGCAGGGTCTGGATCAATGAAGTGTGGCGACACTCGTCGTTGACCACGGTGCGCTCGGGTACCCATGCCGAGATCGCGATGGCGGGCACCCGCGCACCTGACCGGTTGAACGTGAACCCCATCTGCCCGATGGGTGCCGTGCGGGTCGGTGGCACGGCGGGTGGCGGCGGCACATGGTCGTAGGTTCCACCCGATTCGTCGAAGGCGACCAGCAGGAATGTGTTGAGGTAGTTCGATCCGCCGGGCGACGACGAAGAGCGGACCGCGTCGTAGACGGATGCGAGCAGCGCGTCGCCGCCCAGAAGCGAGGAGGGCGGGTCGTAAGGCAGGCCGTGAAGCAGTGCCGAGATCGGCGGGTGCATGTCATTGTGGCCGTGCCACAGGTTCGGTTCGATGAACGCGTAGGTCGGCAGGCGGCCATTCCGAGCGTCATCGAGGAAGTCGGCAACCGTCGAGAAGTTGGTCGCGAATCGGTTGCGCAACCGCGAAGCATGAATGAGCCCGGTGAAGGAGGCCGGGCTCGGCGAGTCGCAGTACACGCGCCATGTCAGCCCCTTGGCCTCCAGGCGCTCGAACAGCGTCTCCGCCTTGTTGTGAAGGGGAAAGGAATCGGGAGGGGACATGTTGACCACGTAGCCCGACGCCGTGCCTGCATGGAAGAAGGAGCGGTTGGTGAAGGTCTGCGAGGGCACCTCGCAGAACCAATGGTCGAAGACCGCGAACCCGCGAGCCAGTGCTGACATCACCGGCATCTGATCCGGCGTGTATCCCGTCATGATCTGCGCGTACTCGTCGTAGGTGGGCTGGCGCCGCATCTCGGCGGTGAAAGCGCTGATGTAGTCCATCACGAACCCGTCCATCGTCGGCTGCTGGTGCGGGTCGCTGGGTGCGTTGTACGGCGCCACCATGCGCGCCAATGGCATGAAACGGTTCTTCGGATCGAGGATGCCGTACAGGTCGGTGTTGATGTGCGGGTACTCTTCGCCCGGATCCGGCTGCGGCGTGTTCATCGTGGCCGACACGCCGTAGGGCACGAACTTGCGCTCGGCGCCATGCTCGGCCCACTCCGGGATGGGGTTCTTGAGGTCCTTGCCGATCACGCCTTCAAACGACCTCACTTCGCCGGGGGCGTAGAGGCGCCCGAGCAGATTGTCGAAGGAGCGGTTCTCGAACATGACGACGACCACGTGGTCGAGCGCCTTGCGCGGATCGCTTCTGGACCCTTGGGCCCGAGTGATCTGGGGAAACGCAACGCCGGCCGCTGCCGCACCGACGATCTCGATCACCTTGCGCCGTGTCGTCATGATTCACCTCGTGGCCTGAACTGCGACTGGAACAACTTCGCGCACCGTGGGCCCTTGTCGGCGCCCAGGCGCGCAGTGCCGCAGATTAGGCTCTGACAAGTCGCGCGACAATCCCGGCGCCCACGGTGCGCCACGTACGTGGACCGGAACTCCAGCGCCGGCGCGACATCACGAACGAAATGGAGCGAACGATATGAAGGCGGAACAACGCCAAGTCCTCATCGATGCATTGAGGTTGCGATTCGAGCAGAACGCGCATAGACACCCTGGCGTCGCCTGGGCCGAGGTCCATGGTCGCTTGCTAGGTAGCCCCGGCAAGCTGAGGTCGCTTCAGGAGATGGAGAGAACGGGCGGCGAACCCGATGTCGTCGGGGCCGCAGGCGATGACGGCGCCTACCTTTTCTGCGATTGCGCCGCTGAAAGTCCGCAGAGGCGCAGGAGCCTGTGCTACGACGCGGAGGCCCTGAACGCCCGGAAACTGAACAAGCCACAGGGCAGCGCCGTCGACATGGCTGCGGCCATGGGTATCTCGCTATTGACCGAGGCGTGGTACCGCGAGCTTCAGCAGTTCGGGGAGTTCGACTTGAAGACGTCCAGTTGGGTGGCAACACCCCCCGACGTCAGGAAACTCGGCGGCGCCCTGTTTTGCGACAGGCGCTTCGGCCGGGTCTTCGTGTATCACAACGGCGCCGAGTCGTACTACGCGGCGCGAGGGTTCAGAGGCTCGCTGAGCGTCTGAACCTGGCGCCGTCGTTCATTTCCCGAACAGCTTGGTCACGCGCTGCCACGAGCGCAGCATGAATCCCGCGCGCTCCACATCGGCCTGCGCGACCAGTGGCGCTTCACCCACGGGCTTGCCATTGGATTCCGCGACCACCTTGCCGATCACCGAACCCTTGGCCACCGGCGCCTCCAGGTCTGGCTTGATCTGTGCGGTGGTGCGCACTTGCTGGCCGCGCGGCACCGTCAGCGACCAAGGGGCCCCCAGGGTCGCTGGAACCGTGTCGACCTTGCCGAAGTTGACCTTGGCCGTCGCGACCACCGCGTCCGGCTGAATGGGGGTGGCCTTCTCGAAGTTGCTGAAGCCCCAGCCGAGCAGCTGGCGCGTCTCGTCGGCACGCGCCTGCGCGCTGTTGGTGTTCAGGATTACCGTGATCAGGCGCATCCCGTTGCGTTTGGACGAAGTGACGAGGCAGTAGCCCGCTTCCTGGGTGTGCCCGGTCTTCAGCCCGTCGACGGTCGGATCGGTGTAGAGCAAAGCGTTGCGATTCCCCTGCTTGATGCCGTTGAACTTGAACTCGCGCTCTGCATACATCGGATAGAAGTCGGCACTGTCGCGGATGATGGCGCGCGCCAGGATCGCGAGGTCCCGCGCAGACGCCTTGTGCGCCGGGTCGGGCAGGCCGGTCGCATTGACGAAATTCGTCTGCGTCATCCCGAGGCGCTTGGCTTCGGCATTCATCAGCTTGGCGAAGCCTTCTTCGGAGCCGGCCATGTGCTCGGCGATGGCCTTGGAGGCGTCATTGCCCGACTGGATGATGATGCCGCGCAGGATGTCGATCACCGTCGCCTGGCTGTTCAGCGGCAGGTACATGCACGATTCGGTGCTCGAGCCACGGCACCAGGCGTTCTGGCTGACCGAAACGAGGTCTTCCTTCTTGAGCTTGCCCGAGCGAAGCGCCTGTTCGACCAGGAAGCTGGTCATCATCTTGGTCAGGGACGCCGGCGGCAGCGGTTCGTCGGGGTTGGCCGAGGCGAGCACCTCGCCGGAGTCGAAGTCCATCAGCAGCCAGGCCTTGGCAGGGATCGCCGGCGGGCCGCCGGCAACAGCGGTCTGTCCGGCTGCTGGCGCCGGGGCAGGCGCCTCGGCGGCGGGCTTCGCATGGGGTGCGCGCTTGGCGGCGTGGGTGGCCGCGAAGGAAACCGAACTGGGAGCCAGGCCGGCCGTAGCGATGGCGAGGGCGAGCGGGAGGATGGAGAGGGTCTTGGATTGCATAAGCGTTCAGGGCAGAACGGAGATTGTCGCGGATGAAGCGTCGATTTTCGATCGTGCGTGGATGATCGAAGATTGGAGTGCAAGTTCAGTGCATTTGGGCCGCAGTTGCCTCGGAGTGCGTTGCGGAGCAGCATTGGCAGATCTTCGTCGCCGCGGCGTCGAACGTCGGCATTCAGCCAGATTGAACATTCTCGAATCGAGTCCTTATGCCATACCTTCAACTGGACGTGACCCGCAGCTACTCTGACAGCGACAAGAAGCGCCTGGCCGCGGCGATGAGCGAGACCTACGCGCGCATGATGTCCGTGGACATTCGACGAATCAGCGTCGCCATCCGCGAGTTGGGCGCAGGCGGGGTGTGGCGTATACCCGAGGTAGGGGAGGCGCCGACGCCCGTCTCGATGCTCATGCTGGAAATCCGCAGGGGCCGCCCCGCCGAGCTGCGCATGGACCTGGCCAAGGCGCTCTGCCAGCACTGCGTGGACATTCTCGGCCTGCAGGAGAACCGGCTCAACGTCGAGTTCACTCAGCATGACGGCGACGAGATGTACCACCCCGCACTGGGCGGCTACAGCCAGGACTGGAAGCCCGGCGAGGCGTGAGAGACGCAGACCTCGATGGTGCGCACCGGCGGCCAGCGGGGCCGGCCGAGGATTGAACGCCTCTGACCAATACCAAGGTGCTATCGGAGCCGGCGCGCCAGCTACCTAGAATGAAACGGCGTCGCCTCGCGGGAGCGCTGCGCACGGGCGGCGGCAACCCGTTGGCCATCGGGCATCGTTGACGATGATTGGCGCCCATGCCTGGCGCTGCCATCGTGAGTTCATTGCGAAAAGGGCTCATGTTCGGAACCTCCTTCATGCGAAGACTCCTGGCAGTCGTAGCGGCGGTATCGATGGCCGTCTGGGTGGCGCCCGCATCGGCACTCGACCCCTCTCGCGAAGTGTCCAAATACGGACACACCGTATGGCGGAACCTGGACGGCTTTGGTCCGGGGACCATCGGCCCGATCGCGCAGACCGCGGACGGCTACCTCTGGCTGGGTACGCCGAGCGGCCTGCTGCGCTTCGACGGCGTTCGCGCCGTGCGATGGAGCGCCCCTTCCGACAGTGCGCTTCCCGACGAACGCGTGCGTGCCCTGTTCGGATCGCGAGACGGGGCGCTCTGGATCGGCACGGCCCGTGGTCTTGCGAGCTGGAAGGACGGCAAGCTGACGCTTCATCCATCGACGAGCGGCAAGACTGTCAATGCCATCGAGGAAGACGAGGACGGCACGATCTGGGTCGGCGGCGCGGGCGGGACCAAGGCCTTCGTCTGCACGATCGGCGACGACAACAGCGAGTGCCTCGGAGAGAACGAAGGCTTCGGGAATGCCATCCTGGCGCTGTACCGCGATGCATCCGGCGCCTTATGGGCCGCAGGGACGGATCGGATATGGAAACTGAAGCCGAAGCCTATCGCGTCGGTTGCGCTCACCAGCCAGATCGGCGCGCTTCGTACCGTGACCGGAACACCTGACGGCGGCGTCGTCGTCGGCACGAGAGGGCAGATCCTCGAGATTTCGGATGGCGCAGTGCGCCCGACGGAGCTCCCTGCCTGGGCGCAGGGCCGGGTCTTCACGAAGGCGCTTCGCGATCGGGATGGAGCGCTCTGGATTGCAGCGGCCGACTTCGGCCTGTTGCACTTCCGCACTGACGGCGTCGATTCCTTCACCTCGCTCGAAGGCCTGTCCGGCGATCACGTCCTGGGGCTGTTCGAGGATCGCGAGGGAGATATCTGGGTATCCACGTCCCGAGGACTGGACCGCTTTCGGCCCATGGCGGGAGCGGCCTACACGCGCGTCGACGGGGTGGCCGGGCGAGCCGCGTCAGTTCTGGCTGCTCGCGATGGGAGCGTGTGGGTCAGCACGTCGACGGGGGTGTATCGATTCGACAAAGGGCGGGTAGCCAGCATGCGGGACTCCCGCTCCGCGACCTTGTTCGAAGATCGCAGCGGAAGAATCTGGATGGGTTCGCAGTACGACTTCGGCTACATGGATGCCGGACAGTTCGTGGCCGCACCCGGCGTTCCCGGAGGAACCATCGATGGCATTGCCGAGGACTCCAAGGGCGCGATGTGGATCGCGCATCGCAGCTCAGGCCTTCTGCGATTGCTGCCGGATGGAAGCGTCGAGCGAACGCCATGGGCAGACTTGCAGAAACGCGGTCGGGTATCGACCATGGTCATCGATCCGCTGGATGACAGCCTGTGGCTCGGCCTCTGGTCCGGTGACGTCGTGAACGTGCATGAAGGAGAGGTCCGCAGCTTCGTCTCGCTGCGCGAGCCCGACAGTCGAGGGGTCATCCAGATCCGTATCGATGCCGATGGCGCCCTGTGGATCGGAAGCAGGGCGGGCTTGACGCGAATCAAGCGCGGGCGTGTGACCAGGTTGGGCCGCGACAGCGGTATCCCCTGCGACGGTGCGCATTGGACGCTCTTCGATGAACGCACGGTGTCGATGTACACGCCGTGCGGCCTGGTCCAGCTCGATCGGTCGGAGTTGGACGCCTGGTCCGCCGCTGCAGACCAGGGCACGAGCATGAAGGTCAAGGTTCGACTGCTCGACCATTGGGACGGTGTAGGACAGCCATCCAACGCCAGTGCAGTGGGCCAGATCGAGGCCACGCAGCTTTTTACGCCGAAGGCAGCAAGTTCCAGGGACGGCCGGCTCTGGGTCGTCACCGGAGATGGCATCGTTTCGATAGACCCCTTGCGCATTCCGACCAACGAGAACCCCCCGCCCGTGCATGTCGAGCAGATCACGAGCGACAGCATTGCCTACGAGGCTCGCGATGGCTTGAGCCTGCCACCCCTTCAACGCAATCTCGAGATCCAATACACGGGCCTCAGTCTGGCCGTGCCTGAACGCGTGCAGTTCCGCTACAAGCTGGAGGGCCGAGATGTCGACTGGCAGGAGGCGGGCAACCGACGGGAGGCCTTCTACACCGACCTGTCCCCGGGACGCTACCGCTTCCGCGTGATGGCCGCCAACTCGAGCGGCGTCTGGAACACGGAGGGCGACACGCTGAACTTCTCGATCGCCCCCGCCTACTACCAGACCCTCTGGTTCTACGCGCTGTGCGCGCTCGGCGGGCTTGCAGTGCTCGTCGCCTTGCACAGGTTGCGACTGAGCCGAGTCTCCGGCCAGATCCGCGGCCGGCTCGAAGCCCGACTTGCGGAGCGGGAGCGCATCGCGCGCGAGCTGCACGACACCCTGCTGCAGGGCATTCAGGGGCTGATACTGCGCTTCCAGGCCGCGGCCGATCGAATCCCGCCGGACGTGCCCGCGCGAGCGCTCATGGAGAAATCGCTGGACCGCGCCGACAAGCTCCTCACGGAGAGTCGCGACAAGGTCAAGGACCTTCGGCCGTCGGCGAGCGTTGCCAGGACGCTCGAGGAGGCCCTCGTCATCGAAGGCGCGCAGTTCGCCGAACTCCACCCTGCGAGCTTCGTCATCAGCGTGCAGGGCGCGCTCCGGTCCCTGCATCCGATCGTCCAGGAAGAAATTCTGCTCGTCGCTCGCGAGGCGCTGGGGAATGCATTCCGGCATGCGCGAGCCGCCAATATCGAGGCTGAAGTGACGTATGGCGAGGAGGCTCTGCAGATCCGCGTGCGCGACGATGGACAGGGCGTCGATTCGGAACTGCTCGCTTCGGGGCGCCCCGGCCATTTCGGGTTGACGGGGATGCGCGAGCGGGCGCACAAGCTCGGCGCGCATCTGGTCGTCTGGAGCAAGCCAGGGGCGGGCACCGAGGTGGAGCTTCGCGTGCCGGCAGCGGTGGCCTATCCCCGCGAGGATCGCGGCCCGACGCGTCTTCCGCGCTGGGTGGCCGCGCTGCGCGCCAATCTGCTGCGCCGTTGACGCGGCGTGACCGACCGGCACAGCCGAACGGCGGCCAGAGGTCGCCGCCGCCGCGCCGGCGCTCAGTTCAGGTGGAGTGCACCCGAAATGTGGGGCGGAAAGACGAACGGTTGCGTCGTCGGGTCGAGGTGCGTGTCGTCGAGGCAGCCAGAGATGGTCCCAAGAGAGGACTGGTCTCGCACGGACAACGCGAACTGCGCCACGCCTGGACCGCAGCCGTACTTGTCTTCACCGGCAGTGCCCGGCCACTGCACGTAGCCCCCCTCGACCCGGCCGAAATGCACCCGGTTGTCGCGATCGAGCCAATACCAGCGACCGCCGACGACCGTGACGCCGCTGCTGCCGATGCCGGCAAGGCCGATGCGGTCGATCTTCGCGGTCCAGCTGCCGCCATTGCCGTTCGTGGTCCAGCGGCAAGTCGGAGGGGTCGGGACGACACCGTCACTGGCAAGGTTGTCGACGCCAGCGAAAGTCACGCCCTTTGTCAGCAGACCGCCGGCCACGTCGGTGCCGCGGGAGACCTCGTAGCCCGACAGACAGGTATCGAGCGCGCCTTGGGCGAATGCTATGTCGGCGCCACTGAAAACGAGAACACCCGCTACGACGGCGCTGCGGCAGCTCATCAAGTCAACGTAGGTGACCATGTCATCTCCTTCGGGTTCGCGATGAGCGGCCGATGCCATCTGCCTCGAACCGACGCGGCCGCCTGACGTCGTTCAAGCTCGCTGACACTGCAGCGACTATCGAATCATCGGCAAGGCAGGTCTTGCGACGAAGCTGACCTGGCGTGGGGGTGAAGGAACTTCAGTGTGAGATGCCGGTGCGATGCTACGCGCTTCCGACGCAATCGCAAGACGATCGCGCGCCGCCCGCTGCTCGACCAAGATGCGTCGTTGCCACAGGGAGCACCCCTCTCTCAAACGTTGGAGAATTTCATGGCTACGATTGCCGAGATACAGGTGCACTGACGCCTCAGGAGTGCCATTCATGCCAAGCGAACTCATGCTGGTCAAGCAGGTTGCGCTCCCCGCGCAGTCTGCCGTCGCCACTGTCTATGAATCAACGAATCTCGCGGACGCATTTGCGATTCAACTTCCCTTTGGCGCCTCTGGCGATCCCGATGTCCTGTGGCGATTCCTCATTTCGCAGCAGCCATCCTGGATCGGATGGTTCACCCACGTCCGAGACGCAATCGTCGCGTACGTTGGGCTGAAGACCGCCAAGCACCTTGCGACTCTCTCCGGCGAAGCCCACGCTGACCGCATTGGCATCTTCAAGGTCTATAGCAAAAGCGAAACCGAGATTGTCTTGGGCGAGGACGACAAGCACCTTGATTTCAGACTGTCGGTACTCCGCACTCCGGACTTGTCTCCACCGCTCGGTGGCCAACTGACAGTCTCAACCGTCGTCCACTGCCACAACCTCTTGGGCCGGGCCTACATACTGGTCATCGCTCCTTTTCATCGTCAGGTTGTGAAAGCCAGTCTTCGTCGCGCTGCACATATCGGTTGGCCTAAGGCAGGCAACTCGTCTAACCGCTGAAGACGGGCCCTTGGCGCGAGTCGCAGCCCTTGATCGGAGGGAGATGCACGTCTTCCAGCTTCCGCAGGCGGATTTGACGGCGAATCTCGGGCCGGTATGCTGATACTGGACACGCCAACAGCGGTCAACCACGTACTTGCCTCGCGCGCCGATAGCAGCCGGTCCAGCAAGCCCAGCAAGCTGCGCACCGACCCCAGCCGGAGGACCGAATGATCACGAAATACCTTGTCTCCTTTCCTGCAAGGGCGATGGAAGTCCCGGCAGAGGATCTGGCCGTCGTGGGTGAAGCTGCGCGCGAGGTCATACGCGAGGCGAAGGCTGCAGGCGTGTACGTGTTCGGTGGTGGTATCAACGCGGATGTCGCACCACTCATGGTCGCCTCGGACGGTGCGGTCACAACCGAAACCTATCCCCAGACGAAGGAGTTCGACGGCGGCTTCTGTGTACTCCAGCTCCCGTCGCGCGAAGCCGCCATCCTGTGGGCTGCAAAGATCGCAAAAGCTTGCCGCTGCTCGCAGGAACTTCGCGAGTTTGGGTATGACCCCGAGAGTTGACGGGAAAGGCCTGCAGTCGGCCGCGAGCCGACGTTCGCCAGACGCATCAATCAAACACCAGGGCGGGTGCGAGAATCAATTGCTGACTAGCACCCTCTCTTCATGGCTCTTCTTCTCAAGTGTCTTCTCGGCGCCGCAGCCGTCCTTCTCATCGCGGTCCTTTCCAGAACACGCAACTTCTACATTGCCGGGCTCGTGCCGTTGTTCCCGACGTTTGCGCTTATTGCACACTTCATTATCGGCACTGACCGTACTATGGCCGACCTGCGTATTACTGCGCTTTTCGGTTTGGCATCGCTCGTACCTTACGCGGTGTACTTGGGTGTTGTGTATTGGTTGGCGATACGCATGTCGTTATTCAGCACGCTGGGACTCGCAACACTTGCGTGGTGCGGAGCGGCTGCCGTACTACTGATACTTTGGCCCAAGTAGCGCCCTGCGTCTGAGGCGGACGTACCCATGCCGTTGTCTTCCGCCCGCGAAACGGTCGACTTGCTTTGATATTGAGCGGCTGCTCGGGAGACAAGACGAAGGACGGCTCAGGGCGCGAACCGCTGGTAGCCACGTCTGAGCCATTGAGCGCCGTGTTTGCAATAGCGAGACGGCCGGGCGGCTCGACATGGGGTTGACCCAGCCGGTGCAAGCGAAAAGCGTATCCCCGCGACGCTCGTCCCGGAATTGAAAGTTGCCCTTCATCCCGGCGACGGCGCTCTGGCGTTCTCGCCATTCAGACGCATCACTCTTGCCGTGCGACACGCGTCGGGGCAGTCGGAGCCAGGCTTGCGCCGCCAGTTCACGACGCCGCGCTCACTGCATATCAGGAAATACCCCAGGATTCCGCCTCAATTGTCAATACTATTGAGGATGTATCCTTCGTGTTTCAAACCACACAATCGATTACACGAACGAAGTAGACCGATTCGCCTATACAACCCGTCCCTCCAACGATTTGACCGGCAACTTGCATTTATGCGCGCTGATTTGGCATTGAAGAAGAACTCGGACCTGTTCTGGACAGGGCCCGTGCTACGCCTTCCGTTTCTCGGTTCGGCGATGCTGGCGGGCCTTCAAACCAGCGTGGTGAAGGTGATCACGCGAGACCAGGAAATATCGCTGACCTTCTGCGGCGATCGATAGCTGGCTGAGTTCGTAGATCAGTGGAAGGGAAAGTACGGGGTGTCTCGAGTCGCAGCGACCAGGCCGTCGCCAACAACGGAAAAGTTGCGCGGCAGGCGTGCAATCAACGGACTCGTGATTGCAATGATGACTGCGACGCAAACATGCGCCGCCGAGAGCACCCAGGCCGCAGCAGGCTCCAATAGCACCTCGAGTCGCCTGCAGTTCAACATTGCGATTCCGCCGGTGTTTCGCGTGCTGCAGGTCACGCCAATCAAAGAGGGCTATCAGTACCGGGTCTGGACAAATGTTTCCTCCATCCGACTCAATGGCATCGAGTATCGGTTTGACCGACTCGGGGAGAACACACTGATCATTCTGGCATTGCCAGGCGAGCTAATGGTGGTGCACGGACTGTGACGTTTGAAGCGATGCACGTGCGCCCCAAATGGATTGCGCGAAGAAAGATGGTCTCGATCATCGTCCTGGCGCTCATCGGAGTTTTCTTTAAACGCCTCACCAAGGAAAAACCACTACTGTCTATGAGTCTGTCAAAAGTCGAGCGTCATCGAAGCGGCCAAGCGCTGCAATCCTTCCTGCAGATCAAGCCCCGAGGCCTTCGGGGATGAAGGTACTGCTTTACTCACACGCCTTCCACCCGTCCACAGGCGGCGTCGAGACCGTTTCGATGCAGCTGGCCGAGGGTTTCTCGCTCCGAGGCATCGCGTGCAAGGTTGTCACCAGGACGCCGAGCGACACCGAAGCCAATCACCGTTTTCCGGTAATCAGGAATCCGAACAAGGCGCAGATCAAGGATCTCGTGAGATGGGCTGACATCGTGCTGTCAAACGGCGCCAGTCTTGCCCTCCAGCCTTGGACGCTCCTGTATCGCAAGCCCGTCATCTGGGTGCATGTTGGATACCAGACGACCTGTATCGACGGCGCTGGGTGGGTCGATGGCGCGCCCGCGCCGCGCACGCCCTGGGCCTCAGTCATGCACCGAGCACGGCACCAAGGCCCCGTCGACGCCATGCGCGAGGGCTTCAAGCTGGCGGTGCGCCGCTTCGTAGCCAAGAGACTGGTGACGAGGAACGTGGCAATCACGCGCTGGATGCAAGAGGCCAACCCACTGCCGCGCCAAGTCCAGATCTACAACCCGTTTCCTACGGGGTTGTTCAGGCCGTCGACTGGTAAGGCTCCTGAGTTCGACTTCCTCTATCTCGGACGCCTGGTTTCCGAAAAGGGCGTCGACACCCTACTAAGGGCGCTTGCGTCAATTGCCCACTCAGAGGGCCGCACGCCGCCGACGCTTCTCATCATCGGCGATGGGCCCGAGCGAGTGAATTTGGAGCGTCTGGCCGAGTCGCTGGGTGTGGAGGAGAGAGTCAAGTTCGTCGGCAACCACACGGGGAGATCGCTCGTCGAGCAGGTCGCTCGCGGCCGCATCGCAGTCGTTCCCTCGTCGTGGGCTGAGCCGATGGGTGGGGTGGCCATCGAACTGATGGCGGCTGGACGAAACGTCATCGTGTCGAAGCACGGCGGCCTGGCGGAGTGCGTAGGGGAGGCTGGTTTCGTCTTTCCCAACGGAGATGCAAGGGCGCTTGCCGACGGCATGACGAAGTTGTGGAGCGAGCTTGTCGGTCCCTGGCGCCCGTCAGCGCAGTCACTTGCCCGAGCAAAGGACTTCGATCCGGAGACGTTCATCGACCGTTACGTCGAACTACTGCGCGTGACTGCGCGAAGTCCGGTGGCGCTGCCTCACCCCAAGCAAGCACCCGCCCTTGACCGGTTGGGCACGGACACGATGCCTCTCTGAAAGCTGCTTGGCGGAGTTCAAGCGTGACGGTTTTCGCGGGAGGTCGTGCTGGCTATACTTTCCTCGTCACGTCAAAAAAAGACGCGACTGGGATTGGCGTCCCAATGAAGTCTCTGCGACGAAAGCCGCAGCCACTACCGCAGTAGTCCTGCGGCTTCGTCGTTCGTGCCTCCATTTTTGGCGGCTCGAGCGGGGAGCCGCAAGGCTCGCCGGTTCTCGCAGGAGCTTCCCGGTACGCCAACCCGTTCGAGTCGCCGCCCTTGATTGGCGTCAAGCGCGGCGGTTTCTGCAAACCGAAGCTCTTGGAGGCCACTCATGGTCCACCCTACTTGCGCGCCCGCGCGCCACCCCGACGTTCCCCCCGCCGGCGAGAACTCGCTTCCCAATCCTGTAGACCATCGCCCGACACCCGCAGTGCCCGCCGAGGCCGAACTCGACGAACTGCGGGAGGCCTTTCACGCCATTGCGTGCGTCCGCGAACTGTTCACCGAGTCGCTGCGGACCGGCAGCCGTGAATGCCGCATCGACCGCAGCAAGGTTGCACGACTTGTGGATTTCCTTCACGCGGAATTCCAGCGTCGCGCGCATGTGGTCAGGGCGACCATCGCATCGATGCAAGCGCCCTGACCTTAGGCATCCCCGGCCTCGGTCATGCACGAGGAAGAATTCCTCGGGGAGCGCAGCGCCGTGCCGGCGACCCGGCTACAGTCGGCCAGACTTGTACCGTGCGGATCCCCTCACTCACAAGAAAGGTCAGGTATGGATCAAAGTGGCAATGAAGTCAGTTCTCCAGTTGCTGGCCAGTTTGCGCTCCCATTGCGCGCCACGTTCGCCCTGGGAGATCGCGTACGCAAGAAATCCGGCGCAGCCTGGCAGGGGCAAGTTGTCGGCTGGTACTGCACGAAACTGACCCCTGAAGGCTATGCCGTCGAGTCCGAGTCTCATCCAGGCTCAGTACAAATCTATCCCGTGGCCGCACTCGAACGCGTGACCTGACCCCTCGATCGAGGGGACGTCGGCCGGCAAGCCGGGCGCCGCCTCTCACCTACTCTTCGGACTGACCACTGACGAGCGAAGCATGCAATTCCCGAAACTCGGACTCATCCCTTGGTTGCTCCTCGGTGCCACGCCCGTGGTTGCGCAGATCAACGCCGGAACGCTGCCTCCCACCCCGTCGCCTCCGTTCAAGCTCACGAAGGTCGCGGAGTTCGATCTGCCATGGCGCATCGCCTTCCTGCCGGACGGACGCATGCTGATCACCGAGAAGATCGGCAAGCTATTCCTGGCGACCCAATCTGGGCAGAAGCTCGAAGTCACTGGCGTGCCGCCGGTGCTGTACCAAAACCAGAACGGCATGCTCGGCGTTTACGTGGCCCCGTCCTATTCGAGCGATGGGGCGATCTACCTGACCTATTCGGAGCCCGGACGGGACACGGGCACTTCGAGCCTGGCGCTCGCCCGCGCGACGCTCAGGATCGGCACCGACACCGCATCGCTGGAAGACCTGAAGGTCGTCTGGCGCGACCCCATCAAGGGCAAGGGCGGCCAGGTCGGCGCTGCCGTGGCCTTTTCGCCGGACCGGAACTTTCTCTTCCTCACGGCCGGCGATCGGCAGCGCTTCACCCCCGCCCAGGATCCGAACCAACCGGCCGGCAAGATCCTGCGACTGACCCTGGACGGCAAGCCCGCGCCGGGCAATCCCATGGAGGGCAAGACCGGCGCAAAGTCCGTCCCGGTGATCGATCCGCCGAGAGACACGGAGGCGGCCAAGACCGCGCCGGTCGTGGGCACCTATGTTTTCGACGGTCCCAATCTGACGCCGTCCGAGACATGGACCTCGGGACATCGCACGCCGTACGGCCTCGCGTTTGCGCCGGATGGCCGCCTTTGGGAGATCGAGCATGGGCCGCGCGGCGGCGACGAACTCAACCTGATCGAGCCGGGCAAGAACTACGGTTGGCCGTTCGTCTCCTATGCAGTGAACTACGACGGCGTGCCCATTGCGAGCCCCGACACGCGCCCCGACCTCACAAGGCCCGTGATCTACTGGACGCCTGTCCTCGCGCCCGGCAACCTGATGTTCTACAGCGGCGAAATGTTTCCGGAGTGGAAGGGCTCGGCGTTCGCGGGCGGCCTCATCAGCCGAGCCCTGCACCGGATCGAGGTGCACGGCGCGACCGCGACACCGGCCGAACACTGGGCGGTCGGCTTCCGCGTCCGCGACGTCGAGCAGGCCCCGGATGGTGCGCTATGGCTGATAGAGGACAACCACGAGGGCGGCTTGTATCGGCTCACGCCGAAGTAATTGCATCGCGGCGCCGAGCGGGCGCGGTCTCCTTGAGGAGCAGAGCAACCACCAATCCGACCACGAGCGCGATCGCGGCGAGATGCATGATGTATTGAATGCCGTAGTGGTGCGCCACGTAGCCGGCGATCACCGGGGCGATGCCGCCGCCGAAGATCTCGCCGGTGCCGATCACGATGCCCGACGCGGTGGACATGAGCGTCGCGGGAACCGATTCAGCGCTGATCGGCCCGACGGTCAGGCAGATCATGCTGAAGATGAAGAACAGCGTTGTGGCCAGGCTTGCGAAGAGTGCGAGGGGCTCCGGTCCCGCATGCATCAGGAAGTACAGGCCGATGCCGGCACCGACGACCGAGACGATCATCACGGGCTTTCGACCCAGCCGATCCGACAGCGCCGGCATCACCAAGGTGCCGAGCGTGCCGCCGAAGCCGATGGCTGAAAGCACATAGCCCATCTGTTCGAGCGTCAGGTGCAGGTAGTCGATCAGGTAGCTGGGCAGCAGGGCGCTGAGCACCACGAGGTTCGTGAGCCAGCACAGCATGCCGATCATGTTGAGCAGGATGTTGCGGTACTTGAAGACGTCGGTCCACGGGTGAGCAGCCGCATCGTGCGTCGCGGTGTGCGCTGCGGCCGATTTCGCGTCGGGATTGCGAAGCCCGCGGTAGAGCAGGTACGCAACCACCAGGCCCGGAATGGAGACCATCGCGAAGATCCAGTGCCACTCGACGACCTTTAGCAACTGCGTGACCAGGATCGGCGCGATGCCCAGACCGAACAGTGGCAAGGCTGCCTGCTGAATCCCGACGTTCATCCCCTGGCGGCTCGGCTTCGACGCATCGATGGTCGCCACGATGCTTGCAGGCGTGTAGGCGCCTTCGGCCACACCCATCAGTGCGCGGATGATCATCAAGCTCCCGACACCGGTGGCGAGTCCGCTGAGCCCGGCCAGCAGCGAGAAGATGATGATCGCGGGAATTATCACCTTGCGATGGCCGAGACGATCCGAGAGGTTGCCCATGAACAGCGCGGCGACGCCCCAGGCGATGGCGAGCACGCCGGTGATCTGGCCAAGGTCCTGATAGTCGAGGTTCAGTTCCTTCGAGATCACGGGGAACAGCGGCAGGATCATGAAGCGGTCGATGCCGACCAGGCCGAAACCGAGGCACAGCAGGGTAACGGTCTTCCATTCGTAGCCCGAACGCCTGCGCGTGGCAGGGCGGCTCAGGGGATGCGCGGCGATGTTCGTGTTCATGGCTTGTCTTCCTTGGGTAGTGGCGCGACCATCGCTTCAGGCGGGAACGGCAAGCGGCTCGAGGGCTTGCGCGGCTCGCCGCGTCGGCATGCCATCCAGTTGCACGCCGTGGCGCTGGAGGTCCGTGGCGAGGTCGTCGACCAGCGTGTTGACTTCATCCGCCTTGCCGACTGCGCCGTAGAGGTAGAAGTCCGGGCGCACGAGCATGGTGTCGATACCGTGCTGCGTCATGTAGGGGATGAACTTGTCGTCGAGATCGACCAACACCCCCGCAGTGGCCGTCGTGCCGCGCGCTGCGATCTGCACGCGCTTGGCGCCAAGCTTGTCGAGGAAGGCGCGCTGCTTCTTGCCGAGCAACGCCTCGGCTGCACTGCTGCGCGATACCAGCAGGAAGCCCAGTCCGGCCACGTCGTCGAATCGCCCCTCGCGATCACCGGCCAGCACCCGGCCGTGCGGACTGAGCAAGCCGGCAGGCGCGTGCACCACGCCGTCAGCGCCTCGGCGAAGGATGCCGTCCGTCAGGCTCGGGAAGGCGGGCGGCGGCGGCGCCTTGCCGCCGAAGAAGGCCTGGTCGCGCTCTGCCGCCTTGGCCGCATCAGGAATGCAGATGATCCTCCCAAGGTACATCGACAGGTCGATGACGTCGCTGACATGCGGGCGTCGCTCGGGCTGGTAGGTGTCGAGCAGGCTGTCATCGGCTTTGCCATCGAGGACCAGGCTCAGCTTCCACGCGAGGTTCCAGTCGTCGCGCAATCCGGCACACATGCCCTGACCCATGAAGGGGGGCATGACGTGCGCCGCGTCGCCGGCGATCAGCATCCGGCCCTTGCGCCAGGTGTTGGCAAGCAGCGAGCGGAAGGTGTAGACCTTGTGCCTCACGATCGTGGCCTGATCCGGCTTGACCCAGGGTGCGAGCAGGTCCCAAGCCACATGTTCGTGCTCGAGGTCCTCTCGCGTCTCGTGCGGCAAGCGCATGAACTCCCAGCGCCGGAAGTAGCGGCCTTCCTTGACGCCGGCAGGAACGATCGTCGTCGGACGCGCAGGGTTGCACCATTGCGCCGCAGGCGGAATGTCGAGCGTCACGCCGTCGTTGGGGAGCACGTCGATCACGAGCCAGTCGGCCTCGAACCCGCGGTCCTCCTGGGTGGACCCGATCGCCTGCCGCACCAGGCTGTTGGCACCATCGGCCCCGATCAGGTATTTCGCGCGCACCGTGCGGCGTTCGTCGGTCTCGAAGTCGCGCACCACCAGTTCGACGTAGTCTGGCGTCTGGGTCGCTTCGATGGCCTCCCAGCCGAGGTTGAGTTCCACGTTCGGGCAGGCTTGCACGACGTCTTCGAACATCTTCTCCAGCGTCGGCTGGTGCACGAAGTTGACTTCGGGTCCGCCGGAGATCGACTCCGACTCCCAATCGATGGCCAGGAGTTCCTTCCAGTCGGCATTGAACCAGCGGTACATCGGCCCCTTGTGGCTGACGGCGGGCAGGTCCTTGCTCATGCCCAGGGCGGACAGCACGCGGTACAACTCGTGGTCGATGCACACGGCGCGAGGCAATGCGAAGCGGACTTTCCAGCGTTCGAACACGGCCACGCTGCGCCCCTGGCGCGCCAAGGCGAGGGCCATGATTTCACTGACCGGGCCGTAGCCGATCTGGACGACGTCGTAGAGGGGAATCTGTGCGGTCATGATGTGCTCCTGGTATTTGCGGTCGATAGGACGGGTTGGTCAGCGGGTCGCGAGTTCGTGGTTGAAGATGAAGTCCGCGGGCAGTTCGGGCCCCCAGACATAGAGGGAGTCCTCACCCGGGTGGTCCGCCGAAGGCCACGCGTTGCCGGGCGCAACGAAGTCGATGTCGTAGGAGTACTCGGCATAGCTGCCCCACGGATCCCGCACATAGCGGAAGTAGTTGGAGCCGAGCACATGCCGCCCGATGCCCCAGCCTTGCGGATAGCCGGCTTGCGCCATCTGCTGCGTGCCGATGCCGACGGCATCGATCGACGGCACGCACCAGCTGCTGTGGTGCAGCCCGAGGCCTTCGGCTTTCGCCAGTGCGATGAGGTGGTGGTCGCTGCCGTGCGGGCTGTGCAGAAAGGCGATCACGGAGCCTGATTTGTCCGAAAGGCGCAGGCCGAGCACATCCTCGTAGAACTGGCGGGCACGATCCACGTCGGCGCTGAACAGCAGGATGTGCGAGAGGTAGAGGGGTCGCGTCAGTTGCGCCTTGCTGCGGCTTGGTGAACGACCGACGTTCGCGCTCTCCGGAGGGATTTCCCTCGGGGACGGCTGCGAGGGCGAACTCTTGGCAGCGATGCGCAGTTGTATCGGCAGTCCATCCGGGCCCTCGATCCAGAGGCCTTCTGCATCTGCGTTCGAGGGCGCCGCGATGCGTTCGATGCCTTGCTCCGCCAGGCAACGCTCGAAGCGGGGAAGGTCATCCGCATGCACGCCAAGGCTGAGCCAGAGCAGACGCTTGGCCTGGCCCCGAACGATGCGCGCCCAGCGATGCGGATGGCCGAAGGTGTGGAGCGCGAGCGCTTCGCCTTCCTCTCGCACGTCCAGGCCGAAGCTCGCGTAGAAGTGCCGCGCCTCCTCGAGGTCCGGCACGCTGAAGACGAATTCGTCGACCGAGTGCACAGCCAGCAGCGATTCGCGCTTGCCTTGATTCAGAGTCATCGTTATCTCCATGTCATCGGGCAAGGCTCCGCCCGCGACCGTGCGGCGCACGGCCTTGTCTCTCGTTGGGATTCGACCGACCCGGGCGGGTCAGATCACTTGCTGGCGCTGGGTGCCGAGTGGACCGGCACTGAGGGTCATGACATCGCCGCGGCGCAGGAAAACAGGATTCGGCTTGACGCCGAGGCCGACGCCTTCAGGCGTGCCGGTGATCACCACGTCGCCCGGCAGGAGGGTCATGAACTGGCTAAGGTAGGAGACGATCTCCGCGACCGGGAAGATCATGTCGGCCGTGTTGCTGCGCTGCCGCGTCTCGCCGTTGACTGCCAGTTCGAGCGGGATCTTCTGCGGGTCCGGCAGTTCGTCGCTGGTGACGAGCCAGGGGCCGATCGGGCCGAAGCCGTCGAAGCTCTTGCCCTTGCCCCATTGGCCGTTGCGCTTGATCTGCCAGTCACGCTCGGAGACGTCGTTGGCCAGGCAGTAGCCGGCCACATGCGAAAGAGCGTCGGCGACCGAGACCTTCTTCGCCTGGGTGCCGATCACGAACCCGAGTTCGATCTCCCAATCGCCCGCTTCCGAGCCTTCCGGTAGCTCCACGTCGTCGTTGGGGCCAGCCAGCGAGGTCAGGGCCTTCGTGAAGACCACCGGCTCCTTGGGGATCTCGAGACCGGATTCAGCCGCGTGCTTGCGGTAGTTGAGCCCTATCGCGACGAATTGCCTCGTGCCGGCGACCGGCGCACCGAGGCGGGTGCCGGCGGGGACCAGCGGCATGCGGCTCAGATTGATCGCCTTCAGGGCTTCGAGCTTCGCGGGCGACATCCATTCGGGCGTGAAGTCGGGAACGAGGAGCGACAGGTCTCGCACTTGACCGTCCGCGTCCAGTGCGCCGGGTTTTTCCGCCCCGACGGGGCCATGGCGTAGCAGCTTCATTGGGTTTGCCTTCCGTGTTGATTTAGACTGTTTGTCTAGAATGAACTTTATCTGTTCTGACAGTTTCGTCAACATGACAAGGCACGCAAAATGGCAGGGATTTCCCTAGGTGCCAACGACGCGTATCCGGGGCGTTTGCCTCGTGTACGCTCGACACCGATGAAAGAGCCGATGAGTGAATCGAAGGGGGAAGACCACCGCGTGAGGGTCGGGGCGCAGCGCCGGGAAAAAACCCGCTTGCGCCTGCTCGAGAGTGCGCTGGCTGTGTTCACCGAGAAGGGGGCCGACGCGGCCGTCATTGACGACTTCATCGCGGCGGCCGGGGTGTCGCGCGGCACCTTCTACAACCACTTCAAGACCACCAACGAACTGCTGCTCGCACTCGCGACCGCAATGAGCGACGAAGTGCTCCAGATCGTCGATCCGCTCGTGCTCCACCTCGACGATCCGGTCGAGCGCTTTTCAGCCGGCACCCGCCTCTACATGCGGATGGCTTTGCGCTATCCGGTGTGGGGCAGCTTCATCACGCAGGTCGGAACGCGCATCGCGACGCGCGGGCAACTCATCGACATCTATCTCACGCGAGATCTCGAACTTGCGAAAAGCCAGAACCGCTTGACCGTCGACAGCGTGCGTGTGGCACGCGACATCGTGCTCGGCGCGATCTTCTATGGCATCGAGACGATGCTGACCGAACCCACGCGCGCGAACCACCCGGAACTGATCCTGCAGAGCGTGCTGGTCGGCTTCGGTCTCACGCCCGCAGAGGCCGACCGCATTGCCTTCATGCCGCTCGAGATTCCAGGCGCAGTGGAGGGTCCGATCTTCTCCGGCCTCAAGGCCAGCCCGAAGAAGTCGGGATCGAGCGCCAGACGCGAGCTCGGTTCCGATTCCGCCCCCAATCAGCCGGCGGAACAGTCTGAAGCCAATGTGAGCTCTCGGCCCAAGCGGAAACTGGCGGCCAAGACCTGAGGCGAGGCGTCGGGAGGCGCCTCATGGAAGCGCACAGCGCAAAGGAGGCAAGTTGCAAGTCAGACGCATCGTCGCCAATTTCGAGGCGCCCGACCCAGGCGGGGCCAGGGCGTTCTATCAGGATGTCCTTGGCCTCGAACTCCTGATGGACCATGGCTGGATTCAGACCTATGGTTCTCCGACCGAGATGACCGTGCAGGTGAGCTTCGCCGCGGAAGGTGGGTCCGGCACCCCGGTGCCGGACCTGTCAATCGAAGTGGATGATGTGGATGCCGCGCTCGATCGCATGAGGGCCGCCGGCTTCCCTATCGAATACGGACCCGCTGACGAACCCTGGGGCGTCCGTCGGTTCTTTGTTCGCGACCCGTTCGGGAAGCTGGTCAATATCCTCGCGCACCGGTGAAACGCACTACGGCCGGAAGCTTGTAGCTGCCTTCGGAGCACGCGTCGCGGGACGGCGAAAGTGCTGGTGGCCTCCGATCGCGCGAGGAAAATGCCACTACGAAGAAGCACTCCTGCGCGAAGCGCTGACCTGAACGCTCATTCCAGGTAATCGGTGAACTGGGGAATCACTTCGCGAAGGAAGGCGATTTCCTCTGCGGGAATGCTGCGCGGCTCCAGGTCGAAATGGATGAAGGTGCCATAGGGCGTGCCGCACTCTCGCGTCAACAGCCGGCCATAGTACGACTCGACCATTCCGGCGTAGGGACGATTGGTCAAACGCCGATCCTTGGAGGCATGACTGGTCACGAACTCGCCATGCTCGAGCGCATGCTGGCAGAAACTCTTGCTCAGAGGCACAACCTTCAGCCAGGTGCGGTACTCGGAGTCGCGGTCGTAGGCGTGCGCCGCGTGCATCACCTCGCCGTTCAATTTGTAGATCGCCGTGAAGCGATAGGGCGTCCTGTCGTTGAGCAGGGCCAGCGCCGGAACGATTCCGCCGTTGGCAAGAAGTTTCTGGATGGCCGTAGCGGGCGCTGGCAAGTCGACGTCGAGCATGGGCAACTTGATTGTGGCGTGGGCGCGAATCTTACGTAATTCTTGCCGCGCTCGAGAACAGGGTTCGACCCTCATCCTGTCAGCGCAAACCCTTGGATCCCTCCACGAGTTCAAGCTATCGTGGCTGGCGACCATACGCTATGGACTGCACCACGCCCGAGCGCAGGTAGACAGTGGCGGCCATCTCGCCCGGCCCGCGCTCATACAGCCACTGTTCGATTGGCTGGCACGGCACCACGGAGGATGCGAAAGGCTCGGGAACCAGATTGAGAGTGCCGCCGTAGTACACCGGTGCACAGTAGGTATCCGTGAGCACCGGTTGACCGCACTTGTAGATGACCGAGAGACGCGTGTCGCCTTCCGAGACGATGCCTCCAGCGCACCGGAGCGACTCCGCAGTCGCCAGGCATGGCAATCCGACCAAGACCGTGACACACGCGAGCTTCAGGAGCTTCATGGTCGTTTCTTTCATTCCACCTTGGCATTTTGCTCTCGGGTGCAGCCCACTGCTCTGATGCCCGTTCCCATCCCGGACCCATTGCGGCATGATGCCGCGTCATCGTCGACGGAGGATTGAGATGTCCGATTCAACACCCATCAAGGTAGGCCGGTTGTCCGTTCGCTATCTCCTGGACGGCTCGAAGTCTGACAGCGTCGGCATGTTTGAACTCGAGGTTCCGCCGGGCTCCAACGTGCCGCCCCCGCACAGTCATACCAGGAACGACGAATGCGTCTACGTCCTGGAGGGAACGCTTCGGTATTCCGTCGACGGTGAAGTTCGCGATCTCTCTGCGGGCGAGAGCATGTTCAGCCCGAAGGGGAGCGTCCACCAGTTCTCGAACCCTTTCGAGGCAGGCGTCAGAGCCCTCATCGTGCAGTCGCCGGACATTGGTGCCCAGTACTTTCGAGACGTGGGCGCCGTCGTGAACGCGGGAGGACCGCCGGACAAGGCGGCCTTGATTGGCGTCATGGCCCGCTACGGTCTGGTCCCCGCCTCACCGGGCGGCGCGTAGTCGGGCACATGGCGTCCCGTGTCGGGGGGCTGGTAACCGTGACGGGGCGCTGAATTGCGATGATTCGGATCCCGGCTTCATTCGATAGGGAGACCACCATGCCCGCCTACCTCATCGCGCAAACCGAGATCCACGACCACGCGACCTACGACAAGTACAAGGCGCAGGTCCTGCCCGTGATCCAGAAATTCGGTGGCAAGTTCATCGTGCGCGGCGGTGCGCTCGAGGTGCTGGAAGGCGACTGGACCCCGAGCCGCATGGTGGTGATCGAATTCCCCTCGATGCAGCACATCCGGGAATGGTTCGCCTCGCCCGAATACGCGCCGTTGCTGGCGCTGCGCCAGCCTGCCGCTGTCGACTGCCTTGTTGCAGTCGACGGCTGCTGAGCCAGGAAACGCTCGCAATTCGAGCCACGCGCCGACCGGCTAGGCCAAAGCCAGCCGGTCGGCCCGAGCTGCAGAATTCGCGAGATAGCAGTCGTCGCGGCCTCAGGGCGGCAAGGATAGTGGTGCGGTTTGCCTTCACGAGTGCGGTCATCTGCGTTGCACCCGGCCACAAGACCAGGCCCTCGAGGTTGATGGGTGTCTTAGTCGCGACCGGGCCCTCGTGGCGCCCACTATCCTTGAACAATGGATTTTTTTGACGTTCTGAATGACGCGGACGCTCTCTGCATGGCGCTGGCTGCCATTAATCCCACGGAGCGGCAACTGAAGGACCTGCGCTTGCTCTTTGAGCGCACTGAAGGGTTTGCCATCGAACGGGATTCCAATCGCCGGGTGCGCGGCGATTCGGTCAATTCATGCAGCAAGATAGGTGGCCTGCTGACCGCCCACTTGGCAGGGACAAGGCCCACCGACTTGATGATGTGGGTCGGATTCCTCGCCAAAGACTCCGTGGGCAATGAGACCTGGCATCTCAGACCACAGGTCCGGACTGCCATACAGCGGCTCGGTTGGTTCGGACCTGGGCCAAATGTGATGCCGAACCCCCCACCTGTTGGGACTACTGCTGACCTCTCTGAGATGGCAGACCGCTTTGCACTGGTCCAAGTACGGACTGAACAGGCGGACTTTCGCCGAGCGGTCTTCCTCGCTTACGGGGGCCGATGCGCGGTGACCGGATGTGCTGTTCCCGAAGTGCTTGAGGCTGCACATCTGCACGGCAGCAAGTGGCGAGCAGGCATGAACACCGCCAACGACGGCGTGTTGCTCAGGAGGGACATACACGCGCTCTACGACTGCGGTTTGGTGAGCTTTTCCTCGGAGGGCGCGGTCGTCTTTCATGAGTGCGTCCTCAACGAATATGGTGGCTTTCATGGGCGGATGCTCGGGAACGCCCTCGCGTGAAGACCGACTGCACTTGCCGCGCGGGTAATCGTCAATCCGGGATGCGTACGAATGTGCGGGGAGCTAGCCAAACGATGGAGTGAGGCACGACACGGACGCCCTTTGTGTGCAGGAGATTTGTGCCTCTCCAGGGCTTTGCGCTCTCCGGAATCCTGTCATTGTTCAAAGGGTACGACTTGTCCTCCTTGGCCTGTAGCACGGGATAGCTAACTCCTGCCCACGTGAAGTAAGCCCCAGGGATGGGCTTGTCCCAATTGGGGTCAGTCAACGTTGATGCATCCATTCCTCACTCCTGCAATGACCGCCAATCGGCGCTGCGGCGGGCCGTGCGCGCCATGCTACGCGGACTACCTAGTCCAAGCCAACGTCTGCTTTGGGCAGGCGCGTAGCGCCGCCATGGCCCATCGCGGCTGTACGGATCCGGCAAGAGCGGTTCAATATGACCCTCGAACGAGGCCGCGCAGCGATTCCGCAAGAGGCGACGCTGGCTATACTTTCCTCGTCACGTCAAAAAAAGACGCGACCGGGATTGGCGTCCCGACATTCAGATCAGCGACGAAAGCCGCAGTCACTACCGCAGTAGTTCTGCGGCTTCTTTGTTCGTGCTCCAGTTTTGGCGGCTCGGGCAGGGAGCCGTGAGGCTCGCCGGTTCTCGCAAGATCTGTCCGGTACGCCAACCTGTTCGAGTCGCCGCCCCCAATTGGCGTTGGGAGCGGCGATTTCAGTCAACAACAGATCTTGGAGGCCCTTGATGGTCCACCCTATTTGCGCGCCCGCGCGCCACCCTGACGAATCCCCCATCGGCGAGAACACGCATCCCAGACCCGCGGACCATCGTGAGACCCCCGCAGTGCGCGCTGCTGCGGAACTCGACGAATTGCGGGAGGCCTATCGCGCCATCGCGTGCGTTCGCGAACTAGTCACCGAGATGAAGCGGTCGAGCAGCGGCGATTGCCGCATCAAGCGTAATGACGTCGAGCGCCTCGTGGACTTCCTACGTGCGGAGTTCCAGCGCCGAGCGCAAGTGGTCAAGACGACCATCGCGTCGATGCAGGCGCCCTGACCCGCGAGCCCGCGCCTCCGCCGAACAGGATCACAACTGCCGACTACGCGCCAGCGGCGGGTTCTGTGCAAAGTAGCGCTGGATCCCGCGCATCAGCGCGTCGGCAAGGTCTTCCTGATAGGCGGTGCTGCGCAGCTTGGTCTCTTCCTCGGGATTGCTGATGAAGGCCGTCTCGACCAGCACGCTCGGAATGTCCGGCGCCTTGAGTACCGCGAACCCGGCCTGCTCGACCTGCGGCTTGTGCAGGCGTGCGCCGATGCCTCGGATCTCGCCCAGCATCGCGCCGCCGAGCTTGAGGCTGTCGTTGATCTGCGCGGTGGTGCTCATGTCGAGCAGCGCGCGCTGCACCTGTGCCTCGTGGTTGCCGACGTTCACGCCGCCGACCTTGTCGGCCTGGTTTTCCTTGTTGGCAAGCCAGCGTGCGGCGCTGCTCGATGCGCCGCCCTGGCTCAGCGCGAACACGCTCGCACCCTTGGCATCGGGTGTCGTGAAGGCATCGGCGTGGATGCTGACGAACAGGTCGGCTTGCACGCGCCGCGCCTTCTGTACCCGCACGCCGAGGGGCACGAAGAAGTCGGCGTCGCGCGTGAGGTAGGCGCGCATGGGGTTGCCGTTGACGCTGCTCGCATTGATGCGCTCGCGCAGCCGATGGGCGATCAGCAGCACGATGTCTTTCTCGCGCGTGCCGTTCGGGCCCATGGCGCCGGGGTCTTCGCCGCCGTGGCCGGGATCGAGCGCGACGATGATGATGCGGTCGGTCTGGCTCGCCGTGGCGACGCTGCGTCCGGTGGTGGGCGCAGGGGGCGCCGTCGGAGCGCTCCCTGTGGACGGCAGGGGAATGGGCAGCGGGCCGACCGGTGCGGTCGGGCGATTGGCTTGCGTAACCGTCACCGGCGGCGTCACGCGGGCGGCTTGCTGCGCCATGAGGTCGCCGAGCGGATCGGCGGCGGTGCCCGCAGCGACACCGGCACTTGGACGCGTGGGTGCCGGTGTGTCGGCGGGAGAGGGCGCCGCGCTGGCCGCGGCGATCTTGGGCGCGTCGCGCAGCCGCTCGGCGATCAGCGATTCAAGCGGATCGGCGGCCTGCTGCGGATAGAGGTCGAGCACGAGCCTGTCCCTGTACGCCGCCACGGGCGCCAGCGAGAACACCTGCGGCGCCACCGACTGCTTGAGGTCGAACACGATGCGCACGACGCCCGGCGCGAACTGCCCGACGCGAAGTCCGTTGATGAAGGGGTCGTCGGGCTTGATCTTGCCGACGAGTTCGCGCAGCGCGGGATTGAGGTCGATGCCGGTGATGTCGACCGCCAGCCGCGGCGGGCTGCCGACCACCAGTTGCTGTGAATTCAGCCGGCCATCGGATTCGATGGTCACGCGGGTGTAGTCGGAGGCGGGCCACACGCGCACCGCGACGATGGTGGCGCCGCGGGCGATTTCGTGGATGCCCAGCAGCAATGCCATGCTGCCGCCTTGCAGCAGCGCGCGTCGTTTCAGTCCGTCCGCCTTCATGCGGCGTCGGCAAGCAACCGGCTGCCGCGCTGTGTGTTCGCGCGGAGAGTCACTAAGCGGGTGTCGTCGGTCATTGCTTCTATTTTAATAGCGAGGTCTGCAAGCGGAATGCGCCCCGCGGCGTTTTCGGGCCATTCCGCCAGCTTTACACCGGGGCCGGCGAAGATGTCGCGGAAGCCGGCATCCTCCCATTCGCGCGGATCGTTGAAGCGGTAGAAGTCGAAATGGAAGATGGCGAGCCCGTCGGGCGCTTCGTGCGGCTCGACGACCGCGTAGGTGGGGCTCTTGATGCGGCCGGTGATGCCGAGCGCCCGCAGCAGGTGACGCACGAAAGTGGTCTTGCCCGCGCCCAGGTCGCCCTGCAGCGAGATGAAGGCGTCGCGCAGCGCCGGGGACCTCGCCAGCGCAAGCGCCAACGCGTCCGTGTCGTCTTCGGTACGCCAGACCTGGGTGGCGGTGTGCGTTTCTACAATCGGCAGGTGATCGGCAGCCATCAACTCGTGATTCGGATTCAGGCTTTGGCCCGGGAGCTGGGATTCTCCCAAATCGGCGTTGCGGGTGTCGATCTGTCGAGCGCGGAGCCGGGCCTGATGCATTGGCTGGGAGAAGGATTTCACGGCGACATGCATTACATGGCCGCGCACGGCACGCGGCGCGCGCGGCCGGCGGAACTGGTGCCCGGCACCGTGTCGGTGATCACGGCGCGCATGGACTACCTCCCGCGTGCCACACCGGACGACTGGCAGGCGGTGGAGTTCGCGCGGCTTCGACGGCCGGGCGAAGGCATCGTCTCGCTCTATGCGCGCGGGCGGGACTATCACAAAGTGCTGCGTTCGCGCCTCTCGAAACTGGCCGATCGCATTGCCGAGGAGGTAGGCCCCTTCGGCCATCGCGCCTTCACCGATTCCGCGCCCGTGCTCGAGGCCGAGCTTGCATCGCGCAGCGGCCAGGGCTGGCGCGGCAAGCACACGCTGGTGCTGGACCGCGATGCGGGCTCGATGTTCTTCCTCGGCGAGATCTACGTGGACATGGCACTGCCGCCGAGCGAGCCGGTCACGCCGCACTGCGGAAGCTGCAGCGCGTGCATCGACGTGTGTCCCACGCAGGCCATCATCGCGCCGCACCGGCTCGATGCGCGGCGCTGCATCTCGTACCTCACGATCGAGCATGCGGGGTCGATTCCGCTCGAACTGCGGCCGCTGATGGCCAACCGCATCTACGGATGCGACGACTGCCAGCTCATCTGCCCATGGAACAAGTTCGCGAAGAAGAGCGCGCTGCCCGACTTCGACGCGCGCGACGGTCTGACGGGGCGTCAGCTCGGCGAACTCTTCGCATGGAGCGAGGAAGACTTCCTGCGCTACACCGCAGGCAGCCCGATCCGTCGGATCGGCCACGAGCGCTGGCTGCGCAACGTTGCGGTGGCGCTGGGCAATGCGCTGCGCGGCGGGGACGAGGGGGCGCGGTCGGCACTCGCCTCGCGCCGCGAGCATCCGAGCGCGCTGGTGCGCGAACACGTCGAATGGGCGCTCGCGATCAGTGCCGGATGATGGCGGAGATCTGCGCCGTTCCCGAGTCCAGCGAGCGCATCGAACTCAGGCGGATCGACGCGTACTTGAGCGCGGGGTTGTTGATCAGCTTGCCGCTGAAATGGCCGTTGAAGCGCGTGTCCCGGCAGCCTGCGACCGTGAGTTCGACGGTGGCATTGGCGGGCGACACGTAGTCCATGCTCGATCCGGTCAGGGTGCAGGCGGCTTCGGGCACGTTGCCATGCACGCGGCCGTCGGCATCGATCTGCAGTACGCCGGGGTAGACCTCCGGCGGCCCCTGCGCGCCCGTGTCCTGCTGCGCGACATAGAACAGGAACGGGCCCTCCCAGGCACCCTGGTAGCGGGTGTATTCCTGTGCCTGGACTGCACCTGCGAGCGATGCGGCTAGAACGGCCAGGAGGTAGCGACGCATGGGAGCATGGTAGCGGTGAAGCCTGAGGCCTAGCCTGCGAGCGAGAGTGCGAACGGCAGGCTCGCCACGCCGAGCATGGTCGAGAGCGTCACCAGCCCGGCCACGAAGGCGCCGTTGTAGCCCATGCGCGCCGCCAGCACATAGGCGCTCGACGCGGTGGGCACCGCCGAAAAGGTCATCAGCACCGCCGCCTGCGAGGGATGCAGCCTGAGCACGATCGCGAGGCCCCAGCCGATCAGCGGCAGGACGAGGTGCCGGATCGCAAGCACCGACACGGCCAGCACCTTGCCTTGCGCGAGCGTTGCGAACTGCATGCCCGCGCCGGCCGCCATCAGCCCGAGGGCGAGCGATGCCGCGCCGATGCGCGTGAGCGTCGGTTCGAGCCAGGTCGGCACGCCAAGGCCGAGCAGGTTGGCGACGAGGCCGCTCACCGTGGCGATGATCAGCGGGTTCCGCGCAAGCTGGCGGGCGAAGCCGGTCTGCGCGTGGCGCGCCATCGGCCAGACGGCGGCGATGTTGAACATCGGCACGCAGACGCCGATCAGCACGGCGATCATCAGCAGGCCCTCCGCGCCCGCCAGGCGCTCGGCAAGGGCGAGGCAGATGAACGAGTTGAAGCGGAAGGCGACCTGCGCGCTGGCCGCGTGGTCGCGACGGTCGATGTGCGCGCCGATCCACGGCATGAAGGGCAGGGCATAGGCCAGGGCGATGCCGCAGAGCCCGACGCCCACGCCCGCGGTCAGCAGGTTCGATGTCGCGCCGAAATCGAGTGGGCTCCGCACGATCGAGTGGAACAGCAGGACCGGGAACAGGAAGTAATACACCAGGCTCTCCACCTGGTTCCACACCTGGCGGTCGAGGGCCGTATAGCGGCACAACAGCCAGCCGCAGGCGATGAGCGAGAAGTCGGGAAAGAGGAGCTGTGCGTAGTTCACTCGTTCGAGGATATCCGGCGCCCGGCATGGGTTATCCACGAGTCCCGGGGGCGAGCGACCCGTTAGCATCCGGGCTTTCGTTTACGGCCCAAGGAGGCTATTCAATGCAACGTCGTCAATGGAATGCGTTCGCCAGCGCTACCGCGCTGCTTGCGTTCGCGGGGTCCAGCTGGGCGCAGGGTTATCCGAACAAGCCCGTGGAACTCTCGGTGCCCTTTGCACCGGGCGGCACCACGGACATCGTGGCGCGGGTGATTTCGGAACCATTGGGCAAGGCGCTGGGCCAGCCGGTGGTGGTCATCAACCGGGCGGGCGGCGGCGGCATCGTCGGCGCGGCCGAAACGGCACGGGCCACGCCCGACGGCTACAAGCTCGGCGTCGCGACGGTGTCGAGCACGGCGGCCAATCCGGCCATCAACCCGAAGACGCCGTACGACCCGATCAACGACTTCACGCCGATCGTCAACATCGCGGCCACGCCGAACATCATCGCGGTGCATCCGAGCTTCCCGGCCAAGAACTACGCCGAGTTCGTCGCCGAGCTGAAGAAGAACCCGGGCAAGTACTCCTACGCGTCGTCCGGCACGGGCGGCATCGGGCACCTGCTGATGGAGCTCTACAAGAGCCTGACGAACACCTACGTGACGCACATCCCGTACCGCGGCGCCGGCCCGGCGCTGAACGACGTGGTGGCCGGCCAGGTGGCGATCATGTTCGACAACATCCCATCGGCACTGCCTTTCATCCAGACGGGCAAGCTGGTGCCGATCGTGGTGTCGGCGCCGCAGCGCCTCGCCGCGCTGCCGAATGTGCCGACCTTCAAGGAAGTGGGCCTGGAGCCGGTGAACCGCATGGCCTACTACGGCATTTTGGGTCCGAAGGGCCTGCCGAAGGATGTGGTCGACAAGGTCAACGCGGGCGTGAAGAAGTCGGTCGAGGATCCGGCCGTGCGCAAGCGCATCGAGGACACGGGCTCGCTGATCGTGGCCAACACGCCGGACCAGTTCGCGGCGCAGATCAAGGCCGAGTACGAGGTCTACAAGCAGGTCGTGGTCAAGCAGAAGCTGCAGCTCGACTGACCGAGGCGCCATCGCCCGAAGCCGCTCCGTCCGGGCGGCTTTTTCTTTTGTTATCTTGCATCGCATGACCGCGGCCACCGAAACGCCCCCCGACACGCCTGCCGAGACACCGGAAATCGACGACTTCATCGATGCCTTGTGGCTGGAGGACGGTCTCTCGAAGAACACGCTGGCCGCCTATCGGCGCGATCTGGAGCTGTTCGCGCACTGGATGCGGGCCGAGCGCGGCAAGGCGCTGGATGCCGCGCTGGAGAACGACCTGCAGGCCTACATGGGCGTGCGTCTCTCGGACAAGGGCAAGGCGACCTCGGCGAACCGGCGGCTGACCGTCTTCAAGCGCTACTACCGCTGGGCGCTGCGCGAACATCGGATCGCCGCCGACCCGACCCTGCGGCTGGCGCCCGCCCGGCAGATGCCGCGCGCAATCAAGACGCTGTCGGAAAAGCAGGTGGACGATCTGCTCGCCGCGCCCGATGTCGATACGCCGCTCGGCCTGCGCGACCGCGCGATGCTCGAACTGATGTATGCGAGCGGGCTTCGCGTGAGCGAGCTGGTGGAGCTCAAGGTGTTCGAGCTGAGCCTCAACGATGGCGTGCTGCGGGTGCTCGGCAAGGGCAGCAAGGAGCGGCTGGTGCCCTTCGGCGGCGAGGCGCGCCGCTGGATCGAGCGCTACCTGCGCGAGTCGCGCCCCGTGATTCTCGACGGCCAGCAGACCCCGGACCTGTTCGTCACGAACAGGGGCTCGGGCATGACGCGGATGATGTTCTGGGTCATCGTGAAGAAGAACGCACTGGCGGCCGGCATCCATGTGCCGCTGTCGCCGCACACGCTGCGCCATGCCTTTGCGACGCACCTGCTCAACCACGGCGCCGATTTGCGCGCAGTCCAATTGCTGCTCGGCCACGCGGACATTTCGACGACCACGATCTACACGCATGTCGCGCGCGAGCGGCTGAAACAGCTCCATGCGCAGCACCATCCACGGGGCTGACCTCGCGCGCGGGTCATTCGCTGGAGAATGGGCAATCAATCGTGGAGTCGTATCGATGTCTTTGAGTCTTTCCCGTTGGGCCCTGGCGATTGCCTTGGGCCTTGCATTGTCCGCGGGCGCTTCGCAGGCGCAGGTCATCCCGAGGACGATTCGCCTCGTCGTCGGCTATCCGGCCGGCGGCGTCAGCGACGTCGTGGCCCGTGCGCTTGCCGACAAGCTCGCGGTGCAGCTCGGCAGCACGCTGGTGGTCGAGAACAAGGCGGGCGCCAGCGGGACGATCGGCATGGACGCGGTCGCCAAGGCAGCGCCGGACGGCGCCACGCTGGGCTTTTCCGCGATCAGTCCCCTGGTGCTGAATCCGCATCTCGGCAAGTCGCCCTTCGATCCGCTGAAGGACATCGCCCCGGTGGTCAGTGTCATGTACTCACCGGTGCTGCTGCTGGCGACGCCGGCGACGGGCATGCGCGATCTCAAGTCCTTGCTCGATGACGCCAGGGCGCGGCCGGGTGCCGTGCGGTGGGCGACATCGGGCCAGGCCTCGCTAGGCCATGTCGTGCTCGAACAGTTGCGCGCGGCTGAAAAGGTCGACATCACGCACATCCCTTACAAGGGCGGCGGGCAGCAACTGAACGACGCGTTGGGGGGACAGTTCGAGGTCCTGTCGACCAATGCGGGACCGGCCGTGGCGGCGCAGATCAAGGCTGGCCGGCTGCGTCCGCTGGCCGTCGGTGCGCCGGCGCGGCTCGACACCCTGCCGAAGGTGGCCACGCTCGCGGAGCTGGGCTATCCCGCGGCGAACGTGACCTCGCTCTTCGGCGTGTTCGCGCCGGCCGGAACGCCGGCGATTCTTGTCGAGAAGTACAACGCGGAGATCAACCGGGCGCTGGCCAGCCCCGATCTGCGCGCCAAGCTGGCGTCGACCGACAACGTGCCGACCGGTGGGGGCGTCGAGGAGTTCGCGAACGAGATCGCCGAAGAGTTCGAGAGCAACGGCCGCATCGTTCGAGCCGCCGGTATCAAGTCGGACTGAAGCCGAACCGGCAAATCGTTCGGATTGCGTCGCGCCTGCGGCGATGAGGAAATATGCGCTCTCAGAAACGGGAGGGCATATGCAGTTGGACCTACATCACCCTGACGCCAGCGGTGATCATTCGACACGCGGTTTTACAACGCGGCCCATCTCCGTTGAGCCGCCGATACATGCCGTCCTCTGTCGAGAAGTGGAGTCGCAGCGCGATGCTGCGTTCATCGCGCTTCTGAGCGCATTTCGGCCGACCGGCGGACTCTTTCGGGGCGATGAACTGGCCGATCTTCTCATCGCAAGACGCTCCGGCGACCACGCCAGCCTGGCACGTTCGATCGTCTCGGGCGAGATCCTGTGCTTCGACTGGAATCGAACCCTCTGGATACCGGCATTTCAACTGGACCGTGACAGCCTTGCGGCAGGAATCGCAACGCGGCGTGTGCTGGCCGAACTGTCGAGGATCTTCGACGGCTGGTCGGCCGCGCATTGGTTCGTCGCGCCCAACGCATGGCTGCAGGAGCGCGCACCGATCGAACTGCTGGACGCCCAGTTCGACGCCGTGCTCCACGCAGCGCGCGCCCAATGCTTTGCCGCGTGATCGAGGCCTGGTGGGCAAGCCCGTAAAGTCCTCGGTGCTTCCGGGATCGACTTTCAGCCCTGCGAAAGCGCCTGCAATTCCTCGTCGGTGAAGCCGGCGCGGGCGCGCGCCTCCAGGTTGAAGGGCGCTCGCAGGCGCGGCGCCTCGTGGCGGCGGTACAGCACGCGGTAGTGCGCGATCGGGTCGAGGCCTTCGCGCTCGCACAGCCAGCGGTACCAGCGATTGCCGATCGCCACGTGCCCGACTTCGTCGCGCAGGATGATATCGAGGATCGCGCAGGCGGCCAGCGCGTCCGGGGTGTTCACGCGGCGCAGTTTGGCCTGGATCAGGGGCGTGGCGTCGAGTCCGCGCGCTTCGAGGGTGCGCGGCACCAGGGCCATGCGGGCGACCACGTCTTCCTTCGTCTTCTCGCACATGTTCCAGAGGCCGTCGTGGCCGGTGAAGTCGCCGTAGCTGTAGCCCATGCCGCGCAAATGATCGTGCAGGAGGGTGAAGTGCTGGGCTTCCTCGTCGGCCACGCGCAGCCAGTCCCGGTAGTAGGCCTCGGGCATGCCGTCGAAACGCCAGGCCGCGTCGAGGGCGAGGTTGATGGCGTTGAACTCGATGTGGCAGATCGAATGGATCAGCGCGGCCCGGCCTTCGGGCGTGAAAGGCGAGCGCTTTTCGACCTCGGTCGCGGAGACGCGAAGCGGCCGCTCGGGGCGGCCGGGCACGCCGGCTTCGTCGTCCGCCGTCCGGACGGGCTCCAGCGGCATCGGATGCGAGGCCGACGCCGCCACCGTGGTCCGCGTGGCGGCCACCTTGAGTTCGGGATCGGTGAGGCGCAGCGCGGCCAGGGCGCCATGGCGGGGGTGCATCCCTACAATTCTAGTTTTCGACCTCTGGAGACTCCGCGATGGCACTTTACGAACTCGATGGCGTGGCACCCCAACTCGGCGAAGGCGCGTGGGTCGCCGACAGCGCGCAGGTCATGGGCGACGTCGTGCTGGCCGAGAACGCCAGCGTGTGGTTCGGCGCGGTGCTGCGCGGCGACACGGAGACACTGCGCGTCGGCCGCAACAGCAATGTGCAGGATCTGTCGGTCCTGCACGCCGACCACGGCTGCCCGCTGACCATCGGCGAGAACGTGACGGTGGGCCACCAGGTCATGCTGCACGGCTGCACGATCGGTGACAACTCGCTGGTCGGCATCCAGGCGGTGATCTTGAATAACGCGAAGATCGGCCGCAATTCGATCGTTGGCGCCGGCAGCGTCGTGACCGAGGGTAAGGTGTTTCCCGACAACTCGCTCATCATCGGCTCGCCGGCCAGGGTGGTGCGCACGCTCGACGATGCGGCCGCCGCAAAGCTCCGGCAGAGCGCCGAGCACTATGTGGAAAACGGCCGTCGCTTCGCGAAGGGCCTCAAGAAAATCGCCTGAAACGGCGGGAGAGCGAGTCCCCATTGAGCGAATTGCACAAGTTCCTGTTCGACGGCCTGCCGGTGCGCGGCATGATCGTGCGCCTCACCGATGCCTGGCAGGAGATCCTGGCGCGCCGTGCCTCCAACACCGGCACCGGCGCGTATCCGCCGCCCGTGGCCGAACTGCTCGGTGAAATGACGGCCGCGGCCACGCTGATGCAGGCCAACATCAAGTTCAACGGCGCACTCATCCTCCAGATCTTCGGCGACGGTCCGGTCAAGATCGCGGTCGCCGAGGTCAAGCCCGACCTGAGCCTGCGCGCCACCGCCAAGGTCGTCGGCGAGCTTGCGCCCGATGTGCGCCTGCCGGGGATGGTCAACGTCCACAACAAGGGGCGCTGCGCGATCACGCTCGATCCGAAGGACAAGCTTCCGGGCCAGCAGCCCTACCAGGGCGTGGTGCCGCTGTTCGGCGACCGTGGCGAGAAGCTCGACCGGCTCAGCGACGTGCTGCAGCACTACATGCTCCAGAGCGAACAGCTCGACACGACGCTCGTGCTGGCGGCGGACGACAAGGTAGCGGCGGGCCTGCTGATCCAGCGCCTGCCGGTCAAGGGCGAAGGCAACCTCGAGGGCACGTCCCGCAGCGACGACGACCAGGCCAACGAAGACGAGATCGGCCGCAACGAGGACTACAACCGCATCTCGATCCTGGCTTCGAGCCTGACCCGCGACGAACTGCTGACACTGGACGTCGACACGATCCTGCGCCGCCTGTTCTGGGAAGAGAAGCTGCTGCGCTTCGAACCGCAGGCGGGCCTGCTGGGGCCGCACTTCGCGTGCACCTGCGGCCGCGCCCGCGTGGCGAACATGATTCGCGGACTGGGCTTGGAGGAGGCGGAAGGCATCCTCGCGGAGCGCGGCGACATCGAAGTCGGATGCGATTTCTGCGGCAAGCAATATCGTTTCGATGCGGTCGATGCCGCGCAGATCTTCACCGCGCCCGGAGACCAGATGCCTGGCACGGCGGTGGTCCAGTAGGGCGGTCCACCGCGCCCTACGGAACCTGCAATTCCGCCAGGGCCAGGGAATCGGCGTCGTAGCCTCCCGCAACCAGCACATTGCCATCCAATAGAAGCGTTGCGGTGTGGAAGTAGCGGGCGGTCGCCATGGAGCCGGTTGCTGTCCACTGGCCCGATGCAGGGTCGTAGAGTTCGGCCGTGTTCCAGACGATGACGTCGTCGTATCCGCCCGCGGCCATCACCTTGCCAGCCAGCAGCAGCGTTGCCGTGTGCGCGGTGCGCGGCGTGTGCATCGAGCCGGTCGGCGTCCATTGGCCGCTCGCGGGGTCGTAGAGTTCCGCCGAGGCGAGCGACACGCCGCCGCCGAATCCGCCTGCGACGAGCACCTCGCCGCCCGGCAGCAGCGTTGCGGTGTGGGTCAATCGCGCTGTGTTCAAGGCGCCGGTGGCCGTCCACTGGCCCGTCGCGGGGTCGTACAACTCCGCCGAAGCCAGCGTGCTGCCGCCGAACCCGCCCGCGACCAATACCTTGCCACTCTGCAGCAGGCTCGCGGTGTGGAGGCTTCGCCCGGCGCTCATCGGCGAGGCTGGCGCCCATGCCCCGGTGGCGGGGTCGTACAGCTCGGCCGTGGCGAGATAGACGCCGTTGAAGCCGCCGGTGACCAATACCTTGCCGTTGGGCAGCAGCGTCGCCGTATGGCCGCTTCGGGCAGCGCTCATGGTCCCCGTCGATGTCCATGAACCGGTGGCGGGATCGTAGAGCTCGGCCGTGGCGCGATAGCCGCCGGTGTACTCGCCGCCCGCAACCAGGATCCGGCCATCCGGCAGCACGGTCGCGGTGTGGAAGAAGCGCGAGTCGGCCATGGTGCTGGGCGACGTCCACTGGCCCAGGGCCGGCGAATAGACCTGGGCCGTGGCCAGCGTACCGCCCCCGTTGTATCCGCCGGCGACCAGCACGTTGCCATTCGGCAGCAGCGACGCGGTGTGGTTCGTGCGAGCCGCGTTCATCGGGTCCGCGTTCGTCCACGAACCCGCAGGCAGCACCGTGATGCTCAGTTTGGCGGTGGCTATACCGGACTGGTTGCCGCCCGTCACCGTGTAGACGGTGGCCGGCTGGACGCCCAGCGGCGTGCCGGAAATGACGCCGGATACCGTGTCGATGCTCAGCCCCTGGGGCAATGGCGGTGCGACGGCGAAGACGCTGATTGCGCCACCGGTGCTGCGCGGATGGTTGGGCGTGATCGGCCTGCCGTCGGCGTAGAGGGCGGTGGGTTTCTGGTAGCTCAGCGATGCCGGGGGCGCGACGGGTGGATTGCGGATCTCGATCCTCAGCACGGCGCGGGTCGAGCCGGCACCGTTGCGCGCGGTCACGGTGTAGTTGGCGGGCGCAGCGGCCGAGAGGGGCGTCCCTGAAATGACGCCGGAGGCCGGGTCGATCGCCAGTCCGTCGGGCAGTGCGGGTTGCACGGCAAAGCCGGTCACGTCGCCGCCGTCCAATGTGGGGGCGTTCGGCGGGATGGGCTGGCCGACGGTGTAGACGGCATCCTGGTTCTCGAAGCCCAGGTTCGCGGGCGGCAGCGTGGCCGCCGTGACCGAGATCTGCACGCCGGTCGTGACGGAACCGCCGAAGTTGGTGCCGGTGACCGTGTAGACCGTGGGTGAGGCCGGCACCTGCGGCGTGCCGCTGATGATGCCGGTGACTGCATCGATCCGGAGTCCGTCAGGCAACGCGGGCGCGACGCTGTAGCGAACGATGCGGCCGCCGCTGTGGCCGGGGGCATTCGGCTCGATCGGATGGCCGAGGAGATAGACGACCGAATCGCGCTCGAAGTGCAGTCCCGCCGGGGGCTGCAGGGGTGAGCCGAAGCCGTCCCCCACGCCGAAGCCGCCGCTGCCGCCACCGCCGCAAGCGCTCAGGCACACCAGCGTCAGGAAACTCGTCAGGCCCCATGCCAGGAGGCGGACCATGCCTTGCCACGATGTTGTCTTCATACGGACTCCATCCCTCAAGATGGCCGACAGTATGCGCCTGTCCTTTTTGCTTGTGCTCAGGGTCCGGATCGCGGGGAGCCGGTCTGGAAGCCGCTGAACCGGATGTCCGGGGCGCTCGTGTTGTGGCGTGACGGTAGCGTCCGGCCGAACCGGACCTCTGCCGCGTCGAGCGTGGAGACGGCGGGCAGGTCCTGGTTCTGGAGAGCCGAAGTGGGCGTGGTCCGCCAACTCAGCGTGCTCATGTCCGCGTTGTCCGCGGCCACGTACATCGAGCGCAGCATCGCGAAAGGTTGGTCTCGACGGGTTGGCGGCCGCAGCGAAACATCGAGGGCCGTGCGGGTCCGGCTGATCTCCGCGACTTTCACGACCGCCCGGCCACCATTGGCGAAGCGAAGGTGGAAGGCGAGGGGCTGGGTGACGACCTCGATCGATGCGATGTTCACCACCGGCCGGCCATCGGTTTCCACGGGGCCCATCAGGAAGGACGAGCCGTAGACGCCGTCTCCGAAGCGAGCCAGCGGCAGCGGCTTGAGGCGCCAATAGCCATCGGCCGGATAGATCACCAGCGCCTCGAGAGGCTTGGCGCCGGGCTGCTTGGCGTAGACCTGCAGCAGATGGATGTCGTCTTCCGAACGCTTGCCGACGCGCACCGGCACGCGGTGCGGCCGCCAGAAACTGGGCAGCGTGATGCCGACGATCATCCATTCGTTGCCGTCGTGGAACACCACGCGGCGCGGCTTGAAGGGGTAGCTCGGGTCGGTGGGGTGCGCGCCGCCGTCGAAATTGCAGTTGGAGAAGTCCGGCTTGGTGACGTCGGCCTGGATGTCCGCCAGATAGGGCGGCTGGAGCGCTTCGACGCGGAAGCGCGCGATGCCCTGGGCGCGAAGGGTCAGGGAGACGTTGTCCTCCTCCGCGCAGGCGGTGGTCTTCGTCTGGTTCTCGACGGTCACGGTGACCGGGGCGGCCCAGGCCGATGCGCAGAAGAAGGTCGCGGCGGCCAACGAAGCGGCCAGGCGAAGAAGGTGCGGGTAGCTTGCCATGGAGGTTGTGAGCTTCACGAAGGACGGCGGGCCACGAGGTCGGTGAACAGCCTGTGTTCGCACGTGGGATCGGAACACTTGTCGCAAGGCCAGAACCAGGTGCGCTGATCCGCGGCGGCGCGACCCCTGCCGGACGCATTCGCGGCGGCTTCCGCGCAGAAGTTGATCGCGTTCCACGCATTGGCAAGTCGCTCCGGGCCACGGCCGTGGATCACGGAATAAGGTGCTCCCGCGCTTGTGAGGGCCGCGCGCAGTGCGGCGTCGGTGCGGTCGCGCTGCGCCCCGTTGTCGGGGGTGGACGGCACGTCGAGCGCCATGAGCAGCGTGATCGCGTAGCCCCGATGTGCGGCCAGCGCCTTGTCTTGCAACGCGTCGTCGTCGAACAGGATGTCGCTCTCGACCGCACTCATCAACGCCGTGGTGTCGGCCACGACGACCCCGCGTTCGGCGGCGGCCGCGATGCAAAGCGTCTGCTCGCGGGCGATTGCGGCCAAGTCGGATGGCTCGGGGCTGCGCCGCTCGCGCGTTCGCCATTCATTCGAGAGGTCCGCCACCAGCGTGGCGGCCATGCCGCGCTGCGAGAGTCTCGCAGCGAGCGCGTTCGCGAGTTCGGTCTTCCCGGTGCCCTTGGCGCCGAGCAGCGCGATGACGCAGCCGGCGGGAAGATCGGGCGTCATGCGGCCGCCGGGATCGAAGCCATTCAGTGCGTGATCTGCACGAATACTTCGTTGGGCTTGACCATGCCCAGCTCCTGCCGGGCACGTTCCTCGACCATCTCCAGGCCTTCCTTGAGGTCGTTGACCTCGTTGGCGAGCCTTTCATTGTTCAAGGCGGCGCGCGCGTTGGATTCCTTCAGGTCGGAGAGCTTTTCCTGCAGTTGCGCCACGTCGCGCACGCTGCCGCGCCCGGTCCAAAGTTGCCACTGGAGGATCAGCAGCAGAAGGACCAGGATGATCGGAACAATGCGTGATCGCATGGGCAGGGAAGTCTTCAGGAAGAGCTAGGCAGGCCGATCCCAGAAACACCGCGGAACCGGCTTGGCCGGGCCGCTGGTGTTGCCCCCGGTGAGGGGGAGGGCGGCCACACGAAGTGGGCAAGCCTGGGGGAGAGCCCCACCGCCAGCCTCATCTCAAGTTGTAGAACGCAGCGCGGCCAGGGTACGACGCGACATCGCCGAGGTCTTCTTCGATGCGCAGGAGCTGGTTGTACTTGGCGATACGGTCCGAGCGCGACAGCGAGCCGGTCTTGATCTGGCCGGCGTTCGTGCCGACCGCGATGTCGGCGATGGTGCTGTCCTCGGTCTCGCCCGAACGGTGGCTGATCACGGCGGTGTAGCCCGCGCGCTTGGCCATCTCGATGGCGGCGAAAGTCTCGGTCAGGGTGCCGATCTGGTTGATCTTGATGAGGATCGAGTTGGCGATGCCCTTGTCGATACCTTCCTGCAGGATCTTCGTGTTGGTGACGAACAGGTCGTCGCCGACGAGCTGCACGCGCTTGCCGAGGCGTTCCGTCAGGTGTTTCCAGCCGTCCCAGTCGCCTTCGTGCATGCCGTCCTCGATGCTGATGATCGGGTACTTGTCGACCCAGCTCGCGAGCATGTCGGTCCAGCTTTCGGCGCTGAGGCTGAGGTTTTCGCCGGAGAGCACGTACTGGCCGTCCTTGTAGAACTCGCTCGCGGCGCAGTCCAGGCCCAGCGCGATCTGTTCGCCGGCGGTGTAGCCGGCCTTGTCGATCGCTTCGAGGATCAGCTGGATCGCGGCTTCATGGCTCTCGACGCTTGGTGCGAAACCGCCTTCGTCGCCCACCGCCGTGCTGATGCCGCGGTCGCCCAGGATCTTCTTGAGCGCGTGGAACACTTCGGCGCCGTAGCGCACTGCCTCGCGGAAGCTCTTCGCGCCCACGGGGATGATCATGAACTCCTGCAGGTCCAGGCTGTTGTTGGCGTGCGCGCCGCCGTTGATGACGTTCATCATCGGCACGGGCAGTTGCATGCCGCCCATGCCGCCGAAGTAGCGGTACAGCGGCAGGCCGGATTCCTCGGCAGCGGCGCGGGCCACCGCCATCGACACGGCCAGCGTCGCATTCGCGCCCAGGCGTGCCTTGTTGTCCGTGCCGTCGAGGTCGTTCAGCGTGCGGTCGAGAAAGGCCTGCTCGCTGGCATCGAGGCCCAGCACGGCTTCGGAGATTTCGGTATTGATGTTCTCGACGGCCTTGAGCACGCCCTTGCCGAGGTAGCGGCTCTTGTCGCCGTCGCGCAGCTCGATCGCTTCGCGCGAACCGGTCGAGGCGCCCGAGGGAACGGCAGCGCGCCCCATGGTGCCCGACTCGAGCAGCACGTCGCACTCGACGGTAGGGTTGCCGCGGCTGTCGAGGATCTCGCGCCCGACGATGTCAACGATTGCACTCATTGTTCTGTTACTCCGAAAAAAACCAAGTATTCACACTCACCCCAAATCATGCCACTAGCCATTCGCGAGATACCCCAGAACCGGCTCCGCCGGGCTGCCGGTATCGCCCCCTGCAAGGGGGTAGGCGGCTACACGAAGTGAGCAAGCCTGGGGAATAGCCGCTAGACCCCTTCGACGACGATCATCCGCATGATCGCCGCGCCCTGGCGCGATGCGCGCGCCTTGCCGTATTCGGGCGAATCATTGAATTTCTTCGCTGCATCGACCGTCGGGAACTTGAGGAGCACGACACGCTGGGGATGCCAGTCGCCTTCGAGTACCTCGACCTTGCCGCCGCGAATGCAGACTTCCGCGCCGTGCGCCTTCATGGCCTCGGTGGACCACTTCTTGTACTCCTCGTACTGCGTCGGATTGGTAACTTCGACGTTCGCGATGATGTAGGCACTGCTCATTGCTGGAATACGTCCTCTAGGAATGCGTTTTTCTTGGTGACGCTGTCGAGTGCCAACAACGTTTCGAGCAGGGCCTTCATGTGCTTCAGCGGCACCGCATTCGGGCCATCGCTCAGCGCCTTGGCGGGATCGGGATGGGTTTCCATGAAAAGGCCGGCCACGCCCACCGCGACGGCGGCGCGCGACAGCACGGGCACCATCTCGCGCTGGCCGCCGGAGCTCGTCCCCTGGCCGCCGGGCAACTGCACCGAATGCGTGGCGTCGAACACCACCGGCGCGCCCGTCTCGCGCATGATCGCGAGCGAGCGCATGTCGGAGACGAGGTTGTTGTAGCCGAAGCTCGCCCCGCGTTCGCAGGCCATGAAGCTGTCTTCGGGCAGGCCCTTTTCCTTGGCCGCCGCACGTGCCTTGTCGATCACGTTCTTCATGTCGTGGGGCGCGAGGAACTGCCCCTTCTTGATGTTGACGGGCTTGCCCGACTGCGCCACGGCGCGGATGAAGTCGGTCTGGCGGCAGAGAAAGGCCGGTGTCTGCAGCACGTCGACCACCTTCGCGGCGGCCGTGATGTCGTCCTCGGTGTGCACGTCGGTCAGCACTGGCAGGCCCAGCTCGCGCTTCACCTTGGCAAGGATGTCGAGGCCCTTGTCACGGCCGGGGCCGCGAAAGCTCGTGCCCGACGAGCGATTGGCCTTGTCGAAGCTGCTCTTGAAGATGAAGGGGATGCCCAGAGAGGAGGTGATTTCCTTGAGCGTGCCGGCCGTGTCCATCTGGAGCTGCTCGGACTCGACCACGCACGGCCCTGCGATCAGGAAGAAAGGCTTGTCCAGCCCGATGTCGAATCCGCAAAGTTTCATGCTGCCCCCACGCTTGTCACTTCGTGTACTGCGCTGCCCCCCGAGGGGGCCTTCGCGCCTCGGAGCGGTCCAGCGCCGCTCATGCCACCACCTTGAGTGCCTTCTCGTCCGCGCCCTGATGCTCGAGCGCAGCCTTGATGAATGCGTTGAACAACGGATGACCGCCCCACGGCGTCGACTTGAATTCAGGGTGGAATTGCACGCCCATGAACCACGGATGCACGTTCTGCGGAAGTTCGACGATTTCCGTGAGGTGCTCGCGCTGCGTCAGCGCCGAAATCACCAGGCCGGCCTTGCGAAGTTCGTCGAGGTAGTTGACGTTGGCTTCGTAGCGATGGCGATGGCGCTCGGTCACGACGTCGCCGTAAATGCTGTGCGCCAGCGTGCCCGGTGCCACGTCGGAGCTTTGCGCGCCCAGGCGCATCGTGCCGCCGAGGTCGGACTTCTCGTCGCGGGTCTTGACCGTGCCGTCGTTGTCTTTCCACTCGGTGATCAGCGCGATCACGGGGCAGGGCGTCTCGGGGTCGAACTCGGTGCTGTTCGCGTTCTTGAGGCCCGCCACGTTGCGGGCGTACTCGATGGTCGCGACCTGCATGCCCAGGCAGATGCCCAGGTACGGCACCTTGGTTTCGCGGGCGAAGCGGGCGGCCGCGATCTTGCCCTCGACACCGCGCTGGCCGAAGCCGCCGGGCACGAGGATCGCGTCGTACTTGGAAAGGCGCGCGACGTCTTCGCGGGTGATGGTTTCCGAATCGACGTAGTCGATCTTCACGCGGGCGTGGTTCTTCATGCCGGCGTGGCGCAGTGCCTCGTTCAATGACTTGTAGCTGTCGGAGAGGTCGACGTACTTGCCGACCATCGCGATGGCCACTTCCTTCTGCGGATGCTCGACTTCGTAGACCAGGTCGTCCCAGCGCGAGAGCTTGGCCGGCGGCGTGTTGATGCGCAGCTTGTCGCAGATCAGGCCGTCCAGGCCCTGCTCGTGAAGCATGCGCGGCACCTTGTAGATGGTGTCCACGTCCCACATCGAGATCACGCCCCATTCGGGAACGTTGGAGAAGAGCGAGATCTTGGCGCGCTCGTCGTCGGGGATCGGGCGGTCGGCGCGGCACAGCAGGGCGTCGGCCTGGATACCGATCTCGCGCAGTTTCTGCGCCGTGTGCTGCGTGGGCTTGGTCTTGAGTTCGCCGGCCGCGGCGATCCAGGGCACGTAGCTCAGATGCACGAAGGCCGAATTGTTCGGGCCCATGCGCAGGCTCATCTGGCGCACGGCTTCGAGGAAGGGCAGCGACTCGATGTCGCCGACCGTGCCGCCGATCTCGACGATCGCCACGTCCACCTCGTGCGGCGTGCCGATGCCGGCGCCGCGCTTGACGTATTCCTGGATCTCGTTGGTGATGTGCGGGATCACCTGCACCGTCTTGCCGAGGTAGTCGCCGCGGCGCTCCTTCTCGAGCACGGACTTGTAGATCTGGCCGGTCGTGAAGTTGTTGGCGCGCCGCATGCGCGTCGTGATGAAGCGCTCGTAGTGGCCGAGGTCGAGGTCGGTTTCGGCGCCGTCGTCGGTGACGAAGACTTCGCCGTGCTGGAAGGGGGACATCGTGCCGGGGTCGACGTTGATGTAGGGGTCCAGCTTGATGAGGGTGACTTTGAGGCCGCGCGATTCGAGGATTGCGGCGAGCGAGGCGGAGGCGATTCCCTTGCCCAGGGAAGACACCACACCACCGGTGACGAAGACAAATTTGGTCATGCCAGTTCCGGACGCAGGTCCGGGAAGTGGGAAATGCAGATTATAGGTGCGCCCTCCAGCCCTTCAGGCGCAAAGGCTTGATTGGCGAGGGCCGCCGCGCCCGGCCGCCGGAAGCGGCCGGCCCGCCCTGGTCCGGGGGGAGGCGTACGACACGAAGTGCGGAAGTCTGGGGGTGAGCAACAATACGTTCCATGCAAGAACTTGGCGGCAAACACATCGTTCTGGGACTCACCGGCGGCATCGCCTGCTACAAGTCGGCGGAGTTCTGCCGGTTGCTGGTCAAGGCCGGCGCCACGGTGCAGGTCGTGATGACCGAGGCGGCCACGCAATTCATCACGCCGGTGACGATGCAGGCGCTTTCCGGGCGGCCCGTCTACACCTCCCAATGGGATGTGCGCGAGTCCAACAACATGCCCCACATCAACCTCAGCCGGGAGGCCGACGCGATCGTCCTCGCGCCCGCCAGTGCCGATTTCATCGCCCGGCTGGTGCAGGGGCGCTCCGACGAGCTGCTGAGCCTCCTGTGCCTCGCGCGGCCGATGGACCGGGTGCCCTTGCTCATCGCCCCCGCCATGAACCGCGAGATGTGGGTCCATCCGGCGACCCAGCGCAACCTGCAGCAGGTCGATGCCGACGGCGCCCGGGTACTGGGCGTGGGCAACGGATGGCAGGCTTGCGGCGAGACGGGCGACGGCCGCATGCTCGAGGCCGATCAGCTGCTCGACGAAGTCATCGCGCAGTTCCAGCCCAAGGTGCTCGCGGGCCAGCATGTGGTCGTGACCGCCGGACCGACCTTCGAGGCGCTCGATCCGATCCGCGGCATTACGAACCATTCGTCCGGCAAGATGGGTTTTGCCATCGCCCGCGCCGCGCGCGATGCGGGCGCCGAAGTCACGCTGGTGGCCGGCCCCGTGCATCTGCCGACGCCGCGCGGCGTGCGCCGCGTCGACGTGCTCTCGGCGCAGCAGATGCTCGAAGCGACGGTGCATTCGATCCAGACCGCATCGATCTTCGTCGCGACGGCTGCCGTTGCCGACTGGCGACCCGCGGCGCACAGCGAGCAGAAGATCAAGAAGGACGGCAGTGGCAAGCCGCCGGTGCTCCATTTCGTCGAGAACGAGGACATTCTCCTGACGGTCGCGCAGAGCCCACGCGCCAAGGGCGGGGGGCTGTTCTGCGTCGGCTTCGCCGCCGAAAGCGAGAATCTCGCGGAGCACGCCAAGGCCAAGCGCGAGCGCAAGGGCATTCCGCTGCTGGTAGGCAACATCGGGCCGCTCACCTTCGGGCAGGACCACAACAGCCTCCTGCTGGTCGACGCCAAGGGCGTGCGGGAGCTGCCGCGCGCACCCAAGCTCACGCTCGCGCGCGAACTCGTCGCCGAGATCGCAGCGCGCCTGCCCGCCGGGGGCCGTCCCTGAATCCACCCTCCATGAATCAACAGCAACCGCAAAGCCAAAGGCGCAATCCGTGAAAGTCGACGTCCGAATCCTCGATCCCCGCATGCAGGACCAACTGCCAGCCTATGCAACGCCCGGCAGCGCCGGTCTCGACTTGAGGGCGTGCCTCGATGCGCCCATCACCCTGGAGCCGAACGCGTGGCAGCTGGTGGGCACTGGCATCGCCATCCACCTGGCCGACCCCGGCTTTGCGGCGCTGATCCTCCCGCGCTCGGGGCTGGGTCACAAGCACGGCATCGTTCTGGGCAATCTCGTCGGCCTGATCGACAGCGACTACCAGGGCGAACTCAAGGTCAGCGCATGGAACCGCAGCGACACGCCCTTCGTGCTCCAGCCGATGGAGCGTCTGGCGCAACTGGTGATCGTTCCCGTGGTCCAGGCGCAATTTCACGTCGTGGCCGAGTTTCCGCCCAGTGAGCGGGGCGAGGGCGGCTACGGTTCGACCGGCAAGCACTGAAGTCCCGGGCTGCGCAGCCTTTTTGTAGGCCCGTTCCTTCAGCTTCTCGCAAGGCGTGCCCACGCGTAAAGCATGGAACCTGGGACGCCGCTGCGCGTCATAGGTTTCAGCATGTGGCTCATGTCATCGCGCGCTCCTGTGTTGCGTTAATCCACATGCAGGGTGCGCATCGGACGTGCCGCTTACGAGGAACCACACCATGAAAATCTCTCTTCGCTCGATATCCATCACCGCTTCGCTTCTGGCCATCACGACGCTCACCGCGTGTGTCGCGCCGGCACCCGTCTACCAGACCTCCCGCTATCCGTACCAGCCCGTGCAGCCGGTCGCGCAGGGGCCGTACGTCGAATATGGCCGCGTGGCCAACATCGAGGTGATCCGCAGCCAGACCGCGGGCACGCCCACGACGGGCGCCGGCACGGTTGCAGGTGGCCTGATCGGTGGGGTGCTGGGCAATCAGGTCGGAAGCGGCAGCGGCCGAGCGGCGGCCACCGCGCTGGGCGTGGTCGGCGGTGCACTGCTGGGCAACAACATCGAGGCCAATCGCAACGGCCCGCGCGCCTATGAGAGCTACCGTGTCTCGATCCAGACCGAAAACGGCGGCTATCGCGCCTTCGATGTGCCGTCGCCCGGCGACCTGCGTATCGGTGACCGCGTTCGCATCGACAACGGGCAGATTTCGCGCTTCTGATTCGCGCGGGCCAACCGTTGAAAAAGCCGGGCATGCCCGGCTTTTTCACACCCGGAAGCGTGGCTCAGTGCAACAGGTCGTTGCCGGGCGCCGTGGGCGGAACCTTGAAAAAGCCCGTGCCCGCCGTGCCCCGGCCGACCTCGTCTTCAGTCGCTTCACGCACCGACTTCACCGTCATGTCGAGCCGGATCGCGATGCCCGCCAGCGGGTGGTTGCCATCGAGCACCAGATGATCCGGGTAGATCTCGCTCACGGTATAGAGCACGTCCTTGGGCATGTCCGGATTCACCCCTTGCGGCAATGCAGCGCCGTCGAAGGTCATGCCTTCCTCGGTGCCTTCGGGAAAGAGGTTGCGGGGCTCGAGAAAGAGCAACTGGTCGTTGAAGTCGCCGAAAGCCTGTTCGGGTTCGAGCTGAAGCTGAACCCGGGCGCCGGGGCCATGGCCCATGAGCGCGGCCTCGATGGCCTCGAAAAGATCGTCGCCGCCGACCAGGAATTCCACGGGTTCGTCGAGCACGTCCAGGACTTCGCCCAGCGTGTCCTTCAGCGTCCAGGTCAGGCCGACCACGCATTGTTCAGTGATTTCCATAAGCGAGAATTCTCCCATGGAGATTGATCAACCCTTGACCTTGCTCGGTGGACTGAGCGCCCAGCAGTTCATGCGACGCCACTGGCAGAAAAAGCCGTTGCTGGTTCGCCAAGCCGTGCCCGCCATGGTGCCACCGATTCCGCGCGCCGAGCTGTTCGATCTGGCTTCGCGCGAAGAAGTCGAGTCGCGGCTCATCCGGCATGGCAAATCGGGGTGGACGCTCAAGCATGGCCCCTTCGCGCGCCGTGGGCTGCCGTCGCTCAAGCAACCCGCGTGGACGCTGCTGGTGCAGGGCGCCGACCTGCATCACCAAGGTGTGCATGAATTGTTGCAGCAGTTCCGATTTGTTCCCGATGCGCGGCTCGACGACGTGATGATCAGCTACGCGAGCGACACCGGAGGCGTCGGCCCGCATTTCGACAGCTACGACGTGTTCCTGTTGCAGGCCCAAGGACAGCGGCGCTGGTCGATCGGCAAGCAACGCGATCTGCGCCTGCAGCCGAACGTGCCGCTGAAGATCCTCTCCAGCTTCGAGCCCGAGCAAAGCTTCGTGCTGGAGGCCGGCGACATGCTCTATCTGCCGCCGCGCTATGCGCACGATGGCGTCGCGGTCGGCGACGACTGCATGACCTATTCGATCGGCCTTCGCTCGCCGGCCGCTGCACCGCTCGGCGCGGACCTGCTCGCGCGCATCGCGGAGGCACAGGCCGATGCCGTGCAGGACGCGGCGGCCCAGGCCGCGGTGCACTATCGCGACCCGTCGCAGCATGCACTCGACACACCGGCGGCGATGCCATCCGCCTTGCAGGCCTTTGCCCGCGAGGCCGTGCTCGCCGCCATGCGCGATGGCGGCATCATCGACCGGGCGCTCGGCGAGTCGATGACCGAACCCAAGCCCACGGTGTGGTTCGACCAGGGAGAAGCACCGGCCGAACTGAAGTCCGTCTTGCTCGATCGCCGCACGCGCATGCTCTACGACGAGCGCCATCTCTACATCAATGGCGAGAGCTTTCGTGCGTCGGGGCGCGATGCGAAGCTCATGCGGCGTCTCGCGGACCAACGCCAGTTGGGGCCTCGCGACCTGGTCGGTGCGAGCGAAGGCGCACTGGCGCTCCTGAGCGACTGGTGTGAAGCGGGGTGGGCCCATGCCGAATGAAGATGCGCGCGCCGATCTGCCGCAGGGCGCGTTCGACGGACGCCTCGCATTTCGCGAGCACCTGCAGACGGTGCTTGGAGCTGCAGCGCGATACAACTGGCGCGAGATCGTCCTGAGCGACCCGGACTTCGACGACTGGCCGCTGGGCGAGCGCGCCATCGTCGATGCACTCCAGGCTTGGGCCGGAGCAGGTCGCAGCTTCGTCCTCCTGGCGCAGCGATTCGATGTCTTCGAGCGCGAACATGCGCGCTTCGTGACGTGGCGACGCATGTGGAGTCACATCATCGAATGCCGGGCCTGCAACGGACCGGGCTTGCCGGAAGTGCCGAGCGCCATCTGGACGCCTTCGTGGTTTCTGCACCGCATCGACATCGATCATGGCCGCGGAGTCTGCGGTGCCGAGCCGGAAGGACGGCGCAGCGTGCGCGAGCGGATCGACGAGTGCCTTCGGCATGCGCGGCCGGGCTTTGCCGCATCGACACTGGGCTTGTAAGCCAATGCCGCGAATCGCACCTCGAGACACATTCCCCAGAGGGTGGAGGTCTAGAATTTTTCGTTTGAGACCTTCATCCAAAGGAGTCCTGCAATGAAGAAGTCTGTACTGATTGCTTCGCTGATTGCCGCCGCCGCGTTGACCGCGTGCGGCAAGAAGGAAGAGCCGCCGGTCGTCGTCGTACCGCCACCCGCCGCCGCACCGGCACCTGCGCCCGCGCCCGATGCCTCGGCGACACCGGCTCCCAATGCGTCATCCGCACTCGATGCGGCCAATGCGGCGACAGAGGCTGCCAAGAAGCAGGCCGAGACGCCACCGGCCAAACCTTGAGCCTCGGCTCAGCAGAAAGATGGCCGCCCTCGGGCGGCCTTTTTCATGCGCTCAGAGATCGAGCCACTGCGAGCCATCCGCTGCCGTGGCGGTCAGCATCTCGTCCTCGTTCGAACCCAGGGCTTCGGCCATTACGCGTCGCACGATCTCCGGCCTGTTGTTCTGCTCGCTCAAGTGTGCGCCCAGCACGTGGCGCAATCCGGAATGCATCACCGCCTTGGCGATCGCTGCAGCGGCCGCATTCGAAAGGTGGCCGTAGTTGCCGCCCACGCGCTGCTTGAGGAAAGGGGGATAGGCCGAGCCTGCCAGCATGTCGCCGTCATGGTTGAACTCGAGCATCAGCGCATCGAGCCCCATGAGGTGTCCCAGCACATGCGGCGTGGCGTGCCCGAGATCGGTCAGGACTCCGAGGCTGCGAGCGCCGTCGGTGCATCGAAGTTGCAGCGGCTCACGCGCATCGTGGGGCACGGTGAAGGGTTGAACCACGAGATCGCCGACCTGGATGTCGACGCCGTCTCGTGCGAGATGCAGGCGTCCCTTGAAATCGCGTCCGCCCGTTGCGAGCCAGGTGCCTTCGCTCATCCACACGGGGATGCGCTCCCGTCGCGAGAGCGCATGCGCGCAGCCGATGTGATCGCCGTGCTCGTGCGTGATGAAGACCGCGTCGATGTCGGAGGCAACGAGGCCCGCGCGGGCGAGCCGGCCATCGAGGTGACGCAGCGCGAAGCCGCAGTCGATCAGCAGCCTCGACGTCCGACCGCCGCTGGTCGCTTCGACCAGCGTGGCGTTGCCCGTGCTGCCGCTGCCGAGACTGCGGAAGCGCAGCATCCTTAAGCCGCCGCCAAGCCGCCCCGAGGCGGCCGGGCCTCACCCCCGGAGGGTGGCGAAGCACACGAAGCCGAAGCGGCAGGCCGGGGGGCGCGCATCACTTCAGGTCGTCGGCGATGACCTGCACGATGCGCTGTGCATTCGCGGACTTCTCGGGCGCACCGTTGCCGTCCAGCACCGACACCGTGCTGCTCGATTCCCCGCCCTTGACCAGGATGCGGAACTTGAGCGGCGCGTCGTTCTTGGTCGAGCCGAAGGTGAACAGCTTGCCGAAGAAGCCCGGATCGCTCTTGTTCGGATCCGGTGGCACGTAGCGCACGAAGTAGGTGCCGGCGGCGCGGTCGCGGTCCTCGACGGTGAAGCCGGTGCGATCCAGTGCCAGGCCGACGCGGCGCCATGCGCGCTCGAAGCCTTCGCTGATCTGCACGACCGGTTGGCCTTCGACGTTGGCGATGCGTGCGGTCTGCGCCGGAGCACCGGCGGCGGCGATCACCTTGGATTGTTCCTGCGAAACGCCCAGCTTCACCATCAGGCGACGCAGGAATTCCGCTTCGAGTTCAGGGTCGCTGGGGCGGGGCTGCCAGATCGTCTGATCCTGGCGCGAGGTGCTGTAGACCTCTTGCATGCCCCGGTGGCTGATGAAGATCTCGGTGCCGTTGGGCGTGCGCTCCATGCGCGTGCGGAAGCGGTCGAGTTCGCCGGTCGAGTACATCGATTCGACCAGCTTGCCGAGCGTGCCGCGGATGATGTCCTGAGGCAGCTTGGCGCGGTTCTCGGCCCAGTCGGTTTCCATGATGCCGAGGTTGCGCTGCTCGGTGGTGATCAGGAAGCCGCTCTCCTGCCAGAAGTCCTTGACGGGATCCCAGAGCTGGTCGGGCGCACGGTTGATGACCAGCCACCGTTGCGAACCCGAGCGCTCCATGCGCACGTCGCCAACGTTGCTGACCGCAGTCGGAATGCCGGGCGCGTTGGAAAGGCCCGCCTGGTAGCTGTTGGCCGTGACGGCACCGCCCGGCACCGCATAGCGGTTGTCGCGCGACAGCTGCGTCAGGTCGGGCGGCACTTCGAGGGTGGGCGCCTTGCCGGCGCTCTTGTAGTCGATCTTGTCGCTCTCGAGGGCCGAACACGCGGCGAGACTGGCCAACAGGGCCAGCAGTGCGAATCGCGAAATGGTATTCAACGTCGTCTTCCTTCTTGGAATGGCAAATGGGCCGCAGCGCCCGCAGTTTCAGAGCGCCGTCCGGCCAAAAGGTTGCCGGCGTTTGCGAACAGCGCGGTAAAGATGGATCAGTCCTTGAGCAAGCCGCTGGCGCGCAGCGCGGACTCGACCACTGGACGACTTGACTCGGCGAGAGGGGTCAGCGGGAGGCGCAGCGCGCCGCCGCACAGGCCCAGCCGCGACATGGCCCACTTCACCGGAATCGGATTGGGTTCGACGAAGAGATGGCGATGCAGGGGCATGAGCTCGAACTGGATCTGCATCGCGCGACGGACGTCGCCGGCGATGGCGGCCACGCAGAGCTCGTGCATCTTGCGCGGCGCAATGTTGGCCGTGACGCTGATGTTGCCCTGGCCGCCGCACAGCATCAGCGCGACCGCGGTCGGGTCGTCGCCGGAGTACACCGCAAAGGACTTCGGCAGGTCGCGGATGAGCCATTGCGCGCGCTCGATGTTGCCCGTCGCTTCCTTGATGCCGATGATGCCGGGCACCTGCGCGAGGCGGAGCACGGTGTCGTGCGCCATGTCTGCGACGGTGCGGCCGGGCACGTTGTACAGCACGGTGGGGAGGTCGCCCACCGCTTCGGCAATCGCCTTGAAGTGCTGGTACTGCCCTTCCTGGGTGGGCTTGTTGTAGTAGGGAACCACCTGGAGCTGGCAATCGGCGCCCACGCCCTTGGCGAACCTGGCGAGTTCGATGGCTTCCTTGGTGGAATTGGCGCCGCAGCCTGCCATCACTGGCACGCGCCCGCGCGCCTGTTCGACCGAGACGCGAATGATCTCGCAATGCTCCTCGACGTCGACGGTCGGCGATTCGCCGGTGGTGCCGACCACGCCGAGACAATCGGTGCCTTCGTCGATGTGCCAGTCGATCAGCCGGCGCAGGGCGGGATAGTCGACACTGCCGTCGTCAAGCATCGGCGTGACGAGCGCGACGATGCTGCCTGTCAGTTGCTCCAAGGGAATCTCTTTGTCGGTGGACGAAAAGCAGACATTCTACTAACTCGGCCCGGTTGCGCCGCCCGGATCGGGGGCGGGTGGGCCAGGGGGGCCGGCAGCCTCTAGGCGCCCACGAGCAGATGGCGCGGCGGGGTGGAACCGGAGGGGCCCTGTGGCCGGACGGCCGCGATTCGCTGGACGAAGCGGTCTGGCTCGGGAAGAAACCCGTCTTCGTACGCCACGATGCGCAGGTCCGCGCAGATGGCGAGCAGCTCGCCCGGCTGCAGCAGGAAGTCCGGCCGGGACGGCTTGCCGACCGTCTCGTTGCCCGCGGCAAAGGTTTCGTAGAGGAGCACGCCGCCGGGCGCGACGGCGGCCACGATGTCGGCCAGCCTCGGCCGCCAGAGGTAGTTGGTGACCACGACCGCACCGAAGCCCTGGCCGGCGAAGGGCCAGGGTCCGGATTCGATGTCGGCGAGCACCGTGCGGCCAAAAGGCGCCGCGGCGTCGAGCGCTTCCTGCGACCGGTCCACGCCGGTCGTCGGATGGCCGCGCCCCACCAGCCAGCGCATGTGACGGCCAGAGCCGCAGGCCACGTCCAGCACCGTGGCGGTGGGCGCCAGCAGGTGCGACCAGCGGACAATCCAGGGCGAAGGCGCCAGTTCCGGATGATTCAAAAGCAGGCCCAGAGCTGGTCGATCAGCGTCACGAGGAACGCCGGGCGCGTGTACAGCGCGAACACCGCCGCCAGCGCCAGCGCGGCTGCGCTTAGCCAGCCGGCCTGTACGAGTCGACGGCGCATCGGCGCGGTCATGAACGGTGTCAGGCCGGTTGCGGCGTCGGACGCGCGATGGCGCCTTCCTTGACCGGCAGGTTGATCAGCGCCGCAGCGATGCCCAGCGCGATCGCGATGTACCAGACCACGTCGTAGCTGCCGGTCCGGTCGTAGAGGTAACCGCCGAGCCAGACGCCCAGGAACGATCCGACCTGATGACTCAGGAACACGATGCCGCCCAGCATCGACAAGTGGGCGACGCCGAAGATCTGCGCCACGAGCCCGCTGGTGAGCGGCACGGTCGAGAGCCACAGGAAGCCCATGACGCTCGCGAACACATACACCGTCAGCGGCGAGATCGGCACGACCAGGAAGAGCGCGATGGCCGCCGCCCGGCTGAGGTAGATGGCCGCCAGGAGCTTGCGCTTGGCGAGCCGCGCGCCGAGGGAGCCGGCGATGTAGGTGCCGAAGACGTTGAACAGCCCGATCAGCGCCAGCGCGTAGCTGGCGACCTCGGGCGACAGCCCCTTGTCGCGCAGGTAGCTCGGCATGTGCACGCCGATGAACACCACCTGGAAGCCGCAGACGAAATAGCCGACCGTCAGTAGCACGAAGCTGGGGTAGCCGAAGGCCTCTTTCATGGCCTGCATGATGGTCTGGCTGCGGCGCACCTGGGTGGTCGCGCCATGGCGGGGCTCGCGCAATCCGAAGGCGAGCGGCACGATGATCAGCACCATCGCGGCGAGCACCAGGAGCGCCGTGTGCCAACCGAGGCGCGCGATCAACTGGCCCTCCACCGGCACCATCAGGAACTGGCCGAAGGAGCCGGCCGCCGCCGCCACGCCCATGGCCCAGGAGCGCTTCTCGGCCGGGATCTGCCGGCCGATGACGCCGTAGATGACGGCGTAGGTGGTGCCGGCCTGCGCGGCGCCGATCAGGACGCCCGCCGTCAGCGCGAACATCAGCGGCGTCGGCGACAGGGCCATGCCCGCGAGGCCGAGGGCATAGAGCACGGCGCCGGCCACCAGCACGCGAAACGCCCCGAGCTTGTCCGCCAGCATGCCCGCGAACACGCCTATCACGCCCCACGAGAGGTTCTGGATCGCGATCGCCAGCGAAAACGCCTGCCGCGACCAGCCCTGTTCCTGCGTGATCGGCTGGAGCCAGAGTCCGAAGCCGTGGCGGATGCCCATCGACAGCGTGACGATCATGGCGCCGCAGATGAGAACCTGCTTGAGGCTGAGAGGCTGGCTGGAAGAGGAAGTCATCCCGGGCAATGTACCCAAAAGCCATGCCCAGCGTCGGAGGTGGGCCGCCGGCGATTGTTGAAATTTTCGGGCGGCTTTGATGCGGTCGACGAATGTCGGACAGGCGGCACGGAGACCACGCCTAGAATCCCGCGCCATGGCAAGCAAGGAACCAGGCAGTTACGGCGAGGCGTCGATTCGCGTCCTCAAGGGCCTCGAGCCCGTCAAGCAGCGGCCGGGCATGTACACCCGCACCGACAACCCGCTGCACATCATCCAGGAAGTGCTGGACAACGCCGCCGACGAGGCGCTGGCGGGGTACGGCAAGAAGATCAAGATCGTCCTCCACAGCGACGGCTCCGTGAGCGTCGAGGACGACGGCCGCGGCATTCCTTTCGGATTGCACCCGGAGGAAAAGGCTCCCGTGGTCGAGCTGGTGTTCACCCGGCTCCACGCGGGCGGCAAGTTCGACAAGGGCTCGGGCGGCGCCTACAGCTTCTCGGGCGGCCTGCACGGCGTGGGCGTCTCGGTGACCAATGCGCTCTCGAAGCGCCTGGAAGTGACGTCCTACCGCGAAGGCTCGGTGGCGCAGATCGCGTTCTCGGCGGGCGACGTGGTCGAGGCGCTCAAGGTGCGTCCGCAGGAAAGCGCATCCGCATCCAATGGCGACGGGCCGCGCGACCGCCGGCAGGGCACCACCGTGCGTGCCTGGCCCGACGCCAAGTACTTCGAATCCCCGGCATTGCCGATCCACGAACTCACCCACCTGCTGCGCAGCAAGGCGGTGCTGATGCCCGGCGTCACGGTCACGCTGGTGGTCGAGAAGACCAAGGAGACCCAGACTTGGCTCTACAAGGGCGGCCTGCGCGACTACCTGATGCAGACGCTCAACGGCGACCCGGTGATCCCGCTTTTCGAAGGCGCGGGCCATGCCGACAAGAACGCCGACAACTTCGCCGAAGGCGAGGGCGCCGAATGGTGCGTGGCCTTCACCGAGGACGGCCAGCCGGTGCGCGAGAGCTACGTCAACCTGATCCCGACCAGCGCCGGCGGCACACACGAGAGCGGGCTGCGCGATGGTCTCTTCAATGCGGTCAAGAGCTTCATCGAATTGCATTCGCTCCTGCCCAAGGGCGTGAAGCTGCTGCCCGAAGACGTCTTCGCGCGCGCTTCCTACGTGCTATCGGCCAAGGTGCTCGATCCGCAGTTCCAGGGGCAGATCAAGGAACGGCTCAATTCGCGCGATGCGGTGCGTCTGGTGTCGAGCTTCGTACGCCCTGCGCTGGAGCTGTGGCTCAACCAGCACGTGGACTACGGCCGGAAGCTTGCCGAACTGGCGATCAAGGCCGCGCAGACGCGCCAGAAGGCCGGCCAGAAGGTCGAGAAGCGCAAGGGCTCCGGCGTGGCCGTGTTGCCAGGCAAGCTGACCGACTGCGAGAGCAAGGACATCGCGCACAACGAAGTCTTCCTGGTCGAGGGCGACTCCGCCGGCGGCAGCGCCAAGATGGGCCGCGACAAGGAAAGCCAGGCCATCCTGCCGCTGCGCGGCAAGGTGCTCAACACCTGGGAAGTCGAGCGCGACCGGCTCTTCGCCAACACCGAAATCCACGACATCTCCGTCGCGATCGGCGTCGATCCGCACGGGCCGGACGACACGCCGGACATGTCGGGCCTGCGCTACGGCAAGGTCTGCATCCTGAGCGATGCGGACGTGGACGGCTCGCACATCCAGGTGCTGTTGCTGACGCTGTTCTTTCGGCACTTCCCGAAGCTCATCGAGACGGGCCACGTGTACGTCGCCAAGCCGCCGCTGTTCCGCGTCGACGCGCCCGCGCGTGGCAAGAAGCCCGCGTCGAAGGTCTACGCGCTGGACGAGGGCGAGCTCACCGCCATCCTCGACAAGCTGCGCAAGGACGGCGTGCGCGAAGGCGCCTGGAGCATCAGCCGCTTCAAGGGCCTCGGCGAAATGAGCGCCGAGCAACTGTGGGAAACCACGCTCAATCCCGACACCCGTCGGCTGTTGCAGGTGCGCCTCGGGCGCTTCGACGTGCAGGGCACGCAGGGCGAGATCACTAAGCTGATGGGCAAGGGCGAAGCGGCCGCGCGCCGCGAGCTGATGGAACTTCGCGCGGACGACGTCGAAGTGGACGTCTAGCGCGTCCGCGGGCTGAACAAATTGTGACGCTGCCGTTGCCTTCGCAGAGTTCGTTCGCGTCATAGTGCCGCATGGCCATCGTGATGAAAGCACTTGGTTGCGTGCTGACACTGCTGCTGATCGCGCCGCGGATCGCCAGCGCCGCCGACATCTTCGGCTACATCGACGAGAAGGGCGTGGCGCATTTCGCCTCCGAGAAGATCGACGGGCGCTATCAGCTCTTCTTTCGCGGCGGCCAGAGCTTCGACACCGCGAACGGCATCGGGCCGATGGGACGCGGGCGCAAGGGCGACGGCAAAGTGCCGCAGGCTTCGCAGACCTTGCTGGCGATGTTCGAGGCCTCGCCCAGCTACAAGGTCGCGAAGTCCGCGCTGCGCGACGCGTCGCGCAAGCACGACATCGACTACGAGTTGCTGCAGGCACTGATCGCGACGGAGTCGGGTTTCGACGCGCAGGCGGTGTCGCCCAAGGGCGCGCTCGGCCTCATGCAGGTGATGCCCGCGACGGCGCAGCGCTACGGGGTCGCGTCGGACAAGCGCGCCACCATCGAGACCAAGCTCTTCGATCCGCGCATCAACATCGCCACCGGTTCGCGCTACCTGCGCGACCTGATCGCGATGTTCCCGGGCCAGATCGAGCTGGCGCTCGCGGCCTACAACGCGGGCGAGGGCGCGGTCCAGCGTGCCGGCAACAAGATCCCGAACTACCGCGAGACGCAGGACTACGTGCAGACGGTGTTGCAGCTCTACGCCTATCTCAAGCCGGCGGCGGCGATGGGCCGGGGCAAGGGGCCCTCGCGTATTCGCATGGAAATGACGGTTCCCAAGGGTGGGGCCCTCGGACGTGGCAATATGCCGCCCGCCTCCGGGACCTTGCCGGCGATGCCGCCCATGCCCGAGGCGCCGCCCGCGGTGCCCTGAGGCATCCACGCCTTTCGATCCGATGAAGGACCCCGCCATGCAACGCCGAAACCTCGTGCTTGCCACTGCCTCCGCCGCGGTGGTCGGCGTGGCGCGCGCGCAGGGTGCTGCGCCCCGGTTGCCCGTGGCACCTTCCGCCGACGAGCCCTACGCGCGCCTGCAGGGCGGCGTGCCGCACCACATGACGCCGGAGCAGGAGGCGCAGCGTTTCATCGAGAGCCCGGCGCCTGCCGGCACGCCCGGCCGCTGGGTGCCGCGCGCGGCCTTGCCGATCCCGCGCAGCGAGATGGCCTGGGCGACCGCGGCGGCCGGACGCATGCACGTGGTCGGCGGCTATGGCGAAGGCGCGGTCAACCGCGACTACCACCACATCTACGACCCGGCGTCCGACCGCTGGTTGTCGGGGGCGCCGCTGCCGCGTGGCGCGAACCATGTCGCCGTCGCTTCCGATGCCGGCAAGGTCTATGCGTTCGGCGGTTTCGTCGAGCAGAACCGCCGGTCGGACACCAACGCCTATGCGTACGAGATCGCCGCCGATCGCTGGGTGGCCATCGCGCCCCTGCCACGACCGCGGGGTGCCGCCGCCGCGGTGGTGATGGAGGGATCGATCCACCTGATCGGCGGTGCGTCCGAGCCCGCGAGCGAGCGCGCCAGCGTGGGCTGGCATGAGGTCTACGACCCGAAGGCCGACCGCTGGAGCGCGCGCAAGCCGCTGCCTGGCGCGCGCGACCACGTCGGCTGCGTGTCGCACAACGGGCTGATCCACGTGATCGGCGGGCGCTTCAACACCTTTGAATACAACACCGACCTGCACCACGTCTACCTGCCCGCGGGCGACACCTGGGAATTGCGCGCGCCGCTGCCCACCACGCGTTCCGGGCATGGCCTGGTGGTCTACCGCGGGCGCTACTACGCCATGGGCGGCGAAGGCGGCGTGCTGGTGGGCGGCGTGCCGCGCCAGGCCAAGGTGTTCGGCCAGATGGAAAGTTACGATCCGGCCACGGACACCTGGCAACGCCACTCACCGATGCCCACGCCGCGTCATGCCGTGGGCGCGGCGGTGATCGGCGACTGGATATACGTCGCCGGGGGCGGCGCCGTCCTGGGCGGTGCAGTGCAGTCGGCTGTGCACGAGGCATTCACTCTGGGTTGAGCGCACAGGGGTGCGCTGGCCCGCGATTCATTCTTCTCCTTACTTTTTTCCATGGACTCCCAACCTACGCTCGATCTCCAGAGCCCCGAAGAAGACGGCGCGCTCACGCTCGCCGACTACGCGCAGACCGCCTATCTCGAGTACGCGCTGAGCGTCGTCAAGGGCCGCGCCCTGCCCGACGTCAGCGACGGGCAGAAGCCGGTGCAGCGGCGCATCCTCTATTCGATGTCGCGCATGGGCCTCGGCTACGGCGGCGCCAACAACACGGTCGGCGCCAAGCCCGTCAAGAGCGCGCGCGTCGTCGGCGACGTGCTCGGCCGCTTCCACCCGCACAGCGACCAGGCCGCCTACGACGCGCTGGTGCGCATGGCGCAGGACTTCTCGCAGCGCTATCCGCTGGTCGACGGCCAGGGCAACTTCGGCAGCCGCGACGGCGACGGCGCCGCGGCCATGCGCTACACCGAGGCGCGCCTCGCCCGCATCACGAGCCTGCTGCTCGACGAGATTGACGAAGGCACGGTCGACTTCATCCCCAACTACGACGGCTCGACCGAAGAGCCGCGCCTGCTGCCCGCGCGACTGCCTTTCGCGCTGCTCAACGGTGCGAGCGGCATCGCGGTCGGCCTGGCCACCGAGATCCCGAGCCACAACCTGCGCGAGATCGCCGATGCCTGCGTGGCGCTGATCAAGTCCAACGGCAAGCTCTCGGACGAGGAACTGCTCACGCTCGTGCCCGGCCCGGACTATCCGGGCGGCGCGCAGATCATCAGCAGCGCGGCCGACATCGCCGACGCCTACCGCACGGGCCGCGGCTCGCTCAAGGTGCGTGCGCGCTGGAAGATTGAAGAGTTGGCGCGGGGCCAGTGGCAACTCGTCGTAAACGAACTGCCGCCAGGGGTCAGCACGCAGAAGGTGCTCGAAGAAATCGAGGAACTTACCAACCCCAAGATCCGCGCCGGCAAGAAGGCGCTCAGTGCCGAGCAGACGCAGTTGAAGGCCGCGGTGCTCGCCGTGCTCGACGTGGTTCGCGACGAGTCGAGCAAGGACGCCGCGGTGCGGCTGGTGTTCGAGCCCAAGACCTCGCGCATCAGCCAGGACGAACTCATCACCACGCTGCTGTCGCAGACCTCGCTGGAGACCTCGTCGTCCATCAACCTGACGATGGTCGGCATCGATGGCAAGCCGACGCAGAAGTCGCTGCGGCAGATGCTCAACGAGTGGATCGCCTTCCGCGAGATCACCGTCGAGAAGCGCTCGCGCCACCGGCTCGGCAAGGTGGAAGACCGCATCCACATCCTCGAAGGCCGGCAGCTGGTGCTGCTGAACATCGACGAGGTGATCGCGATCATCCGCGCGGCGGAAGATCCGAAGGCGGCGCTGATCGCGCGCTTCAACCTCAGCGAGCGGCAGGCCGAGGACATCCTCGAGATCCGACTGCGCCAACTGGCGCGGCTCGAAGCCATCAAGATCGAGCAGGAACTCAAGAGCCTGCGCGAAGAGCAGAAGAAGCTGGAAGACATCCTCGGCAGCCCCGCCGCGCTGCGTCGCCTGCTGGTGAAGGAAATCGAGACCGACGCCAAGAACTTCGAAGACGCGCGCCGCACGCTGATCCAGGCCGAGAAGCGCGCCGTCGCCGAGGTGCGCGTGGTCGACGAGCCGGTCACGGTCATCGTGTCGCAGAAGGGCTGGGTGCGCACGCAGAAGGGCTGGGCCAGCGAGCGCGCGGCCGGTGCGGCGCCGCCCGAGTACAGCTTCAAGTCCGGCGATGCGCTCTATGGCGCCTTCGAATGCCGCTCGGTCGACACGCTGCTCGTGTTCGGCACGGCCAAGGACAAGGGCGTGCGCGTCTACAGCGTGCCGGTGGCCTCGCTGCCCGGCGGTCGCGGCGACGGCCAGCCGGTCACGACGTTGATCGACCTGGACAGCGGCACGCACGTGGCGCACTACTTCGCGGGGCCGCTGGGCGCCAACTTGCTGTTGTCGAGCAGCGGCGGCTACGGCTTCATCGCGGCGGTCGAGAACATGATCTCGCGCCAACGCGGCGGCAAGGCCTTCATCGACGTGGGCGAGGGCGAGCAGATGTGCCGGCCTTCGCTGGTCGGCGGCGCGGGCGGCGCCGAGCCGCAGCCGGCCGCCACGCACGTGGCTTGCGCATCGACCGGCGGTCGCATCCTCACCTTCGAGATCGGCGAGCTCAAGGCGCTGCCGAAGGGCGGACGCGGGCTCACGCTCATCGACCTGGACGCCAAGGACACCCTCGCCGGTGCAGCGGCCTACACGCGCAGCGTGAAGATCGAAGGCATCGGCCGCGGCGGCAAGGAACGCGAGGAGACGCTGGAAATCCGGACGCTCAACAACGCGCGCGCCAGCCGTGCGCGCAAGGGCAAGGCGGCGGATCTCGGCTTCAAGCCGACGAGCGTCGTGCGCGTCCAGTAACGCGGCACACGGGAACGCAGATGGACATCGGAATCCTGGGTCTCGTCATCGCCCTGGTCAGCGGCCTCGGGAGCTTCGCGCTCGGCCGCTGGCTGTCGAAGCGGCGGCGACAGAAAAAGATGGAACAGGCCCGCGCCATCGCCGAGGCCGGACAGAGCCGGCAGGTTCGGCGCGCGCGCGAACGTCAACGGCGGCGTTGATTCGCGCGGCGGGGCTGGCTTACGGTTTGGTGGCTGCGGATTCGTCCCTGAACGCCTTCTCCCCCGCATCGGACACCTCGACCCATTTCTTGTCCGGCGCCGCGTCCGCGACGTAGCTGTCGTGCCAGTTCCACCACTTGTAGGGTGGCGTCTGGGGGTAGCCCTCGGGCGAGTCTTCCCAGACCTCCTGCCGGCCGAGCGGCGTGATGTCCAGGTAGTTCCACGTGCCGCCCATCTGCTCGTCGCCGCGGCTGTTGATGAGGTAGGTGCGGAATACGCGGTCGCCGTCCCGGTAGAACACGTTCGTGCCGTGCCACTCGCCGACGTCGAAGTCGGCGTCGAAACTGTCGGTGACGGTGAACCACGGCATCTCCCAGCCCATGCGTGCCTTCAGCCGCGCGATGTCTGCCTGCGGCGCACGCGAGAGGAAGACGAGGGTGGTGTCACGGGCGTTCAGGTGGGCAAGGTGGGCGACCTGGTCGGCCACCATGGAGCAGCCGCGGCAGGCCTGGTCGGGCCAGCCGAACACGCCCGGCTCGAAGAAGGCGCGGTAGGCGATCAACTGGCGCCGGCCGTCGAACAGGTCGAGCAGGCTGGCCTTGCCCGCGGGCCCGTCAAACGTGTAGGTCTTCTCCACGGCCATCCAGGGCATCCGTCGGCGCTCGGCGGCGAGGGCGTCACGGGCATGGGTGTGGGCCTTTTCCTTCACGAGCAACTGCTTGCGAGCTGCTTCCCACGCTTGCGGGGACACGACCGGTGGCGTGTGCATGGATGTCGTCATGGCTGAGATCTCCTGGTATGGGTGAACTTCCGGGCCGCATGGCCGCCGTGTGAAAGTTTGGCACCGGAAGTCGAACTCAGGGAGTAACAAGTGTGGCGCCATTCCGATGGAATGGCCGCTGGCTCACCAGGCCGACAGCGCCCGGAGCAGACCGGCCTTGACGTCAGGATTCGCGAAGCTCGCCTCGATCGAATTGCGCGCGAGTGAACGCAGGTCGTCATCCGACCAACCGAAGGCCTTGCTGCACAGCGCGTACTCGCCCACGAGGCTGGCACCCAGCAGCACGGGGTCGTCCGTGTTGATGGACACGACCGCGCCGGCACGGCGAAGGCGGTCGATCGGATGCGCCTCGATGGATGCGTACACACCCAGCCGGAGATTGGAAGTGGGGCAGATGCCGAGGGGGATCCGGCGATCGACCAGCAGGTCGAGCAGTGCGGGATCCTCGATCGCCCGCACGCCGTGATCGATGCGGTCGGCGCCAAGCAGTTCGACCGCATCGCGCACGCCCTCGGGTCCGCTGGATTCGCCCGCATGCACGGTGCGGCACAGTCCCGCCGCACCGGCGCGTCGGAATGCTTCGGCGAAACGCGGGCCGGTGCGTCCGGCCGCGGCTTCGTTGCCGTCGATCGAGAGCGCGACGACGCGCGGATGTCGGAGGTCCACCAGCGTGTCGACCAGTTCGATCGCGGCGGACGACGATTGCGTGCGCAGCAGGCTGACGCACAGGCCCGCCGGCGGCAGGCCGTCCTGCTCCGCGGCGGTGAAGCCGGCGTCGATCGCGTCGATCATGGCGGGGAGGCGACCATGCCACGCCTTCCAGTGGGTCGGGTTGACGATCACGTCCGCGTAGCCCGCGCCGGCCTCGGCCAGCCGCTTGCTGAAGCCGTAGCTCAGTTCGGCCAGGCGTTCGCGTGTCGACGCGAGGCCGCAAGCCCAGTCGAGGAAGTGCAGGAAGTCGGCGAGGCCTTCGAACTCGAACAGGCGATCGCGGGGCCTCGGCATGGCCACCCCTGCCTGCGTGGCCCATTGCGCGAGGACGGCGGGTTCGAAGCAACCTTCGAGATGGGCATGGATCTCGGCCTTGGGCAGGGCACGCAATCGATCGAGGGGGGAGGGCTGGGGACTGGACATCGATCGCCAGTCTCGCGCATCGAAAGCGCCACGACATACGTCGGTACGCATAGTCAGTATCGGCCCGCGCTGCCGCCAGGCAGACCGCGCTCAGAACTTTGCCGGAGATGAAAACGGCTGGGTTGCGTCCAGCACGAACATCACCAGGGCGCGCAGGTCCGTCGAGCCGCTGCTCGACACCTGCATCGGCATCCCGCCGCCATGGCCCGGTTCGGGCTGGCCGGCCTTGACGCGCATCAGGCCGTCGGGACCCCGAATGCTCTGCTCGCCCGTGAGAACCAGGAAGGCCTCGTTGCCCGGGTGGCTGTGGACGGGCGTCGTGCTGCCCGGTGGGCCGCTGGCTTCGTTGATCCGAAGGAGATATTGAGGTGCAGCGACCCGCGGGATGGGCCCGACTTCCGCGACCTTGACGCCGCCCGCGGACGATCCACCCGCCGGGCCGAGCGTGAAGAGCCAGACCTTGCCCTCTGCCTCGGCGACGAGTGCCCAGGCGTTGGCCGCGCCCTGGGCCTGCGCGACCGAAGGAAAGTTTTCAATTCGCCAGTAGAGCTGTCCGGCGGGCAACTCCGCGACCTTCCGCTCGGCCAGGGCCGTGATGACGAGGGGTTGCTGCGCCATCGCCGCGGATGGCCATGCGCACGCGCCCCATGCGAGGACCCAGGCCACGATCGTGAGAAAGCGCTTCATCCGGAAGACCTCGCCAGCGCCGCCATGGGCGCACCGGAGGCAGGATGCGCACCGGCGCCTGACAGCGAGCTGACCTTGTTCAGCCGGCGGCTACTTCAGCCCTTGCCACCAACGCACGTTGGTGCGTGGCTGCCCGACGGTCAGTACCTCGCCGATGACCGGGGTGGCGAGTTCGATCTTCTGGTTTTCCGACAGGTCGGCGATGCGATCCAGTGGATCGTGCCAGGTGTGGAAGGCCAGGTCGAAAGTGCTGTTGTGCACCGAGAAAAGCACCTTGCCGTGCAGGTCCCGGAAGGCCTTGACGGTTTGCTCGGGCGTCATGTGCACCGAGGGCCAGTAGGCGTCGTACGCGCCGTTCTCCATCATCGCCACGTCGAAGCCGCCGAAGCGTTCGCCGATCTCGCCGAAGCCCTTGAAGTAGCCGGAGTCGCCGCTGTAGAAGATGCGCTGGTCGCCGCTCTGGATGACCCACGACGCCCACAGCGTCCTGTCGCGGTCGTTCAGGGTGCGTCCAGAGAAATGCTGGGCAGGGGTTGCGGTGAGTTGCACGCCGTCGTGCTGTCCGCTCTGCCACCAGTCGAGCTCGGTGATGCGATCGGGCGGCACGCCGAGTTCCACCAGACGCGCACCCACGCCCAGCGGCACGAAGTAGCGGTGCACGCGCTGCGCGAGGTATTGGATGGTCGCGACGTCGAGATGATCGTAGTGGTCGTGCGAGAGGATCAGGCCTTCGATCGGCGGCAACTGATCGAGCGCGAGCGGCGGCTTGTGGAAGCGCTTCGGCCCGACCCACTGGAACGGCGACGCGCGCTCGCTGAAGACCGGGTCGATCAACCAGAACTTGCCGCGCAGCTTGAGCAGGTGGGAAGAATGCCCCAGCCGGATCACGTGATTGGCCTGCGGATCCAGCGCCTCCAGTTGCGCGGTGCTGAGGGGGCGCACGGGAATCGGGTCGGTCGGCACGGTGTCGGTCTTGGTGCCGACGAGAAAGCGCGTCCAGATCTTCCACCGGCTCTCCGACGGGAGCGCGTCGGGGTTGGGTGGATTCCGGAAGCCGCAGCCGACGAACTGCGGCGATGCGGCATAGGGCGACTCGCAGGCGCCGTGGCTTGCACAACTGGTGAGCAGGGCGCATGTGGCTGCCGCCAGCATTCCGCACCAGCGGTGCCACCGCGGAGGCGCGGGCCGCGTTCTCGGGGGGAAATGCATCGGCTCAGTCCGACCCGGGCCGCCACACCCTCGCCAGCACGCCCAGCTTGGTACTTAGCGTGTGGCGCTCGTCGGAAAGCGCATCGATGAAATCCGACAGCCGCTTCGACTTGACCATGGTGTAGACCGTGAGCCAGGTCGTGAACCCAAAGGTCACGCCGAACCAGAGCAGCTTGCGCCACATCGGCGAGTCCGCTTCGGCCAGCAGGTTCATGCCGAGGAAGCCGGTCGTGATCGTGCCGATCAGGCCGAACAGCGTGACCACGGTCAGCCGCACCACCGTGTTGGCCTGCCGGCGCAGGCTGTCGGCGTCGAGGTAGGTGTTCATGTCCGCGATCCGCTCCTTGACCTCCTCGTAGAGCGGATCGAGGCCGAGGTGCGTGGTGCACAGGTGCGACAGTGCGCGCACCTGCGCCTGCTCGGAGATTTCGTGGAACCAGTAGCGGTGCGTGAAGCGCAGGAAGCCTTCGAAGCTCGCGCGGATCGCGCGCTTGAAGCGCTTGACGCTCGCGACGTCGTGGATGTCGAGGTTTCGCAGGGCCTCGACGAGCCGGTCCGAATACATCAGCAGCGCCGCCTTCTGGAAGTGCGCGATGAGGAAGAGCAGGAAGTGCTGGTGACGGAACTGCGCCAGCACGCCGCGGTCGCGGCAGCAGAAGAACTCGGCGTGCGCATCGCCGATCACGATGAGCGCGCGGCCGTTGCACAGGTAGCGCGTGTTCGGCGCGGAGCCGGCGGCGACCCAGAAGCGGTCGTAGCAGTAGCGCTGCTCGAAGTCCGCGACGTGCTCTTCCGCGTAGGGCAGGGGGCCGGCGCCGCTGGCGGCCGGCTCGGCCGCGCCCGTCACCAGCGCCAGCCGGATGAAGTCGCTGCGCGAGAGCTTGCGCGGATCATCGAGCGCGAGATAGGCCATAACCGGCATGCGGTAGTACTCGATCTGGCGGAAGCGCAGCGCGCCGGCTTCGTCCGAATGGTCGCTGACGAGCGGTCGCATCAGCCACGCCCAGTGCGCCGCAAGGCGCGGTGCGCGGTGCTCGGCCACGTGCGACAGGAAGGCCTCGCGCTGCTGCGCATCGGAACTCGACAGCACGCTGCCGTCGGCCCCCAGCCATTCAACGCTGCTCATGCAATGCAACGCGTGGCCTTGTGCATCCCAGCCGCCGGGATACGCGCGGCCGAAGCGGTAGAGGATCTCCTGCGCCTGCGGCAGGCTCAGGTCATCGGCGCCGACTTCGACATTGAGCAGCACCACGTCGACGTCGAAGAAGAAGTAGAGGTCGACGTGCACCACCTGCAGCGTGATCGGCGCGTCGCCGGGCTTCGCTACCACGCGCACCGCCGCGATATCGCCGCGACGGAACACGCGCATCGGTGAGTCGCTGCCGGAGTCCTTGCCGGCCTGGCGTCCCTTGCGGCCATCGCCGTACAGGAAGCGCTGCACGTAGGGCAGGAAGCTCACGAACTCGTTGTAGTGCCGCTCATGGAAACGGTCGCTGCCGCCGGTGTATTCGTCGATCTCCTCGCGCCATGGTGATGCATCGCCGAGGTCGCGGAGCTCCTGCCACGGGCCGCGGTGCGCGTGCCGCGGTTGCACCGTCGGCATCAGCCGCAACGGCCACAGCAAGGTCTGTCGCAAATGGCGCACCGCGGGCGCGGATCCCGTGGTCGCGGCCTGCATCTCCGTGTCCGGCGTTTCGGTGATCAGCATCGCTCCAGTGTAGGCACGCGGGGCGATTAGGGGAATCCCTAGTGCGGTGCTGAAACCGGTTTCACATATACTGCGCTGCACCGCGATGAAGCGTATTTGCAGCGCGGCGCACCACCCCCGAACCCTTCCGGAATCCACGTCTCCCGTGAACTACCAATTCCAGTTCGATGCCGTCTTTGCCGCCTGGCCGCTGCTGCTGAAGGGCACCTGGATCACGATCCAGCTCTCGCTCGTCGCCACGCTGCTGGGCCTCGTGGTCGCCATCTTCTGCGCCTGGGGAAAGACCTCGGGGCCGGCCTGGCTGCGCTTCATCGTGAACGCATACATCGAGGTCATCCGCAACACGCCCTTCCTGGTCCAGCTGTTCTTCTTTTTCTTCGCGTTGCCGGCCATCGGCCTGCGCTGGTCGCCCTACACGGCGGCGCTCACCGCGATGGTGGTGAACCTCGGCGCCTATGCGGCTGAGATCGTGCGCGCCGGCATCGAATCCATCCCCAAGGGGCAGATCGAAGCGGGCAGGGCGCTGAATCTCAAGCCGTGGGAAATCTTCCGCTTCGTGATCATCAAGCCCGCGCTCAAGGCCATCTACCCGGCGCTCACGAGCCAGTTCATCCTGCTGATGCTGAGTTCGGCGGTGGTGTCGGTGATCTCGGCCGATGACCTCACCTCGGTCGCGGCCAACCTGCAGTCGCAGACCTTCCGCAGCTTCGAGATCTACATCGTGGTCGCGTGCATCTACCTTGCGCTGGCGCTGTCGTTCTCGGGGCTGTTCAAGCTGATCTACAGGCGCACCCTCAACTATCCGGATCGGCGCTGAACACCATGCGTACCTTCGGCTTTCCCGAATTCCTGTTCATCCTCGAAGCGGCCCGGTGGACGCTGGCGCTGTCGCTCATCGCCTTCGTCGGCGGCGCGGTCCTCGGGCTGATCGTCGCGCTGGCACGCACGTCCGAAAGCAAGACCGCGCGCGTGCTCTCGACCGGCTTCATCCAGATCTTCCAGGGCACGCCGCTGCTGCTGCAACTGTTCCTGATCTTCTTCGGCGCGCCAGTGTTCGGCCTCGACATCAATCCGTGGATCGCGGCGGGCGCGGCGCTGGTGCTCAACAGTGCAGCGTTCCTCGGCGAGATCTGGCGCGGCTGCATCGAAGCCATCCCGCGCGGCCAGTGGGAAGCGGCGCAAGCGCTCAACCTCAGCTACACCTCGCGGATGCGCGACGTGGTGCTGCCCCAGGCCTTCAAGATCGCGCTGCCGCCGACCGTGGGCTACGTGGTGCAGATCATCAAGGGCACCTCGCTCGCAGCCATCATCGGCTTCACCGAGATCACCCGCGCCGGGCAGATCATCAACAACGCGACCTTCCAGCCGCTGCACGTCTTCACGACAGTGGCCGCGCTCTATTTCGTCATTTGCTGGCCGCTCTCGTTGCTGGCTGCGCGCATGGAGCGCAAACGCGCTCGCGCCTTGAGCCGCTGATTCCGCCTTTCTTTCGCCTTTCCTGTTTTCAGTCCTCAACCTTAGGAGTCCCGACATGATTCGATCCACCACCCGTCGCGCCGCCATCGCAGCGCTGGGCCTGGGCGCCGCACTCACTGCGTTCGCACCTTTCGCATCCGCCCAGAGCGTGGCCGACATCAAGAAGAAGGGTGAGATCACGATCGGCATGCTGGTCGACTTCCCGCCCTACGGCACGACCGACGCCAAGAACCAGCCCGACGGCTACGACGCCGACGTCGCCAAGCTGCTGGCCAAGGACTGGGGCGTGAAGGCCAACATCGTGCCGGTCACCGGCCCGAACCGCATTCCCTTCCTGCTGACCAACAAGGTCGACCTGCTGGTCGCCTCGCTGGCCGTGACGCCCGAGCGCGCCAAGCAGGTCCAGTTCTCGCAGCCCTATGCGGCCGCGACCATCGTGCTCTACGGCAAGACCGGTGCGCCGATCAAGAGCGCCGCCGACCTGAAGGGCGTGCGTGTGGGCGTGGCCCGTGCCAGCACGCAGGACGTGGCCGTGACCAAGGCCGCACCGGAAGGCACCGAGATCCGCCGCTTCGACGACGACGCGTCGGCCATGCAGGCGCTGATGTCGGGCCAGGTCGATGCGATCGGCGCGTCCACCACTGTCGCCGCGCAGATCGCCAAGCGCGTGCCGGCCAACACCTTCGAAAACAAGTTCACGCTGGTGCAGCAGAACATGGGCATCGCGATGCGCCCGGGCCAGGACGATCTGGCGAAGAACGTGAACGAGTTCATCCAGAAGAACACGGCCAATGGGGAGTTGAACAAGCTGTACCAGAAGTGGTTGCAGACCGATTTGCCGAAGATGAACTGACCCCCAGGCTCGCGCACTTTGTGTCGCTCTCCACCCCCTTTCAGGGGGCAACACCGGCGGCCCGGCGGAGCCGGTTCCGCGGTGTTTCACGAAGGGGGAGCGGGGCACGACGGTTGTTTTTTTGAATTGACGGGATTTTTATGACCGACGCAGTCACGACCCACGCTGGGACCGAATCGATTATTCAGATGGAGGCGGTGAACAAGTGGTACGGCACTTTTCAGGTGTTAACCAACATCGACCTCTCGGTTCGCACTGGGGAGCGGATCGTGATCTGCGGGCCGTCGGGGTCGGGCAAGTCGACGCTGATTCGCTGCATCAACCGTCTGGAGACGGTGCAGAAGGGCCGCATCGTGGTGGACGGCATCGAGCTGACGGCGGGTGGGAAGAACGTCGACGCGGTGCGGGCCGAGGTGGGCATGGTGTTCCAGCAGTTCAACCTGTTCCCGCACCTCACGATCCTGCAGAACTGTACGCTGGCGCCGATGCGTTCGCGCGGCATGTCGAAGGCGCAGGCGGAGGAGGTCGCGATGAAGTACCTCACGCGCGTGCGCATTCCCGAGCAGGCGCACAAGTATCCGAGCCAGCTCTCCGGGGGGCAGCAGCAGCGCGTGGCGATCGCCCGTGCGCTGTGCATGGCACCGAAGATCATGCTGTTCGATGAGCCCACTTCGGCGCTCGATCCCGAGATGGTGAAGGAAGTGCTCGACACCATGATCGGGCTGGCCGAGGACGGGATGACGATGTTGTGCGTGACGCACGAAATGGGCTTCGCGCGCAGCGTGGCGGATCGCGTGATCTTCATGGCGGACGGCAAGATCGTCGAGCAGGGTCCGCCGGCTGATTTCTTCGGCAATCCGAAGCACGAAAAGACGCGCCAGTTCCTCGGTCAGATTCTGAGCTCCCATCAGGCGCATTAAATGGCACACCCCCAGGCTTCGCGCACTTCGTGTCGCTTCGCCAACCCCCTTGCAGGGGGCAATACCGGCGGCCCGGCGGAGCCGGTTCCGCGGTATTTCTGGAATGGGATTTTGGAGCTTTGGACGTGACGGACGTATTGATTTCTCTCTCATCGTTCGGCGCTGCCGAAACCGGGCGCCATGGCCAGCTGTGGTGCTCGCAGCTTGCGAAGGCCGCCGGCGCCGACAGCGTCGAAGTGCGCGGCGAGCTGCTGCGTGATCCGGCGACCGAGCTGCCTGCGCTGGCCGGTATTGCTTCGGTCTACTCGAGTCCCGAAGGGCTCTGGGCTGAAGGCGGTTGGCTCGACAGCGCGGCGCTCGGGCGTGGCATCGCTGCAGCAACCACCCTGGGTGCGAAGCGGCTCAAGATGTCGATCGGCGACTTTCGTCCGTCGTCGCATGGCTCGCTGTGGGGCCTCAAGGTGCAATTGTCCGAAACCCGGATCGAACTCGTGATCGAGAACGACCAGACCGTTTCCGCGGGCACGCTGCCTGCATTGCTGACCTTCTTCGACGTCGCCGACCGTGCGGGGCTCGACCTGGGCATGACCTTCGACATGGGCAACTGGCACTGGGTCGGCGAATGCCCGCTGCAGGCGGCGCAGGCGCTGGGGCGCCGCGTGCGCTATGTGCATTGCAAGGGCGCGCAGCGGCTGCCGGCCAAGTGGGTGGCGGTGCCGCTCACGGATTCCGTTGCGCCCTGGCGCGCGGTATTGCGTGCGCTGCCCGCCGATGTGCCGCATGCCATCGAATATCCCTTGATCGGCGATGACCTGCTGACCGTCACGCGCGACCAGATCGCGCTCATCCGCTCCCTGCGAGCCACACCATGACGAACACTTCCTTCGATGTCGCGCTGTTCGGCGAAGCGATGCTGCTGCTGGTGGCCGACCAGCCGGGGCCGATCGAGAACGCGACCGCCTTCCACAAACGCACGGCCGGCGCGGAGACCAACGTGGCGATCGGCCTTTCGCGCCTCGGCCTCAAGGTCGGCTGGGCCAGCCGGCTCGGGACCGACTCGATGGGTCGCGCGCTGCTCGCCACCATGCAGGGCGAGGGCATCGACTGCTCGCACGTGATCACCGACCCGACGCAGCGCACGGGCTTCCAGTTCAAGGGCCGCGTCACGGACGGTAGCGATCCGCCGGTCGAATACCACCGCAAGGGGTCGGCTGCGAGCCAGATGGGTCCGGCCGATGTGGACGAGGCCTGGCTGCGTTCCGCGCGGCACCTTCATGCGACGGGCGTGTTCGCGGCCATTTCCGGCACCAGCCTGCAGGCGGCGATCAAGTCGATGGACGTGATGCGCCAGGCCGGCCGCACCATTTCGTTCGACCCCAACCTGCGCCCGACGCTGTGGTCCTCGCCTGAGGTGATGCGCAGCGCGATCAACGATCTCGCTGCGCGTGCCGACTGGGTGCTGCCGGGCATGGAAGAGGGCCTGATCCTCACCGGCGAAAGCACGCCGGAAGGCGTTGCGAAGTTCTATCGGCAACGCGGCGCGAAGCTGGTGGTCGTCAAGCTGGGTGCCGAGGGTGCCTACTACGATGGCGACGTGGCCGGCACCGGCCGCGTGGAAGGCTTCCCGGTCAAGGAGATCGTCGACACCGTGGGCGCGGGCGACGGCTTTGCGGCCGGCGTGGTGAGCGCATTGCTCGAAGGTAAGACCGTTCCCGAGGCCGTGCGCCGCGGCGCATGGATCGGCGCCCGTGCCGTGCAGGTGCTGGGCGATACCGAAGGCCTGCCGACGCGGGTGCAACTTGAAGAGGCTGGACTATGACGCGCAAGAACATCCTCGTTTTCCGCGAGCTGCCGGACGACCAGCTGGCCCGCCTGCAGGCGGCGCATGAAGTCGTCGTCGCGAATCCGCGCGTGGCGGCGCAGGAGCAGTCCTTCGAGGCGGCATTGCCGACCGCGCAAGGCCTGATCGGCTCGAGCTACCCCATCGACGACGCGCTGATCTCGCGGGCGCCGCAACTCGAAGTGGTCTCCAGCGTGTCGGTCGGCGTCGACAACTACGCGCTCTCCGCCCTGCATGCGCGCGGCATCACGCTGTGCCACACACCCGGCGTCCTCGACGAGACGGTGGCGGACACCGTGTTCGCGCTGCTCATGGCGACCAGCCGCCGCGTGGTCGAACTGTCCAACCTCGTGCACGACGGCCGATGGACCCAGAACATCGGCGAGGACCTTTTCGGCTTCGACGTGCACGGCAAGACGCTGGGCCTGCTCGGCTTCGGCCGCATCGGCCAGGCGATCGCGCGCCGCGCCGCGCTCGGCTTCGGCATGCCGGTGCTCTATCACACGCGTCGCCCGGTCGACCTCGCCGCGCAGGCGCCCGAGCTGCAGGGCCGCGCCACGCACACCTCGCTCGACGCGATGCTCGCGGCATCCGACTTCGTGGTGGCGATGCTGCCGCTGTCGGACAGCACGCGCGACATGATCGACGCCGGGTTCTTCGGCGCCATGAAGCCGGGCGCCGTCTTCATCAACGGCGGCCGCGGGGCCACCGTGCAGGAGGATGCCTTGCTGGCAGCGCTCGACCAGGGCACCCTGCGTGCCGCGGGCCTCGACGTCTTCGCGACCGAGCCGCTGCCGATGGCGTCGCCCTTGCGCACGCATCCGCGCGTCACGCCGCTGCCGCACATCGGCTCGGCCACGCACGAGACGCGGCATGCGATGGCCGAGCTGGCGACCACCAACCTGCTGCGCGCATTGGCGGGCGAGAGGCCCCTGGCCGTCTACGACACGGCGTCCGCTTGAACGCGAGGGCTCCCATGCAGCGGCCCGGGCGCGCAACCATCGCCGATGTGGCCAAGGCGGCGGGCGTCTCGAAGGCCACGGTCTCGCGATTCCTCAATCACCGCGAGCGCCTGCTGAGCCCCGACATTGCCGCCCGCGTCGAGGCCGCGGTCGCCGAGCTGGCCTACACGCCGAGCCCGATGGCACAGGCCCTGAGCCATGGCCGCTCGCGGCTGATCGGGCTGATCGTGGCCGACATCACCAATCCCTATTCAGTCGCGGTGCTGCGCGGCGCCGAGAAGGCCTGCCAGGACGCGGGCTATCTGGTGATGCTCTTCAACCTGGGCAACGACATCGACCGCGAGCGGGAGGCCATCGATGCGCTGGCTGGCTACCAGGTCGATGGCTTCATCCTCAATACGCTGGGGCGGGGTGCCGGGCTCGTCGATGCCGACGCCCTGCACGGCAAGCCGGCCGTGCTGGTGGACCGTCGGCATGCGGGCATGCACACCGACTTCGTCTCGCTCGACAACGTCGCTGCCATGAAGACGGCCTGCGGGCATCTCGTCGAAGGCGGGTATCGCGAACTGCTCTACATCACCGAGCCCCTGAAAGGCGTGAGTTCGCGCCGCGAGCGCACGGCGGCTTTCGGCGCCTGCCTGGCGGCGCATGAACCGCGCGTGGCCGGCGAGGTCTTCGAGTGCGCCAGCGAGGACGGCGATGCCCTCGACTCGGCATTGCGCGCCCTGCACAAGCGCGCCAAACGTGGCCGCCGCGTCGCCGTGCTGGCCGGCAATGCCGTGGTGACACTGCGCGTGGCGTCGGCCATGGCGCGACTGGGCTTGCGCTTCGGCACGGATGTCGGCTTCGTCGGCTTCGACGATGCCGAGTGGGCGCCACTGATCGGCCCCGGGCTGAGCGCGATCGCGCAGCCGACGGATGCGATCGGACGGGTCGCCGCAACCTGCCTCATCGAGCGCCTGGGTGGCCTCGAAGGACCGCCGCGGCAGCTGCTGCTGCCGGGTGAACTTGTGGTCCGGGGATCGTCGGCCGAGGCCTGATCACCCGCGTCGCCGGACTGAGGCCTGGCCTAACCCTCGACCAGCGCGAGGACGCGCAGCGGACTGCCGGAGCCTTCCTCGATCTTCAGCGGCGCGGACACGATCAGCGCGCCCGTGGGCGGAAGCTGGTCGAGGTTCTTCAGGCATTGCAGCCCATAGCGGTTGGCGCCGTGCATGAGCGTGTGGCAGGGGTAGGGCAGCGGCCAGCCGTAGGACTGGCCGGCGTCGGTGTTGATCGTTTCGACACCGAAGCCGTGGACCTTGCGCTCCTGGATGAGCCATTCCACCGCCGCCTGCGTCGGGCCCGGCGTGTGGGCGCCGTCCTCGCGCATGTTGACGAAGGCGGCCGGATCGACGAGGCGCTTGGACCAGTCGGTGCGAAAGAGCACCCAGGCGCCTTCGGGAATGCGGCCGTGCTTGCCTTCCCACACCTGCAGGAACTCGACGGTGAGCAGCCAGTCGGGGTCCTTCGCGACTTCGGCGCTGGCATCGACGACGACGGCCGGCGCAATGAAGTTTCCGGGATCGATGGTGTCCACGGTGTTGCGATCGTGGTCCTTGCCCGTCACCCAGTGCGCAGGCGCGTCGAAGTGCGTGCCGGTGTGTTCGCCGCACGAGAAGTTGTTCCAGTACCAGCCGGGGCCCGCTTCGTCGTATTGCGAGATGCGCTCTTTCTTGAAAGCGGCGACCTGGCCGAACTGGGGCGGAAGTTGCAGTGGCGGGAAGTCTTCGCTCAGCGTGTGCGTGAGGTCGATGGTGCGAACCGACTGGTTGCGCAGGGCCTGGGCGAGTTGCGTGAGGAGGGTCATCGAGGAATCCAATCCAAAAAAAGACAAGTCAACAGACCGGAGCGACTCAGATGCTACGCCGCGCGGTCACTTCGAGTTCGACCTTGGCGCCTTCCACGGCGAGCGCACTGCACACCGTGGTGTTGGCCGGACGGTTGGCGCCGAAGCGGCGACGGAGCACTTCGCTGACCGGGATGACGTCGGCCCGATCGGGCACGTAGACGCGCACCCGTACCACGTCGGCAAGGCCGGATCGCGCCTGCGACAGCGCGGTCTCGATCGTGTCGAGCGCCCGCTCGGCCTGCTGCTGCGCCGTGGGCGGAAACTCCCCGGTGGCGAAGTCCTGGCCCAGCGTGCCGGACACGAAGACCCAGTCGCCATCGACCACGGCGCGCGAGTAGCCGGCGAGCTCTTCCCAGCGCGATCCGCTCTGGATGAATTCGCGTCCGCCGCGTGTGTTCGTGTTCATTGCGCCTTGAAGCCCGAATCGCGGATCACCTTGCTCCAGTTGCGGTTGGCGTCGATGACCCACTGCTCGACCTCCTTCGACGGGGCCGGGTTGACTTCATTGCCCATCTTCGCCAGGCGCTCCTGCAGGTCGGGCTGCGCCAGCACGGTCTTCATGGCGCTGTCGAACTGGTCGATGAAGTCCTGGGGCATTCCCTTCGGCCCGAAGAAGGCGAGCCACGGGTTCTTGTCGATGCCGCTGAAGCCCAGTTCGAGAAAGGTGGGAATCTCGGGCGCAGTCTTGCTGCGCTCCTGGCCGGAACTGGCCAGGATGCGGACCTTGCCGGCGCGGTGGTATTCGATCAGCTCGGTCATCGAGGCGATGCCGATAGGGATCTGGCCCGCGAGCAGGTCCTGCACCATCGGTGCGCCGCCCTTGTACGGCACCGAGTTCATCGGCACGCCGAAGGACTTCCCGATCACGTGGCCGATGAACTGCGGCACGCTGCCGGCGGCGGGAATGCCGTAGTTGGCCTCGTTTGGATGCGCCTTCAGCCAGGCGCCGAGTTCGGCCATCGTCTTGACACCGGTGCTGGCGCTGACGGCGAGGACGTTGTAATAGCCGGCCACCCCCGCCAGCGCGGTGAAGTCGGCCACAGGGTCGTAGCCGGCGGCGGCGATGGTCAGCGGGATGATCACCTGCGTGTGATCGATCGACAGCATGATGGTCGACCCGTCGGCCGGCGCCGCCTTGAGCAACTGCGCCGCGATCTGCCCGCCGGCGCCCGGCTTGTTGTCCACGATGAAGACCTGGCCGTTCATGGCCTTGCCGAGCTTGTCGACGACCGCGCGCGCGACCACGTCGGTGGCGCCGCCCGGCGGGAAGCCCACCAGCACGCGGATGGGCCCGGTGTAGGCCTTGGTGCTGGCTGGGCCGGCACTCCAGGCCGGTAGCGCAGATGCCAGCACGGCTGCCGTGAGTGCCTGGTTGAAATGGCGTCGATTCATGATCTCTTCCTCATCGTGGTTTCAAAGAACGCGTGGCTCGGCGCTCGAGGCGCGCCTGGATCAACAGCACCTCGACCTCGTGGCAGCGCATGAGGCGCAGCCACCGGGCATCGTCCATGCCGGGCATGCGGGTTGCAAGCAGGCTGACCCGGCACGCGTCGCCTGCGCCGTCCGCTCTCGCGGCGGGCTCGACGACAGCGCTGATGCGCGGGCTGAGCGCATCGGCGGTGGCGCCGACGTGATAGATCACCGTCATGCGGGCAGTGTCCAGCACGGGGCGCACGCAGCCGGGCTGATCGTCGAAGAGGGAGCGGCCGCGCACGACACCGTCGCCGATCGGCTCCGTCTGCCAGCAGCCGAGCGCCCAGTGGCCGAGCTCCACGCCATCGGCCAGGAAGGCCAGCGCCTCGTTCGCAGCCACCCCGCAGACGACCGAAGCGCAATGCGAACTGGCGGAGCCGGGAGGCGAATCGTTGAACATCGGCATCAGCGCGTCAGGCGCGCGAGTTCGCGCAGGGCGCCCACGACGTCGTCGGCGGTGTTGTAGAAGTGCGGCGCGATCCGGATCACGTCGTTGCGCGCCGAGACCACATAGCCCGACTGCAACATCTGTGCCTCGACCTGCCCCGCATTGGCAATGCGCACGGCCGTGTTGGCGCCCTTGGCCGACGGCGTGGTCGGGCTGGCGACCGAGAGCCCGAGGCGTGCCGCCTCCTCGATGGCGACCGCGGAAAGCTCGGCGAGGTAGGCCTCGATTGCCGGTATGCCGATCTCGTTGAGCAGGCTCATGCTGGCCCGGGCCACGCTGGCGCACATCATCGGCGGCGTGCCGGTGTTGAACCGGGTCGCGCCGGCCGCGAAATCCAGCTTTGCCGGGTTGAATTCGAACGGGTTCACGCGGCCGAACCAGCCGGTGACGGACGGCGTGAGCCGTCGCGCAAGCTCGGGCCGCACATACAGGAAGGCGATCCCCGGAATGCCCAGCAGGTACTTCTGCGCGCCCGCCGCGAGAACGTCGACCTCCTGTTCGCGAACGTCGATCGCGATGGAGCCGGCGGACTGGTAGGCGTCGACGAACTGGATGGCGCCGTGCTCGCGCGCGGCGCGACCGGTGGCGGCGATATCGACGATCTGCCCGTCGTAGAAGCAGGCGTGCGACACCGACACCAGCGCGGTCTGCGCGTCGATGGTGCTGGCGATGCGCTCGGTGGCGGTGGTGCTGCCGGCCTCGCCCTCGACGAAGCGGACCCGGGCGCCACGGGGCTGCTGCGCCAGCCACACGTGGCAGATGGACGGGAAATCCAGCGTCGTGGTGACGATGTCGCGGCGGTCCTCGTTGAAGCGCTGCGTCGAGGCAATGCTCGAAGCCGCGTCCGAGACGCTCCCCAGCACCGCGATGTCGTCCACATCGGCATGGATCATGCGAGCGAACTCCGCGCGTGACAGGGCGACCTGGTCCATCCAGTAGCCCCAGTCGGCGCCGCGCCGCACCCAGACGTCGAGGTAGTCGTCGATCGCCTGCCGCACCGGCAGGCTGAGCGCGCTTTGCGAGCAGCTGGAGAGCTGGACCGCGTTGTCCAGGATGGGAAAGAGCTTGCGGTACGAAGAGAATGGATGATTCATGAACTTGCCTTGCACGACGACAAGGCCTTGAGGCGATGAACAAAAACGGCGACGCGGCGACTTCCCCCTCGGCATGGATCGAGGTGCCGCACTTCGCGTGGAAGACGTTGACGGAAGGCGCGCCGACGGTGCGCTTCGGCAAGGGACAGACCCTGTTCTCGCAGGGCGACCCGGTGAATCATGTGTTCGTCGTCGAGGAGGGGCGCGTGCGCCTGGTGCTCCTGTCGGAGGCCGGCCACGAGAAGCACATGGCCATCGTCGGCACCCACGGCATGGTCGGCGAGTGCAGCGCCTTCCTGGACGGCAGGCATTCCGTAACGGCGGTGGCCTCGTCCGACGTGGTCGTGCGACAGGTCGACCGGCAACGCTTGCTCGACTGCATGCAGCGCGACGGCGAATGCCTGCGACAGGTCCTCTGGCTGATGAACGTCAAGCTGCGCGTGCTGGCGCACCAGAACCTGCTCCTGAGCCAGGCGACCGCCGCGCAGCGCGTGAGCCACCACCTGGTGCAACTGGCCGACACCTATGGCCAAACGCAGGCGGAGGGCGTCGCCATCCGCATTTCCTTCACCCACCAGGAGATGGCGAACCTCGCCGGCCTGAGCCGCGTCATGACCTCGAACGTGCTGATCCAACTCCAGGAGCAGGGAGTGATCGAGATGATCAAGTCGCATTGCGTGATTCGGGATCTGCAAGGATTAAGGCGGCGTGCGCTGAGCTTGTGATGCGGGGGCCGAAGCGGCGAATTGCGGCCCAGTGTAGGAACGCCTGCTGGCACCGTATGTCAACGGCTTTACAAGGTTGAAGATATTTCGCCCGCGGACGGCTGGCTGACCTTTCGAGCGTCGGTCCCGTCGATTCGTCCGAACGACGCCCGCCTTCGACGCAATGCCGGCTTCCCACTGCCAGCGGACCCTCCTAGAGTTATTTCAGCGTGACCGCTGAAAACCAAGGAGGTGCCCCATGAACCCCGTCGACATTCGCAAGGTCCTCGTCCTGGGCGCGGGCAAGGTCGGCGCCACGGTGGCCGACATGGTGGCCGAATACCACCGGCTGCCAGTCACGCTCGCCGACCGCGATCACCGACGGTGCGAGCCCGACGATCGGCTCGTGCAGCGCACCAGCGTCGACGCCGAGGACGACACCGCGCTCGCCGCTGCGATGGTCGGGCATGACGTCGTCATCAACGCGCTGCCTTTCTTTCTCGCATCGGGCGTCGCGGCGGCAGCGCGATCCCTCGGCGTCCACTACCTCGACCTGACGGAGGACGTCTCCGCCACCACTGCCATCCGCGCCATGGCTGAGGGAGCGCACGCGGTGCTGATGCCGCAGTGCGGTCTCGCGCCCGGCGTCATCGGAATGCTGGGCGGCCATCTGGCGAACCGATTCGACGAGCTCTACGACCTGCACCTGCGCGTCGGCGCCCTGTCGCGCCACGCCACGAACGGCCTGCGCTACAACTTCACCTGGAGCGTCGACGGCGTCATCAACGAGTACTGCCATCCGTGTGCAGCCATCGTGCAGGGCCATCCGGTGTCGGTGCAGCCGCTCGACGGACTCGAGACGCTGGTGCTCGACGGCGAGAGCTACGAAGCCTTCAACACTTCCGGCGGGCTCGGCACGCTCTGCGAGACGCTCGCGGGCCGTGTGCGCAACCTCGACTACAAGACCCTGCGCTACCCCGGTCACCGTGATGCCATGGCGCTGCTGCTGCACGACCTGCGGCTGATCGAGCGACGCGATCTGCTGCGCCAGGTGCTCGATCATGCGGTGCCGCACAGCCGGGAGGACGTGGTGATCGTGTTCGCTTCGGCGTCGGGGCTGCGCAAGGGCCGCTTCGAGCAGGAGACGCGCATGGCGCGCATCCACGGCGGCCGCCTGCGAGGCGTGGACCGCACCGCCATCGAACTCGCGACGGCGGCCGGCGTGGTGGGTGTGTTCGAACTGCTGCGCGACGGGCGATTGCCGGCGCACGGCTTCGTCGGCCAGGAGAAGGTCGCGCTGGAAGCCTTTCTTTCCACGCGGGTCGGCAGCTGCTACGGCGCATTGGCAGAAGCCGGTGCGGACGGAGGGCGCGCGAATCCGCATCGCGCACAAACCTTCGCACATACTTGGCCGCCTCAGGCACGACGCCGGACCCGGAAGGAGCCACAAGCATGAGCGACGTACCAGCTGTTCTCGGACGCTGCGGAATCGGTGCGGCGGAATTGTCCGGTGGCGCGCTGCGCGTGCGCTCGGCGGTCGACGGCGCCGAACTCGCGCAACTGCATGAGACGCCGACCGCATCGATGGCCGAAGTCATCGCCCGTTCGCAGGCTGCATTCCGTCGCTGGCGCGACGTGCCGGCGCCGGCGCGCGGCGAGCTGGTAAGGCTCTGGGGCGAGGAACTGCGCACCGCGAAGGCCGACATCGGCCGGATCATCTCGCTCGAAGTCGGCAAGATCGCGCAGGAGGGCCTGGGCGAGGTGCAGGAGGGCGTGGACATCTGCGAGTTCGCGCTCGGTCTGTCCCGGCAGCTCTACGGCAAGACCATCGTGTCGGAGCGGCCCGGCCACCGGATCATGGAGCAATACCACCCGCTGGGGCCGGTCGCCGTCATCACGGCTTTCAATTTCCCGAGCGCGGTGTTTGCCTGGAATGCAGCCATCGCGCTGGTGTGCGGTGACCCCGTGATCTTCAAGCCGTCGGAGAAGGCGCCCTTGTCCGGGCTGGCGACCTTCAGGGCGCTCGAACGGGCCATTGCCCGCTTCGGCGAGCGTGCGCCGGAGGGGCTCGCACAGATCGTGATCGGTGGCGCGGCGCAGTCGCAGGCACTGGTCGACAGTCCCGACGTTCCGCTGGTCTCCGCGACCGGCTCCACGCGCATGGGCCGCGAGGTCGGTCCTCGCGTGGCGGCCCGGTTCGGGCGACGCATCCTCGAACTCGGCGGCAACAACGCGATGATCGTCACGCCCGCCGCGGACCTGGACATGGCGCTGCGGGCGATCCTGTTCAGTGCGGTCGGCACCGCCGGCCAGCGTTGCACGTCGCTGCGCCGGCTCATCGTTCATCGCACGGTCAAGGCGGCCTTGATGGCGAAGCTGTTGACCGCCTACGAGAGCCTCCGCGTCGGTCATCCGCTGGAGGAGGGCACGCTGGTCGGCCCCCTGATCGACGAGGCCGCCTACGACACGCTGCGGCACGCCATCGCCGAAGTCGAGGCGCAGGGCGGCCGCATCCTCACCGGTGGCGATCGCGTGCTCGCCGAGCGCTTCCCGAAAGCCTTCTATGTTCGCCCGGCCATCGCCGACATGCCGGCGCAGACCGAACTGGTCCGGCGCGAAACCTTCGGCCCGCTGCTCCACGTGCTGCACTACGACGATCTCGATCAGGCGATCGACCTCCACAACGATGTCCCGCAAGGCCTGTCGTCCTGCATCTTCTCCAACGACTTGCGAGAGGTCGAGCGATTCATCTCGGCGGCCGGCTCGGACTGCGGCATGGCGAACGTCAACATCGGCCCGAGCGGGGCGGAGATCGGCGGTGCGTTCGGCGGAGAGAAGGAGACCGGGGGCGACCGGGAAAGCGGGTCGGATGCATGGAAGCAGTACATGCGCCGCACGACCAACACGATCAACTTCTCGCGTGAACTGCCGTTGGCGCAGGGGATTCGCTTCGGGTGAGTTTTCCGCCTCACCCGGGCGGCAACAACAGCGGGCGCTGGGCCTCGACGGTCTGCCTCAGGAAATCCCAGGTGGCCTTCATGCGGGCCAGGTGGCGCGTCTCCGCCGGCACCGACATCCAGAAGGTGCGCGTGAAGTTGGCTTCGTCCGGCAGCACCCGTCGAAGCGACTTGTCGCGTTCGGCGATGAAGGCCGGCAACACCGCGATGCCCGCACCCGCCAGCGTCGCCTGGTACTGCGCGAGGATGCTCGTGCTGCGCAGTGCGAACGAATCCGGCCTGTACAACTCGTCGAGGTACTGCAACTCCTTGCTGAAGAGCAGGTCATCCACGTAGCTGATGAAAGTATGACCGCGCAGGTCCTCTCGCGTCCGGATGGCGCCGTGCTTCGCGAGATAGGGCTTCGATGCATAGAGACGCAGCGCGTAGTCGGTGAGCTTCGCGACCACCACCGTCCCGCGCGCCGGCCGTTCCAGCGAGATCACGATGTCGGCTTCGCGCCGTGAGAGGTGCACGAGCCGCGGCATGGCCAGGAGGTCGATCACCAGCTTGGGATGCTGCTGGGCGAACAGCGCAAGCTGCGGCGCCAGGACGATCGTGCCGAACCCTTCAGTCGCCCCGATTCGGACCAGGCCCGACAGGCCTTCGTCCGAAGCGGGCGTCGCGCTTTCGACCGTGAGGAAGGCGCTTTCCATCGCCTCGACCTGCGGCTGCAACCGGCGCCCCGCCTCGGTCAGCCGGTGCCCGTCGGCCTCGCGCGAGAACAGGGCGGTCCCCACCTGCTTTTCCAGGGCCTGGATGCGACGCGCCACCGTCGTATGGTCGACCGCCAGCCGCCGCGCCGCGCCGACCAGCGTGCCCGAGCGTGCGAGTTCCAGGAAAAAGCGCAGGTTGTCCCAATCCATGATGTGCAATTATGCAGATCGCGAGTGCGAATTTGTCTATTGCCATGGCAAAAGTGCAAAGCTAGCATCCGACTCCTGCACCCCCAATCTGGAGACAAAGTACATGGACGCCACCACCACGCCCGCCACGAAGATCGCCACCGTCAAGCTGCTCATCGGCGGCAAGTTCGTCGAATCGAAGACCACCGAGTGGCGCGACATCGTCAATCCGGCCACGCAGGAAGTGCTCGCCAAGGTGCCTTTCGCCACGCCGGCCGAAGTCGACGCCGCCGTGGATTCCGCCAAGGAAGCCTTCAAGACCTGGCGCAAGACGCCCATCGGCGCGCGCGCCCGCATCTTCCTGAAGTACCAGCAACTCATTCGCGAGAACATGGCCGAGCTGGCCGCGATCCTGACCGCGGAACAGGGCAAGACCTTGCCCGATGCCGAGGGCGACGTGTTCCGCGGGCTCGAAGTCGTCGAACACGCGGCCGCCATCGGCAACCTGCAACTCGGCGAGCTGGCCAACAACGTCGCCAATGGCGTCGACACCTACACACTGCTGCAGCCACTCGGAGTGTGCGCCGGCATCACGCCGTTCAACTTCCCGGCCATGATCCCGCTGTGGATGTTCCCGATGGCGATCGTCACGGGCAACACCTTCGTGCTCAAGCCTTCCGAGCAGGACCCGATGGTCACGATGCGCCTGTGCGAACTCGCGCTCGAAGCCGGCATCCCGGCCGGTGTGCTCAACGTGGTGCACGGCGGCGAGGCGGTGGTCAATGCGATCTGCGATCACAAGGACATCAAGGCGATCTCCTTTGTCGGGTCGACCAAGGTCGGCACGCACGTCTACAACCGCGCCACGCTGGCCGGCAAGCGCGTGCAATGCATGATGGGCGCGAAGAACCACGCCATCGTGATGCCCGACGCCAACAAGGAGCAGACGCTCAACGCATTGGCCGGTGCGAGCTTCGGCGCCGCGGGCCAGCGCTGCATGGCCGTGTCGGTCGCGGTGCTGGTGGGCGATGCGCAGAAGTGGGTGCCGGACCTGGTCGAGAAGGCCAAGACGCTGAAGGTCGGCGCCGGCACCGAGAAGGGCGTGGATGTCGGCCCGCTGGTGTCCTGTGCAGCCTACGATCGCGTGAATGGCCTGATCGAACGCGGCGTGGCCGATGGCGCGACGCTGGCACTCGATGGCCGCAAGCCCACCGTGCCCGGCTACGAGAAGGGCAACTTCGTCGGCCCGACGGTGTTCGCCGACGTCAAGCCCGGCATGAGCATCTACGACCAGGAAATCTTCGGCCCGGTGCTGTGCCTGGCGAACGCGGCGGACATCGACGAGGCCATCGAGCTCATCAATGCCAACCCGAACGGCAACGGCACCGCCATCTTCACGCAATCGGGTGCGGCGGCGCGTCGCTTCCAGGAAGACATCGACGTGGGGCAGGTGGGCATCAACGTGCCGATCCCGGTGCCGGTTCCGATGTTCTCGTTCACCGGCTCGCGTGCGTCGAAGCTCGGCGACCTGGGGCCGTACGGCAAGCAGGTCATCATGTTCTACACGCAGACGAAGACCGTGACCGAGCGCTGGTTCGACGACAGCACGGTCTCGCACGGCGTCAACACCACCATCAGCTTGAAGTGACGCTCTCCCCCAGCCTCGCCCACTGCGTGTGGCTCGGGCACCCCCTCTCCGGGGGCAATCCCGGTGGACCGGCGGAGCCGGATCCACGGGATTTCTCGGATTCGTCCATTCGCTAAGCTGGCAGCTATGGAATTTGAACTTTCGGAAGAACAGCGGGCATTTGCGCAAACGGCGCGCGAGTTCGCGCAGGCCGAGTTCGCGCCGCATGCTGCACAGTGGGACGCGGAGGCGATCTTTCCCAAGGAGGCGATCGCCAAGGCGGGCGAGCTTGGTTTCTGCGGACTCTATGCGCCGGAAAGCATCGAGGGGCTGGCGCTGCCGCGGCTCGATGCAACGCTGGTGTTCGAGGAGTTGGCGGCGGTCGATCCTTCGACCACGGCCTTCATCACGATCCACAACATGGCGACGTGGATGCTCGGCACCTGGGGCGGACCGGCCGTGCGCGAGCGCTGGGGCGCGGACCTGACAAGTGGTCGGAAGCTGGCTTCCTATTGCCTCACCGAACCGGGCGCCGGGTCGGACGCCGGGTCGCTCAAGACGCGGGCGGAACTGCAGGGCGGTGAATACGTCATCAACGGCGGCAAGGCCTTCATCTCCGGGGCCGGTTCGACCGACGTGCTGGTGCTGATGGCGCGCACCGGCGGTGGTGGGGCGAAGGGCATCTCGGCGCTGGCTGTGCCGGCGGACGCGCCGGGCATCAGCTACGGCAAGAAGGAACACAAGATGGGCTGGAACAGCCAGCCCACGCGTACCATCAATTTCGACAACGTCCGCGTGCCTGCCGGAAATCTGCTGGGCAGCGAAGGCGAGGGCTTCCGCATCGCGATGAAGGGACTCGACGGCGGGCGCATCAACATCGCGACGTGTTCGGTGGGTGCGGCGCAAGGTGCGCTCGATGCGGCGCGGCGCTACCTGCACGAGCGCCAGCAATTCGGCAAGCCGCTGGCGAGCTTCCAGGCCCTGCAATTCAAGCTGGCGGACATGGCGACCGAACTGGTCGCGGCGCGCCAGATGGTGCGCCTCGCCGCGAGCAAGCTCGACGCCGGCCATGCGGACGCGAGCACGTATTGCGCAATGGCCAAGCGGTTCGCCACCGATGCCGGCTTCACCGTGTGCAACGAAGCGCTGCAACTGCACGGCGGCTACGGCTACCTGAGCGAATTCCCGCTGGAGCGGCTGGTGCGGGATGCGCGCGTGCACCAGATCCTCGAAGGCACCAACGAAATCATGCGCGTGATCGTCGCCCGCAAGCTGCTTGAAGGCGATGCCGACATTCGATGAACCCTCAAGAACCAATGACAGAACCCGTCGTCCTTTTCAAGGAAATCAAGGCCTCCAACGGCAAACGCTTCGGCGTCGCGACCCTCAATGCGCCAGCTTCGCTGAATTCGCTCGCGGTCGCGATGGTGCGGCTGCTCATCCCCCAGTTGCGTGAATGGGCGCAGGACGCGGGCATCGTCGGCGTGCTGATGGATGCGAGCGGCGAAAAAGCCTTCTGCGCCGGAGGTGATCTGCGTCAGCTCTACCAGACACTGCTCGACTGCGGACCGGAGCGCAATACCTACGCCGAGAGCTTCTTCAGCGAGGAGTACGAACTCGACCACCTGATCCACACCTTTCCGAAGCCCTTCCTGTGCTGGGCCCATGGCATCGTGATGGGCGGAGGTGTCGGCCTCATGGCGGGTGCTTCGCATCGCGTGGTGACCCTGCAAAGCCGCGTTGCGATGCCGGAGATCAACATCGGGCTCTATCCGGACGTGGGCGGCAGCTGGTTCCTGCGGCGTGCGCCTGGGCGGGTCGGCCTGTTCCTCGCGCTCACCGCTGCGCCGCTCAATGCGGCCGACACGATCTTCTGCGGCCTGGCCGACATCGCGGTGCCGCAGGAGCGAAAGTCGCAGGTCCTCGAGTCCATCGCTGCCCATGCATGGAAGGGCGAGGCCAAGGCCGATCGTGCCGCGCTGTCGCGCTTCCTTGCGGAGGCCGGCGTGGGCGCGGAAAAGCAGTCGTCGAAGCTGCGTGAGCATTTCGACACCATCAACGAACTGATGGCTGGCGACGATCTTCTCGACATCGCGAAGCGTCTGCGGGACCTGAAGTCCGACGATGCATGGTTGCAGACGGCTGCCACGACTTTCACCAAGGGCGCGCCCAGTTCGGCCGCCTTGTCGTTCGAACTCTGGCAACGCGTGCTGCGCATGTCGCTGGCCGAGGTGTTCCGGCTCGAGTACTGGGCGTCGCTCGGCTTTTGCGCACACAAGGATTTCGCTGAAGGGATTCGCGCATTGCTGATCGAGAAGGACCGCAATCCGCGCTGGAACCCCGCGACGCTCGAAGAGATCACGCCCGCGTTCGTCGACGACCACCTGCGCGTGCGAGTCGAAGGCCCGCATCCACTGGCGGCGCTGGTCTGACCCTTTCAACAATCCGAGCAACCATGCAACTACCCCAGGAATCCCACGGAACCGGCTTCGCCGGGCCGTAGGGATTGCCCCCTGCAAGGGGGTGTCCGAGCCACACGAAGTGGGCGAGGCTGGGGGTCACAGGAGACTTTTATGAAGATCGCGTTTATCGGCCTTGGCAACATGGGCGGCCCGATGGCCCTGAACCTGCAGAAGGCCGGCCATGCAGTCACCGCCTTCGACCTGTCGGCCGACGCCTGCAGGAAACTGGGCGCGGAAGGCCTGGGCATCGCGAAGTCGGCGGTCGACACGCTCACCGGCGCCGAAGTGATGATCAGCATGCTGCCAGCCAGCCAGCATGTCGAGGCGCTCTACCTCGGCAGCGATGGCAAGCCGGGGTTGCTCGAAAGCATTCCCGCCGGCACGCTCGTGATCGACAGCAGCACCATCGCCGCCGCGACCTCGCGCAAGGTGGCGGAAGCGGGTGCGAAGCGTGGTGTGGCGGTGATCGACGCGCCCGTGTCGGGCGGCACCGGCGGCGCGATGGCGGGCACCTTGACATTCATGGTGGGCGGCTCGGAGGCCGACCTGGAACGCGCGCGACCCGTGCTCGAAAAGATGGGCGCAAACATCTTCCACGCCGGCGGCGCCGGCGCGGGCCAGACAGCGAAGATCTGCAACAACATGCTGCTCGGCATCCTGATGATCGGTACGTCCGAGGCCATTGCGCTGGGCGTCGCCAACGGGCTCGATCCCAAGGTGCTGTCCGAGATCATGCGGCGCAGTTCGGGTGGCAACTGGGCGCTCGAAAAGTACAACCCGCTGCCGGGCGTCATGGAGACGGCGCCGGCCTCCAAAGGCTACGCCGGTGGCTTCGGCACCGACCTGATGCTCAAGGACCTGGGGCTTGCGCAGGAGAACGCGGCAGCCGTGCGCGCAGCCACGCCGCTCGGTGGGCTCGCGCGCAATCTCTATGCGGCGCACAGCCTTGCGGGGCATGGGGCGCTCGACTTCTCGAGCGTGATCAAGCTCGTTCAGCGCAAGTCGGACTGACGAGCCGGTTCGCACGCCCGGCGCAGGGCGTCAGTTCGCGCGTCGCGTGTTGTGTTGAATACCGCGGTCAGCAGGCTCTGCCAATCGGAGCCCTCGGGGCGCCGCGCGAGCACGGTGTTCAATCGCCCATCGATCAGCAGCATCGCGAAGCCGTGCACCAGCGACCATGCGGCAACCATGGTCGCGCCCTGGTCCGGTGTGATGGGCGCCGCCGTTTCGTGCGCGAGGCCGAGGCGATCCGCGGCAGCGCCGGCCAGTGCCTGGCGCGCCTGCTCGATCGCCTCGCGCAGGGTGGGCCGGTCCATGTCGAGCCTTTCGCCGCGGAACATGAGCAGGAACATCGCAGGATGCGCGCGTGCGAAGGCGACATAGGCGTGGCCGATGGCATCGAATCGTTCTGGCGAAGCGGAAGCGTGCCCGACGGCGGCGGCTCGCAGTGCCTCGGCGAACTGGCGAAAGCCCACTGCGGCCAGTTCGCTCAACAGGCCGGTGAGGTCGCCGAAGTGGTTCTTCGGTGCTGCATGTGACACGCCGGCCGCGCGCGCCGCGGCCCGCAGTGTGAGGCCTTCCAGTCCCTGGCTTTCGAGAATATCCTGCGACGCTGCGAGAAGCGTGGCATGCAGCGCGCCGTGGTGATAGGGCGCGGTAACGGGCTTGCGCCGACTGCGAGGCGCCGGCGCGGCGTGGCGCGGGGTCCTGGACGATGCTGGCATGGCGGGGAGGCGGCGGAGGCTTGATATTGACGGCGTCAATTTTACTTGACTTCGCGTTCGAAGCGTTTTCCAATGGACTTGTTGACAGCGTCAATATCAACCCGAGGAACCTTGCCATGACCGAGGAAAAACCACGCAGGCGCGTGAACGGAACTCCCATCAGCTTCGAAGCCGAGGCTGCCTTCCTGCCCGTGGTGGGTGAACTGCCCGCCGGCCTGAACGGCACGCTGCTCCGCAACGGGCCCAATCCGCAGTTCCCGAGTGCCGATGCGCACCTGTTCGGCGGCGATGGCATGTTGCATGCCTTCGAACTGTCGAATGGCCGCGCAAGCTACCGGAATCGCTGGGTCCGCACGGCCCACTGGAAAGCCGAGCGCCAGGCCGGTCGCCGCCTGTTCGACGGCTTCGGCCGCGCCAGGGAGGGGGACAGCGCAGCCGCGGAGGTGGCGGATGAGGGCGTGGCCAATACGCACATCGTGTGGCACGCGGGCCGGCTGCTGGCGCTGGAGGAAGCGCATCTGCCCATCGAGATCGAACCCGGCACGCTGGCCACGCGGGGTCCCGTCGATTTCGGCGGCGGCTTGCATGGCCCCTTCACTGCGCACCCGAAGACCGACCCCGCGACCGGCGAATTGATCTTCTTCGGCTACGGCACGACAGGGCCGCTGTCCAGCGGCATGACCTACGGCACGATCGACGCGGATGGCCGGGTGACGCGATTCGATCGATTCGAGGCGCCCTACGCGAGCATGGTGCACGACTTCGCCGTGACCGAGCGCCATGTGCTGTTTCCCGTGTTGCCGCTCTCGGCCAGCATGACCCGCGCGCAGCGCGGCCAGCCGCCCTTTGCGTGGGAGCCTGCACTGGGTGCTCGCGTCGGTGTGATGCCACGCCAGGGGCGGATCGAGGACATCCGCTGGTTCGAAGGCGAGGCGGGCTATGTCTTCCACGTGATGAACGCGTGGGAAGAGTCGGACGCCAATGGCGGCCAGCGCATCGTGGCCGACGTGATGCGCTACGACGAACCGCCGCTGTTTCCCTATCCCGACGGCCGGCTGACCGATCCTCTGCGCAGCGTTGCCCGTCTGTGCCGGTGGACTTTCGATCTCGCAACGGGCACGACCCGCTTCCAGCAGCAGCCGCTGGACGACCTGGCCGGCGAGTTTCCCCGCATCGACGATCGGCGCGCCGGATTGCCTTATCGCCACGGCTGGTATGCCTGCCAGCGCGAAGCCGTTTATGGCGCTGGCAACGAAGGGCTGGCGCACTTCGACGCTGTGACGGGTCGGCGCACGCTGCACTACCTGCCGCCCGGAGACCGCGTATCGGAGCCAGTATTCGTGCCGCGCGCGCCGGACGCGCCAGAGGGTGAGGGCTGGCTGCTTGCGACGGCCTATCGTGCCGCCGAATGCCGAAGCGACTTGGTCGTGTTCGATGCACAGGCCCTGGCCGATGGGCCGGTCGCCACTGTGCAGCTTTCGCATCGGGTGCCGTCCGGGTTTCACGGAAGCTGGCTGCCCGCTGGGCGCTGAACGCCACACCCCAACAGGAGAGATCCGTGAACATGCTGATGAGCTTCTCGCCCTTCATCGCCTTTGCGCTCTTGTCGAGGTACTTGCCGGTGACGGCCGCACTGCTCGTCGGCGCCGCCGTCGCCGTTGCACTGATCGTGCGTGATCGCGTGCATCACGGGCGCAGCGTCAAGATCCTGGAGGTGGGGACCGCGCTTCTTTTCGGCGGCCTTGCCTTGTTCGTGCTCGCGACCGGCGGCGCGTGGAGCATCGTCGAGGTCAGATTCGCCGTCGACGCGGGGCTGCTCCTCATCGTGGTGATCTCCATGCTGCTTCGTCGGCCCTTCACGCTGCAGTACGCCCGCGAGCGCGTGTCGCCCGAGGTGGCAGCGTTGCCGCAGTTCGCGGTAGTGAACTATGTGCTCACGGGTGTCTGGGCGCTCGCATTCCTGGCGATGACGATGGCCGACTTCGTGATGGCCCGCATGCCTGCGGTCCCTCTTTGGATCGGCGTGGCGGTCACGGTGGCCGCCATCGCAGGCGCGGCCTGGTTCACCGGCTGGTATCCGGAGCGGCGACGCCGCCAGGCGGAAGCTGCGGGTCGCATCATCGCCTAGAGGGACGCGAGGCGTTGGCGCAGATCAATAGCCCAACGTCGGATTGCGTCGAGCCTCGTCGCGTCGGCGCTCCTCCCGCACGAGATTGCAGCGGGGGTGCCGGGTGTATTCCGGCTTGTCGCAATGCGCGGCTTCGCACCGGGCCGCAAAGATAAAGTTGAGGGTTTCGCAACCGGTCCGCGGGTCGAGCGCCAGCGGACGCGCCGGCGCCGTGGCAACGCGCGGCGATTGCCTGTGCTCTGGCGTTGATTGCGGCGCGGGCGCTATCGCTGGCCGCGCCGCCGCGGGCGCCGGACCAGGCGGAACTTCCACCTCTCCTGCGGCCAGTGAGTTGCCGAGTGGCACGGGGTCCACCGCCTTCCGTACTTCCTGAACCTCGGGCCGCGTCGCAGCGGCCACTGCCGGCGGGGTGGGCCGGGCCGGCTGCGGCGCCACGACCTTTGCTGTCTCCGGTGGACGGGAGGGCACCTTGCGCGTCACATAGACAAACCACCCGAAGAAGCCGATCGCTATGACAAGTATCAGCAGGCCGATGTGGATCCAGAACCTGCGCATCTCATCGGACAGGATGATGCGGCCGGGTCCTTCCAGGACGCCGGCGCCCGAAGGAGCAGTGCCAGGCCTCCTTGGCCTGATCGAATCCAGCAGGGACGGGCCGGTCGCTTCGAAGCCGGGCAACTTGCGCGCACAGCCGTGACAAAACTTCGCTGCGTCGCGATTCTCGGTGTGGCAGACAGCGCAGATCACCGGCATTCATAGCTCTCCAGGCGCGTGAAAACGCGATTCTCGAATATGCGCATTTCGATAGCGTGATGTCTGCCAGTCGCCTCCTACTTTTGCGCCCAAATGCCAGTTTTGCCCGGTAAGAGACGGGGCCGGTGATCTTCCAGAAGTTTCGCGCTCGGGCGGTTGTGCTTTCCTGTTTCCTATTGCCGCTGCGTTTCATAAAGTCGACCTCATAGGCCGATTTGGCTTTCGATCATCGCGACAGCGATCGCCGGCACCACGCCGGGCACGGGCAGGACTGCCCTCGCATCTCGAATCAACAAGGAATTTCAATGGCGGCAGTGATGGCCCAGGAAGACGAGCTCGTGACAGCGCAGCCCACGATGGACGATGAAGAAGATCAGGACGTTTTTCTGGCGGCAGTGCAGTGGCTGTGCGCACACCATGGGGTGCCGCTGAGCGAGCCTGCGCTGCAGGCCGGCATCGATGCGGGGTGGGTGAGCCGGGACGTGGGCGGACTGCTGTCGTACCTGTACGGCGGCCAGGCGCTGCTGGCGAATCCGAGAGACGCTAGCTGCTGTCCTGATGGACCGCAACGATATCGAATAGAACTTAGCGCTGTCGTTGAGGGGCACAATCCGCGTCCTCTAAGCAATGGACCAGCAACAGGGTTCTAACGGAAAGCGCGGACGTTATGGATGTCAATGCCAACAAGACAGTCCTCGTAGTGAGTCACAACGGAAAGAGTGTGGAACGTCCGTTGGGCAACGAAGTGGGCGAAGGGCCACTCAAGATCTCAGTCGAGCCGGACACCAGGTACTTGCTGCGAAACAGTAACGACGCGGGGCCCGAGAACTTGACAGTGAACCGGCTGGGCGAAGACCTTCAAGTCACATTGGAAGGTGAGTCCCAGCCTTCGCTGATTCTTGCCAGCTATTTCTCGACGGAGTCTGAATCCGCGGGACTCTTCGGTGCCGCCGAAGACGGTCAATTGCATCCCTATGTCCGTACCGATGCGGATGGCGAAATCTTCACATTGGCCGAAGGCCAGCTGACGCCGGCGGTCCTTGGAAGCGATGCTGCAGATGTTGGCGATCTGCATCCAACGACTGCGACTGCAGCTGCACCCGCGATTGCCAGCGCCGATGAAGGCAATGGCATCTTTACCCCATTGCTCATTCTCGGCGGCTTGGCGGGTGTCGGTATCGCGAGTTCGCACGGCAGTGGATCCGACTCCTCTGCGGCCCTTCCAGTTCATGCTCCTTCAACTGCGTCCGTCAAGCCGGAGGCCGATGGGGGCGCGCACGCTGTCGTGGTCAACGTCAAGTCCGTTCCGGATGCAGGAGTGGCAACCATCGTCGGAGTCGAGGATGACACGGGCAATGCCAAAAGACTGATCGCGTCGGGTGAAGCGACCGACGATAGCCGTCCGGTACTCGAGGGGACTGCCAGTCCAGGCCACACAGCGGTCATCACGGTCGACGACGCGGCCGGAAGCCATGAACTCGGCCGGGCCGAGGTCAGCGCGGACGGCACCTGGACGCTGCACGTCGACGCACCGCTGAAGGCGGGCCTGAATGAATTCCACGTTTACATGATCGATTTGTCCGGTGTCCGCAGCGACAACGTCGGTGCGGCCCAGGGCTACGCTGTGTGGGTGGATCCGGCCGGCACAGGGTCGCAGACCGCAACAAGCGCTGATGTGTCGCACTCGCACGCATCCGCTATCGAACCGAGCGGATTGCTGTTTGACACCGGCAATCACGAGATCGACCTTTCCAGGCTGGATCTGCCAACGAAACCAGTCGTGCCAACTTCCGCGATCGACGGCGCAGCGCCTTCTCTGTCGATTGAAACCGTCGCTTCGCAGACTGGCCACGGCCACATCGCACCGACGACGGATGTGGCTTCACTGCTGATCGACGACAAGAGCCATCACACCATCCTGTAGGCAGGCCACAGCCGTTCGCCAGCGAAGTTCCCAACCAGATGAATGATCGATCGAAAGACTCAGGGGGAAATCCGTCCATGACGTCATCAAGATCAGAGCGCTCGTGTTCGCGCCTTGCGGCACCAACGACTCGGCGCGCAATCCCATCGGCAACGTGCAGGTAACCACGCCCGTGTACGACTGGGGCCGCATCAGCCGCACGGTGGAGAGCCGCACCGAGACCGCCAAGGCGGCGCAGGAGCAGATGCTGCAGGTGCGCCAGCAGGTGGCCTACGACACGGTCAACGGGCTGATCGAGCTGCAACGCAACCAGCAGGCGCTGGCGATCAGCGACGCCTACGTGGCGCGCATGAGCGAGCTGGTGGACATGCTTGCGGAGATCGTCAAGGTCGATCGCGGCCGCGACAGCGAATTGGTGCAGGCGCGCGGGCGTCGCCTGCAGGCCCAGGCCAGCCGCGACCTGGTCGTGGCCAGGCAGCGCGAGGTGCAGATCAGCCTGGCCAAGCTGGTCGGCGAAGAGGTCAGGCTGCCCGCGCAGCTGGCATGGAACGCGCCCGTGCTGGACGTGAAGGAGGCGTTGCTCGCAGCGCCCGATCACCCCTCGCTGCGCCAGGCGAGGGCAGAGGCGAAGGCGGCGGACCTGTACGCGCAGTCGGTGCACGCCTCGCGGCTGCCGCAGCTCAACTGGGTGATCTCCAAGACCACGCAGCAGGACGCCTACGGCAACGTGCAGCCCTGGGCGACCGGGCTGTCGGTGCAGTGGACGGCCTTCCAGGGCGGCTCCGGGCAGGCGGCGGAGCGGGCGGCCTTCGGTCGGGCGCAGGCCAGCCAGGACAAGGCGGCGGTGGCCACGCGCGACCTGGAGTACCGGCTTCGCACCTCGGCGCAGCAGCGCGATGCGGCTCTCGGCAGGGCCGAGGACTACACGCCCCTGATCAAGGACTCCGACCGGGTGCGCAAGATCTTCTTCGAGCAGTGGTACCACCTCGGGAGGCGCACGCTGCTGGACGTGCTCATCGCCGAGGGCGAGCTCTACAACAACCAGATCGCGCAGGTCAACAGCCGCTCTGACGGAGAAGCCGCCGACCTGCGCATGCGTGCCGACGCGGCCTTGTTGCTGCCCTGGGTGTTCGGCAACCGCGAAGCCATGAACCAGTAGTCCTCCACAGGCCGGTTCATCCCCCCGCCGGAGGATCGACATGGCGCACGAAACGGCGCAAGGTACGCCTTTCGCTCACGCGCCGGAGAATTTGTGGACCAAGCGGCTCCCCACGATCGATCGCCACGACAGCCGGCCTCGTTCTCCTGGATCGATGCGCTCGCGATCTGGCTTCGCAAGCTCTGGCCCGGATGGCGGAACGGCGTCGTGGCCCCGCCCCTGGCCCCTCCGCCCCTGAATCCCCTGAACCCGGCCAACTTCGTCGGAAGCTTCACGCCGAGTTCGACACCGGTCGTCAATGGCGGGCAGGCCACCTACGAAGGCGCGATGTTCGTCACGACACTGCAGATGGGCCTCGTCAACGCCGCATTGCCGCCGGGATTGAGCCTCGCCGAGCACGCCGACCCCGGCGCGACACGGCATCCGGTGATCCTCATGCTCGGCAAGCAGGGCGACCTGTGCTGGGTGCGCAACGGCGCGCCGATCAAGGCCGGCATTCCGCCCTACACCGAACTGATCCTGCTGATCCCCTATACCGTTCGCAGTTCGGGCTCGAAGTGGCACAACTATGCCGTGCGCATGTACCTCGACAACCTGAATGCCGTCGTGGTCGGCGACGCGGTCTACGCCTACGCGAAGCAGTTGGCCTCTTTCGCAATTCAGTCCACGAAGACGAAGGTGCTTCAGTTCGGCGCACCGGTCTTCGAATGCGACGTCCAGTCCACCGGTCCCTCAGTCAGTGGTGCCCCTGGCTCGCCACTGCCTGCAGGGTTCGTGGAGCTCCAGCAAATATTCCAGATGCCGCTCGTCGGATTTTTCGACAGCAGTCCACCCGTGCCATTTCCACCGCCCAACTTTCCGTTCAGTTGCTCGTACTTCGAGTGGGACTACACCAACGCGCAAGTGGCACCCGCGAACAGCCTTTTCACCTTCGTTCAGCAATTCAAGCCGGGCATGCAAGGCTGGGTGGCGCTGGGACAGCTCGCCAACATGCCGAATGGCGCGTTCAGGCTCAGTGGCTTGCGCTGGCGCCTTTCCTCTGAACTGCCCCCCTGGCTTCCCAACCAGCCGCCGGCCTGCAACTTCTCCTGACGACATGGGATAGACAGCGCCGAACGCTGCAGCCTGCGTAGACTCGCACGCCTACGCACATTCTCCGAACCCGGATCCCCTCATGAATCGATCGACCCTGTCCGCCCTCTGGGCGGCACTCGCACTGGCATTTGTCCAACCCGCGCCCGCCGACACGCTCAAGAAACCCGAGCTCGACAAGCTCGCCGCTGCCCAGCAGGCCGCTCCCTCGACCAGCTTTCGTGCTTTCCTCGCCCAGGCGGCGAAGGCGAATCCAGGCCTCAAGGCCACCGTCGCGGCGTACGAACGAAAGGCGCCGCTCACCGGCGACGACCTCACCAACATCAGCCGGCTGCTTGGCCTCTACAACCGCCTGCACAACCAGAAGGCGGTGCTCGCGTCCCTGGAAGCGATGGTGGCGATACCGACGGTGCGCGATGACAAGATCCCGCCGTACGAGAGCAAGCCGATCATCGAGTTCGGCCAGCTCGTCGAGAAAATGGCCAGGGACTTCGGCCTCCAGTACCGCAACGTCGACAACCGCATCTTCGAAGTCAAGCTGCCGGGCCGCGGCAAGGAGGAGTTCGGCATCCTGACCCATGCCGACGTCGTCCCTGTCGTCGCGGACGAATGGGTGCTCGACGATGGTACGAAGCTCGACCCCTTCAAGATGACGCGCGTGGGCGACTACCTCTACGGCCGCGGCACCATCGACGACAAGGGTTCCATCGCGGCGGTCCTCTACGCGATGAAGACCGTGAAGGAGAGCGGCTTGCCGCTCGACCGCACCATCCGCCTCATGATCGAAACGACCGAGGAAGGGAGCGGTGATGGCATGAAGTACTACCGGGCCAAGACGCCACTGCCCGAGTACAACATCGTGCTCGACAGCAAGTACCCGGCAGTCGTTGCCGAAAAGGGCACGGGCGCCCTGAAGGTCTTCTTCCCGGTCGATGCAGCGGAAGGCAGCAATACCGCGCGCACGTACATCACCGCAATGACCGCCTCGGCCTCGGCCAATGCGATCCCGCAGACGGCCACGGCCACGTTGAAAGGCGGTGACCTCAACCAGCTCGCCGCGCGGCTGGAATTCGCGAAGATGCCCTTCCTTCAGAAGTACGAGAGCCAGGGCGGCAAGTTCGGCATCGACGTAGTTAAACAGACCGACAGCGTCGAGGTGAAAGTCACCGGCGTGTCCGCACACGGCTCGCGGCCGGAAGAGGGCGTCAACCCCCTGCCGAGACTCGCGCTGTTCCTGCAGGAGTCCGCCACGGTGACGGGCGGCAACCAGTACAGCAAGGCCGTCAAGTACCTCAACGATCTCTACGGCACCGGCTATCTCGGCGAGAAGATGGAGCTGGGCTACAAGGACGAGTTCATGGGCCCGCTGACGATGTCGCCGACCCTCGTTCGCGAGAAGGACGGCAAGCTCGAAGTCACCGCCAATGTGCGCATGCCGCGCGGCAACTCGCCGGAGAAGCTCACGCAGGCCGTCAACGAGAAGATCAACGCGTGGGCGGCCGCCAACCAGGCGAAGATCGAGATCGACTACCAGCAGGGCGACTGGATGGCGCGCGACCCCAAGGGCGCCTGGCTCGCGACGCTGCTCAACATCTTCGGCGACACCACGGGCCTCGAAGCCAAGCCCGTGCCGACCGCGGGCAGCACCACCGCGAAGCTGATGCCCAACGCCATCAACTTCGGTCCCGCCATGCCGGGCAAGAAATACACGGCGCACAACGCGAAGGAATTCAAGGAAGTGGTCGACCTCGACGCGGACATGCAGATGTTCACCGAGATGCTGGTGCGCATCGGCAATCTGGACAAGATGCAGTAGGCGGTCCTGGGCGGGCGCGCGGCGGGCCGCTCGCGGCCCGGCGGCCATCAACCCGATTTGCCGCGACTCGTCTTCTTCTCGGCGCGCGGCGTGTCCGTCTGGCCCAGTGCGATGGCGCCATGCAGCTGCTCGAGACCCAGCAGCGCGTCGACGTATGAGACGAACCGGTTGAGATATTCGGGCGAGATGTCACGCATCAACTGGAGCGAGCGATGCACGAGATGATGGGAGTTGAGCGGGCCGGCATTCTGCGGCACCGTCGCCAATGACTGCGTGAGGCGTCGTTCAGCGCTGAGCCGCGACCAGGTGCTTCTGAAATGCGTGAGCGTCTTCAACTCGTCCCTGGCCGCTGGCGCGTCATCGATGGATGACGCTTGCCTTGCGATGTGATCGACGAGCGCGCCGAGCGCCCCACGCTGTGGGCTCCTGTCCTGTTTCGCGGCGCTTGCCTCGGCGCCGCGGGCTTTCTCGAGATCGTCGCCATAGGCTGCGAGCAGCGCCGATACCTTGTCGTCCAGAATGCGCCGCGCTTCGCCGCGATGGGTGGCAGCCCGGCCGGCCAATGCCTCGATGAAGCGAAAGCGCACAGGGTGGAAGCGATGGTCGCCACGGGCGCGCCATGCCTCGATCACCGCGCCGGCTTCGCCTCCCATGTCGTTACTCACGGGACTTCACGATCGCGTTGGATGGCCTCGGCGTGGGCGCCATTTCCACGCGCCGGTTCTTCGATCGGCCATCGGCATCGGCATTCGACGCCACGGCCTGCTCGGAACCGAATGCGGCCGCGAAGACCGAAGACGACGGAATGCCTTCCTCGATCAACGCACGGGTCACCGTCAGGGCGCGCTGCGCCGACAGTTCCCAGTTGTCTGCGAACTGGCGATTGCCTCCGCGCACCTGACGGTCGTCGGTGAAGCCGCTCACCATCAGGATCTCCTCGCGCGCCTGCAGGTAGGCGGTCAGGGGGGCGGTCAGGGTCTTCAGCAGTTGGCGGCCTTCAGGCTGCAACTCTGCGGAATTGACTGCGAACAGCACGCTGCCGCTGATGCCGATGCGCCCGTTGTTCAGCGTCACCCGGCCTGCGGCCAACGGTCCCGCCAGCGCCTTCTCCAGTGCCTGCAGCCGCTGCGCGGCTTCCTGCCGCTGCCTGATCTCGGCCTCCAGCTTCGTCGTGAGGTCGAGCTGCATGCCGACCACGCAGACAAGGATCAGCACGAAGGCCCCCAGCAGCCCCGACATCAGGTCGCCGAAGACGGCCCATACCGGCACCGTCGGCTCCACGCCGGCGTCGAGATCCTCCGTCATCACGCTTCGCTGCCTATGGCGGAGCGGTTGCTGGCGAGCTGCTGCAGGTCCTCGACGATCTGCTTCTGCGACATGATGCTCAGGTCGATGACTTCGCGCGCCTGCGCCACGTAGTAGTCCAGTTGCTCGTCGCTGCGCGCGATGGCCTTGCCGAGCGCGCCTTCGATGCGCTGCAGTTGCGTCACGAGCTTTTCGTTCGATTCGCTGAACAACTGCACGCCGAAGCCGAATGCCTCGCCCAGGCTCGCGACCTCGACGGCGCTGCCGGTCATCTGTGCGGCGGCTTCGGTCATCTTGCCGGTCTCGGCTTCGACCTTGTCGTTGAACTGCGTGCCGACACGCTCAAGCAGATCGGCCGACGCGCCGACCAGCGCATCGATTGCGGAGCGCTGCTCGGTGGAGGCGTGGTTCACGGCACCCAGCAGGGTCTCCAGCGTTTCGAGGATGCGGCTGCGCTCTTCCAGCATCGCGTTGTCGCGTGCCATGCTGTCGGACAGCTTCTGGCGCAGTTCGGCGATCACTTCGGCCGCGGCACGGGGCGCTTCGGAAGCGGCCTGCATGAGCTGGGCGATCTCGGCGATCGTGTTCTTTGCATGCGCTTCGTTCTGCGCCGAGATCTCGCGCGCGGTTTCGGCCAGCGTCTTGCAGATCGCTTGTTGCTGGCTCTCGGTGCGCGTGCCGGCCTCCTGCCATTCCTGCTGGAGCGAGGCGGCGACGGCTTCGAGTGCCTGGGTCCAGGCTGCAAGTCGTTGCGCGTCCCGCGATGCCATCTCGGTCTGAAGGCTCGCGTGCGCCTGGTCTACCGTGCGCAGGAGCGACACCGAATGCGCCTCGAAGGTGGCTGCCGCCGCTGCCAAGGCGCCCTGGGTGTCGGTCGCGAGCTTCCCGCTGACGCGCTCCTGCTGCGCCAGGGCCTCGTTCCACGTCCCCGACACATGCTCGACGGCGTTTTCCAGACGGGCAGAGACGTTGTCCACCAGCGATGCGGAGCGTCGCTCGAAGGTCTCGGCGAATTGACCGAGCGAAGCGCGCAAGTCCCTGGACAACGCCTCATTCGTGCCCTGCTGCCCGGCGAGCGCGGTCTTCCAGAGATCGGTGACAGTCGAGGTGCTGGCCTCGAAGCGGCTCGAGAGTCCATCCAGTTGCCGTTGCACGCTGTGCTCGACAGTGTCGTGCAGCGATGCGGTCTCACGCGCAATGCTGGCCATCGTCGCTTCGACGACGGGCTGGATCGTCGCGCTGGCCGCGCGGGCGCTTTCGGTCAGGCTCTCGTTCAACGATCGGCCAACGGAGGAAGCGAGGTTCGCATACACGGCCTCCGCCTTGCCGTGGAAGGTGTCCTGGCTGGCGATCAGGCGTTCGTTCAGGGCGTGGCTCTGTTGCTCGATGGTCGCCATCATGGCCTGCAGGCGATCGACCAATACCGGCATCAGCTGGCCTTGCTGCTGCAGCAGCTTGAAGGACTCCTCGCGCTGATGGGCCAGGGAGAACACGCGCAAGGTGGTCGCGATGCGGGTGTCGAGCATCTGCGCACTCTGCAGCCTGTCGCGGCGGCACAAGGCGGAGACCAGCCCCAGCATCGCCGATGCTGCGACGCCCGCGAGCGAGGTGCCGAATGCCACGCCGAGGCCCTTAACCGGAGCGGCCAGCGAGGCGCGCATGCCTTGCAGGTCCGATGCACTCTCGAGCGCCGTCCCGGTGCCATTCAAGGTGACCACCATGCCGAGAAAGGTGCCGAGCATGCCCAGCAGCACCAGCAGTCCCGCGAGGTAGGGCGTGAGCGCGGGGCCCGGCAGCGCGACGCGTTCACCCTCGACGCGCAGGCGCACGGCGTTGCGAAGGGAAGGGTGCAACTGCTCCAGCCACTGGCCCAGGCTCGTCGGGGCAGCGGGCATGTCCGATACCGCATGCGCCAAGGTGGCCGTGGCCTGGTGGAAGCGATGCAGTTCCAGTGCGCCCATCAGGTAGAACGCGCCGATCAGCACCGTGATGACCAGCGCCAGCGGGTTCGTGCCGATGTATCCGATGCCGACCCAGCAGACGGCCACGAGGCCGACGAGGAAGGCGGTGAAATGAAGAAATCTGCTCATGGGGCCTGGTTCACTCACTGACGCACGCGAAGGGCTTCGAGGAGCCCGTCGACCGGTTGAAATCGAATATCCAGTTCGGCGAGCAACACGCCCTGCATGTCCTTGCGGAACACGTCCAGCCACGCTTCGGGCTGGTGCCGGCCACCGGGCTCGTCAGGCGACGGCATGTCAGCCCGGGCAGCCTGGTCGGCCCTTCGCAGGCGACCGAAGTGCTTTTCGAGCAGTCCGGGCACTGTCGCCAGCAAGCGATGCTCGTGCTCGCCGAGCACCTGCTCTATCACGGCATCGACGGAAGCCAGACGCGCCATGGCGGGCGTTCCTGCTGCCAGCCGGGCCCTCAGGCGCAAGCGCAACGGGCCGATGCCTGCCTCCATCGCCTGCTGCCGGGAGAGGTAGCGCTGGCGGTACGGCGGAAAGTCCGGTGCCGGGTCCATGGGGGCGGCGATGGCATTCACCAGCGCTGCGCGCGCGCGGCTGCATTCGCCTTCTTCAGCGCTGAAGGCCGTTCGTGCGCCGGAGGACGCGGCGGGACTGCCGTCGAGCGCCCCTGCGAGCGAGATGGCGTCCGTCCAGCTGACCCATTGACTCAATCGGTCCGCAAAGGCCTGTTTGGATGGGGGGACGCTGGTTTCGGTCAGCCGAGCGAGCAATCGAACGAGCGCCGAGCCGGTGAAACCTGTGCGCCGTGACACTTGCACCATGCTGCCAATTTGGATAAACCCGGCAGTCTACACTGCCGCCCGGAGGCAGGACTCACTTCCGGCAGATGCCGAGCACCAGTTCCTGCTCCGTGCAAGGGCGGGCCGGCGCGGGTGCCGGCGCCGCCGCCTGTGCCCTGGCGGACGTGGGCGTGCCGAAGCCCGACTGGCCGGCGATGCAGGCGCGCATGCGTTTCTCCATCGGGCCGTAGTAGCGCCACCCCTGGCTCAGCGGAGGCAGTTCCAGTTTCACCTGCTTCCACTTGGGATGGCCATTGGCCTGGAGCTTGTCGAAGTTGGTGCAGAGCGCTTCGCCGAAGCGGACGAGATTGCCGACCGTCGACTGCAAGCCGTAGTCATAGGTCACCAGATAGGCCTTCACCGTGAGGGTGGGGGTGTCTTCCGTGAGCCACGAGGGGTAGCTGCTCACGCGAATGGCCGCGGGGAAGTAGGTCTTCTTGGCGCGCGCCGTTTCAGGCGCCGCCTCGTCCAGCTTCAGGATCTTGATGAACTTCCGTGCCTCGGGCTTCATGTCCGAGAACAGCTTGGCCGGCTGGCCGGCCACGATGATGGCGACATCGATCGTCTTGTCGACCGTGAGCTTGACCAGCGCGTCCTCGTTGGTGAGGTACTGCGCGTTGGCGGGCGATATCGGCTGGTCGAACATCAACTGGTAGAGCGTACGCGCCGTAAGGGCCGTGCCGCTGCCCAACGGCCCGACGCTGATCTTCTTGTCCTTGATCTCGTGGATCGAATTCAGCGGCGAGTCGGCACGCGCGACGAAGTAGATCTCCTCGTCGTAGAGCGGCATGATGAGACGCAACGGGCGGATGATGTTCCCCGCATCCGCGTTGCCCGCCTTGGCCTCGTCGAGGAAGGCCTGGTAGACGTCGGACTGCACCAGCGCCAGCTTGACGCCCGGCTCGAAGCGCATGCGCTGGACGTTCTCCGCCGATCCCTTCGACTCCAGCACCTCCAGGTCGATGCCCGCAGGCTCGGCGACCCACTTGGCGAGATCCTCTCCGATCTTGATATAGGTGCCGGTCTTGGAGGCGGTGACGATCTTGTACTCCGCCCTCGGCGCTGCGAACGCAGAGGACAGTAAGGCCATCCAAATCAGGCCGGTCAACAGGATTCTTGTAGGCATGCTGGCTCCATCGAAGTTTGGTGAACCACGCCAGGCGATGCCCGGCTCCCTTTTCTTGCTCCTCGCCCTCTCGCTTGCGGATTCTGGTTTCTCATCGCTGGCAAAGGGCCAGTGCCGCAAGTGCCTCATTGCACTCTTTTTCCTTCGGGTCCGCTACGCTGATTGCCCTCGGAGGTGCATCGGTCTTCGGAGGCGCCTGCGACACGGAGGCAGGTGCAGCCGGAGGTATCGGGGCCGCTGGCGCGGTGGGCGCGGCCGTTCCCAGCGCGCTGGATGCCTTCTTCGCGGCGTTCTGAAGCTGTTCGCGGCGGTCGGCCTGTGCTTGCAGCCCCTGTTCGAACGACTCCCTCAACGACTGCACCGCAGGATCATCCGAATGGTCGACCTCCAGTTCGTCGAGCACACGTTCCGCCGCGGCCAGGTCGCCGCGGCTCAGGGCGCTCTGCACCTGTGCGACATTCGACTTGAACTCGCGCTGCCTTCCGGCATCGCTCTCACTGTCGAGGTAGAAGTGGTCGAAAAGCAGGGCGGCCGCAAGCACCACCAAGGTGGCGACGATGGCCGTCACAAGGCGAATCGGCACTGCTGCGCTGCCGGCCCAGTGACGCGGAGCGCCGCCTCCCGCCACTTCCTGCTGCCAGAAGGCACCCGGGCGGACCTGCCCGATCTCGGAGCTCTCCTCGTCATTGATGGCGCGGGTCAGGACCAGATTGCCGATGCTTTCCTGGTCCGGCTGGATGGTGTCCGAGAAGTCCACCTCGATGGGCGCCAAGGCCCTGCCCCCGGTCCATTTCGCCTTCGCGACAATCAACGGGAGGGTCTGATCAGTCCCGCAGAATCGGCAAAACCGATCCCCCTCCTGCAACAGCGCAGCACAGTGCTTGCAGGTCACAGGGGACGTCGAGTGCGGATTGGCCACGTTCTCCATAGCTCGGAACAAGGTTGTTCATGCGCACGGCGGAGGATGCAGTCTCAGTCTGGATCCGCGTGGCGTCAATCCGAAGGTGCCGGGCGGGTTCCGGGCGGTCATCCTCCAGCGGGAGGATGCGCTGCGGGTCGACACGCCAAACGTACTTGCTCGGCTATTTCTTCTTGGGGAAATTCCCTGTGAAAAAGTGTCGTTCTGGCAGGGCAAGTGTTGCGCGAGCGCAAAAGTACGCAATCCGCGCGGGCTACCATGAGCCATGGACTGCACGACCCACCTGGAGGCTGAACTGGACCTCTATTTCGCTTGGCTCGCCCAGTTCGAAGCCAGTGTTCCCCGCGCTCACGACGTCGTATCGAGCTGGTATCGCAGCACGGTGCTGCAGGCCTACACGCGCTACTCGTGGTTCAAGCCCTCCACGCCCGGAGAGCCGGCCTTGTGTCTGGCCAACGTCATGGTGGCCGACAGCGCCAGGGGCCAAGGCTACTTCGCGAGGTTCGTCGAGCGCTTCTCCAACGGCGGCGATGGCTTGCAGGCGCGGGTGCTCTATCTCGAGAACATCGCGAGCCCACGGTTCGAGGAAAGGCTCCGTCGCATGGGCTTCCAGCGCTGCTCCTATGGCAGCGGCGAGTTCTCGGCCTATTACCTGACCCGCTAGCAAGCCTCGCTGAGCCGCTCAGATCTCGCGGTCCAGTCCCTGCGCGCGAAGGACGGCCTTCAGGCGCCGCACTTCGTGTTCCAGGTCGAGGATCAGCGCGGCGGCATCGAGGCCCACGCCGAAGTCGCGCTCCAGCCGTCGCGCATCGAGCGCGCATTGCAGGTCGCTGCTGTGAAAGCGCCAGTCGTCCGGCCGCTCTGCGGGCGCGCGCGACTGGATGATGCCCACCTCGACCAGTTGAACCACCCACTCGATCTCCGCCCCGCAGGCGTGGGCGAGTTCGCTGGTGGCGAGCGGGTGCGAGGCGCTCAAGGTGGTGCTGGTGACGGTAACGGTGGCCATGGTCATCACACTCCGAGATGACGGCGCGGATCGAAGGGCGCCGCCTGTGCCAGTTGTTCGTAAGCCTTGCGCGCTGCCTCCGTGTCGGCCGGCGGGAGCGCGATTTCGATCAGCAGATAGAGATTGCCCGGCGGCTTGCCCGGCAACCCCCGTTCCTTCAGCCGCAGCTTGAGGCCGTTGCGCGCATTGGGCGGCACGGTGACTTCCACCACGCCGCCAGAGGGTGTCGGTACTTGCACCTTGGCGCCCAGTGCGCCTTCGGTCGGCGTGATCGGCAGCGTCATGTAGAGATCGCGATCCTCGACGCGGTACAGCTTGTGCGGCGCGATGCGAACTTCGAGGTAGAGATCGCCGGCCGGCTCGCCGCCGTGGCCCGGCATGCCCTGCCCGGCGAGACGGACGTACTGCCCCGGATGCACGCCCGGCGGGATCTTCACGCTCAGCGTCCGCGTCTTCCACTCGGGCCGGCCCTGTGCGTCGATCTCCTGTGAGCGCAGCGTGATCTCGCGTTCCGCACCGTTGAGCGCATCCTCCAGCGCGATCTCGATGGCGGCATGGTGGTCCTCGCCGCGCGCGCGGTAGTTCTTGCGCTCCGCGCCGCGCCGCTCCGCAGCGCCGAACAGCGACGAGAAGAACTCGCTGAAGTCCGCATGGTCGGCCGGCCCCTGGTTCGGGCCGCGATGGAACTCGAAGCCCTCGTCCCATCCGGGTGGCGGCTGGAATCCGCCCTCCGGGCTCCCGCCGCGTGCCACGTGATCGGCGAGCTGGTCGTAGGCGGCGCGCTTTTCCTTGTCACGCAGCACATCGTTCGCCTCGTTGACGTCGCGCATGCGCGTCTCGGCGTCCGGCTCCTTGCTGACGTCCGGGTGGTACTTGCGCGCCAGCTTGCGATAGGCCTTGCGCACCTCGTCCTCGGACGCGCCGCGTTCGAGGCCGAGGATCTTGTAGTAGTCCTTGAAGTCCATGCTGATGAATCCCGAGGTCGACCCGTTCAGGCCAAGGCGGCTCCTCCATCCACGGCCTGCAGGAGCGCCTTCACGCGCCATGCGGAGCCGCTTCGTTCGAAGCGCAGGGGTTGCGCATTGCCGAGCACGCTCATGTCGATCGGCACGCCGAGCAAGGCGGCAAGCACGTAGAGCGATCCGCCGTGCGCCACGATCAACACGGGCGCAGGGTGCGAAAGCGCGTGCGCGAGTGCCGCGCGCTTGCGAGCGACGAACTCGGGCAGCGTCTCGCCGCCTTCGGGCTCGCAGGCCCAGTCGATGTTGGCGGACGAGGTGCCGATCAGCGCGCCGAAATTTCGCTCGCGCAAGCCTTCGAACACCATCGGCGCAATGCCGTGCGGTGCCGACACGGCGTGCGCCGTGGTCAGCGCGCGATGCACGTTGCTGCTCACGATGCTTCGGATCGGTTCGCCGGCCAGCAGCTCGGCGGCGCGAGCGGCCTGCTGCAGTCCCAGTTCGCTCAACGGTTCATCGACTGCCTGGAAGATGCGCCGCGCATTGCACTCGGTCTGGCCGTGGCGCAGGAAGTAGAAGTGGTCGCAGGCAGGCGTCAGCGGCTGTGCGGCCGCCATCCTGGCGAGTTGTCGGAGTCCTTCGTTCATCGGTTCTACAGCATCCATTCGATGGGCAGGATCTCCAGGAAGTTGATCCAGCCACGCTTGAGCGCGCCACTGCCCGGTTCCGTCGTGTAGATCACCTCGCCCTGCGGGGTGCGGTCGATCCACTCCATGCTGCCATCCGGCTTCAGCCGGACCTGGTAGGCCGCCTTGGGAATCGTGGTGTCGACTTGTTGCGCGAGCCGGCCCGCCAGCACAGGGCTGTCGATGATCACGCCCATTTCCGTGTTGAGGTGCGCCGAGCGCGGATCCAGGTTGTAGGAGCCGACGAAGATCCGGTTGCGATCCACCGCAAAGGTCTTTGCGTGCAGGCTCGCGGCGGAACTCGACCGGCTGCCGCTTCCGGGTAGACCCCTGGGCCTGTCGTCGTCCTTGTCGGGCGGCGGTACGCCGATGCCCGGCTTCAACTCGTAGAGCGTGACGCCGGACTGCAGCAACTCCTTGCGGTACTTGGAGTAGCCCGCATGGACCGGGCTGACATCGGTCGCCGACATCGAATTGGTCAGCACGCGGACCTTGATCCCCTTCTGCGCCAGCGCGGTCAGGCCCTTCGTACCGCCCTGGCCGGGCACGAAGTAGGGTGATACCAGGTCGAGTTCGCCCTGCGGATTGCCGAATGCTTCGATGAGCTGCGGCATCATCTCCAGGTCCTTGCGGTTGGTCCGGTCGAGCACCTTGGCCGGGTCGTCGTGGATCACGCGCGCCGTGGTCCATTCGAAATCGAGTTGTTTGTTGGCCAATTGCCGCAGCAGGGGGGTCTCGCGCACCGCCTCGATGTAGCGCTTCGCTTCCAGATCCTGGCGGACCTCGTCCCACTTGGCGCGCAGACGTGCCGCGCCGTCGGCCTCTGCGGGCGGCAGCACGCTCGCGGCAGGATAGGCGGACGCACTGTTCCAGAACAGGTCGAATTCCTTCGACACCTCCTGCACCACGGGCCCTACCGCCATCACGTCGAGATCCTGGAAGCCGACTTCCATGTTGGCGCCGTAGTACTCGTCGCCCACGTTGCGTCCGCCCACGATCGACACCAGGTTGTCGGCAGTGAAGGACTTGTTGTGCATGCGCCGGTTGACGCGCGAGAAATCGGTAATGAAGTCGCCGGCCCTGAAGCGGCGGCTCGGGAAGGGATTGAAGAGCCGGATCTCGATGTTGGGGTGCGCGTCCAGCGCCGCCAGCGTGGGGTCGAGGCCCCCGGTGTTCGCATCGTCGAGCAGCAGGCGAACGCGGACGCCACGCTCGGCGGCTTTCCAGATCGCCTCCCACAGCAACTGGCCGGTCGTGTCGCCATGCCAGATGTAGTACTGCAGGTCGAGGCTTCGATCGGCGATCTGCGTGAGCACGATCCTGGCCGCAAAGGCATCTTCGGCGACGGAAAGCGCGTGGATGCCGGACTTGCCCGGATGGGCGGCCGTGAGAGCCCGCAGCGACTGCGCGAGGCGGGTGTCGTCGGTCTTCGTAATGGCGGTGGATTCGGTGCGCTCGACCTGTCCGGGCAAGCTGGCACAGCCCGAGACGAGCAAGCCGAAGAGGAAGGCAACGAGTACACGCGACAAGATCATGAACGGCCCGGGTCGACGATGACGAGCGGCCATTCTAGGCAGAGCTTCATGTCTCACCGGACTTTCCTACAGCTTGGGAATGCGCAGGGTCTTGCTGATCATCAGGGTGCCGGACAGCGCAAAGAGCAGCGATAGGGGATGGAGGATCCACGGTCCGATCGACCATGCACCGCCCCAGACCGCATCGCCGATCCGGCCCTGCCAGGCGGCGAGCGCGAGAACGCCCACCAGCACGACGCTGGTCGGAATCGGCGTGCCTTCGAAGTACTTGACCTTGTCGGCACCTTCGGAGAGCGCTTCGGCCGTCACGTTGTACCGCGCGAGCCGGCTCACGCCGCAGCAGACGAAGTAGATGAGCACGACGCAATCCCAGCCGCCGTTGAGTCCCGCCGCGAAGGCGAGGGACGCAGGCATCACGCCGAAGGAGATGACGTCGGCCAGCGAGTCGAGTTCGCGCCCGAGTGCGGAATGCGTCTGGCGCCAGCGAGCGATGCGGCCGTCGAACACGTCGAAGATGAAGGCGGCGGGTGCCAGTGCGGCGGCCCACAGGAAGTGGCTGAGCGACTTGCTGCCCACATAGGCCATCGCGAGGAATACCGCGCCAACGCCGCAGGCCGCGTTGCCCAGGGTGAACACATCGGCCAGGTGGAAGCCCCGGATCATCGAGAAGTGCTTTCGGACGGGCGCCGCTGCGGAGGGGGTAGTGGCCATGGGTGCTTTCGTTTTTGGAAAGTTGCGGGACACCTTAGCGCATGCGCGCTTGGGATTGTGTAGTCGCATTCTGATGTGTTGGGCTGGGGGGTGGGGCGGCGTCGTCGGGCGGTGTGCCCCGTGCCGGCCGACGTCACCGGCCGCTTCGCGGCTTCCCTGCGCTGCTCACGCCAGGCGGGGTCCGCGCAAACTCGCTGCACTTCGTTTCGCTCAAACACGCGCGGCCCTTATCCGCCTGTCGCTGCGCTGCTCGGCGGTGCCTCAACGGCCGGCACAGGGCACACCGCCCGACGACGCTGAACGGGATGGTTGAACTGTCCGCTGCAATCGTCGTGAATGTGCGCAGGCTGCGACGTTAGAGACGCCCACAACCGTTGCATCTTTGACAGAGCCCGGTAGGTGGTGCGGGCCGGCGGACCCCTCTGCGCCGCTGAGGAGCGCAGCTTCAGGCGGAAAAAGGGCCGCGCGTGTTTGAGCGCAGCGAGTTTGCGCGGACCCCGCCTGAAGCGAGCACCGGAAGGCAGCCCGAAGGGCCGGCGCAGCGGGGTCCGCCGGCCCGCACCGCCTACCGGGCGCCCCCCGCAGCGAACACAACGTCACCCCCCAACAGCACTACGCCGATCCACCTTCCGACTAAGCACGACAGAAGTATGCGTCTGCTGAATCCCATCAATAAGCCCGATCCGATCAAGCAAGTCATCCAGTTGCTCATTCGTCTCGCACCGAAGAAACACCATGTAGTCGAACTGCCCGCTGACCGCCGACAATTCCTCGACCTCCGGCAACCGCTCCAGCGCACGGACAACACCCGCCCCCATCTTCGGCGCGACGCTCAGCCCGCAATAGGCACGCACAGCCGCCTGTTCCAGCCGCTTGCCGAGCCGCACGCCATACCCGGCAATCACACCGTCGCGTTCAAGACGCGCAATACGCGCAACGATCGTCGTACGTGCCACACCGAGCTTGCGCGCCAGGAGCGCCGCCGACTCGCGCGCGTTGGCCTGGAGCAGGCTCAGCAGGTGACGATCGATGTCGTCCAACGGGTGTGGACCCTATTCGACTTCCGCGATGAGTTCGATCTCGACACAGGCGCCCAGCGGAACCTGCGCCACGCCAAAGGCGCTGCGCGCGTGCGCACCCTTCTCGCTGCCGAAGACCTCCGCCATCAACTCACTCGCACCGTTCGTCACCAGATGCTGCTCGGTGAACGTGCCGACCGAATTCACCAGACTCATCAGCTTGACGATGCGCTTCACCTTGTTCAGATCGCCGATGGCTGCGTGCAGCGTGCCGAGCAGTTCGATCGCGATACCGCGCGCCGCCTGCCTGCCCTCGTCCGTCGTCAGCGTGGCGCCGAGCTGGCCGACCCACGGCTTGCCATCTTTCCGCGCAATGTGGCCGGACAGGAACACCAGATTGCCCGTCTGCACGAAAGGCACGTACGCGGCAGCGGGAACCGAAACGGGCGGCAGGGTGATGCCGAGGCTGGAAAGCTTGTCGTAGACGCTCATGAAGACTCCTTGTTCTGGGATTGCGTTTGCGTTTGCATTTGCGATTGCCCCTGCGATTGTGCGACGCGCGCCGCCTCCTCGCGAAGCTCCTCCAGAGGCCGCACCGTCACGCTGACGGCCAGCGTGTGCCGCGCGCCGCCGTGCAACACGCCGCGCATGGGCGACACGTCCGAATAGTCACGCCCGATCGCGAGCGTCACGTAGTCCTCGCCCGGCTGGCGCCCGTTGGTCGGGTCGAAGTCGGCCCAGGCACCCGGTCCGTCTTCACCGGGTAGATAGACCGACACCCACGCATGCGACGCATCGGCGCCGATCAGGCGCGGACGTCCCGGTGGCGGCTGCGTCAGCAGGTAGCCGCTCACGTAGCGCGCAGGCAGGCCCATCGTTCGCAGGCACGCGATCATGATGTGCGCGAAATCCTGGCAGACGCCGCGGCGCTGGGCCAGTGCCTCGATGGCCGGCGTGCTGATCTCGGTGCTCTCGGAGTCGTATTCGAAGTCGCGGTACATGCGCATCGTCAGATCCATCGCGACGTCGAATGCCGGCCGGCCCGCCGCGAAGCTGGGTCGCGCGTAGGCGGCGAAGTCGTCATGCCGGGGAACATAGCGCGACGGAAAAACGAAGTCCGAAGCCGCGTCGTAGCCCGAATCCTTGACGTAGCGAAAGCGCTCGCGCACCTCCTCCCACGGGAGTTCACGCGCCACCGCAGTCGACAGCACGGGGGACGAAGTGTCCACCACGCTCTCCGCCGTGACGACCAGTTCCTCGTGCGTCGACTCCAGCGCGAAGAAGGCGCGCGCGTTGCCGTAGACGTCCGGCGACTCGTTGCGCTGCGCAGGTGTGGGACTGATCGTCAGCGCATGGCTCACCAGGCGCTGCGACAGCGTGTCCATCGGCTTCAGGTGCGCCAGGTGCTGCGCCGTCTCGACCGGCGGCGTGTAGTCGTAGCGCGTGGAATGCGTGACATGGAGCAGCATGGTCAGACTCCCACGGACCGGACGGATTCCGAAGTCAGCGTGAAGTAGCGCGTTCCGATCGCGTCCGACACGTGGTACGCGGCCGTTTCGCAGGCGTCGAAAAGCTGGACCAGCGCAGGATACTGCGCGTCGGGCCCGGCCGCGCACAGGTGTTCCAGCGTCCAGGTGTCCGGATCGGGCAACTCGTAGGACAGCGCAGTGAGCTTGTCCGGCGCGCTGCCCGCGAGCCGGGCGATGCGCTTGCGCAGTGTCTGCGTCACCCAAGCCAGTGAACGCGGGTTGTCGCCGTCGAGCACCAAGAGATCGACCAACGTGGCGACGTCGCGACGCTGCTGATAGCGCGCGTGGAAGGTGATGGTGCTGTCGAACAGCGCCACCATCGCCTCGAAGCCGCTCACCTCGTGCACCGAGCCATGCTCGAAGCCGGCCGCCAGCGCGCTGGCCAGGAACCCCAGGCGCTCGATGTGGCGGCCGATCGACAGCAGCCGCCACGCGTCGTCGCGCGTCATGCGGTCGGTCTGGGCGCCGGTCATCGCGGCCAGCGCGGTGCTCGCGGATTCGAGCAGGCGGAGCGCCGCGCCGGTGGCATAGCCGCCTTCGCCTTTTTCGCTGGCCTGCTCGGCGCTTCGGCGCAGGAAGTCGGTCTCGGCCCGGACGATCTGGTTCCAGTGGTCCTGCGACAAGCGCTCGCGCACCGCAGCGGCCGACTGCCGCACGCAGCGCAGGCTGTAGCCCACGCTGCCTCCCATGTCCACGTCACCGAGCTCCGCAATCAGCGCGCGCTCGAACACGCGACGCGACTTCGGCAGGCTCGGCACTTCGGGCGACACCAGCGCATTGCGCAGCGCCAGCCGATGCAGCCAGACCAGCAGCGCGCGGGAGGAGGTGTCCTCGCCGCCCAGCAGGTCGATGGTGAGCCGTGCCAGGCGCACTGCGTTCTCGGCGCGTTCCGTATAGCGGCCCAGCCAGAACATGTTCTCGGCTGCACGGCTGGTGACCGGTGCGCGATGCCGCGCCAGCGAGGCCGGCGTCGCGTGCGGCTGTAGAAGGCTGGTGCGGTCGACCTCGCCATGGGTTTGCACCCACACGTCGGCGCTGCTGCCGCCGCGCTGCATCGAGGCGATCTGCGCATCGGGCCCGACCAGGCGCGCGAGGCCGCCCGGCAGCACGCGCCACGAGCGCGGGCCGTCGATGACGGCGAACACCCGCAACAGCACCGAGCGCGGCGCGATGTGGCCGCGGCCCATGTCCTGCGTCCAGGTCGGCATCTGCGACAGCGGCAGGTAGCTCTGCACCGTGTGCTCGTCGCCCTGGCGCACGATGCGGCCGGCCCACTCGTCGAGTTCGCGTCGGCCCATGTGGTGGCCCAGCACCGCGTCGAAGCTGGTGTGCGAGTCGTCGCCGGGGTAGGTGGACTTGATCGCGCATTCGGCCAGTTGCGGCAGCACGCCCTCCATGGCGGCGCGCTCGCCGCACCACCAGGTGGGCAGCGCGGGCAGTTGCAGCTTCTCGCCGATCAAATGCCGCGCCAGCGCGGGCAGGAAGCCGAGCAGGGCGGGCGACTCCAGGAATGCCGAGCCGGGCATGTTGGCTACCAGCACGTTGCCAGCGCGGATCGCCTGCAGCAGGCCCGGCACGCCGAGCGTCGAATCGGGGCGTAGCTCCAGCGGATCAAGGTACTGGTCGTCCAGCCGCTTGATCAGCCCATGCACCGGCCGCAGTCCCTGCAGCGTCTTGAGGTAGAGCCGCTGGTCGCGCACCGTGAGGTCGTTGCCCTCGACCAGCGTGACGCCCAGGTAGCGGGACAGGTAGGCGTGCTCGAAGTAGGTCTCGTTGTACGGGCCGGGCGTGAGCAGCGCGATGTGCGGCGGCTGGCCGGACGGGCACATGGTCTGCAGCCCTTCCATCATCGCGTTGTAGGTGGCGGCGAGGCGCTGCACATGCAGGTTCTCGAAAGCCTGCGGGAACTGGCGTGCGATGGCGAGCCGGTTTTCGAGCAGGTAGCCCAGCCCCGACGGTGCCTGCGTGCGCTGCGAGACGACCCACCAGTTGCCGTCGGGCCCGCGTGCAAGGTCGAAGGCCGCGATGTGAAGCCAGGTGTCGCCGGGCGGCTTCACGCCGTGCATCGCGCGCAGGTAGCCCGGATGGCCCTGGACCAGGGCCGGTGGCAGCAGGCCTTCGGCCAGCAGTTGCTGCGGTCCGTAGACGTCGGCCAACACACGGTCGAGCACGCGCACGCGCTGCTGCACGCCGGCCTCGACCTGCGCCCAGCTCTCGGGCGAGACGATCAAGGGGAACAGGTCGAGCGACCACGGCCGCTGCGGGCCGTCGGCATCGGCGTAGACGTTGTAGGTGACGCCGTTGTCTCGGATCTGCCGCTCCAGGCTGATCGCCCGGCGCGGCAAGTCGTCGAAGCCGCCGGCCCCGAGGTTTTCGAAGAAGCCGGCCCAGGAGGGCGAGAGGGGCGCGTGTTCACGGAGCGCTTCATCGCCTTCCTCGGCCACGCGTGCGGCCGGTGGGACGGACGACGCGTCATAGAGCGGCGCGGGTTGCGAAGGCGGCCCGTGGCGCGAGGCGCTCTGCGGCGTGGCCGCGCCACGCAATTCATCGAAGTGCCCCGGCGCAGCCGGTGGGGCGAGGGCGGACGCTAGCGCTGCAGGTGCTTCCAGCGCTTGTGCGTCAAAGAGGGATTCGTTCATTGGGTCCACGGTGCGTTGATTGTCACACTGCGGTCACGGCGCCCGGCTTGTGCGGCGTGAGAAATGTCCCAATGGATGTGCTTGACACCCCTCAGCGACGAAGGTCCAGCGTGAACGGAAACTCGCGGCTTCCCGCCAGCTCGATGGTCGCCGGCGGTGTGCTCATCAGCCCCGGCGTGTGCCCCATGCGCGAGAAGCGCGAGTGGCGCCGGCTCTCGGCCTCGTAGGCGTTCACCGGGAAGGTGTCGTAGTTTCGTCCGCCCGGATGGGCCACGAAGTACTGGCAGCCGCCCAGCGAACGCTTCATCCACGTGTCGACGATGTCGAAGGTCAAAGGCGCATGCGCGCCGATGCTCGGATGCAGCGCCGATGGCGGATTCCAGGCCTTGTAGCGCACGCCCGCCACGAACTCGCCGACCGTGCCCGTCGGCTGCAGCGGCAGCACCTTGCCGTTGACGGTGATGACGTGCCGGCTTTCGTTCAGGCCGGTCACGCGCACCTCGATGCGTTCCAGCGACGAATCCACATAGCGCACCGTGCCACCGGCCGAGCCCTCTTCGCCCATCACGTGCCATGGCTCCAGCGCATTGCGCAAGGTCAGCTCGATGCTCATCGCCTGCACCTGCCCCACCAGCGGGAAGCGGAATTCGAAATGCGGTGCGAACCAGTTAGGGTCGAAGGCGAAGCCGGCCTGCCGCATCTCGCTGATGACGTCGTCGAAGTCCATCTTGACGAAGGTGGGCAGCAGGAAGCGGTCGTGCAGCTCCGTGCCCCAGCGCGTGGCGGGGGCCTTGTAGGGCTCGTCCCAGAAGCGCGCGATGAAGGCGCGCAGCAGCAGTTGCTGCGCGATGCTCATGCGCGCATGCGGCGGCATCTCGAAGGCGCGCAGCTCCAACAGGCCCAGCCGGCCGGTGCTGGAGTCGGGCGAGTAGAGCTTGTCGATGCAGAACTCGCTGCGGTGCGTGTTGCCGGTGACATCGACCAGGATGTTGCGCAGCGTGCGGTCCACCAGCCAGGCCGGCATGTTCTGGCCGTAGATCTCGCGGTTGCGGGCAATCTCCTTGAGCGCGATCTCCAACTCGTAGACCTGATCGTTGCGGGCTTCGTCGACCCGCGGCGCTTGGCTGGTCGGGCCGATGAACATGCCCGAGAACAAATAGCTGAGCGACGGATGGTTGTGCCAGTACAGCAGCAGGCTCGCGAGCAGCTCGGGCCGGCGCAGGAAGGGGCTGTCGGTCGGCACGGCGCCGCCCATCACGAAGTGGTTGCCGCCGCCGGTGCCGGTGTGGCGGCCGTCGGTCATGAACTTTTCTGCCGAGAGGCGCGTCTCGAACGCGGCGTTGTAGAGGAACTCGGTGTGGTCGACCAGTTCGCGCCAGTTGTGCGCCGGGTGGATGTTCACCTCGATCACGCCCGGGTCCGGCGTGACCTGCAGCATCTTGAGGCGCGGGTCGCGCGGCGGCGGGTAGCCTTCCATCACGATCTTCACGCCGAGTTGTTCGGCCGTGGCTTCGACGGCGGCGACGAGGTCGAGATAGTCCTCCAGCCTTGCGAGCGGCGGCATGAAGACGTACAGCACGCCCGAGGCGCTGCCGAGCTTCTCGGCTGAAGGACCGTTGGCGCGGCGCGGGTCGCGCACTTCGACGCACAGCGCGGTGCGCGTGACCCAGTAGGCCGACTCGCCGCGACGCGGCATCCGTGGCGTCGTCGGGTCCGATGAGGATTCCTTTCCGTCACCGGTCTCTCCGCCGGGCGTCTGCAGGCGCAGCGCCGCGGCCGTCACCGGCGGCGTGCCGAAGGCGTAGGGCACCGCGCTGCGGTCCGCGTTCGGCCCGGCCGGCGGGCCTGCGTAGCGGGCACGGAAGTCCGCGCCGGTCGGCAAGGCACCGCGTGGCGCGGTCGGGTCGCGCTCGACGAGGTAGGGGTAGTCGCCCTTGCTGGCCCACGGCTGCGAGTCGAGTGGCAGGCGATAGCCCATCGGCGAGTCGCCCGGGATCAGGTACATGCGGTCGTCGCGCAGGAACCACGGCCCGGTCTTCCAGCCCGGACCCGCCAGCGCCGGCGCATCGGAATCGGCATTGGATGCCTCGATCGGCAGCATGTAGCCGATCACCGCGTCGAGCTTCTGAGTGAACACGCGGCGCAGGCGCACACGTTCCATCTCGTCGTCGAGCTTCGACTCGAAAGGATCGACGTTGACGGGCAACCGGCGTTCGCGCCAGAGGTAGTAGTAGACGTCTTCGTAGCCCGGCTGGATGTAGCGCTCGGTCAGACCGAGGCGGTGCGCGAGCACGGTGGTGAAGCGGCGCGCGTCCTCGCTCGTGTAGTGCGTGGGGTGGCGCTCGTCCGCGAAGAGCTCCGGGTTGTGCCAGAGCGTCTCGCCGTCGGCGCGCCAGAAGATCGACAAGGCCCAGCGCGGCAACTGCTCGCCCGGGTACCACTTGCCCTGCCCGAAGTGCAGGAAGCCGCCCTGGCCGTATTCGGCGCGCAGCTTGTGCACGAGTTCGGTCGCGTAGCCGCGCTTGGTCGGGCCGAGCGCATCGGTGTTCCATTCGGCCGCATCGCGGTCGCTGGTGGCCACGTAGGTCGGCTCGCCGCCCATGGTGAGGCGCACGTCGCCAGCCTTCAGGCGCTTGTCGACCGCGTCGCCCAATGCCAGCACCTCGGCCCATTGCTCCTCGGTGTAGGGCTTGGTCACGCGCGGCGATTCGTGGATGCGCGTGACCTTCATTTCATGGCCGAACTCGACTTCGGCATCGTCCACCACGCCTTCGATCGGCGCGGCGCTCGATGGCGTCGGCGTGCAGGCCAGCGGGATGTGGCCTTCGCCGGCCAGCAGGCCGGAGGTGGCGTCGAGACCGATCCAGCCCGCGCCGGGCAGGAAGACCTCGCACCAGGCGTGCAGGTCGGTGAAATCGACGGTGGTGCCGCTGGGGCCGTCGAGCGCCTTCACGTCGGGCGTCAACTGGATCAGGTAGCCCGACACGAAGCGCGCCGCCAGCCCGCAATGGCGCAGCAGCTGCACGAGCAGCCAGCCCGAGTCGCGGCACGAGCCGGAGCCGTTGGTGAGCGTCTCTTCCGGCGTCTGCACGCCGGGCTCCATGCGGATCAGGTAGTTGACGTCCTTCTGCACCTGCTGGTTGATGCCGACCAGGAAATCGATGGTGCGCTGTTCCTTGCGGTCGATCTTCTCCAGGTAGGCCTTGACCAGCGGTGTGGCTTCCTCGACGACGAGGTAGGGCGCGAGTTCGGTCGCCTGCGACTCGGTGTACTTGAAGGGGAAGTTCTCGGCCTGCGGCTCCAGGAAGAAGTCGAAGGGGTTGTAGACCGCCATCTCGACCACGAGGTCGACCGTGACCTTGAATTCCCGCGTCTTCTCGGGAAAGACCAGCCGCGCCAGGTAGTTCGCGAACGGATCCTGCTGCCAGTTGATGAAGTGCTGCTCGGGCTCGACGCGCAGCGAATAGGAGATCACGTTACTTCGGCAATGCGGCGCAGGACGCAGGCGGATCACCTGAGGCCCAAGTTGCACCGGACGGTCGTACTTGTAGTGAGTGACGTGGTGGAGCGCGGCGTGAATGGACATTATTTTTCAGTGCGTCGAGCGTGCCTCGGGTGAGACGCATACTAGCCGACATGGAAAGCAATTAGCGCGCCACAGAGCCGTGTTAAGGGAGAGGTTGCAGCATGAGGTCGGGAGTTCTCGTGAGGCCGGGCAGGGAATCGCCCGGCCTGGTCGTTTTCGCCGCCATGGCGGGTTCGGTGCTGGGCGCCGCGCTGCAATTGCAGCAACCGGCGCTCTGGGCCTGGACGGGTTATGCAGGGCTCATGGCGGGTGCGCTGGCTGGCTGGCTGGCCTTGCACTCGTTTGGAAGCCGGGTCCGACGCGCCTTGCCGATGGCGTTGCTTCTTGGCGCCTTGGGCGGCGCCGGGTTGGCGGGCTGGCGTGCCGTGGGCTACGCCGATGGCGCGTTGCCGGCGGCGCTCGAAGGGCGGGACGTGCGGGTGGTCGGCGTCGTCGCGCAGATGCCCCAGCCTGGCGAGGGCTCGGTCCGCTTCACCTTGGACGTCGAATCCGCCGAGCTTCCGGGTGTGCCCGGGGTTCTGTCGCTGGCCTGGTATGCCGAAGGGTCCGGCCTGTGGGGCGGAGGCGACGCAGGCGAAGCGCCCGGCCCTGTGCACGCGGGCGAGCGCTGGCAACTCACGGTTCGGCTCAAGGCGCCGCACGGCAACCTCAATCCGCATGGCTTCGACCACGAACTGCGCCTGTGGGAGCAGGGCGTTCATGCCACCGGCTATGTGCGGACCGGCCCCCGTGATCCGCGCCCCGAACGCCTCGCCGTGACCTGGCACCACCCGGTCGAGCGCATGCGGGAGTCCGTGCGCGATGCGATCGTAGAACGGGTGGCCGACCCGCGCCTGTCGGGCGTCATCGCCGCGCTGGTCACCGGCGACCAGGGCGCGATCGATCGTGCCGACTGGAACGTCTTCCGCGCGACCGGCGTCGCCCACCTGATGGCGATCTCCGGTCTCCACATCACGATGTTCGCCTGGCTGGCCGCGCTGGTGGTGGATGCCCTGTGGCGGCGCAGCGGCCGTCTGATGCTGCGCTGGCCGGCACAGCATGCGGGGCTGGTCGGCGGCGTGCTGCTGGCGGCGCTGTACGCCATCTTCAGCGGCTGGGGTGTGCCTTCCCAGCGCACGGTCTGGATGCTCGCGGCCGTCGGCCTGCTGCGCCTGACGGGGCGTCGCTGGCCCTGGCCCTTCGTCTGGCTTTGTGCCTGCGCGGTCGTGGTGGCGCTCGATCCGTGGGCGTTGACGCAGCCGGGTTTCTGGTTGAGCTTCGTGGCGGTGGGGGTGCTCTTCGCGGCTAATGCCGAATCGCCCCCGGGCGATCGTCCCGGCATCGGAAGCCGGCTGGCCCGCGTCTGGCGCGAGCAATGGGTCGTCACGCTGGCGCTGACGCCGCTGACCTTGCTGCTCTTCCAGCAAGTCTCGGTTGTCGGCCTGCTGGCGAACGGGGTGGCGATTCCCTGGGTCACGCTGGTCGTCACGCCGCTCGCGATGCTCGGTGTCCTGCTGCCACCGCTTTGGGATGCTGCCGCCTGGGCCGTGCAGGTTCTGTCATGGGGGCTGCAGTGGCTCGCGAGCCTGCCATTCGCTACCTTGACGATGCCCGCGCCCCCACTCTGGATGGCCGCGGCCGGCGTGGCGGGCGGCATTCTGCTGGCCATGCGCCTGCCGTGGTCGATGCGCCTGCTCGGCCTGCCGCTGCTCCTTCCGGTGCTGCTCTGGCAGACGCCGCGACCGCCCACGGGCGAGTTCGAGCTTCTGGCAGCCGATATCGGGCAGGGCAACGCCGTCCTGGTGCGCACCGCCGGGCACAGCCTGCTCTATGACGCCGGGCCCCGCTACAGCCTGGAAAGCGATGCCGGCGATCGGGTCATCGTGCCGCTGCTGCGGGCTTTCGGCGAGCGGCTCGACACCCTCGTGCTGAGCCACCGCGACAGCGACCACACCGGCGGGGCGGGCGCGGTACTCGGCGCGCAGCCGCAGGCGGAACTGTTGAGCTACATCGAGCCCGGGCATCCGCTGCAGGCGCTTCGCCCGGCCAGGCGCTGCGAGGCGGGGCAGCGCTGGACCTGGGATGGCGTGGACTTCGAAGTCCTGCATCCGTTCGGGTCCGACTACCGGACCTTCACCAAGCCCAACGCCGTCTCGTGCGTGCTCCGCATCGCCAACGGCCGCGCGACAGCCATCCTGGCCGGCGACATCGAGCGCCTTCAGGAAGCCGCGCTGGTGTCGCGCACGCCCGACCTGCGGGCCGACCTGCTCCTCGTGCCCCACCACGGAAGCAGTTTCTAGCATTCATGCGGCTCGCAGCCCGATGTGCGGGATTCGTGCGAGTTTCGCCGGCTTACGGTGGATGTACGCCCGCACCTCCGCACGCAGCCA